>JBAXBK010000142.1:0-1036 GCA_037142015.1 Nitrospira sp. | reverse complement strand
TCTTCGCGGTTCGGTTGCCGATCACCACGTTGGCCAGTCCAAACAGCGTGTAAAGTTGATGCCCGTTTTTGGCCAGCCCTCGATACCTGACTTTCCGATGCCGAAATAAATTCTTCACGATGTGAAAGGGATGTTCCACAAACGCCCGCACCGACGCCTTGGCTTTCTCCACGGCTTTGATCGCTTCTTTCTCCGCGCCTTCGGCCATCGCCTTGATCGCACCGCGTTTGCCCGCGATCTGCCAATCTATCTTCCGGTCCAACGCCACGATCTCGGCTCGCTTCTCCACGCCGGTGTAACCCGCGTCGGCATGAACTTGTTTCTCCGCTCCGTGCAAGAGTTCAGCAGTCTTGGTGATGTCCGCCACATTCGCCGCAGTGACCACGACGGTGTGAACCAGTTTGCTGTCCCGATCCGCGCCGATGTGCGCTTTCATCCCGAAATACCATTGTTTGCCCTTCTTGGTCTGGTGCATCTGGGGGTCGCGTTCCTTTTTGAGATTCTTGGTCGAGGGCGGCGCGGCGATCAACGTGGCGTCCACCAATGTCCCTTCGCGCAGCAACAACCCGCGCGCGGTCAGGTCGGCGTTGATGGCACTGAAGAGGCCTTTGCACAGATCGTGCGTTTCGAGCAGGCGACGGAAGTTCAACAGTGTGGTGGCGTCAGGTACGCCATCGTCACCCAAATCAACGCGGGCAAATTGTTGCAATGCCTGACTGTCGTAGAGCGCGTCTTCGAGGGCTTCATCGGCCAGGCTATACCATTGCTGGAGAAAATAGACGCGCAACATCCGCTCCAGTCCGATGGGCGGACGACCGCGTTCGCCTTTGGGATAATAGGGTTCGATGACGGCGAGCAGTTGTTTCCATGGAATGACTTCCTCCATGCGGGACAGGAACTTCTCGCGGCGGGTCGTCTTCTTTTTAGCCGCAAACTCGGCGTGCGTGAAACTGGTCTGATAGGTCATGCATCACAGACGAAAAAATCTACCTCCTCGTTCAAAAAAGTCCGCGTGGATTAAATCAGCGTTTCCCTA
>JBAXBK010000141.1:0-1060 GCA_037142015.1 Nitrospira sp. | reverse complement strand
GTGCTCTACACGTGGGTCAAGAAGTTCAAGAAGGCCGATGAGCCTGTCGCTTCTGGAGACCTCAAAGCGATGCAAGCCGAGATGGCCAAACTCAAGGCTGAGCTCAGGCGAACGACCGAGGAGCGCGATATCCTAAAAAAGGCCGCCGCGTACTTTGCCAAACAGTCAGGGTGAAGTACGCGTTCATACAAGAGCACCGTACGCAATTCCGACTCACTAGCATGTGCCGCGTCCTCAAAGTTCATCGCAGTGGTTATTACGCATGGCTGCATGAACCCCTATCGCCAAGGGCCAAGGAGAACGAGTCCTTGACCTTGAAGATTCGTGAGTTCTATAACCAGAGTATGGGCATCTATGGAAGTCCACGCATCTTCTGTGATTTGCGCGAAGCTGGCTTAGTTTGTGGTGAGAACCGCGTAGCTCGGCTGATGCGTGCGGCTCAAATCAAATCAGTGCGCGGCTACAAGCGTCCTAGGTACAGAGTTGGCAAACCTGCATTGGTTGCCCCGAACCAATTACAGCGTCAATTCCAGCACGATGAGCCTGACCAGGCGTGGGTGACGGACATCACGTACATCCGCACACTCGAAGGCTGGTTATATTTGGCTGTGGTGTTGGATTTGCATTCGCGTGCGGTAGTGGGCTGGAGCATGGGCTCAAGGATGCAGACGAGTCTGGTTCTGGATGCACTCACGATGGCTGTATGGAGAAGAAAGCCAAATGGCTCGGTCATCATCCATTCGGATCAGGGAACTCAGTTCGGTAGTGATGAGTTCAGTCGTTGGTGCAAGGACAACCGGTTGAGTCCGAGCATGAGTCGTCGTGGCAACTGTTGGGACAACGCAGTAGCCGAGTCGTTCTTCAGTAGCTTAAAAAGTGAAAGAGTAAAGAAGCGGATTTACAGCACACGGGCTGAGGCCAAGTCAGAGATCTTTGATTACATCGAAGGTTTCTACAATCGCGTTCGACGTCACAAGCATCTCGATCAACTCAGTCCCCTTGAGTTCGAGAGACGTCAAACTGCGCTATGAGAAGTGTCTAGGGAATTGGGGGAATGCCA
>JBAXBK010000140.1:0-1096 GCA_037142015.1 Nitrospira sp. | reverse complement strand
TGCCTTGAGATAACTGGTCCAGCCTGATGTTCCCTAAAATAGAGGAACGGAGGGTTAAGGATCATGCCAAAACAACGGTTTACGACAGAAGAGATCATCCACAAGCTGCGCGAGGCTGACGTTCTGTCAGGTCAAGGCAAGACGGTAGCCGAGGTCTGCAAGCAGTTAGGGGTTACCGATAAGACCTACTTTCGGTGGCGCAAGACCCACGGGGGCTTACGCATTGACCAGGCCAAGCGGATGAAGGAGTTGGAGTCAGAGAACGCACGCCTCAAGAAGGCGGTGGCCGAACTGACCATCGACAAGATCATCTTGAAGGAGGTCGCCGAGGGAAAATTCTAAGCCCAACGCGGCGACGACAGGCGGTCGATCGGGTGCGCTTAGCGCACCCGTATTCTGAGCGCCGCATCTGTCGGGCGTTGGGCATCCAGCGATCGAGTATCCGTTACATACCGGAGCCTAGAAGCGACGAAGGACCGCTTAGGGCGGATGTCGTGCGCTTAGCGGCTCAGTACGGGCGCTACGGTTACCGACGGGTGACGGCGCTGCTGTGGCAGGAGGGCTGGAAGATCAGCCCATCGAGAGTTGAGCGGATCTGGAAGCAGGAAGGTCTCAAAGTGCCACAGAAACAGCCAAAACGAGGTCGTCTGTGGCTGAATGATGGATCGTGTGTGCGCCTTAGAGCAACGCACAAAAACCACGTCTGGAGCTGGGACTTTGTGATGGATCGAACGGATGATGGTCGAGTGATCAAGATCCTGACGTTGATCGACGAATACACCAAGGAAGCTTTGGCGGTTTACCCCGCTAGACGCATCCGTGCGAACGATGTGATCGATATCTTGGCCGACGTCATGGTCGAGCGTGGGATACCAGAATATCTACGCAGCGACAATGGACCTGAGATGATCGCCAAAGTACTCAGGAACTGGCTAGCCCGAGTGGGCACGAAGACGGCATACATTATGCCAGGCAGCCCTTGGGAGAATGGCTACTGCGAGAGCTTTAATGGCAAGCTGAGGAACGAGTTACTGGATGGTGAGATCTTTTACACGCTGCGAGAGGCTCAGGTCATCATCGAGCAGTGGCGATGGCA
>JBAXBK010000139.1:0-1114 GCA_037142015.1 Nitrospira sp. | reverse complement strand
CGTGCTTATCCGGTTAGCTCCCAAGGCCACTAGATGTAGTATTGGATCGTGTTTTCTTTGCATAAAGTTCGGCATAGGTCGGCGCGGTGACATCGCCAGCAATGCCAAGCAGGGAGCGGAACGCGTTGAATGGGTAGAAGCGGCGGTTGAAGCGGAACGTAAATTCGTTGAGATAGGCTTGCAGGTGTTGCGGGCTGACGCCGTGGTGAATGCCACGTAGCCAGGTTTTGAGATTGGAGAACACTAGGTGAATGATGGGCAGGAATGTCTCGGCCACTTGGGTGTCGCCCCGTTCCGCGACGGCAGTATGGCAATAACCGCGTACGCCCAGCTTCGCGTAACTGCTCCAGTCGTCGGTGATGATGGCAGCGCCGGGCTTAACGGTTCGCTCGATGAAGCCACCCAACGATTTGGCACTTCGGTCTGGCACCACCGCAAGTCGAACACGTCCGGCGTACCGTCCAGTCCTCCGCTTGTTGAGGCTGCCACCGGGCCTGCGCTGTTTAACCTCGACGGCACCGACGACAAGCACCATGTCGTGAACGCCTCGACCCTTGCCGCGAGTGCGGCCGCCGACGTAGGTTTCATCGGCTTCGACGTGCTCTCCGGGGTTACCGCCAATCCGATCCTGGTCGGGGCGCACCATGCCGGCCCGCAGTTTGTGAAGAATCTGGAAAGCAGTCTCGTAGCGCGGCAACCCGAGTTGCCGCTGGAACTGGACGGCCGACATGCCGGGCGTCTGGCTGGCAACCAAGTAGGCTGCCCAGAACCACACGGAGAGCGGCGTGTGGGTACGTTCCATGACCGTGCCCGCAGTGATGCTCGTGTCGCGGTTGCAATGACGGCACCGACAAACGCCGACGCGATTGGCGAAGCGATAAGGCTCTCCGGGTGTGCCGCAGTGGCCACAAACGAACCCGTCTCTCCATCGGGCGCGCTCAAGGTAGGCCGAGCAGGCCGCTTCGTCCGGGAACAGTTGCTGAAACTCAGGCAGCGAGCGAGGAAACGGCAAATCATCTCGCTCAAGCACGTCGATAACCATGACCATCCCAGATTGGCGTAGATGCTCAACATACTACCGGTAGTGGGTCTGGGAGACAACCGGATAAGCACG
>JBAXBK010000138.1:0-1143 GCA_037142015.1 Nitrospira sp. | reverse complement strand
TGCTAGTGTAGTGCGTCATAAATAGATTGGCAATCAACTCCGACGAGCGCTATCTTCGGCCTCATGCATCTGGCTCCAGCAATTCTCCTGTCGTCCGCAGAACGAGCGACGTTGACCGCATGGGCCAATGCGACTCGCCTTCCCTTGCGAGTCATTCAGCGCGCACAAATCGTTACCATGGCTGCTGACGGAGTGACGAGTCAGGCTATCGCAGAACAGCTGGAGATTTCGCGACCCACCGTGCAACTGTGGCGAGAACGATTCCTCGCCCTGCGAGTGACTGGGCTTGAGAAAGACGCCCCACGTCCTGGCCGCATCCCGAGTATTCCGGCAACAAAGATTCGCGTCATCGTTGAGGCCACTCTCCACACAAAGCCTCCAGCCGCAACTCATTGGAGCACGCGGACGATGGCTCAAGCACACGGGGTCAGCGAAGCCACGATCCGGCGAATCTGGAAGCAACACAACCTGAAGCCGCACTTGGTCAAGACCTTCAAGCTCAGCCGAGACAAACAGTTCCTTGAGAAGCTCACAGATGTTGTCGGCCTCTATCTAAATCCGCCAGACAAAGCACTGGTCTTATGCGTCGATGAGAAAAGCCAAATCCAAGCGCTCGATCGGACGCAGCCGGGGCTCCCGATCAAGAAGGGACGCTGCGGAACGCGGACGCACGATTACAAGCGCCACGGGACCACCACACTGTTCGCCGCGTTGAGCCTGCTCGATGGTAAAGTCATTGGCGACTGCATGCCGCGTCACCGGCATCAGGAGTTCATCCGTTTCCTCAAGAAGATTGACAGCGAAACGCCTGCCGGGCTCAATTTGCATCTGATCGTGGATAATTACGGAACCCACAAACATCCGCGAGTGAAATCCTGGATTCGGCGTCATCCGCGTTTCCAGTTGCACTTCATCCCGACGTCGAGTTCTTGGGTGAACATGGTGGAGCGGTGGTTCCGTGAGATCACGGACAAGCGAATTCGGCGAGGGGTCTTTCGGAGCGTACCGGAATTGATCGCCGCCATCGAAGATTATATGCACACCCACAATCAGAACCCGCGCGTGTTTGTCTGGACCGCATCTGTCGAGAGCATTATGGCCAAGATCGCCAAATGTAAAGAAGTGTTGGACGCACTACACTAG
>JBAXBK010000137.1:0-1180 GCA_037142015.1 Nitrospira sp. | reverse complement strand
TTAATGTGTGTTCGGCGGTGTCCTACTTTTCCACCCTGTTGGGTAGTATCATCGGCGCTGGCTGGCTTAGCTTCCGGGTTCGGGATGGGTCCGGGCGTTTCCCTGCCGCTATGGCCGCCGTAACTTTATTCAGATGTGTTTTTTTCATCTGGAGTGTGTTTTGGTGGTGGGGGTGCGGTGTTGTCCGCGTGGCGTTGTGGTTGCGAGTGTGTGTGTAAGTTTTCGGCCGGTTAGTGCCAGTTCCCTGCGCCCATTGCTGGGTTTCTAGGTCTGGTCTATCGATCCCGTAGTCTGCGGGGGGCCTTATCCCACTTAATGGGTGAGAAGCCTGGTCTTGGAGAAGGTTTCCCGCTTAGATGCTTTCAGCGGTTATCCTGTCCGAACGTGGCTATCCAGCCGTGCCACTGGTGTGACAACTGGTGGACCAGAGGTTCGTCCGTCCCGGTCCTCTCGTACTAGGGACAGCTTTCCTCAAGCTTCTGACGCGCGCGGCGGATAGAGACCGAACTGTCTCACGACGTTCTAAACCCAGCTCGCGTGCCGCTTTAATGGGCGAACAGCCCAACCCTTGGGACCTACTCCAGCCCCAGGATGCGACGAGCCGACATCGAGGTGCCAAACCATCCCGTCGATATGGACTCTTGGGGAAGATCAGCCTGTTATCCCCGGGGTACCTTTTATCCGTTGAGCGACACCCCTTCCACTCAGAGGTGCCGGATCACTAGTCCCGACTTTCGTCCCTGCTCGACATGTATGTCTCGCAGTCAAGCTCCCTTGTGCACTTGCACTCAACACCTGATTGCCGTCCAGGTTGAGGGAACCTTTGGGCGCCTCCGTTACTTTTTAGGAGGCAACCGCCCCAGTTAAACTACCCACCAGGCACTGTCCCTGAACCGGATATACGGTTCGAAGTTAGAGGTCCAATACGATCAGAGTGGTATTTCAACAACGACTCCGCAATTACTGGCGTAATTGTTTCACAGTCTCCCACCTATCCTACACAAACCGTATCGAACATCAATACCAAGCTATAGTGAAGGTCCCGGGGTCTTTTCGTCCTGCCGCGCGTAACGAGCATCTTTACTCGTAGTGCAATTTCGCCGAGTCTATGGTTGAGACAGTTGAGAAGTCGTTACGCCATTCGTGCAGGTCGGAACTTACCCGACAAGGAATTTCGCTA
>JBAXBK010000136.1:0-1193 GCA_037142015.1 Nitrospira sp. | reverse complement strand
TCGTTTCATTAATATGTCGACAGATCAGTCTGTCTTTTCGAAGTCAAATTTCTGCCAGCGATGGATAACGGGCGCGGCATTGATTTCCTCAATTCCGAGAAGAATCCGTCGCCTCAATTCCTCCCAGGATTCAACCCGGATGGATTTCAGAAAGGTGCGGGCCATTTTTCCAAACAGCGTCTCCACCAGATTGAGCCAGGATCCGTGCTTCGGCGTATGGACGTAGAGGAAGCGGTTGGGTCGCGTGGCCAGGTAGGCGCGAGTTTCTTTGGAAATGTGTGCCGAATGGTTGTCGAGAACAATTCGGAGGACCGCGTCCTGAGGATAGTAGGCATCCAGATCTTTAAGCAGTGCGACGAACTCCCGGCTCCGATGCTTGCGCTCGACCCGGGCGCAAACGTGGCCATCCTGAAGATCCAGGCCCGCTAAAATCGAACAGGTCCCCATGCGCTTATACTCGTAGTCCCGACCCACCGCGGGGTGTTGCCCAGGCACGGGCGGCAAATCTGCGGTGGTATTGGCGATGGCCTGAACTCCGGGTTTTTCATCCACGGAAATGGTGATGATCGGTTTGCATTGGGCATCCACGGGGCTGGGGCCGCCCTGGTGAAACAGGTCCAACTCTTTGTAAATCAACAACACTTCTCGCATCTTTTCCTTAAACTCAGGATCCCGCTTCTCCAGATAATAGCGAATCTTATGCGGCTTTACCTGCTGTTCGTCGAGGATCCGGTGGATGGTTGCCTTGGCGGCATGCTCCAGGCTGGGGTGCGCCTGGGCCACGGCGAACTTCCGCACATGGTTGGCCAACGATTGACGGGTCCACAGTTCGGCGGCATAGCCGTGATCCTTGGGTTTGGTGCAGGCCAGGGTGATGACCCAAGTCTTGGCCTCCGGAGTGATCACCGGACTTTTGGGCGAATGCGGCAGGTCCTCCAACGCCGCGGTGACGCCCATGGCCAATCCCTTATCAATGCATTTGTAAACCGTATCGCGCGTGGTTTGAACCTCGGTCGCAATCTGGACAATGGAACGGCCGGCGCGATAGCCGACCAGAATCTTGGCCCGCACGACGCGACGCAGCGGTTCGGACCGTGAAGCGGCAATCGTCTCAATCAATTCAACGTCGCTGTCCGATACCGAAAGTGCCGCCCGGTGAGTCTTGCCAGACATGGCAACCAAATTACTCACTC
>JBAXBK010000135.1:0-1206 GCA_037142015.1 Nitrospira sp. | reverse complement strand
GGAGCGTTACGAGCTGGAAGATCTGCGCGCCGTGCTGTGCGGAGTCATCCGGAAATTAAAGACCAATAAGCAACTCGAAGAGTGCCGGGTGAACGGGCTGTTGTTTGTGGCCTTGGATGCCAATGAGCAGTTCCATAGCCGGAGCCGTTGTTGCGACCAATGCTCGCAGCGAGTCATCAAGATCAAGAATGACGCCGGTGAGGAGGAGCAGGTCACCGAATACTACCACCGTCACGTGTACGCCCGGCTCTGTGGTCCCAAGGGGGCGCTGCTGTTGGACCTTGAGCCCATTCGGCCCGGGGAGGAGGAGTGCCGTGCGGCCTTGCGGTTATTGGGGCGCTTGCGCCGGCTGTACGGGCCGCGGTTCTTTGACGCGGTGACGGTGGATGCGTGGTATACGAAGGGACCTTGGATCCGGGCCGTACAGAAGTTGGGCTGGGGAGTGGTGTGCGTGCTCAAACAGAAGGATTTTGAGATTTATCGTGAAACCGACGCCTTGCGGCCAAAAGTCGCGAACGAGCGGTGGAAGGAGAAGGGCCGAGAGGTCGAGTTGCGTGAGGTGAAGCACCTGACATTTACCGAGGTGCATGGGGAAGTACGCGTCGTAGTCAGCGACGAACAATGGCAGGAAACCAAGCGGGTCGGCGGACGAAAAGTGGTCGAACCAAAGCACAGCCAATGGCGGTGGTTGGTCACCGAGGAGTTGGCACCCTACGGACCGCGGGTGATTCATCAGGCAGGCCATGGTCGATGGGGCATTGAGAATCAAGGCTTCAACGTGCTGACCCAGCACTACCACTTGACCCACTGTGTTCACCACCATCCTCAAGCCATCCTGGCCTGGTTGCTTTTTCTCATCCTGGGATATGTCCTGTTTGACGCCTTTGCCCGCATTCACGGCAAGCTGCTCGATCTGAGCCGGTGGACCTTCAAAGCGATCGTGGACCAATTGCGGGGCGGGCTGGAGCGGCCCGAGGAACTGGAGCCGCTCTGGAGTGGATGAGTTTTGGGTCTGTCTGGTACTGCTAGACGGACCCTGGGTTCTTTGACATCCGAAGTGGCGGGCCAAAAGACGCGGCGGGCACCCGTGGTGGGTGACGTGTCTTCAAAAATTGGGCGGGAGACCGGCGGAAGCACGGCTCCCGCCAAAAAAAGTCTGTGTCTCACCACGGAGGACGAAGTCCAACCTACCTTGCGGAATTTCTG
>JBAXBK010000134.1:0-1208 GCA_037142015.1 Nitrospira sp. | reverse complement strand
TCTCTTCTGTAAATCGCGGTTTGATTGGGCTGGTCACGTGGCTTCCATGTTCAAGTAGGCCCTTTCGGTCTCCCATTCGTCGCTGATCTCGCTGAGGACGGCTGAGGCGAGCCTCAGGAGCGATGCCTCGTTGGGGAACAGTGTGGCGACACGGGTTCGGCGTTTTATTTCTCTATTGATGCGTTCCAGTCCATTTGTGGTGCGGAGTCTGCGGCGGTGGAGTGCTGGGATTCGTAGCACCGTGAGGGCTTCTGGGATATTGTCTTCGAGCCAAGAGGCGAGATCAGGAGCTGTTTTCTGGTAGCGGGTGACCGTCTCACGGAGACGTCGCTGCGCTTCAGCGGACTCGTCGGCGTCGAAGATGCGACGCAGGTCCCGGGCGACATCCGTCCGCATCGCCATCTTCGGCACGTGTGCCATGGCGTTTTGAATCGTGTGAAACTGGCACCGCTGCCAAGGCACGCCAGCCAGCACCGCCTCACGGGCGGCCTTGAGGCCGGCATGATTGTCACTTGTGATCAGCTTGATGCCCCGCATATCACGATCTTGGAGGCCTTGTAGGAAGGATCTCCAGTGAACCTCCGCCTCGCTCAGCGAGACGCTGCAACCCAAGATGGCCCGCTTGCCATCACGGCTAACGCCAATCGCAGTGAACAGCGCAACCGAGACCACAGACCCGCCATGGCGGACTTTTTCGTATCGAGCGTCCAGGATGAGGTAGCAGATCTCACCGATCGGCCGCGTCCGCCAAGCCTCTAATTGCTCATCCAGTTCTGCCGCAGCCCGGCTGACCTGCGTGGAGGTGACCTCAAGACCGCAGAGTTCTTGGACGATCTTGGTGACCTTCCGCGTGCTGACACCCTGCACGTACATCTCCGCGACGGCAAGTGTCAGGGCCCGCTCGCTGCGGACGCCACGATCCAAGGATTGTGGATAGAAGGGGTGGCCGTTCTCGTCGTGGTAATCTCGGGTCTGTGGAATCTGCAATGACACCTCACCGACTCGGGTTTGGAGGGTCTTCGGCTTAAATCCGTTGGCGTAGCCTTGACGACCCGTGGTTCTCTGATGAGACTCAGCTTGAAGGACATGCTCCCGCTCGATCCGCATTGCGTGGTTCATGAGCGTGGAGAATGCTGTGGCCATGGTGTCGGGCCCGTGTTCGATGATCAGGGCAGTCAAATCGTTCAACGCGGCAGAATCTTCTTGGT
>JBAXBK010000133.1:0-1235 GCA_037142015.1 Nitrospira sp. | reverse complement strand
CTGCGTTTGAGTTCCTGATTGACGCGTTCGATGGCGTTGCTTGTGCGCATGCGGCACTGGTGGGAGGTCGGGAGGGAGAAGACAGCAAAGCCTTGAGGGAGGTTTTCCTCCATCCAGGCGGAGAGTTTTGGGGCCGACTTGGAATAGGCATCCACCAGGGTTTTGAGGCGGGCCTGGGCGGACGCGAGATCCTGAGAGTTGAAGATGGAGCGGATGTCGGCGGCCACGCTGGAGCGCATGTCGAGACGAGGAACGTAAGCCTGCGCGTTCTGCTGGAGATGGAACTGGCACCGTTGCCAAGGGACAGAGGGGAAAACGGCCGCACGGGCGGCCGAGAGCCCGCAATGGGCATCGCTGACGATGAAGATGAGGCCATGAAGTCCGCGTGCTTGGAGGGAAGCGAGGAAGGAGCGCCAGTGGACTTCGGCCTCGCTGAGGGCGACGCTGACGCCGAGGATGGAGCGCTTTCCATCCTGCCCGATCCCGATGGCGACCAGAACGGCGCAATCCAGAAGCTGACCGCCCTGACGGACCTTTTCGTATCTGGCGTCCAGGATCAGGTAGGAATAGCTTCCCAAGGGGCGATCCCGCCAGGATTGGAGTTCGACATCGAGCTTGGCGGCACAGGCGCTGACCTGGGTAGAGCTGACGGAATGACCGCAGAGTTCCTCGACGATTTTGGTGACTTTGCGTGTGGAGACACCTTGGACATACATCTCGGCGAGGGCGAGCAGGAGGGCCTTTTCGCTGCGGGCTCCCTTTTCCATGGCGCTGGGATAAAATTCCACGCCGTCGCGAACCTGAGGAATACTGAGCAGGAGGGGTCCGACACGGGAGGCAAGGGTCTTTGGTTTGAATCCATTGGCTCGCCCCAGGCGCTCCTCGCAACGCTCGTAGGGGCGAGCTTGGAGGACAGCGGAGCGTTCCTGGACCATTGCCTCGTTGACGAGCAGGCGCAGGCCCTCGGCAAAGCCGGAAGAACATTCGGTGGTGAGGAGTTGCAAAACAGTGTTGAGAAGTTCAGGTTCAATTCGGTTGGTCATGTGTGTGTTTTTGTTGGTTGTGTTTGTTGCACCCCAACAGAAAACCACACTGGCCAGCCCCCGGCGAACTTCGCGCAAGCCCCTTCCGGGGCCGGCTGCGCTCGGCTCGCTTCGCTCGCCTTCGCTCCGCCGCCCCCGGAAGGGGCGCTCAGATCGCGAAGAACCCAATTACAGAACAAACTTTACACCGGC
>JBAXBK010000132.1:0-1249 GCA_037142015.1 Nitrospira sp. | reverse complement strand
CTAGCCCGCATTATTCATGAGCACTTCTGCTTCAATCGCGGATTCGCTGCTACGACGAGCCTTCGGCGGGCAGGCTCGCCGTTCGCTCCCTCGACGTACTGTTGAAGTACGCCTCGGGGTCTCACGGCTCCGCGTGCCCGTCTCGCAACGCGACTGCGCGATTTCGCAACGAACCGTCATGAATAAAGCGGGCTAGGGCCACGGTGTGCGCCACAATTTCGGCGCGCGGCTGAAAAACTCGAGAGGAAGAACCGGACAGATCATGAGCTACCTACACCGGACAAGTTAACTTGCTATCTACAGAAGCTCATGCGCCACCCAGGCGTTCGGGCAGAGGTGGAACGTATTGAGCGCGAAGAGTCCGTGCTGCTCGATGCTTTGCTCAAGGCACGGCAAGAAGCGGGGCTTACTCAAGGACAGGTGGCGGCTCGAATGGGGACGCACGCTCCCGCTATCGCTCGTCTGGAACGGGCACTTGCTAGCGGGAAGCACTCCCCATCGATTGCGACGTTGCGCAAGTACGTCAAGGCTTGCGGCAAGCGCCTGGTGCTCCGGGTCGCATGAGAACCGCTGATCCGTTCGATTGAGCAGACAATTTGAGAAAAAAAGGGGGGCGTGTCGTTAGACACGCCCCCCTTAAGCTTCGCGCAGTCAGTAGGCTGAATCGGTTACTTCAATGCGTCGATGCCGGCGCCGAAGTTAATGTGAAATGCCGCTCCGTTCATCACCAGAGCCGGAACCGACTTGACCCCGGCGGCTTCGGCTTCTTTCACCCGCGCTTTGTTTGTGCCGAGATGGACGTGTTCCACGTCATATTTCGTTGGATCCAGAGCGTTGGCGACGCTGTTCTCGGCTGCGACGCACACGGGGCATCCTGCGTGGTAGAAAGTTGCTTTGGTTTTCATCTTGATCTCCCTTCAAATGTGACGGTTTGGGTAATGCTGTCGTATCAAAGACAGAATAGAAACCAGGCTTGTTCAGGCTCGCAAGCACTACTCGGTTTTTCTGCCGTCTTATCGGATAACCTACTGACTATCTGACAATGAAATCAATACAAAAATTACCGTCCCCGGCGCGTGACATCCGGCCGGTTTCTCTCGTCTATTTGATTTGTTTGCTTGAACCAGACAAACCAAATAAACACAATGAACCAGACAGACCAGATTAGCGAATGACCTGAATCGCTTTCCACCGTTCCGATCGGTAGCGCCAGAGTAGCAGCCCCATTCGGACCGTCCAATCTGCAATC
>JBAXBK010000131.1:0-1263 GCA_037142015.1 Nitrospira sp. | reverse complement strand
TGCGGTAAAGATGCGGTTGCTTAGTCAGCCCCTTTGCCGGAGCCACCGCAGGATGCATCTCAAGAGTATTCTCAACCGCGTCGAGCGGCACAAGTGTTTCGTCTACAAGCAAGTTCGATTCGTGGACGGCTTGGTCGAGCCGGAACTCGAGGTCGAGATCGAGCCCCGAGCCAACAGCCGGGCGATCTGTTCGGGATGCGGCGAGAAGCGGCCGGGATACGACCGGCTTGCGCCTCGCCGGTTTCAGTTCGTGCCGCTGTGGAACATCGCGGTGTTCTTTGTCTACGCGATGCGACGGGTCGATTGCCCGGAGTGCGGCGTGACCGTCGAACGCGTGCCGTGGGGCGAGGGCAAGGAGCATCTGACGACCAGTTACCGCTGGTTCCTGGCCCGCTGGGCCAAGCGGCTCTCGTGGAAAGAGACCGCCGACGTATTCAACACGACCTGGGACAACGTGTTTCGCTCCGTAAAACACGCTGTCGAATGGGGCCTTGCCCACCGCGATCTCTCGGGCATCGAGGCCATTGGCGTCGATGAGATTCAGTGGCGCAACGGCCACACCTACCTCACGCTCGTCTATCAGATCGATGGGGCGAAGCGGCTGCTTTGGGTCGCCCAGGAGCGAACAGAGCAGAGCCTGCGGGGCTTCTTCACGTCGCTCACCGCCGAGGTCCGTTCGGGCATCCGCTTTGTCTGCAGCGACATGTGGAAGCCTTATCTCAAGGTGATCGCAGAGCAGATTCCGGCAGCCCTGCACGTGCTCGACCGCTTCCACATCATGCGGAACATGAACATGGCCCTCGACGAGGTCAGGCGTGCCGAAGTCGCCCAGTTGCGGCGGGACGGCTACGAGCCGATCCTCACGAAGACCCGATGGTGCCTGCTCAAGCGACCGGAGAACCTCACGGAGCATCAGGAAGTCAGGCTCAAGGAGATTCTGCAGTACAACCTCAAGAGCGTTCGGGCTCATCTGCTCCGCGAGGACTTCCAGCGGTTCTGGGAGTACACGAGCCCGGAGTGGGCGATGAGGTTCCTCGACGCTTGGTGCACCCGCACCATGCGCAGCCGGATCGGCCCGATGAAGAAGATCGCCAGGAGCCTGCGGCGTCATCGGCATCTGATCCTCAACTGGTTCCGGGCTCGGGGCACCATCTCGTCGGGCGTTGTCGAGGGATTCAACGGCAAAGCAAAACTGACCACCAGAAAAGCGTTCGGCTTCAGGACGCCGCAGGGCATCGAAATCGCCCTCTTTCATGTGCTCGG
>JBAXBK010000130.1:0-1285 GCA_037142015.1 Nitrospira sp. | reverse complement strand
GGTTGATCTGAAATAGATAATTCATGATTTTTTCTGGTCTCGATTTGAACTATAGCGCGTCAATTTGCGATCCTGCGAGGAACTCACTCGCAGGGGACTTCGATGCACTTGGGCAAATTGGTGTTCGCGCAAATCACGCAGCATTTGCCGCTGACGACGTTTCGTCGTTGCGTGGCGCGCTATGGCGGCGAGCACAAGGTCAAGAGCTTCTCTTGCCTCGATCAATATCTTTGTATGGCTTTTGCCCAACTGACCTACCGAGAGAGCTTGCGCGACATCCAAGCGTGTCTGCGAGCCCAAGCGAGCAAGCTGTATCACATGGGGATCAAGGCCCGGGTATCGCGCAGCACGTTGGCCGATGCCAACGAAGTGCGCGACTGGCGCATCCACGCCGAGTTCGCGCAATCGCTCATTGGAATCGCCCGACCTCTTTATGCTTCCGAACCCTTTGGCGTCGATCTGAAGGAAACGGTCTACGCGCTCGATGCCAGCACCATCGATTTGTGCCTGTCTGTGTTTCCTTGGGCACCGTTTCGCTCGACAAAAGCGGCTATCAAGCTGCATACGCTCCTGGATCTGCGCGGCAACATTCCGACCTTTCTGCACATCAGCGATGGCAAGCTTCACGACGTCAATGCTCTGGACCTGTTGATACCCGAGCCGGGCGCCTTCTACATCATGGACCGGGGCTATCTGGATTTCGATCGACTCCATCGTCTGCACGAGGCAGGCAGCTTCTTTGTGACGCGCGCCAAATCCAACCTCAAAGCTCAGCGGCGTTACTCCCATCCGGTCGATCGAAGCACGGGCTTGATTTGCGATCAGACCATTGCGCTCACTGGCTTTTACTCGCGCCAAGACTTCGACACGCCACTGCGGCGCATCAAGTTCAAAGACCCCAAGACCGGCAAACGGCTGGTGTTCCTGACCAACAACTTCGCGCTGCCGGCGATCACCATCGCCGATCTGTATCGGTGCCGGTGGCAGGTCGAGTTGTTTTTCAAATGGATAAAGCAGCATCTTCGTATCAAAGTCTTCTTCGGCACATCGGAGAACGCAGTCAAGACTCAAATCTGGATCGCAGTCTCGGTCTACGTGCTCGTCGCCATCGTAAAAAAGCGGCTCAATCTTTCGGCAAGCCTATATGAAATGCTACAAATCCTGAGCCTAACCATGTTCGAGAGAATTCCATTGGATCAACTGCTTAACAACATCGGCACTGAAGACATTCAGTCCTTTGAAGTTAATCAACTGAATCTATTCGACTAACGTCCGGACACTACTG
>JBAXBK010000129.1:0-1298 GCA_037142015.1 Nitrospira sp. | reverse complement strand
ATTACTAGCGATTCCAACTTCATGGAGGCGAGTTGCAGCCTCCAATCCGAACTGGGGTACCTTTTAGCGATTTGCTCCACCTTGCGGTCTTGCGTCGTTCTGTCGGTACCATTGTAGCACGTGTGCAGCCCTAAGCATAAAGGCCATGAGGACTTGACGTCATCCCCACCTTCCTCCGGTTTGACACCGGCAGTCTCACTAGAGTCCACAGCATTACCTGTTTGCAACTAGTGACAGGGGTTGCGCTCGTTGAGGGACTTAACCCGACACTTCACAGCACGAGCTGACGACAGCCATGCAGCACCTGTGCACGTTCCACTCTTGCGAGTGTTGCCTCCCTTTCAGGAGGTTAATCCGTGCATGTCAAGCCTAGGATAAGGTTCTTCGCGTTGCTTCGAATTAAGCCACATGCTCCACCGCTTGTGTGAGCCCCCGTCAATTCCTTTGAGTTTTAATCTTGCGACCGTACTCCCCAGGCGGCGCACTAATCAGTTTTCCTACGGCCGAGAAGGCGTTCAACCCCCTCGACCAAGTGCGCATCGTTTACGGCGTGGACTACCGGGGTATCTAATCCCGTTTGCTACCCACGCTTTCGTGCCTCAGCGTCAGGACTGGCCCAGTGGCCTGTCTTCACCTTCGGTGTTCCAATAGATATCTACGCATTTCACCGCTCCACCTATTGTTCCGACCACCTCTACCAGCCTCAAGATTTGTGGTTCGCCAAGCAGTTCCTCGGTTGAGCCGAGGGATTTCACAAAGCGCCTTCAAATCCGCCTACGCACGCTTTAAGCCCAGTGATTCCGATTAACGCTCGAGCCCTCTGTATTACCGCGGCTGCTGGCACAGAGTTAGCCGGCTCTTCCTTTGGGACTCCTCATGTTGTTGGTAGTCCCTGACAGTGGTTTACACCCCTAAGGGCTTCATCCCACACGCGGCATTGCCCCGTCACACTTTCGTGCATTGCGGAAGATTCGTTACTGCAGCCTCCCGTAGGAGTCCGAGCAGTGTCTCAGTCTCGATGCGGCGGGCCGTGCTCTCACACCCGCTACCCGTCTTCGCCTTGGTGAGCCATTACCTCACCAACTAGCTGATAGGAGATTCCCCGCTCCCAAGGTGGTAAACCTTTGATCGTTTCCGATGTCATCAGGTATTGTCTCAGATTTCTCTGAGGTATCCCTGGCCTCGGGGTACGTGGGAATCTATTCCTCGCCCTTTCGCCACTTCTATTGCTAGTCGTTCGACTTGCATGTTTTAGCCATGCCGCCAGCGTTCAATCTGAGCCAGGATCAAACTCTTCA
>JBAXBK010000128.1:0-1325 GCA_037142015.1 Nitrospira sp. | reverse complement strand
CAGTAGTGTCCGGACGTTAGTTGAATAAATTCAGCTGGTTGGAGAAATCGTCGCCATATTGCGCGGCGCCGACAGTCTCAAGCAGCGTGATTAGCGAGGTTTTCTCAAACATGGTCAGGCTCAAGATCTGTAGCATTTCGTAGAGGCTCGCCGAGATGTTCAAGCGCTTTTTCACGATGGCTACCAACACGTACACTGACACGGCGATCCAGATCTGGGTCTTCACCGCGTTCTCTGAAGTCCCATAAAACTGCTTGATACGAAGATGCTGCTTGATCCATTTGAAGAACAGTTCCACCTGCCAACGGCATCGATACAGATCGGTGATCGTCAAAGCGGGCAACGCGAAGTTGTTGGTCAAGAAGATCAGGCGCTTCCCGGTCTTCGGATCTTTGAAACGGATGCGCCGCAGCGGCGTCTGATAACCTTTGTGCGAGTAAAATCCCGTGAGCACGATCGTCTGATCGCAGATCAATCCGGTAGTTCGATCCACCGGATGGGAGTAGCGACGCTGGGCTTTCAGATTTGCCTTGCCGCGCGTGACAAAGAAGCTGCCCGCTTCGTGAAAGCGAAAAAGCCGCTCGAAATCCAAGAAGCCGCGATCCACGATGTAGAAAGCCCCAGGCTCTGGCGCAAGTTGATCGAGGATGTTGACCTCGTGCAGTTTGCCGTCGCTGATGTGGATGAAAACCGGGATATTGCCGCGCAGATCGAGCAGCGTGTGCAGCTTGACCGCCGCCTTGGCGCTGCGAAACGGCGCCCACGGAAAGACCGACAGGCACAAGTCGATCGTGGTGGTGTCGAGCGCGTAGACGGTTTCCTTCAGATCCACGCCAAAAGAATCGTTGGCGTAGAGCTTGCGGGCCATGCCGATCAAGCGCTGCGCGAAGTCCGCGTAGATCCGCCAATCCCTGACCTCGTTCGCATCCGCCAAAGTGCTGCGCGATACGCGGCTGCGAATCCCCATGTGATAGAGCTTTTCGCGATGCGCGCGCAGACAAGCTTCGATATCGCGAAGACTTTCCCGATAGGTCAGCTGCGCAAACGCAAGGCACAGAAACTGCTCGAGGCAAGTGAAGCGTTTGACCTTGTGCTCCCCGCCATATCGGGCGACACAACGACGAAACGTCGTCAGCGGCAAGTACTCGGTCAACTGGGCGAAAATCAACTTGCCTGCGTGCATTAGCGGGTCCCGCGAGAAATGACTTCGCAGGCGCACAGATCGCGCTTTTTGAGTTGAAATCGAGACCAGAAAAAACCATGATTTATATCATCATTTTCAGCAAGTTATGCCGCTCGTGCGGCCCAACGTCCGGACACTACTG
>JBAXBK010000127.1:0-1328 GCA_037142015.1 Nitrospira sp. | reverse complement strand
ATCAGTAGTGTCCGGTTAAAACTCGAATAGATTCAGTTGATTATGAAATTTTGGGTTGTTTGCGACCGACTCGACGCCCGAAACAGCTTGTTTCAGCGGCAATTTCTCGAAGAGCGTCAACGACAATATCTGTAGCAGCGCATGCAGGGACACGTCCAAGCGGAGTTGCTTCTTGATGATTGCTACCAGGACATAGACGCTGATGGCGATCCAGATTTGTGTCCGCACAGCGTTCTCGGAAGTGCCGTAGAAGCGTTTTATGCGCAGGTGCTGCTTGATCCACTTGAAGAACAGTTCCACCTGCCATCGGCACCGGTACAGGGCGCAAATGGTCAGCGCCGGCAACGCAAACTGGTTGGTCAGGAACACCAGGTTCTTGCCGGTCTCGGGATCGCGATAGCGGATGCGGCGCAGGTGGCCGGGGTAGTGCTTGGCGGCATAGAAGCCGTTAAGGCCGATGGTCTGGTCGCAGATAAGCCCCGTGTCGCGATCCACCGGCGCCGAGTACACGCGCCGTGCATCGAGGTTTTGCTTGGCGCGCGTGATGAAGAATCCTCCGGCCTGATCCAGCGCGTAGAGCCGCTCGAAGTCCAGGTAACCCCGATCCATGATGTAGAAGGCACCGGCCTCGATGAGCAGAAGGTCCAATACATTGACGTCGTGCATCTTGCCGTCAGAGATATGGATGAATGTGGGGATAGATCCCCGCAGATCGAGCAACGTGTGCAGCTTCACGGCCGCTTTGGTGGAGCGAAACGGCGCCCACGGGAACATCGACAGGCACAGATCGATGGTCGTAGCATCGAGGGCATACACGGTATTGGCCAGTTCCACGCCGAAGCCCTCGTCGACGTAGAGCGCACGGGCCTTGATGATCAGCCGTTGAGCCAACTCGAAGTAGATGCGCCAGTCGCGCGATTCGTTGGCATCAGCCAGCGTCGAGCGAGCGACCGCCGCGCCGATGCCCATGTGGTAAAGCTTGCCGGCTTGAGCCGCCAGACACACTTCGATATCGCGCAAGCTTTCGCGGTAGGTCAGCTGCGCGAAGGCCATGACGCGAAATTGCTCGGCGCAACTAAGGCTGCGCGTCCGGTGATCGCCGCCGTAACGATCGACGATCCGATGGAAGGTCTTCCACGGCAGGAAGTCCATGACCTGCGCGAACAGCGGCTTGCCGAGGTACATGGCGACTCCGGGGTGGAAAAACCCGGAACGTTAGCGCAAACCGCTATTTCTAATTCAAGTCGGAGACACCCTTTGTCATCCGAAAAGCCGCGCCGCTATTGGCTTTCTCACCAATACCTCTCAAGTTAACCGGACAGTACTGA
>JBAXBK010000126.1:0-1329 GCA_037142015.1 Nitrospira sp. | reverse complement strand
CACAACTGTCCGGTTAAAAGTCGAATAGTGGCATGGAGTTATGTCCCGACCTTTTTTCGTCTGTCCTTTTGGGAGCGTTTAACAGCGTAAAAACCTGGGTTTTCTCGAAAAGCGTGATGCTCAGTATTTGCGAGATTTCGTTCAAACTGCGATCCAACTTGAGTTCCTTCTTCACGATCGCCAGGAGGACGTAAACGCTGATCGAGATCCACACCTGCGTCCGAACCGCGTTGGGCGAGGTGCCGTAGAACGACTTGATCCGGAGGTTTTGTTTGATCCACTTGAAAAATAATTCCACTTGCCAGCGACACTTGTAGAGTCGGGCGATCGTGAGGGCGGGCAGTTTGAAATCGTTGGTCAAGAAAACGAGCCGCTTGCCGGTGTCGGCATCGCAGTAGCTGATGCGACGCAACGGCACCGGGTAGTCCAGTGCGGTTTTCGGGCCTTGCATCATGATCGTTTGATCGCTGCGAAGTCCCGTGCTTTTGTCGACGCGACGACGCGATCGGCGAGCGTAATCCATGCTTCGTTTGGCACGCGTGACGAAGAACGCCAAACCCTGGGTAAAGCGGTAGAGACGACGAAAATCGATGTAGCCGCGATCCATCATGTAGAAGGCCGTCGGTTCGATGATCAGTTCGTCGAGGACGATGACATCGCTGGTCTTGCCGGTCGTGATGTGAATAAAACAAGGGATATTGCCATGCAGATCGATTTGCGTGTGCAGCTTGATGGCTCCCTTGCGTTTGCGAAACTTGGCCCAGGGGAACAGCGCCAAGCAAAGATCGATGGTCGTCGAATCGAAAGCATAGGCCGGCTGATCCAAGTCGACGGCAAAGGCATCGTCGGCATAGAGCCTGCGAGCGTGGGCGATGAGGACATGCGCGAAGTCGCCAAAGATGCGCCAGTCGCGTCGCTCGTTGGCGTCGGCCAAGGTGCTGCGTGAGACCTTGCCGCGAAAGCCGGCGTGATAAAGGTTGGCCGACATGGACCGTAGGCATATTTCGATATCGCGTAAACTGTCGCGGTAGGTCAGTTGGGCAAAGGCCATGCAGAGAAATTGGTCCAGGCAAGAGAATTTTCGGAGCCTTCGTTGGCCGTGATAGCGTTGCACGCACTTGTTGAATTCGTGTCTGGGCAAGAAGTCGAAGAGCTGCGCGAAAACGTTTCGGCCTGAGTTCATGAGCCAACCCTCGTTGCGTCCAAAGGCAAGGAGAACGGCTCAAATCTAGGACCAAATTGAAATCGAAAACAGCCATGACGGAACCTACGTCTTTGTCGAATAATACGTTGCGTCGAAAACCAAAACTCTCAACCGGACAGTTGTGA
>JBAXBK010000125.1:0-1354 GCA_037142015.1 Nitrospira sp. | reverse complement strand
CAGGGCCAGCGCCCACTAACTCTTATATCCAGTAAGGATTTGTATCAAGACTTGATCGTTCCATCCGCATCTTCTTCGGTTCATCGCGACGCTTTTTTTGTTGGAATGCTGTTTGAGCAATGAGAGAGTGAAACGATTAAGCCAGGCCATATTCTCTCGGAGTCTCTTCTCACGAATGCGTGATTCGTCTTCGCGATACGTAATGTCGAGGCACCAATGACAAGTATTTTCGATCGCCCAGTGGCTACGAACCGCGTTGGCAAAACGCTTGACTCCCATCTCAAGGCTGCTGATAAAGTATCGGATGTCAACGGTCTGTTTTCCGTTGCGAGTACAAAACAAAATGGCCGCTCCGATCGTCGTCAGCCCGGCCCAGCGACTGTAGCCAGTCAAGTCCTTCGGAGCGGGTATCTGGATGTAGGTTCGGATCTCTTCCCGACCGTGTCCTTTTTCTGTGGTCGTATGCCGCCGTACGGCGACGTCCGCGAAGTCATTTTCCATCTGCTTTTCTACGTACTCGGTGGCCGCTTGATACAGCGATCCTTGGTTTCCTTTCAGTGCCAATACGTAGTCTGCTTTGCCGTCGACAATCTGTTTGGCGATCGCGGTCTGAGTTCCCATCGCGTCGATGGTGATGATGGCTCCTTCAATGTCAACCAATTTCAAAACTTCGGGAATGGCCGTGATTTCGTTGGATTTCTCCTCGGTGGCGACTTGGCCCATCGTCAGACCAAACTCGCTGGCGTAGATTGTGACCGAATGCAGCGCGCCCAATCCCTTGGCTTTGTCGTGACTGCGTCTGAGCGTCTTGCCGTCGATCGCGAAGATCGGTTGATCAATCCCAGTGGCCTGCGCGGCCTTGTTGCGAAGCGACGTAGTCCACTCGAGGAAACACAGTTGGAAGGCAGACGGATTGAGGGCCATCAGCACGCGTCGAAAGACATCCTTCCGAGGGATCCCATTCGGCAACGAAAGCAAATCCAGAAGCAAGTCTTTTTTCAGTTCCGCCCACTCGGCAATCGATGTTGGCCCATTCGCCCCAGCCAGTATCGCCATGATCGAAATCACGACCACGCTGACAAGTGGATGCCGCTGATTGATCGTCGAACGGGGATCCTCCAACTCGCTGAATTGGGCAACGATTTCTTCGACACCCAAACGAATCTCTTCTGCATTCAATCGCGCCATGACAATCCTCCCTGAATCGCTCGATCCAACCCGATCAGCAAAGTAGCGAATCAGACATCAAAGCGCAAGCTACCTATTCAGCCAAGCTTCTCCAGTGTGCGCGCTGGCCCTGGGTGCAAGTCCCGTCCAGGAGGTTTGAGTTTGATTCTGTAGCCAAACATAACTG
>JBAXBK010000124.1:0-1361 GCA_037142015.1 Nitrospira sp. | reverse complement strand
GGTTCTTCGACGAATCTGCGGTGATTTTTTCTTCAAGCGATGCTCATATCTAACTTGCCACAATGAAACAAGATTCTTACGCGGTAATTGGCAAAGCTCCTAAAGCCACGGGCATTTGCCTTGATGAGCTGGATGGCACTGTTAAAGCCTTCAGCGCTAGCGTTGCTGATGTGGTGCACGCTGTAATTGAGCAGCCCTTGCGCATGGTTACGCAGCATGCGCACCACTTTTTTGACTGGTTCGAGACGACTTCGCATCGCGCTTTGAGCCCAAGCATTGAAATACCGCTGGGCAGGCGGTTGGGAGTGATAGGTCCAGAAATGCGTGAAGTCCTCCTTGAGTGCCCAAGCGCGACTGGTCTTCAAGTTGAGGTCTCGCAAGGCACGAAAGGTCACCGCCT
Source organism: Nitrospira sp. (assembly GCA_037142015.1). GTDB lineage: Bacteria > Nitrospirota > Nitrospiria > Nitrospirales > Nitrospiraceae > Palsa-1315. The sequence continues at coordinate 961 of JBAXBK010000124.1, read as the reverse complement.
CGCTGCTACGGCCATCGGGGTAGCCTCTGAGCCAGGCATATTTACTGCCCGTCAAAGGCGAGGTTCCCGATTTGAGCAAAATCCGGTGTTCCTGGCGACGTACCTTATCGACCGCGTCATTGAGGTATTTGCTGATATGAAACTTGTCATGCACGATGTCGGCTTGAGGCAGACAGCGACGCGCGGCCCCCATGAAGGCTGGCCACATGTCCATCGCCACCGCCTTGACCGAGGCGCGTTGGGATTGGCTCAAAGACTCCAACAGTGTCACCGCCGCTGCTTGTTTGCGCTCGCACACCACCTCCAGCACCCGCGAGCGGTCAATGTCGGTCAGGATGCTCGCGTAGCTATGGCCTCGCTCGATGCTCTTCTCATCCAGCCCCAAGTGCTCAATGCCATCTTGCTGGCGCCGTGCCATGCCACGATCCACGCCCTTACGCATGATGGTATTGACCGTACTCCAAGACAGGCGCGTGATCTCGCACACCTTCTTGGTATTCGAGCAGGCATCAAGCAGCGTGAGTACAAAGGCTTCCATCAGAACGCTCACCCGCGAGTAGCGATCCGACCAAGGCACCGCCAACTCTTCAACCGTGCCATCGCTGTACTTGAGCTGGGGAACACGGGCTTTGATGATCGTCTCAAATTGACAGGTATCCAAATGACGCCATTCCCGTTCACGCCAGCCGTGAATGTGCGCCCGCGCTCGCTCGTTGGTCGGATCCGCCCAAACCTCACCCTCCTTGAGCGCCACCTCCACTGTCACGCGCTTATCGGCCATCGACAGATCCACCCCCTTGACCGACCACGGCGACTTAAGCCCCAACAGTTGTTCGTACAGCATGGTGTCTTTCATCTCAATCTCCGCAAGTCAGTTTGCAATCCCCGCATTTTGTTACACCGGGAACAACATGAAATAGGCCAATTGAGTAAAAAATCACAGTACATTTAACGAAGAACC
>JBAXBK010000123.1:0-1380 GCA_037142015.1 Nitrospira sp. | reverse complement strand
GAAGCCGGTGGCACGACTGTCAACGGCGGGGGACACACCAAGGGCGGAGTCCCTGACGGAACTCCGCCCTCGGCGAAGCAGTCGCCTCATGAAACCTTAGAGCCAGTTGACGCGTTCCGCCGGCCGGATGTAAATCGGCTCCTCCACCTGAATGCGGGCCACTTCCTTACCTGACTTGTTGAAGCCCAGCACGGTATCGTTGTACATCTCGAACCGCTTCCCGTGGATCTGGGTCTCGAACACTTTGGGCCCGGGGATGACATCGTACCGGAAGACGATCTGCTGGCTCGCGCGCCAGAGCTGCAAGACCGCGAGCAGTTCCCGGCTCGGCACCAAGTACTTCTCGATCGCGTTATCGACGCCGGGGCCGAACATCTGACGGGCATAGCCGCGCGGGCTATGCCGGGGGGGGATGTAGTACCCATTGGGCTCCGTGCCCCACTGCGGGTACAGCGGCAAGGCCACCTGCTCCACGCGAATCGTATAGTAGAGCGGATGCCAGCGGTCTTCCGCCCACAGGCCGTCGTCGCCAATCCGCATCAAGCTCTGCATCCGGATCTTGCCGACGCAGGCCGCCATGCAGCGCGTTTCCATCGGCTCGCCGCCCGTCAGCGGGTCCTTGCCTTCGATCCGGGGATAGCAGGCAATGCACTTCTCCGACACCCGGGTGGTGCCCCGATACATCGGCTTCTTATACGGACACTGTTCCACACACTTCTTGTACCCGCGGCACCGGTTCTGGTCGATCAACACGATCCCGTCTTCCGGCCGCTTGTAGATCGCCTTGCGCGGGCAGGCCGCCAAGCACCCGGGGTAGGTGCAGTGGTTGCAAATCCGCTGGAGATAGAAAAAGAAGGTCTCGTGCTCCGGCAGACTGCTGCCGGTCATCTTCCACGGTTCATCCCGGGAGAAGCCCGTCTTGTCGATGCCTTCCACGAGGGCCCGCATCGAGGTCGCCGTATCTTCATAAATATTCACAAACCGCCACTCTTGGTCCGTCGGAATGTACCCAATCGCCGCCTGGCCCACCTTGGCGCCGGCGTCGAAAATGGTCATCCCTTCGAACACCCCGTAGGGCGCATGGTGCTTGCGGCCCACCCGGACGTTCCACACCTGGCCCCCCGGATTCACCTGCTCGATCAGCTGCGTGATCTTCACGTCGTAGAACTGCGGATACCCGCCGTAGGGCTTGGTTTCCACATTGTTCCACCACATGTACTCCTGCCCCTTCGAGAAGAGCCAGGTCGACTTGTCCGCCATCGAACAGGTCTGGCAGGCCAAACACCGGTTGATATTGAAGACAAAGGCAAACTGCCACTTCGGATGCCGCTCCTCGTAGGGATACAACATCTTCCGTCCCAGGTGCCAGTTATACACTTC
>JBAXBK010000122.1:0-1405 GCA_037142015.1 Nitrospira sp. | reverse complement strand
GGCACGCCACCGTTGGTTTAAGCAACCCAAGAGATCGACTGTTACCAGTAATCCTTCATCAGTTCGCTCGACCACGACGGTTGTACAACTTCTCCGCGAGGACCGAACTCGACCATCCATGGTTTGATATCAACTACTGGCGTTCCATCGATCGCATCAAGCCCCCTCAGATGAATAGTTGACCCTTGAACGCCAAGAACTTGACATACCGTTACACCGAGACGATTCGGCCGATCTTTTGCACGTTGCGCGAAAATGCCAACTTCTGGCCAATCCTTATTCCCTCTTGGATGTCGCGACATCTTCGAGTCATCCCAAGCGGCCTTGTCAAACACATACACAACTATGCAATGAGAGAAATCTGCGAGACCCATCAATGATTGCTCATCAAATGGTTCGATCATCTCGATGCGGGAAGTCTCTTCATCCCACGAATCATCTTCTGGCGCAATACGGGAACTACGAACAGTTCCGACTGCATTGATTTCAAATTGGCTACTCACGCACCCAAAAGTAATCGTTTGCAATCAGCGGCGCTTTAGGTCGGTGACTACTCCACTGCTAAGTCGCGAATCATGTAGCGGAGATGTTCAAATTCCTCCTCTAACACGACATGGAGGCACATCAACGCAGGTACGTTTCCGTTTTCCTCGATAGCCACGGTTTCAGGCAGTCCTTCTATTCTCATCTCCGAAATGAATTCACCAAATCTCTTGTGCTGATCAGACCGAGTTGCCATGACTTCTTCGAAGTCTGGATTTTGATTTAGATCAAGCCCAGACCAAGGTCGTGCCTGTGATGATGTATTCGGGAGACCAATCGCAGAGAAAGAGTGTTGCCCGAGTACCGGCAACATAAACCACTTGTCCATGGCGAAGATCAAATGTCGCAGAGTCTGATTCAGCGTCCACTCACCGTTGACCGACTGATGAACAACAGAGGGTCCAGCTGTCGAGACAAGTCCTAAAAGCTTGCTCCACTCCTTACCTAGTGCTTTCCAAGACTCAGCAATTCCCTCTTTCGTGTCAGGTGCGAGATTGTTTCGTAAAGGCCACCAGCGATCGTGTTGATTTACGTAATCAGTTACATCAACACCGTTTATCACCAAATTATTGATCTCTCCGTCAATCGATACGTTCTTCAGGAACACGTGAAAGAAAGTTGAATCAGAAAAGTCAGTATCGCGAAATGTTGCACGGTGTAACTGAACTCCCCAGAAACTCGATTCGGAGAGATCGCGGTCATCAAATGATTCAGGCATACGAACATTCAATCACGCGAAGAACATCGGTGCTCTTTTGCATTAGCCCCGCTTGAGGTCAGTGACGACGCCACCAGCAACGCGCACGATGTCAGCCGGTGCAGCACCGAAGTTGTCGTTCCATGTTCCCGCTGCAGCCCACAC
>JBAXBK010000121.1:0-1426 GCA_037142015.1 Nitrospira sp. | reverse complement strand
TGTCGGTAGCTTTTGAATCTGTCCGCTTTTGATAATTCGTGATCTGTCCGCTTTGGTCCTAGGCTACCCTCTTCGCCCGTAGTTTGGGAGAGAAAGGGGAAAGTTTACGGGCAGTGGGAATGTGGGAATCGCCGGAGGCGATTTCCAAGTCGCTGTGGGAAACCTGCTTTTGGTTTTCCGCAGCGACGTCATTTCCACGCCCCTCCGGGTAACGAGCCACCAGGTGCGGCCCGTACCAGATGGTGACCTCACCATCCAGATGTTGGTGGATGTTCACGGTTTGTCCCGCCAGGGTCGTCCGCCAGCGGCACTTCTCGATCTGCCACCAACGCTTGCCGATGGCCACGGTGTTGTCCTTTTCCACCACCCGCTCGGTGTGGATCGAGAACACTTGCTCCAGATCCCGCCGTCCGCACTTGCGGAACGCCGTGCCTGCTACTGCGGCTTTCACCGTAAAGCTGCTGTTGAACTTCTGAATGTAGTGTTCCCGCAGAAACCGATTGGCCGCTTCCACGGTTTTGATCCCCGCAACGCGGAGTTCCTGCGGTAGCCGTCCTTGCCAGGTCCCATAGTTGCGCTCCATCCGCCCCCGAGCCTGTGGAGAGTAGGCCGCGATCATGCGAATGCTCAGATCGTTCAAGGCTCTCGCAAACTGCGTCGGCCTGCTCTTATCCACCGCTCCACCCGCCTTCGGAGTATAGAAAAAGTGGCTCCCACGGTCGCTATAGAGCGAACAGAACAGTCCCTTCTTCTCGATCACCTCGCGTACGGCCACCATGCAAGTGATGGTCGATTCCTCGTCCACCAACTGCGCGTAGTAGATCTCGCTGGTGGCATCGTCCAGCACCACGATGAAGTCGTAGTGGCGGTCGTCCTGGAACCAGGCGTGTTTGCTGCCGTCGATGTGCAGCATGATGCCCGGCATCTCCTTGCGCGGCCTCCTCCTGCGGTGCGGCCCTCGTTTCTTCTTCCGCGCTACCAAGCCGGCTCCTTGCAACGCCTGCTTGACCCAGCTGTAGCTGAGTTCCATGCCCTGCTCTTCCTCCAGCTTTTCCTGGAAGTGCTTCACGTTGAAGTCGAAGTACTTCTCCTGATACAGCTGCAAGACCTGCTCGCAGGTGGCCAGCGGCACTCGCTTCTGGCTGACCTTGCCCTTCCGCCGGTCCCGCAGTCCGTCGTAGCCGTGCTCCTCCAGCCGCTCCCGCCAGCGCCGCATCGTCCGAGGGGTTACCCCGATGATCTCCGCTGCCGACAGCCAACTGATCTTCTTCGCCATCGCCTTCAAAATTACGTCTTGTAGTTTCATCATCCGCTCCACTTCCTGGGCGGGTATGCTCTGGTTCGCTTCCACTCCCCAGAATTACCCTCCCGGCTGAGCGGACAGATCATGTGCTACTTCATGCGGACAGATCACGTGCTACTGACA
>JBAXBK010000120.1:0-1446 GCA_037142015.1 Nitrospira sp. | reverse complement strand
CGCGCCTCGATTCCTACGCCAACTACCCTTGCGCCTCAGCCTACCCACCCTATAGGGAAGGTCTGCAAAAGTCATAGGCAAGTAGGCCCGACGTGAGACAGTAGAGCCATGAAACAAATCAGTCTTGCCAATACCGGATTTGAGCTTGTCACCAAGCGCACGCGCAAGCGTGAATTTCTTGATGAGATGAACCTGATGGTTCCCTGGGCTGAGCTGGTGGCTTTGATTGAGCCGTTTGCGCCGGCGAATAAAACAGGCCGACCTGCCTTTGCGGTGAACAGCATGCTGAGAATTCACTTCATGCAGCAGTGGTTCGGTTTGAGTGACCCGGCCATGGAAGAAGCACTGCACGATGTTCCCCTGTATTGCCAGTTTGCCGGACTCGACGCTGGCATGGGCCGTCTGCCTGACGAGTCCACCATCCTGAGGTTTCGCCATCTGCTGGAGAGAAACAACCTGAGCGTGCAGATCATGGCAACTATCAACGCCACTGCCGTGCCGTAGCGTTCATGCTCCGTGCGTTTATGCCGATAGACGACTGCTGGAGCCGGCGTCCTGCCGGCTCCAGCATCATTCCCTCAGGGCGATGGGCCCGGAGCGGGGTTGTCCGGCAGTGACGGGATCGCCTTCAGATATTCATAGATTGCGCGCAGATCGTAGTCGCTCATCTTGCCGACGACATACCAGGGCATGACCTGTAGCGTCCGTCCCGAGCCGTCGGGATCCTTGCCGGTACGAAGGGCGTTCTTGAACGCAGCGAAGGTCATGCCGCCAGGGAGGCCATTGGCATTCGGCGTCAGGTTGGGCGCGGTGAAGGGACCGAACTGGCGGCCGCCGCTGAGGTAGGTGGCGGAGTTGATGACTTCCGGCTGGTTCAGATAGGGGTCGCCACCAGGGGCGAAGTTGGGGTGGGTGTGGCAGTCATTGCAGCTGCCTTGCGCGTTGATGATGTAGCTGCCCAGCCCAACTAGCAGCGGGTCCCTGTGACGCAGGTCCAGCGACACGGGCGCGATGGAGAGGCCAATGCGAGCGCGCGCAGCGTCCGAATTGCCGCTGTCTGCCTGTGCAACGCCCGCAACCAGCGTGGCGGTGACCACAAGGCTCCAGAAAATATTCCGATTCATGTTCATGCCGATATTCCCCAGTTTTATTATTAGTTTGGCGATGCTGCCGCGACGCCTATCCATGTCGTCATGGCCGACTATAGAAACTTGCGCATCATTTTATCCTGCAGGGATTGTGCGTGCGGGTCAATACCGCAATTCCCTACTTTGTGAGCCGCGGTTGTAGCGGGCAGCATGACCCAACCGAGCGGCCACTACATTTGGCGCCGGATCCTAGGGAAGGTCTGCAAAAGTCATAGGCAAGTAGGCCCGACGTGAGACAGTAGAGCCATGAAACAAATCAGTCTTGCCAATACCGGATTTGAGCTTGTCACCAAGCGCA
>JBAXBK010000119.1:0-1466 GCA_037142015.1 Nitrospira sp. | reverse complement strand
ATAACGATGCGCAAACTCAAACCTGTCACACCCGGCGAACTCTTGCTCGAAGAATTTCTCATGCCAATGGGGGTCAGCCAGTATCGATTGGCGAAGGAGATCGGTGTGCCTGCGCAGCGCATCGGCGATATTGTGGCGGGCAAACGAGCCATTACCGCTGATACTGACTTGCGGCTGTGCCGGTTTTTGGGTCTTTCGAATGGCTACTGGCTTCGGGCACAAGCGGTCTATGACACAGAAGTGGCGGAACGCATGCTAGGCGCAAAGCTCGCAAAAATAAAACCGTGGGCGCAGTCGAAAATCTTGGAAGTTGCGTCTTGACCAGTGCGGTTGTGAATAATCAGAGGAGCCGCCATGAAGTTTACGATCACCATCACGCGTGATGAAGATGGAGTCTACATCGCTGAATGCCCTGCTATTCCGGGATGCCTCAGTCAAGGTAAGACGGAGGCGGAAGCGCAAGCTAATGTGCAGGACGCAATCAAGCAGTGTCTTGAAGTGCGTGCTGAAAAGGGGATGCCTCTGACGGTTCTCACTCGTCAAGTGGAAGTCATTGCGTAATATCGCCAGTTCCCGTTCTCCCTCCACCCGACATCATCAAGGGAGAGATAAGGCCCCCTCCCTAAAAATTCCCTCACTTTTCTCAGCCTTGACCTGGGCCTTAACCTTCCAGACAGGCTGGCAGACTTTTCCAGCATCCTGTTGAGGAGAAACGTGATGCCGAGTGATGAAACTAAAGAATCAACGCGCCGGGCTTGGCGCGAGTTGGGATTTTTCTGCGGTCGAGATGCTGCTGCGAATGAGTGGCGCATAGTCGGGTCGGTGAAGGGGTTGAGGATGTTCGCAGCCGAGATACGGAAGTACGCTTCCAATTCGGCGCACGATCGGCTGTCTGAGTACACGCAGCTCGGACCGGCCATGAATCTTGAAGTCGGCACTTCGCATCAAACGGAAATCACTGAGCAGTGGATCGGTGGTCCATTGGTGGATCTTCTCCGTCTCGCGACGTTGATTGAGCGGAGCGCGCAAGCCAATGTGGTCGGGAACCGTATTGCCTTGCGAGCGAACTTCTCGCCCATGGCTCCCTATGAACTCATCCTGGACGTGCGCGATGAGGCCTTCGATCCTGCCTCCGCCGATCCAACTTGTTGCTGAATGTGAGGTCGGTCATGCGGAGTGCGGTCGGGTAGGGCTTTGTCGGCATGGCGAAGAAATGCTAAGCAGCCGTTCCGACGAGGCTTTCCATGGAAATGTGAAGTCTGCGGGTCATTTCAGGAAATAACCTTCGTTTCGTGGTGAGAATTGCTGAAACTCGCCCTCCGAGCATCGCTTCCAGAAGACCTTTCGCCATGGGATGTCGTTTCCAGAACTCGCGAAGGGTCCATTCGTTGCATACTCACGGTTCACGGTTTCTGCTAATGCCCCGCAATCTCGTCCAGGATTTCTTGTATCTCCTGCTTGGGCAG
>JBAXBK010000118.1:0-1540 GCA_037142015.1 Nitrospira sp. | reverse complement strand
GAGGATTTTGATATAACTCACCACGAGGAACTCCTATTTGGTGGAACTGCCGTGCGATCCCGCCGGACCTTTCGAAAGTTTGTCACCGGCCGTACGTGTGATGGAAAGTTCTCGAGTTCCTCCGTCACCCTTGATTCCCAACTTCACGATGGTTCCAGATTCTCCACGGATCATCTTGACCACCTGCTCATAACTTTTTCCCGAGACAGCCGTACCATCCACGGTCATGATCTCATCCCCATGCCTGAGCCCGGCTTGGTGAGCCGGTCCCTCCGGATGCACCATACCGACATAGAGCACCGCCGGATCGCCGATACGCTCAGCCCCGACCTGGAGCGAGACGCCGATCACGCCATGTGGGAGCTTATCCTCGTCTCCATGCGCGTACGGAGTTTGGCTCATGGGCTGGTCAGCAGCCCCGGCTGCGCCGGTCAACAAAAGGCCCATCATCACACCTGCCGCAATATGAATGCCTGTGATCTTCATGTGCGTTCCTCCTTGTGAATTATCAACAACTTGACAGCCCAAGTAAACACAGCCCCGCAAGCGGCACGAATGATTTTAAAAACACCGATCGTTGATGCAAACGATTCCACGAGGGCAGGGCCTGATCGAGAGTTCCCTCTGATTCCTGGCTCTTAAGCCGATCCCTCATCACATTGCTCTGAGGCGTCAGCGACGAGCGGCAATAGTCTTCGGACGTGAGTTTGTACACCATATGATCGCGTACCGGTACGCCAGGTTTCCTAGGAACGGAGGACGGCCCACCGATTCCGCAGCCACTTCGATCGTACGAGTTTGTACCCGAGCCAGGCCACTAGCAGCACTCCTAGCAGTGGAATGATCACGGTGCGCGCCAGCTTCTGATAATCTGTCATGTGTACCCGCAAGAGATACTGCGGGCGCTTCATCAGATTCTGCTTCTCTGTCGCAAGGATGACCGTATACAGGCCCTCGTCCAGCTTGACTTCCCCCCTGAGCACGCCGTCATGGTGGGTGCTCGGACGAATATCTGCCACAATCTCACCTTCTGCCCCATTGGTACCCTTCACGATCCGCATGCCGACCGGCTCAGTGCGTAACGCTGGGTCCACCAGATCCACGACCAGAAAGGTGTCGCCTTCCTGGGGAATGTCTGTGCAATATTGACCTTTCAGCTCGTATTGCGGCTGATAGGCGTTGAAATGCACCACGCGCTCACCGACTCGGCGCAAGCAGGGATCGTCTTCTCCGCTCGCTGTCCCATGTGCCGCGGCTACGTCAGGGGAGTAGAGAGCTGCTACAAGAATGAGCAGCATAGAGCCTGCCTGTATGACTTGCCTAATCATGGCCGAACCCTCCTTATTTGACCTTTCAAGGTTGAGGTGTGTCGCCAATCACGCTCTGACCTGACGGAAATACAAGTAGGGTCCCAAGAGCACGACTGGATCCAGATAGACCGATCGCTGAGGGCCACGGCACCCCTCCTTTATCCCTTCGCCAGGATCGCCCGCAGGGCCGGTTCCAGTTTCGGGTATTGAAAGACATATCCCCCGGAGAG
>JBAXBK010000117.1:0-1541 GCA_037142015.1 Nitrospira sp. | reverse complement strand
CTGGTGTCAGAGGGACGCGCAGAGCCTTCTCGTGGCGTGGGTGTTAACCGCGATGCATCAGAAGCGAGGGCAGCGCCGCTGCCAAGGGGCTAGCCCATCGACGGCCGACGCATTAGACAGGCTAGTAAAACTGGTGGATGCCAGAGTTGAACGTTTGCCTTTTGGCGGGTCTCGAGGGCGGCGGTCTTGGGTTGCTCTTGCTCCCTAGGACTGTTCGTCCTTGATTTCCCACTGCCAACACCTGTGGCCGCTGCGGCGGCTGCGGGTTTGGTGCAACGAGCTCAAACCCACTTTGTCGACCCAGACAGAGTCGGGGAGTTGCAGTGTTCGACGGCTGTCGATGGGCTTTCAAGTCCCCTGGGTGCTGGCTTCTGTTCCTGCGGTGCGCTTGCAGTCCGCCATAGCTGTAGGTGCGCCGCAAGTCCGCTGCGGGCTTCGTGTAATGGTGTGTGGCTAACCGATTCTGTGCAACTGATTGAGACACTTTGATTTAGTGAGTGAAACTCAGTCAGAGGAGGCGGTTCCTGCGCTGTGTGCGTGGTTCCAGGTGGGCTCTTTCTGTTGTCGCGGTGTGGCGATAGCATCCTCCAAACAGTGGTCGCTGTTGTTGCGGCTGACCATTGAGGGCCTGTGTATTGGTGTGTCTTGTTTGTGGGTGTGATTCATGTGCGCGTGACAATGCTTGTGGTGTGTGCTGTGTGGGTAATTTAACGAGTGTGACTATGCTGGCATTGTGACTGTGGTGCAACTATAATTGCGACTGCTACTATGACTATTGTACCGTGTGGAACTGTGATTGCTACTATGGCTGCTTTGGGTGCATACACGTTTCTAACCCTTTCAGTGTGCACGACCATTGACCCACTGTACCTATCACATACTATGCAGTGCATTGTGTTGGATAGAATAGTGACTGCTATAGTGGAGGCTTTTGGTGCATACGACTCATATGCATGACCATTGATCCACCGTACCTGTCCTGTCTCCTTCAGTTCACAGTGTCTGTGACTGCTACTTGGGCGGTTTAGGGTGCGCGAACGGAGTTCATTCCTCCTGACGGCATGTCCTTTGATCTCTTGTACCTGTCCCCCGCTCCCGGTTTTACCCACTCTCTTTGCTGCTGGTCACGCCGACGAGTTTTCCCCGCTTGCAGTGGTGTATCGTTGTCCGTGTTCCTGTATCTTCGCCCGTCCTGTTGTCCCTGCCCTCGTTTCCCCCTCTTGTTGTTCCAGTTCCCTCCACCTGTCCCGTTTGTTCCCGTCCCTGTGATGTCGTATTGTCCTGTCCTGTTTAGTCCCCCCCCCCCCGCACCCAGTGTTTTGTTTCGACAGGACGCTGGGAAGGTTGTGCAGTAAGAGGCTGGCAACCTTACTGCCGTAGCGCTCGGCCTTGGCATGGGCCTTGTTTTCGGATGAGGCCCCCTTTACCACTACGCTCGGGAGGTTTGGTGCAAGCCCGACCGCCTGTGTGGACCTGGATTGGTCACCAAGCTCTAGTTACGCAGTTTCGCCGTGTTCGACCCCTGTGGACGCCGGACAGCT
>JBAXBK010000116.1:0-1576 GCA_037142015.1 Nitrospira sp. | reverse complement strand
TGGACATCCTTCAGCGGTTCCACGGACGCAACATAGCCGGGGGAACTGATGTTTGCCCGCTTGAACAGAGACCAAATGCCTGTGTACGTAAACGGGAAATTTTGCGTTCCGAAGAGCGGATTGAAGCGGCCGTTCTTGCTGTCGTTGGGATCGCTGTCGCCGCTGGCGTAGTCGTACTTGAAACGGATAGACGGTGTCCAGGGGTGATCGAATGTGTAGATAGCACATCATCCGCCAGGCTTTTGTAGCACATGACTTGTCCGGTTTAGGGTGAGCCCTCACGGTAGCGAGCTGAGATGCACGAATGGACCGACCGGCGCGAACCCTCTGTCCGGATGTTTGATGCACCGCGTTCTGAGTCACGCGTATGTGTGGGTGCCGATAATGGCTCCTGACATCTTTTCCCGTCTGCAGGCCTAGCCCGCATTATTCATGAGCGCTTCTGCTGCAATCGCGGATTCGCTGCTGCGACGCGCCTTCGGCTGGCAGGCTCGCCACTCGCCCCCTCGACGTACTGTTCAAGTACGCCTCGGGATCTCGCGGCTCCGCATGCCCATCTCGCAAAGCGACTGCGCGATTTCGCGACGAACCGTCATGAATAATGCGGGCTAGCGAGTCGCCGTTACAGCGAGGCGGAACCCTAATGCATGGAGGAGCGCATCGAGACTTCTGAGTTCGGGGTTCCCACGCTCTGAGAGCATCTTGTATAGACTTTCACGGTTGAGCTTGGCTTTTTCGGCGAGTTGCCCCACGCCCCCCTGGGCTTCGGCCACGTTTCTCAATGCCAGTAGGAACAATTCAGGATCATCTTCCTCCAAGGCCGCATTCAAATACTCTTTCGCCTCGCCTGCATCGCGCAGGCTGTCGATCAAATCCGGTTGATAGGCTGTACGTTTTTTCATAACCGCCTCCTGTACTCGTTCCAATACCGTTTGGCCGTTTCAATATCCTTGCTCTGTGTGCTTTTGTCGCCTCCGCAAAGGAGCAGCACGATCGTTGCCCCTTCTTGGCCAAAATACAGGCGATAGCCTGAGCCATAATCGATTCGTAGTTCCTGCACTCCTTCGCCGACGGCATGGCAATCTCCCAAATTGCCTATGCTAACTCGATCCAACCGTACCCGGATCTTTGCGCGAGCCCTGATGTCGCGAAGAGATGCAAGCCATTCATTGAAAGGTTCGCGACCATCTTCGGTGACATAGACATGAAGCTCTTTGGGAGTCGCTTCCATATCGGCAAGTGTAGCTTATACGCTACTATCTGGCAAGGGGGCAGAATGCCTCGGGAGCTAGCACATCATCAGTCCGGTTTATGTCACGCACGTCGAGGCGGAGAAGCCTGCCGTGGCACGAACGTTGTTGTTTGCCCTGAAGGGAGGAAACGCGGAACAGGGAGAGGGGATGCGAGATACGAGATACGGGATACGAGATGCGGGATATGCGATTCGCGATCCGGGATACGTGATCCGGGACTCAAAGCGCGCATCTCGAACTTCGAGTCGCGCTTTTCGCGCCAGTCTCGTCCGTCCCGCTTGAGTCAGGTCGAACGCGTGCGCCTTTTTCGACCGACAAACCTC
>JBAXBK010000115.1:0-1598 GCA_037142015.1 Nitrospira sp. | reverse complement strand
CTCATCCTTACCCACATTTTTTGAGAGCGGCGTGGTAACCGCGGAGTGCGAGGATGAGGGTTTCGAGCCCACGCCAGATGGTTTGCCAGCCGGGGTCGCCGTCGGACTTTCGACCGAGGAAGCCACCAAGGCCGGCGAGAGCTCTCATGAATTCTCGCACGGTGCTGATCGCTCGTGGCCGACGGGTGATCTTACCAAGTACTTCCACCCATTCCAGCGGCACCAGTTTTTTGGCCTGAGTCTCCGGAGCTTGACGAGCCACATCGCGAAGTTGCAGCAGACGCACGGCCTGTACGCAGATGACACCAATCACTGGCTTCAGTCGATCTGCGGTTTCGTATTGACGGCCTTCAACCTGCAAACCGGTTTTCAGGCACTTGTGATATTCCTCTACCACCGGACGTTGTTCATACATTTCAATGACGCGGATGCAATCGTTGAACGATGCAACCGACTCGTGCGTGTACAGCACCCAGCGAATCGCCTCAAAACCGTTCGGCGCTTTGACTTCCCGGACTTCCACCACGTTAGTAGGAACCTCGCAGACTTCGTTGTCCATCACGAACGTCGTAGCGCCTTCGCGTGGACGGAGCATCGTCACCGACGTACTGCGAACTTCCACGTGCGCCCAGCGAGCTTTCTGGTTTTTGTTCGCGGAGACCCAGATCTGATAGCTTCCTTTCAACGTTGCCGTGGCGAGGACTGCATCCAGTTTCAGCACCGTCCCATCGGCAGTGCGAAGCTTGCGTTTCAGTTGAGCCGCGCGGATAACCCAGCTGTCCCCTTTCAAATACAGATGAGCAAATACGTCGAAATTGTCCGCTCCGCGATCACACACGTGAATGAACTGAATGCCCGACCCGAGTCCATTCACTTCGTCTATGACGCGGCCCCAGACTTCCGATTCTGTCGGACGTTTGCGACAGTTGACTCGATGCACACGGTTCCGTTTTCCCGCCGCACGTGCCCAGAGTTCCTGCATGCCGAGCCCCATCACCTGATGACTCTCCGCGTCAATCACGAGTGCTGAATGCAGAAAGAAGCCACGGCGTTGCTTGGCCGTGAGCGGTCCAAGCCCCTTGCGTTCGCTCTTGTATCCATAGTCGATTTCGGTCGTGTCGCTGACGACCAGATAGCGTCCCGGCGGCAGAGTTCTCGTGTTCTGATAATGCGCTGCGGTGACGGCTTCAAATGTAACTTCCGACCGCCCAAACAGTCGATACACGGCTTTGCAGTCGGCCCAGCCTTCGGTCTGATGCGGTGTCGAGGCATCCGGCTTCTCTGCCATTTGTTGCGAATAACGGACAAGCCGCTGCGTCCGCCGCGTGTCGCCTAGGTCACAGGCACCGAATTGTTTTTCACTCCACGCAGCGGGTTCGAGGTCGATGAGTGATGTCATCAGACGGTCTCCGGATCAGACTCCTTCCCAACGCCGTCATGGCTGTCATGCCCCCCATCGGTGAGTGGCAACTCCCGGACATACAGCAATACCGACGCCAATCTGCATGAACTGCGAAATCACAGCAAATCCGCCGATCGCGATCACGAACTTTGTAAATTGTGCTCGAAACTTGTAACTTTTTTCGGGTAAGGATGAG
>JBAXBK010000114.1:0-1635 GCA_037142015.1 Nitrospira sp. | reverse complement strand
CAGCAATTGTAATTGTATTGGAAAGCGGCGTGGGGTGGGAGCAGGTGGAAGCTGGAGAGGACTGGAAGGCATGGCGGCTGGAGTCAATGTTGCGCCGCGAAATCCAACACGGACAATGCGCGGCCGCACGCGTTTGTGGCGTGTTTTCTTCCGGGGATGTCGGTCTCAGCTTTTCTGCACGGCGTAGGGCCCGATTTCCAGTCCCCGCATCATGAAATCCATCAACCGCTCCCAGGTCTCGAAATGGAGATAGGTGGTCAGGGCCTCCAGGTGGGTGAAGAATTTGCGCCGTGCTCCCACCGTGGTGCGGATCAGGCGGTAGCTTTCATCGGTCAACTCGAGCAGCGTGTGCAGCCCGAAGGCCAGCAGGTTCATCGTCAGCAAGAGACTGGATAAATGTTCTTTGCCGTGGCCGAAGTTGTGTTCCAGATGATAGCCCCGGTTCTTGAGCACGTTGTTGTTTTCGTTTTCGATCTTCCACCGCGCCCGTCCGGCGGCCACCAGGCCGGCCACGTTGCCGGCACTGATCTGCCAGTCGGTGACGAAGGCGTTGCGGTAAAGAACTTTTCCGGCGTCGTCCGTCACGGTCACGTCGCACCAGTTGACTTTCAAGGCGTCGTCGCTGTCGGTGAGCGGCACAGCGTTGGCCCAGCGATACTGGTGATGCTCCCAGCGGTTGCGTTGGCCTTTGACCTTGAGCTTGGATGTGTGCCGGTCGCGATCTGGTTCGAGGGCTTCGACCCACTGGCTCAGGTGCGTGTGGGAGGCGGGCTTGCAGGTGAAGAGGAAATGAAACCCGTGCAGCAACACCTGACGACAGAGGGGTTGATGGGCGTAGAGATCATCGCCCAGCACGGTGTCGTTGCCGGTGGAGTAACGCGCGGCGTGCGCGGTCAGCCAGCGTTTGGCGGCGTTGATTTCGCAATCTTGTTTGACCGCCCCGTCCTGCGGCGTGATGAACTCCGGGCGCAGCGACACGACCTGCTTGTGTCCCGGGCTGACGATCACCGGCGTGATGGCACTGTGGAAGTGCGTGGTCTTGCCGTCAGCGTGCTGGAGGCAGGAACAGTTGGAGCAATGGATGTTTTTGGATTGGGAAGAAAAGTACCAGGTGGCATCCAGCGCGATGAGCCGGGTGTTCTCCACCGCCCGCATGGCGGTGAGCAAACCGGTTTGCTCGAAGGCACTGTGGAGATCATCAAACAGACTGAAGAGGTGGCTGGGTTCAATCGGATCGAGCGTCTGGCGGATGTGATTGTCGGTGGGAATGTGCTCGACCTGGAACAGGGAACGGGCGTTGTTGCGACCGCGAGATTGTTCCATGTTCTGTTGGAAACTCAGGAACGAAGGGCATTGCGTGAAAAAGACGGAGAACGCCGACAGGGCGATGTCGGCCATGGCATAGCGCGAGTTGTCGCCTGTGCGCCGATCCGGGAGTGTGGCGGAGACGGCGCGCCAGCGTCCGATCAGGTGGTCGAAGGCGCGCGCATTCATGCGCCAAGCAATGCCGGTACGGGCCCAAAAGTACAAGTTACAATCGTGTGACAACCCGTGAACACCCGCATTCACCAGGAATCCCCCCATTCAGAACTCCGCCCCGCACGCCTCACGCTAGCCCATAATGAGAATGGCTGC
>JBAXBK010000113.1:0-1663 GCA_037142015.1 Nitrospira sp. | reverse complement strand
CCTTGGAATACATGAGTTGCGGATGCAACCTTTTCACCCACCCACTGGCAGACACTGAGATACCATTTACTATATATAACCCAGGCGAGAGCCTTCCGATTGTCCTAACCTCGCCGTAAGGGGAACAGCCAGGCTGTCCTCACTGCACACGTCGAACGACCACAGCTTCATTATGGGGGTTCCATGAGCATGAAAAACCTACCGGGCTACCCCCTTCTTTATGTTTCCATCATTTCCAAGCGCGCATCGAATTCATGCCCGCAGGCTGTGCAACGAATGCAATCCGATTCGACCGTAAACTCATCTGATCTGATTCCCATACCACCGCAATCTGGGCAACGCGCGAGGTGGATCCTTTGATCGTCTACGGTTTCGTATTGGGTGCCACGGAGACAATACACCGGTTTCCCATCAAGCAGCCACGGGTTCCCCGCCTTGTCGAGCACCGGCAACGTCAAATAATGATGCTTCACGTAGTCTTCAAGTTCCTGCCGGCTGGCGAACCCTTCCTTAATCATCTTCCCCCCCACCACCTCATAGAGACTGTTCTCTTTCACGATCGCCTTATTTGGACCCATCGCTCACCTCCAGTTCTGATTAGGAGCGAATGACTAAAAATCAGAACAGATGCCATGAACAAGAAACGTATCTTGCTTTTCGCGCGAGACTCACGAGAAAAGCGGAACGGGTCGGATGTTTCATCTTCGCGATTCGCGCCTGCCGCGCACGGCTCGCTTTTCTCGCTCACAATTCATGAACGACGCGCGACCTACTGCTAGGCGATACCTGAGTAGTACCGCAGAATATTGGAGACGGAGATCACACCGATAATCTGTCCATCTTGCGTCACGGCCAGATGCCGAGTCGATCGCTCTTTCATCATGTGCACGGCATCGATAATCGGCCGATCACCTTCGATAGTTGCCACAGGTATCCGCATGCAGGTTTTGACAACAGTCGTATTGGGATCCAGCCCCTTGGCCACCACCTCGCGGGCCAGGACCGAATCGGTGATGATACCGACATACGATTGGCTGTTTGTAACGAGTAGAGATCCCAGCTTCCAATCCTGCATCAGTTGTCCGGCCTGTCGTAGGCTAGCGTCCTGCGACACGTTACGGATTTCATTGGACATATGCTCAGCGATCTGCGGGCCGATGAGGGTTCGCACAATCTTGCTTTTCTTCGTCCCTGTAGACCTGCGCGCTTCCAATTCCGATACACAGCTCTCCAACACGCGGCCGCGCTGTAACAGGCTTTGCCGCTGACTATCCATGCCGGTGCCTTCCGGCGCCTCGTCCGTCATGTTGACCAATCCTGCCGCCTCACCCAACTCTGCATACTCATAAGCATGCAGCAAGTCGGATGTCTGCCCCAGCAGTTCTTCGATCAGCCGTTCAGCTTCCAGATCGAACTCTTCCAGACTGCACGTTGGCTTGCCTTTGCCCAGAAACGGGGCGAATTCGGTGAGCTGATTCCGCATCCGTTCGATGCTTCGGTCGAGAGAAACCCGTGGTTTTAAGGGAGTGGTGCGGACAGCCATAGCACCTCCGATCGATGTAGGTGAGCGGGGATGGCCGATCTTACGCCCACGAATCAGCAAGGGCAAGTGGTCGGCAGAAGGAGGTGCGTTCCGAGAGGGAGGATCAACTGTCAGTCGCGG
>JBAXBK010000112.1:0-1786 GCA_037142015.1 Nitrospira sp. | reverse complement strand
CAAGGTTGACTCTTTTCTTGTCTAGAAGTAGATTATTCCCGCTTTCTTCCATTGTTGTTGTAAGACGCTTCCGATCTGCATGACAGGTGTTGTGTATGATTGCAAAGCCTGACCCTAAGCTTCAGACTCAGGACTCTATTTCAATCGTCGTGTCACTCGATGCGGCACATTCAATGATCGCGTTGCCTGTCGAAGTGCCGGAGGCCCATATCAGAGGCGACGAGGGTGTCACCGGACCGGATGACGCTCCAGGAGGGGCGCGTGGCTATGAAGAGTGGGGCTATGCAGAGCGCGCGTGGTATTTGGAGAAGCGTCAAGGCTTTATAGGGGTGCTCCGTGCGCTTTTTTTACCGACGGAGGGTGTCGTCGAAGTAGGGATTCATCAATCGATCTGGGCCGAGCGGGCTCAGAAGCCTCCGGTTGAAGCCTTTAAGTTTGAGATCAGTAAAGCTGGGTATCGGAGACTGCGGTCCTATCTCCGAGCGACCATTGCATCAGAAGAGCCGGTAGGCATTGTCGGTAACAGTCGGTTTTGTGTCGCCAGGTCGTCCTATCATCTATTCCACCATTGTCATCACTATACGGCGAAGGGCTTGCGTGAGGCAGGGTTGCCTATTTCGATGATGGGAGCCTTGACCCGCGGTGGTTTTGCCAGGCAGCTTCGGCGTATCATACCCCTCTCCTAAATTTATATGAGTCACGCTCGTCTTGCGTGAGAGGTTTGACATTGACCCTGTACGTACAGGGTCAATATCCGGATGCATTTACGAACATCGATTGATCTCGATGATATTGTTTTTCCCAGACAATCATCGCTTGCCCTGGTCCATTTTACGTTCGGCATGATATATGCATTGACAAAGCATGTAGCCTCAGAAGTGTTATGTGCCCCGATTCTGTTGACACCGATATCAAACGGAGTTAGGATTTCATCCATCATATAACTATGTGATCATTTATACTATGTGATCATTGTGGCGTCTCTAAGTTGGTGTGATGAACATAAGCGGCTGCATGAACGTATCGAGCATTGGGGTGGTTTTAAGTTAATTTAGTAAGGAGGTAAGCGTATGGCTACAACATGGGGCGGTGTTGATCGGGGCTATGACATGTCTCTCTGGTACGATTCGAAGCCGCTCAAGATTGGCTGGTTTGCCATGCTGGCGGCGGTGGGTTCTGAGGTCATTTTCCAACGCGTCTTCGGGTATTCCCACGGCTTGGACTCCATGACCCCGGAGTTCGAGAATGTTTGGATGGGCCTGTGGCGCTTCAACGTAATCTCCAACATCATCTTCTCGGCGGCCACGCTGGGCTGGATTTGGAACACACGCGATCGCAACGTCGCCAACGTGGATCCCAAGACGGAACTCAAGCGGTATTTCTATTGGATGATGTGGCTCGCCATTTACGTGTTCGGCGTCTATTGGGCCGGCTCGTATACCTTGGAGCAGGATGCCTCGTGGCATCAGGTGATCATCCGCGACACCAGCTTCACCGCCAGCCATATCATTGCCTTCTACTTCACGTTCCCGCTCTATATCACCTGTGGCGTGGCGAGCTACCTGTATGCCATGACCCGGTTGCCGCAGTTCAGCAAGGCGGTCTCCTTCCCCTTGGTGGGCGCCATCGTGGGCCCGATGATGATTCTCCCGAACGTGGGCCTCAACGAGTGGGGCCATGCCTTCTGGTTTGTCGATGAACTCTTTGCCGCGCCGTTGCACTGGGGCTTTGTGACCCTGGGCTGGTGCGGGCTGTTCGGGGGCACGGGCGGCGTGGCGGCGCAGAT
>JBAXBK010000111.1:0-1928 GCA_037142015.1 Nitrospira sp. | reverse complement strand
GTGGGGATCTCACCAAGATCCTCTGGCATGATGGTGTCGGGTTGTCGCTTTATGCCAAGCGCCTTGACCGTGGCTCCTTCATCTGGCCCAGCGCATCTGGAGGCGCCGTGTCGATTTCGGCAGCGCAGATGGCCTATATGCTTGAGGGCATCGACTGGCGAAACCCTCGCATGACCTGGCGGCCCCAAAGCGCAGGCTGAACGAAAATAATTTTGCGCAAACTCCCTTTTGGGGCGCCTCAAATCAGTGGATTTATGATTCACTGAGTCGCATGAAAGCTTCTTCTAAAACCCTCGCCAAAGAAGTCGCCACTCTCAGGGCGGAACTTGCAGTGGCGCTGGCCAAGGTGTCAGAAGACGCAGCATTGATTGTTCATCAGAAGTTGCAGATAGCAAAACTCCAAAGACAAATTTACGGCCAGCGATCAGAGCGCTCTGCGCGATTGATCGAACAACTGGCACTCACATTTGAGGAACTGGAATCGAGCGCCACGGAAGATGAGTTGGCGGCGGAAGTGGCGGTCGCCAATACGACGAATGTGACAGCCTTCACGCGCAAACGCACCGAGCGCAAAACGTTCCCCGAACACCTTCCCCGCGAGCGCGTCGTGATTGATCCGCCTACGGCCTGTGAGTGCTGTGGCGGTTCCCGGCTGCGCAAACTTGGCGAGGATGTGACGCAGACGCTAGAATCGCAGCCGCGTCAGTGGAAGGTCATTGAGACAGTGCGGGAGAAGTTCAGTTGCCGCGATTGCGAGAAGGTGTCGCAAGCTCCAGCACCGTTCCATTCTGTTGCAAGGGGATGGGCTGGCCCCAGCCTTCTGGCGATGATTGTCTTTGAAAAGTTCGGACAGCATCAACCCTTGAACCGTCAGGCGGAGCGTTATGCCCTGGAAGGGGTTCCGATTGCGCTATCGACGATGGCTGACGCTGTGGGATCAATCTGCATGGCGCTTGCTCCTCTTCATCGTCTTGTCGAGGCCCATGTGCTGGCCGCAAAGCGACTGCATGGAGATGACACCACTGTTCCGGTGCTGGCGAGGGGAAAGACTGACACCGGGAGATGCTGGATTTATGTGCGTGACGACAGGCCTTTTGGCGGCTCTGATCCGCCAGCGGCGATGTTTTATTATTCGCGTGATCGAAAGGGCGAGCATCCTCAGGGACATCTGGCTGGATATACGGGCATCCTACAAGCGGACGCCTATGATGGTTACAGCAAGCTCTATCTGCCGGGGCGACGGCCGGGCCTGATCTTGGAGGCGGGCTGTTGGGCTCATGCGCGACGTCCCTTCTTCATCATGGCTGACGTGGAGGAAAACACGCGACGAAAAGCCTCGGGCAAGAAAGAGATCCCGTTGTCCCCCATCGCGATGGAAATGGTGCGCCGGATTGACGCCCTCTTCGAGACTGAGCGATCCATCAATGGCAAGAGCGCCGAGGAACGATTGATGGTGCGTCAATCCGTGAGCCGCCCCCTGGTTGACGCGCTTCGGGTTTATATGTGCGAGCAGATTGGCCGCCTCGCGCGTGGGCACGATCTCGTCAAGGCCATGAATTACATCCTCAAGCGATGGGCCGCTTTTACTTTGTTCCTTGAAGATGGCCATGTCTGTATGTCCAACAACGCCGCCGAACGGGGATTGCGTGGGATCGCATTGGGCCGAAAATCCTGGCTGTTCTGCGGATCTGATCGGGGCGGCCAGCGCGCAGCAGCAATGTACAGTCTTATCGTCACGGCGAAGATGAATGGCGTCGATCCCCAAGCCTGGCTGACAGATGTCCTATCGCGAATAGCTGGCTATCCAGCGCGTCGGTTGGACGAGTTGTTGCCATGGAACTGGAGAACGGCGCAATCTCGGGCCAGCGCACAGGCCGCTTGAGCGCCAATGAAAACTTTACTGCCTTGTGAACTATCCCCACAAAGCC
>JBAXBK010000110.1:0-1952 GCA_037142015.1 Nitrospira sp. | reverse complement strand
AACCTTTTCCACCAGGGCAGCCTGCATGAGAGGATCGGCCACGTTCCGGGCAAGATCCAAGGCGGGACCAAATTCGCCGGCCGCCAAATGACCGTCGACACGATTGGCAATCTGTTGGCTGGCGGTTTGATCGGCCGCCTGCACCTGACTCGCCATGATCACAACACAACTCAGGCCGGCGATGAGGTGTGCAAACACAGTCTGGCAGGGAAGAAACACGGATGTGGATTGACCGTGACTGACCATAATGTGGCTCCTTGGGGCGCTAAGGAACAGACGAGACGACACAGCAATTCAAATTGTGGTCGTTGATTGAACTAACAATCGTCTGATGAAATTGAAGCGTCAAGTAAATTCTGCGTTTGCCACCAGTCGAACGAAGTGAGATGCACGGACATCCCAATAATTCAGGCGGATTGTCACAAGCTTTCTTTATTGGTAGTAAGTCAGCGATCGTCAGGGATAACAGATTCTTCATCTGACTACTGGTTTGAGGTGGCACTTGCTAAGTAATCAAAGTCTGATCAGGAATTTGCCAACACCCGATCGCCTTGGTAACACGGCGAAGAGGCGAGATGATCACTGGGAATAGTCGGTTCTCCCGACTATTTGGGGGGGTAGGGTTGCAAAGGGCGGGCATGCTGGTCACGAGTGGAGTTGTGTTTCGAGGCACGACATTCCAGATGAGATGGCAGCATGTCCGCATTAGCATTGTACCGGGCGATGGGATTGACTGGCTACGATGTCGAGGAGACGTGGGAGGACGAGGGGGCATTGTATGTTGTGGTCTCGGTACCGCGCGAGTCGCTGCGGTGTCGGGGCTGTGGTTGTCGGCGGGTTCATCGGGACGAGCGTAAGCCGCGATGGTGGAAGGCAGCTCCTTTGGGGTTGAAGGCGGTGTTCGTGGCGATGGTGGTCCCTCGCGTGAGATGCCTGTCGTGCGGGAGTAAGACCTGGCATCAACCCACCTTCGTCGAAGGGCAACGGCAGATCACGAAGGACTTCGTCCAGACCATCGAGTTTTGGTTGTCGCGGCTGACGATCCAGGATGTGGTCGAGACGTTCGGCGTGTCGTGGAACACGGTCTGCGAGATCGACGTGCAGCGGCTGAAGAAACTGGCGAAGCCGGGACTGAAGGAACTGAAGCGTCTGGCGATCGATGAGAACTATCTGGGGAAGTCTCACAAGTTCGTGACGGTGGTCCTGGACCTCGACACGCGGGCGATCGTGTCGGTGGTGAAGGGACGCGGTCAGGCCGCCGTGGCAGGCTTCTTTTCCCGGCTCAAACAGGCCGGAGCGAAGATCAAGGCCGTGGCCACTGACATGGCGGGTGGTTACATCGCGGCCGTGATGAAACACCTCCCCAAGGCCAAGCTGGTATTCGATCACTTTCATGTGATCAAACTCATGAACGACAAACTGACGGCGCTGCGTCGCGATCTGTACCGGGAACTGAAAGACCAACTGCAACGCGATGTCCTGAAAGGGATCCGCTGGCTGCTGTTGAAGAACTCCGCCAACCTCCAGAAGAACGACAGGATCGACGAGAAGGCCCGACTGATGGAAGCCTTGAAACTGAATGAACCGCTGGCTATCGCCTATTACCTCAAGGAGGAGCTGCGGCTGTTCTGGAAGTGGTCGTCCAAGCGTGCCGCAGGGAAGTTTCTGGATGACTGGTGCCGGCGAGCCAATGCCTCCGCCATCCGCCAACTGCAAACGATGGCCAAGACGCTGCAAGGCTACCGCTGGGGCCTGCTCAACTGGTACGACGAACGGATCTCCACGGGTCCCCTCGAAGGGATCAACAACAAAATCGGTGCCCTCCAGCGACGTGCCTATGGCTACCGAAATTTCGAACACTTCAAACTCAGACTACTTACCCTCCACCACACCAAATTCACTCTCAAAGGCTGACAACGACTATTGCCCCCCCCCAAATAGTCGTGAGAACC
>JBAXBK010000109.1:0-1959 GCA_037142015.1 Nitrospira sp. | reverse complement strand
CTCCTACTACCCTATTTTGTTGATGTCGCCTACTATGGAGACTTCACCCCAACCCATTCTGCCCAAGAGAGTGTCGATACTAAAAATGAAGTTGACCGGTTCGATGATCAGGGATCTCTCCTGTGTGCGGATAGCCAGGCACACTCTGGAGAAGCCAGATTCAGGCTACAGAATGTCGGCACGCACTGTGGCTGTCCGGCCGCAGTTATTCCTCCCTACTATCTGTTCGTAGCCTCGCGCACCTCCCGACCTCCACCGACCCTGTAATCTCTCGCAGTTTCTTCCATGGAACCACCTGCGGGTTGCGTTTCCAGGACCTTCATCGTCCTTGGAGAGGCCTCCTGCCAGGATGTATGCCAGGAAGGGATGTCTTGCCCCTTTAATTTGTGAACAGCTCGTAGACGCGAGATCAGGGAATCAAGGAGCTCAAGGAGAATATCCCATGCAGCAATCAGGCCGGTTGAAATGGCTCGATACAGCCCGGGGAACCGCCATGCTGTTTGTGTGCCTGGCTCACTTTAGCTCCGCATACTTTGTACAGTCCGTGGCAGGGGAGGCGGTCCCACTGGGTGTCGAAATCGGGAAGATTGCCGCGCCGATCTTCGTGGTGCTCAGCGGGATTCTCTTTGGGGTATTGTCGCAAATGCAGGCAGGCGATTTTGAGAAAACTCGGAATCATGTCATAGACAAAGCATTATTCATGCTTGTCATCGCCCACCCATTGATGGCACTGATGCATACAGCCAATAACAGTTATCTCTCAGCGTTTGGCCATGCGTACATCACGGACACCATCGCTGTGTGTGTGATCATGGGCTCAATTCTGGTTCCTGCGATGACGCTGAGGAAGCGGTTCTTCTTGTCGTTCGTCGTCTACGTTGTGAGTACTGCGGTCTGGGTTACATGGGAGCCTGAGTCACCACTCCTGCTCGTGTTGAGAGATTTCGTATTCGGGTCAAACCAACCCGATTTCTCCGCGGCCACCTTCCCGTATCTGCCCTGGTTCAGCCTCTATCTGTTTGGTACCGGTGTCGGAGAAGTGCTCGCTCGCTCCAGTTCGAGAGGACAGAACGGAAGGACGCTTCGCTTTCTCATTGGCTGCTCGATCACGGCCCTGGCCTCGGCAGTCCTCATGCGGGTGACATACAAAATGCTGCTGGCATCCACGGTCATTGTTGATGGCAACCTGCTTTATTATAATCTCTTTGCGTCGCCGTACCATAACATCCCTCCCAGTCCCCATTATCTGCTCCTTTTCATTGGGCTCGGAATGAGTGTGCTCAGTATCGTCTATGCCTTCGGCAAGACGGCCCGAGCCGAGCAATACCTGGCCCTGCTCTCAACGGTCGGGCGTAATTCGCTTGTTGTATTTGTCGTGCAGGAAGGGATGTATTTTTATGTACTGTACCAATTGGCGCGGAGCACGTCTCTGGCCGCTGTGAACGTGTGGCCATTATACTTTCTGGCTTCCCTCGCCGTGGTCGCCGCTGTGGCCCTCGTGGCGGACAGACTGCGGGTGTCTCGGTATCAGACCCTTGGCTATCCCCGTTTCCTGCATTTCATGCGAACAGCCGCACCTAACGCCGCTGGCCTAATAACAAAAGTCCCGAATAGTGACCAACACCCGAACAGTGGGTCAGCGCCAGCTTTAACAATAGTCCCGCGTGGTACGAGACGGAGCATTGCACGGGGAAGCACGAGATGAACGAATCCAGCAGGGCATAGGGGCCTCGCAGGGAGGGGTAGTGTAGGAGGGGAAGGAGCGATCCGCAAGGCAGGGCGTGAGGAGACGACTTCTCGCTCCCATTTCCCTATGGAATAGCGCGTAGTGGCAACTAGAAATGGTAATCGAGAGATCCTGGGAATGGCGCGATTAATGTGGAAGTGAATGTAGGCTGCTTTATAACGGTGCGTTCCGAAACAGTCTGGCCTGGTACATCAGGGTGAAGAGCGCACCAT
>JBAXBK010000108.1:0-1974 GCA_037142015.1 Nitrospira sp. | reverse complement strand
CCATGATCATGAGCCGGAATGGGCTTCGTGGTCCAACGAGCAGCTCTTGAACCTCCCCATGAGCCAACTCGGCGTCACCCTCGACGGGGCCTTCTTGTCCGCTCAAATCCAGCAACTCTACGCCGAACTCGACGCCCGCCAGCTCCTCTTCCGTCCCCACTGTTGGCTGTCCAACGAATGGTTTTCGCCGGATGGGGTGCCGGGGATTGCCGTGCCGTTTTATCTGGCCCATCCGCGCCTCGCGAATCTGGAACTGGACCAGATGCTCGAAGTCGAGGGCGGGACCCCGGACTGGTGCATGCGCATTTTGCGGCATGAGGCCGGCCACGCCATTGAAAATGCCTATCGCCTCCGCCGGCTCCGCCGTCGGCAACAGGTCTTTGGGCGCTCGTCTGAGCCCTATCCCAAATATTACCGTCCCCGGCCCTATAGTCGGAGCTTCGTGCGGCATCTCGATGTGTGGTATGCGCAAAGCCATCCGGATGAGGACTTTGCCGAGACCTTCGCCGTTTGGCTCACGCCCGACTCGACCTGGGCCGACCGCTACAAGGGGTGGCCGGTACTCAAGAAGCTGCAGTATGTCGAGGGGCTGATGAAGGGGCTGGCGACGGTACCACCCAAGGTGGTCACGCAGGAGGCGGTCGATCCGCTGCCCGAGCTGAAAAAAACCCTGCGCGAGCACTACGAGCACAAGCGTAACCACTATGGGATTGAACGACCGTCCTTTTATGATCCGGACTTGAAGCGCCTGTTTTCCGATGCCCCGGCCCATGCCGCGCACCTGAGCGCTGCCATCTTCTTGAACCGCTTCCGCAAAGAGGTGCGCCGCAAGGTCGCCGCCTGGACCGGCGAATATCAATATACGATCGATCAGGTCCTGGAGGACATGATTCAGCGCTGCCGTCAGCTCCACTTGCACTTGCCGCTTGCGGAAGAGCAGGCCAAGTTGGATTTCACGATTCTCCTCACCGTCCACACGATGACCTACTTGCGCAGCGGGCGGCATCAGGTGGCGCTATGAAACGGCTCCGCATCCTCGTCTTGATGCACGAGGATCTGGTGCCGCCGGATGTGCCCCTCACCGGACAGGACGTGACCAGCGCCGACTGGAAGACGGAATACGATGTCGTCTCCACGCTCCGCACGCTCGGGCATGACGTCACGCCGCTGGGGGTCAAGAGCGATCTCGGGGTGCTGCGCTCGGCCATCGAGGATGGGAAACCGCACATCGCCTTCAATCTACTCGAAGAGTTCGACGGGGTCGCGGTGTACGATCAGAACGTCGTGTCGTATCTGGAACTGCTGCACGTGCCCTATACCGGCTGTAACCCACGTGGGTTGATGCTGGCGCGCGACAAAGTGCTCTCGAAGAAGCTGTTCTCGTTCCATCGCATCCCGTTCCCGGATTTCACGGTGGTGCCCCAGGGGCGGAGGGTTAAGCGGCCGAAGTGGCTGACCTTTCCCCTCATCGTCAAATCGGTGACCGAAGAAGCATCGCGCGGGATCTCGCAAGCGTCCATTGTCCAGGAGGACGACAAACTCAAGGAGCGAATCGAATTCATCCATGCGAGCGTCGGGACCGGCGCCCTCATCGAGCAGTACATCGAAGGGCGCGAATTCTATGTCGGAGTCATGGGCAATGGGCATGTCCACGTCTTGCCGGTGTGGGAGTTGATTATGGACCAGCTGCCGGAGGACGCCCGCCGGATTGCGACAGAACGAGTCAAATGGAATCGCACGTATCAAACCAAGTATGGGATTCGGTCAGAGGAAGCCAGGAATCTTCCTGAAGGGAAAGCCGAGGAGATTCAACATCTCGCGAAGCGGGTCTATCGCGCCCTCGGCCTGAGCGGCTATGCCCGCATCGACGTGCGCATGGACGCGGCGGGGCAGGTGTACGTGCTGGAAGCCAATCCGAATCCCCAAATCGCGCACGACGAAGATTTTGCGGATTCGGCGGAAAAGGACGGCTAT
>JBAXBK010000107.1:0-2090 GCA_037142015.1 Nitrospira sp. | reverse complement strand
GGGTCAGTAGTATCAGATCAAATCAAGGGATAATTTTGAAAAAGATTCGAGGGCATGCGAGACGGTGCCGATTTGATGTGATCAAATTGGCTCCAGACTTAGGGAAGCTTGGAGCGAGCGCTCTTGGAACGAAAGGTGGAGGCGGAGCGAGGGCGGTGGCGGCACCGGTTTCTCTACGTGAGCAGAGAGTCGTCCCCTGATCCTGGCAGACTGGTGTGACGCGCCCTCGACAACGGATGCCGGGGCAGAGTATCTTTGAGCCATGGTCCGACACACGCCGTGGTCGGCGTGGTCGGATCGGGGGCGACCGGTGTCTTGGCATACTGACCCAAGCCGTCGCGTGATGCGCGGCATCCTTGCGTGAGCCATCCGGTCGCCCCGTCTCCGGTTTTCATTTCCGCATGCGGTGTGCTCCGGAGCCTTCCGGGTTGCGTGGGGAAAAAAGGTGTCTTTGCAAAAGCTTCATGGCTGCAAGGGAAGGTGGACGGAGCGCGATTCCATGACAACGCGACGCCAAAACCCCAAGGGATTGGTTTCCTTGGCAATGAGAGCGATGCCATCGGGGATGATGCGCCATTTGCGGATGAGGATGAGCCAGGCATGCAAGGCCGCATCGGCGCGGTCTTGGTCTGAAGCGGTGCTGGAGCGGCTTCGCGGGTCGAGGTAGGGAACCTGGTTGAGGACCAGGGAGCGAAGAAGGCGCAGATACCGGCGGGCACCTGCGAAGATGCCGTGCTGGCCGTTGGCATTCCAGCGAGTGATGCGATCCTTGAGTTCAGGAGGGCCGTAAAGATGGATTTTTTGGGCACTTTGGACCGTCCAGTCTTTAAGGATGTGGTTGCAGCGAGCCGGGGTGTGACCTTGGCAGGCGGGCTGGTCGGGGCCACCGCTCTGGAAGGTGTGCGGGACGATACCGGCGTAGGCGCAGAGCGAGTCGACCGGGGACAGGCGGATGGGATTGCCGAGTTCGCCGGCCATTCCTGCTGCCAGAGTGAAGCCGATCCCGGGGATGCTTGTGAGCATTGAGTAAGGGGTGGATGCGAGCAGGATGGCGGCCTGAGCTCGCAGTTCGTTGGCGTTGCGGGCGAGGCATTCGCGCAAGTCCACGGTGGCAGAGAGCGTGCGCTGAAGGGCCGCCAGACGATGCGGGGCAGGAGGCAGCGCCCCGGAAGCCAGGGCGATGAGCTTGGCGGCGATCTCATCGGGCGCTCGAACTCCGTGGCGGGCGAGGAATGAGGCAAGCGTGCGCGGGCGGCGGCGAGCGATCTCCGTCGCGCTGAAGCGTTCCTTCATCAGGGCCATGGAAGCTTCGCAAAAGGACGTGAGCCCGCTTTTTGCATGTTCGAGAAAACATGGGAAGAGCTGGTCGACTATGGCGTGAACTCGGTTGGAGGCGGCGGTTTGCTGGCGCACCAAATTGCGCCTGCAGCGGGTGAGTTCGCGAATCTGAAAGTAGATGTCTTCGGGCGCCTTCTTGCCCTTTGCCCCGGCAAAGACAACCGCACCTGTGGCGCGTGCGCGCCGAGAGAGGAGGGTTTTTGCGATGCCCAGAAGATCAAGTAGATCGGTGCTGGCGATCTGGTTCTCACGGTTCTCGGCCGCTTCGGCAGCGTTGACTCGCAGAACCAAATACTGCCGGGCTCGCAGCGCCTGCGTGAAGTTGGCCACGTAAGAGGGCTCGTCTTCGCCGCCGAGAAATATGTCGCACTTGGGAATCTTGCGCCGCCGGGCTGTGGCACTGATTTGCTCGCAGAGAAAGGCAACACCCTCGGCCGTATTATCGACGGCAAAAGGCTTTCGGAGAATATCTCCGTTGCCGTCGCAGCAGAGAGCCACATGCTTGCGTTTGGCGTAGTCGAGCGCGACGCAGAGCACTTTGTGCGGATCTGACGCCCGCTCGAAAAGCGCACGGAGCAGATCGTTCTGATTGCGATAAATGGAAGCTGCGGATTTGGCTGATGGTTTTGTTTTCATGGCATCTCGAAGATGCCATTGCGGCAGCTTCAACGCGCCTCCGAAGCAGTCCGGCGAGCAAGAGCCCTACGGGCTCGCCCGCCTGCTTCGGAAGGTATGTTGAAAAGGTACCAGTC
>JBAXBK010000106.1:0-2208 GCA_037142015.1 Nitrospira sp. | reverse complement strand
GCCGGGCTTTGAAGCGTCCTCCGGAAGAAATGGTTCGCCTCCTGCAGGGTCGTGCCGCCGCCCGCAAATGCACCCCGGAGGTGGTCGCCTTTGTCCGGCTGCGCTGGCCCGATCTCATCGCCCATCGCAGCTACGGGGCCGTCGGTCGATTGCTCCGCGAACTCAAGACCGTCTTCGGCATCACGCTCTCCCTTTCCGGGGTGCGTCCGTTGATTCAGGCGCTGAAACATCCGGCCCCCGCCGCCGGGCCCGCAGAGACCGGTTTACCCCGCGGGGCAAATTTGGAAAAAAGGGAGACCACTGCGAGTTGTTCCGAAATCCCCGCCGCCGGGGTGCCGACCGCTGAAGCCGCGGATAATCAGGGAGTTTCCGCGGTTTCCACGCCGCCGCCGTCCGGCCACAACGCGCAGTGCTCTCCCTTTTTTCCCCAGGATCCCCAGCCGGGTAATTACTGGTGCGAGCATGCCGGGGTTTTGATCTTCGCCGCGCTGCTGGGGGCCATTTCCAAGGTCAGTGGAAACACCCAGGACATCCTCGCCCAATGGCTGGCGGCACTCTGGCTGGGAGCGGCCAATATTGAACAAACCAAGTTCCTCCATTGGGAGGATTTGGAACTGATCCTCGGCCCGGGCGTGCGGTATCCGACCCAGCAACGGGAAAAGCTCCAGGCGTTGGCCGCCGATCCCCAGTTGATCCAGGGGCTTTTTGGCTTCAATCAGCAATTGTTGGGCGACGCCGTGGGCACGGACCTCTACTTCGATCCCCACGTCAAGCACTACACCGGCGAGCAGAATGTGTTGAAGGGTTGGTGCTCGAAGATCCGTTTCGCCGATAAAATCCTGCAAAGTGATTTTATCCACACGGCCCAGGGCGCGCCGATTTATTTCGAAACCACGGACAATTTTGCCGACCTGCGGGAACGCTTCTTTGGCGTGGTGAAGCGGGCTCGCACCACCCTGGGCTGGCCGGCGGAGCGGGTGCTCACGATGATCGTGGATCGGGGCATCTACGGCGACGAGGTCTTCGAACGGGTGCTGGCGGACCCGTATTTGCAGCTCATTACCTGGGAAAAGGGCTTCGTCGCCGAGCCGTGGGATCCGGCCCTGGCGAGCGGCAAAATGGTGATGACGCGTTGCCGTAATTCCTCCACGGACTTGCGCACGTATCACTTCGCCTCCTTCGAGCGGCCCTGGAAAAGGAACCCCAAGCTACGGCAAATCGTGGTCCAGGCCACGGCGCCCAACGGACGCAAGATCCAGGTCTCCATCCTGACCGACGATGGGAAGCGGAAGGCCGAACAAATCATTCAACTCATGTTCAGTCGTTGGTTGCAGGAGAATGACTTTAAGTATCTCGACCAACATTTTGGGATCAATCAGATCACCAGTTATCGGTGCATCGAGTATGAAAAACTCAAGGGTCAGGTGGACGACCGGGAGGTTCGCAGCGGCACCCGCAAGGCGTTGGATCAGCGACTCCACCAGGCGACCCGGGTTTTAGCCAAGGATCTGCTCGCCGAGGAACACGCCCTCCTGGCCCACACGCGTCGACAAGTCCAAATCCAGGAACTGACCGCGACGCTGGCCGCGGCACCCGCAGCGGAGACCCCCGAAGGCAAAGCCCAACCGCGGCGGTTGAAACAACTGCGGAAGCTCGATGAAATGTACGAAGCAGCGCGGGTGAAGCGGCGAGGAGACATTGCGGAACATCACGAACTCATCGCCCGGATCCGCGCCGAGATCGAAACGACTGCGGCTACCGAATCGCGCCTGGAGGCCATGATCCAAGCCGACATGGTGAAACTGGAACCCTCCAGCAAACGATTGCTGGATGTGCTCCGGATCACGGCGCGCAACGGGTTCTACCAAGCCCTGCAACCCTTCAAGAAGAGCTATGACAACTACCGGGACGACCACGGACAATTTCGTCACCTCACCCACTCTCCCGGGGTCCTGGAAGTGAGTTCGACGGAGGTTCTGATCCACCTCTTTCCCGGTGGCAGCTACGGCGGCGAATTTCAACGCATTGTGAGTCAGACCCTGGAAACCATCAACCAGCAGCAACTGGAGCACCCGAAGCTCCCGGGCCGACGACTCCGCTTTCGCCTCGCGCACCGTTCGGAACTGGACCTGAAAGTCCGGATTGGAACTTGAGGAAGCCCCACCGAAATCGCCCGAAATTCAGGGATTTGAAGTCTCACCTGATTTT
>JBAXBK010000105.1:0-2283 GCA_037142015.1 Nitrospira sp. | reverse complement strand
CGGACTTTACCCCCTTCTTTTTCCTGAAAACCCCAACTTGATCTCGATTTGCCGCGGGTTTCGTCGATTTTGAGTTTTTCATAATGTAGCCACACTTTTTATTGTATTATATTTGACAGTGCAATTTAACAGTGATTAATTGAAGCCACAGTGTCTGCACCGCGAATTCATCTCGAGATCCAATCCCGTGGGGATCGGCATTACGGTATCTTCCGCTCCACCTACCGCGTCGGTGCCAAAGTCCGTCACACAACCCACGGCCGCGTCGCCGGCATTGCCCTCCCCCAACTCCGCCTGATGCAGGCCGCTCTCCGGGATGACGTCACCCCAAGGGGCTCGGCCGAGGCGCTTCAAATCCTTAACTCCAGAGAGCACGGAGCCAGCGCCGCGCTCTTCCAACTCGCCAAGGATATTGGTCTGGATCGCCTTCTCTATTCCCGCTCGGATCCTTGGGTCAGGAGCGCTTTGGCGATGATTATTGGCCGCCTGATCTATTCCGGAAGCAAACTCTCCCTCTCCCAGTTGAAACCCCGATCCACCCTGTGGGAGGTGTGTGGCATCGAGGGGGTGGTGGACGTCGACACGCATTGTTACGAGCCCATGGACCGGTTGCTGGAGCGCCAAGAGGCCATTCAACGAACCCTGGCTGGAAAGCATCTCAAAGGCGGTCAGTTGGTGCTCTATGACCTGACCAGTTCCTATTTTGAGGGCGAATATGTCGATAGTGATCTCGTCACTTTTGGCTATAATCGGGATGGCAAGAAGGGGCATGAACAGGTGGTCATCGGTCTCTTGTGCAATGCCGAGGGATGCCCCATCGGCACGGAGGTTTTCCGGGGCAATACGAAGGATTCCACCACGGCAATGGCGCAAGTTCGCAAGCTGCGGGACGATTATGGACTGGAACAAATAATCTGGGTCGGTGATCGGGGCACGATCACGCAAGCCAATGCGGCGCTGATCAATTCCACGGAGGATCTCCACTCCATCAGCGCCTTGACCCATCCGGAGATCGTTAAATTGCTCGACCGGAAAGTCCTTCAGGCCGAACTGTTTGATGATAAGAATATCGTTGAAGTCCTCGATCCCGAGGATCCCACCAAACGCTACTGCCTCTGCCGCAATCCGGTCACCACCCAGCGCGAAAGCAAGACTCGCCGGCGGCTGCTGGATTGCACCCAAGCCGGCTTGGAGAAGATTGCCCAATCCCCGCGGCGGGCGAAGGACGAGGTCATCGGGGCCCGGGTGGGCAAGCTGCTGGCGCGTTATAAGGTGGGCAAATTTGTGACCTGGTCGGTGACCGAGGGGAAACTACAATGGTCCTTCGATGAAGCCGCCATTGCTGCCGAACAGGTATTTGACGGCTGCTACGTGATTCGCGCCGATGTGCCGAAAGAGTTGATGGCGGCCACGGAGCTGGTGCTGACCTATAAGAGCCTGAGTTTGGTGGAACAGGCTTTTCGAAACTTGAAGACCGTTTCGCTGGAAATGCGGCCGGTCTACCACAAGACCGATGATCGGATCCGAAGTCATGTATTTATCTGCGTATTGGCCTATTATCTTCAATGGCATCTCACTCAGAGGTTGAAGCCGCTGTTTGAAAGCGATGGAAAGGGCAAGAACCGGCAATGGACGATTCAAAACGTATTAGAGACCCTCAAAGGAATCCGACGGGAACGGGTTAAAATCAACAACGTTGAAATCGAAATCACGACGCAACCCGATGCCGACCAGCAACGCATCCTGGACCTCCTGAAAACCACGCCGTAGCCACAAAGACGAAATCAAAAAAACGAAGAAAACCTCCTACCAACGGGGGTTTTCTGCTTTTTGAGGGGGGTAAAGTCCGGCAAGTAATCCTAGGGCACGACCACGACGCGATAGAAGCCCGGCTTGGCGTCGCCGGCGGAGGGAGAGAAGATGGTCACTGGCGAGGTGCCGAGGGTGATCCGCTTGCCGGAAATGTCTGCCCATGCCGATTCCATATCCAAAGCCGCGCGAAATTGGAGCTGAACCTTCGTGCCCGCCGGGGCGCTGACGCGCAGGCCGGCGGCCGCGGACACGGCCAGCACCGGCGCGGGCGCGGGCTCCGGCTCATAGTGGAAGTCGATGACGGCATTGGTGCCTTTCGATATGAATACCGTGAAGTTCGTCGTGGGCGGCAGAAATCCGCCAACCGGATTGAAGCTGATGATGTGGGTTACCGAGGGCGCCAGATAAACCGACGGATTCCCTCCGTTTCTGAGTTCGTGACCTCAAAGTAAAGGTTCATTACGCTACGGG
>JBAXBK010000104.1:0-2326 GCA_037142015.1 Nitrospira sp. | reverse complement strand
CCGATGCGAAATTAGCAAAGCACTATATATCGTAATTAATGTGTCATTATACTAGATGTGCTGAGCCAAGGCGATGCTGAACTATTGTTCGCATTTCGCCGAAAGGTTTGCAAAGAATTGGCTTATGACGAACGCAGCAAACCCCAGGTTCGTCGCAAATTGAAAGATCAGAAGTGGAAAGAGCAGCGCGGCCGATGTGCAATATGTCGCGAAGACATTCCTGAGCGTTACATCGTTCTCGACCGCTTGAATGCCGTCAATGGGTACACCACGGAAAACACACGGCTTATTCATTAAACCGAGATTTCCCATTAGCTCGAGTTTCTAATGGAAGCCATTAGCGGAAGTATTTGATTCGTAAGCCTTTCAGGGTAGGCGCGGGGTAGAATTTTTTATCGCTATTTGAGTACTGGGGAAATGATGGAATTTGACCTTCGTTTTTCTGACAAGGAAATCACGGCCTGGGGCGGGATGGCGGTGATGAAACGGATGTTGGAGCACCTGAAGTTTGATGCGGCACTGATGGCGTGTGGCTTACCCCAACCTGGCAGCAATCGCGGTTATCGGCCGGAACAACTCGTCACCCAATTCATGCTTTCGGTGTGGTGCGGAATTTTGCAAGCTAGTTGTCGCCTGATTGTTTGTATTCAAGCTGCTTTTTTGAGTTCTACAGGTTGCTCCTTTCGAATGCGTTCTTTGCCGACGTGTTGATCTGGGTTTAAGTAAACAACCTTGATCGGTTGCCAGTTGCGCGTGGCGCCGCTCCAGCGCTCGGGATGGCGCGCTTTGGCCGCTTCATAGACCTCGACGCGCTTGCTTAGCAAGGCCACGTCCAGGCCGGCGTGGCGCTGCCCGGGCGTGACGAATCGGATCGCGCTGTGACGATGCTCGTGGTTATACCACTGCACGAATTGGCTCACCCACAGCCGGGCAGCCTGCAAACTTTCAAATGCCCGACGCGGATAGATGGGACGATACTTCATTGTTTTGAAAAGAGATTCTGAATACGGGTTATCGTTGCTTACCGCAGGGCGACTAAAAGACGGCATCACGCCCAGCGCCTGCAGCGTGGCCAGCATCGTCGCGCCTTTCATCGGGCTGCCATTGTCCGAGTGCAAAACCACCTGGCCCGGCGCGATGTTTTCCCGCTCGCAAATGTCGCGCATCACCTCGGCGGCCAGCTCGCTGCTCTCGGTTTCATAGATCTGCCAGCCCACGATCTTGCGGCTGAATATGTCCATGAACAAATACAGGTAAAAATACAGCCCTCGGGTCAGCGTGGGTAAATATGTGATGTCCCAGCTGAACAGTTCGTCAGGCGCCACCGCACACAGCGCCCGCGGCTTGATGCGCTTGTGCGGGGGCCGTTCGGCACCGCGGTGCCTGAGCAGGTTGTGCGCTTTCAGAACGCGATTAAAGGTCGATTCAGAGGCGATGTATTGCCCTCGGTCAGCCAGCCGCGGCACGATCTGGCCCGGCGGCAAATGCCCGAATTCATCCGAGTTCGCAACCGCCACCAGGTGCTCACGTTCCAGCATGCTGAGCTTGTTCTTGGGCGCTTGCCGTCGTTCCGGCCGCTGATCGCCACGCGCCGCGTCGCGCTGCCAGCGTTGCACGGTGCGTTCGCTCAGGCAAATGGCCGCACAGGCGCGATCCTGACGTGCGCCCATAACCATCGCTTCCCTCAATAATGTAATGACTTGGCCGCGCTGTGCGAGGGAGCTCATTTGACCTCGTCCTCCCACAGCGCACGGAACTTTTTTTGCAGAATCAGCAGTGCCGCCGCCTCCGCTAAAGCCTTGTCTTTACGAACTATTTCGCGCTTGAGCTGCCCGTTTTCATCTCGTAACGTCCGCACTTCACCGGTGCCCGGCATCCCCACCTTTGTCAGCGTACAAAAACCCGTTTTCCAGCCCGTCAGATGATGTGCAAACAAACCCTTTTCGCGGCACCAGGCATTCAAATTCTCGCCCGACAAACCATGCGTTTCATGCAAAGCCACCAGCTGCTCCTCGGCGCTCCAGTCCTGCGGGCGCTTCTCTTTGAGCGGCCTCTGAACCGTTTTGTCTGCCGCTTTTCTTTTCATCCAATTCTTTACAGTGTGGTAATTGACGTTCAGATCTTCCGCGACCGACCGTACTGTCCGGTCCCCACGAGAAAATACCTTGACCAGCGCTTGCTCAATAAAGCCTTCAGGATACGTTGATTTCACTTTTGCCTCGACCATTTAAGATTTAAATTCCGAGGCGACAACTAGTCTGACACCGGGGGGGTGTGGAGCGAACCGCTTTGAGCACGGTGAAGTCACGCGACATGATCCGGTCCT
>JBAXBK010000103.1:0-2379 GCA_037142015.1 Nitrospira sp. | reverse complement strand
ACCAGACCAACCAGATAGACCAAACAGACCGAATAGACCAGACAGACCAGAGAGACCAGATGAACCGGAGAAATTAAAACCATGATTAAGCTCGGAGTCATCGGTTACGGGTACTGGGGTCCGAACATTGTGCGGAACTTCGCGGGGCACCAAGACTGCAAAGTCGTGGCCGTGTGCGATAAGAACTCCGTGGCATTGGCGCGGGTGTTAGGCCGTCATCCCGGTGTTCGAGTGACGACCGAGTCAGATGATATCGTTATGTCTTCGGACATCGACGCGGTGGCGATTGTGACTCCGGTCTCGTACCACTTCGAGCTGGCCAAGAAAGCGCTCGAGAATGGCAAGCATGTGTTTGTCGAAAAGCCCTTTACGGCGACTTCAGCACAAGCGGAAGAACTCATCGAACTGGCCGAACGCAAGAATCTGCAGATTATGGTGGACCATACGTTTCTTTTCACCGGCGCGGTCCGAAAGATCAAGCAGCTTGTCGACGATGGGACTTTGGGGCCTCTCTACTACTACGATTCGACGCGCGTCAACTTGGGGCTCTTTCAGCATGACGTCAATGTGTTATGGGATCTCGCTCCGCATGATCTGTCCATCATGGATTATCTGGTCGGGTTGGAGCCGGATTTGGTGGTGGCAACAGGCAGTGCACATGTGAACTGCCTGGAAGACGTCGCGCATCTGACGATCTATTTCCCCAACAATATACTTGCTCATATCAACGTCAATTGGCTCTCGCCGGTCAAGGTGCGTACGACGCTGGTCGGGGGCCAGAAGAAGATGCTGGTATGGAACGATCTGGATCCGGCTGAAAAGGTACGGGTGTATGACAAAGGCGCCGATGTCAAAACAGAGCTGGGTGTGCACCAGCTTCTGGTCAGTTATCGAAGCGGCGATATGTGGGCGCCGAAAGTGGAGGAGTTGGAAGCGCTGCAGCTCGAAACCCGCTATTTCCTGGATTGTATCGAGAACGGCACGAAACCCTTTAACGATGGACGGGCCGGCCTCCGCGTCGTGCGCATTCTGGCGGCGGCTGAACAGTCGCTCAAGCAGCATAAGGAGGTTGCGTATTCTTCAGTGAGGTAACAGCGCCACGTACCGTGGCGTGTGACGTGCGGGACAAGCGAGAAAGGCGCGACAGGTGAGGCGGTCTGGAGACTGAAGTCTGAAGTGATCGGAACTTCGAACCACAAACTTCGAGTCGCGCCTGTCGCGCACGGCTTGCTTGTCTCGCTCACATTTCTTCCCGAGTAGAGGAGGTCCGATGTCTTCGTGCGCGGAAAGGGAAAGGGTCGAAACCTTTCAGCATGCTTTTGACGAGGATCTCTTTAGGGATACCGTCACGAGAGAACGCAGACGCGCAGACCGGTCTGGATTGGCCATGGCCATGCTGCTGGTCGGCCGGCAGGATAGCCAGTGCGCAAACACTCCGGCACTGTTTGCCGGGATTGCCGATGCATTGGCAGCGATCAAGTCGGACATCGATATTCTCGGATGGTTTGAACGAGAATCCATCGTGGGGCTGATCGTTCCAGAACTCGATAGGGCGAACTTGGCCAGTGCCTGCGAACGGCTTGAATCCGAATTTCGAAAAGAGATCACGAATCGATTTGGAGGCGATTGCACTGAGCAATTGTCGATCAGGCTGTGCGTCTATCCTGAGCCACAGCAATCAGGAGAAAAAGAATTCGAGTCGGTGGATCCGTTTCTGTATCCGGAAGTGCCTGCACGGCAAGAGAGAGTCGCGATGCTTCTGGCATTGAAGCGGAGCATGGATATTCTCGGTAGTCTTGCGCTCCTCCTCAGCCTCTCGCCGCTGCTCTTGGCCATTGCGGGGCTTGTCAAATTATCGTCCCCCG
Organism: Nitrospira sp.; assembly: GCA_037142015.1. Taxonomy (GTDB): domain Bacteria; phylum Nitrospirota; class Nitrospiria; order Nitrospirales; family Nitrospiraceae; genus Palsa-1315. The sequence goes on along the minus strand of JBAXBK010000103.1, from coordinate 514 downwards.
GGCCGGTATTGTTTCGCCAGGTGCGGATCGGCCATATGTTGAAACCCTTCATGATGAGCAAGTTTAGAACCATGACTGCCGATGCAGACCATACGATTCATCATCATTATGTGAGCTGGTTTATTAATTCGAGCGGTAATGGGCATGAGCAGGGTAGGCATACGACTTTCAAGTTGACCAACGACCATCGGATCACTCCGATAGGACGTTTCTTGAGAAAGACGAGCCTCGATGAGCTCCCCCAACTGTGGAATGTTCTCAAAGGAGAAATGTCGCTGGTCGGCCCACGACCTCCGCTCTGGTATGAGCTGAAACAGTATAAGCCATGGCATCGTCACCGGGTTTTGGATTCCATGCCTGGCCTTACGGGGCTGTGGCAGGTAACTGGCCGAAGCCGAACGACGTTCGACGAGATGGTTCGGCTGGACCTTCGCTATGCCAGAGAGCAATCGCTCTGGGGCGATATCAAGATTCTCCTTGCGACTCCCGCGGCGGTCATTAAGGGCAAAGGGGC
>JBAXBK010000102.1:0-2427 GCA_037142015.1 Nitrospira sp. | reverse complement strand
CCCTACTTATCGTTTATCTTGGAAACCCTAGAGAAGTTTCCCACGCTCACCGCCAGTCGACTGCATGCGATGGTGAAAAGTCGCGGTTATTCGGGCGGCCCCGACCATTTTCGTCATCTTATCGCCTTACATCGACCTCGCCCCAAAGCAGAAGCTTACTTGCGTCTGCGCACCCTGCCTGGCGAGCAGGCCCAAGTTGATTGGGGGCATTTCGGGCATCTTCAGATAGGCCGTGCCCGACGTGCATTAATGGGCTTTGTGATGGTGTTATCCTGGTCACGGATGATTTACCTGCGCTTCTTTTTAGGCGCCCACATGGAGAACTTCCTGCGTGGTCATGTCGGGGCCTTTACGGACTGGGATGGCGTTCCGAGAACCTTGCTTTATGATAATCTGAAAAGCGCTGTCCTGGAGCGGCAGGGACAAGCGATCCGTTTTAATCCGGTACTATTGGGCTTTGCCGGTCACTACCGCTACGAACCGCGCCCCGTCGCTGTTGCCCGTGGCAACGAAAAAGGTCGCGTGGAGCGGGCTATCCGCTACATCCGCGACAACTTTTTTGCCGGTCGTAGCTTTGACGACTTGGATGATCTCAATACCCAGGCCGAAGCTTGGATGATCGGGCCTGCCGCCGACCGGCGCTGTCCTGAAGATACGACGTTAACGGTGCGCGAAGCCTTTGCCCTGGAAACCAAGCATCTGTTGGCTTTGCCGGAAAATCCCTATCCGACCGACGAGCAGGTGGCGGTGAAGATTCACAAGACACCCTATGCCCGCTTCGATCTCAATGATTACTCGGTACCCCATGATTATGTCCAGCGTACCTTGACTGTGGTGTCCAGTTTACAGGAAGTGCGCATCCTCAATGGACAGGAGGTCCTGGCTACCCATCCGCGTAGTTTTGATAAAGGGCAGCAGATTGAGATTCCGGCCCATATCGAGGCCCTGCTCGAACACAAACACCATGCCAGTCAGCATCGCGGCACCGACCGCCTGGCACAAGCTGTACCACAAAGTCGCGACCTGCTGATACAGGCCGCCGACCGTGGCGAACCGCTGGGCCGGATTACCGCTGCTCTATTAAATCTGCTGGATCGTTATGGTGCCACCGAACTGCAAGCCGCTGTCCATGAAGCTTTGCAACGTGGCGTACCTCATCCGAATGCGGTACGCATGGCCCTGGAACGCCGACGCGAGGCGCGTGATTTGCCTCCGCCGGTCGAGATGACTTTGCCCAGTCATGTGCAAGTGCGCGACACCCCGGTTCAGGCCCACAAACTGGAGAGCTACGACCAGATCACGGAGGTGACCGATGACTCCGATTGAACATTTACAGCAACGGGCGGAAGCCTTGCATCTCCACGGTCTACTCGCACACTGGCATGAACTGGCCGACAGCACCTGGGTCGAACAAATGCTCACCTGGGAAGAAAGCGAACGGGCGAAGCGCAGCCTGGAACGACGCCTGAGCAGCGCCCATATCGGTCGTTTCAAGCCCTTAGCCGACTTCGACTGGAACTGGCCGGAGCACTGCGACCGAACTGCCATCAGAGAATTGTTAACCCTGGAGTTCCTGAATACGGCCGCCAACGCGATCCTGGTCGGTGCTAGCGGCTTGGGGAAATCCACCCTCGCCCAGAATATCGCTTATCACGCGGTACTGCACGGGTATACCGTGCTGTTCACCACAGCCGGCCAACTGTTGGGCGATCTCGCCGCGCTCGACAGCGATTCGGCGCTACGTCGACGCTTGCGGTACTATGCGGCACCGGCCTTACTGGTCATCGATGAAGTCGGTTATCTGTCCTACTCGAACCGCCACGCCGATCTGCTATTCGAGTTGATCAACCGTCGGCACGAGCAGAAAAGCACCCTGGTAACCACCAACAAGTCGTTCGCGGAATGGTCGGAAGTATTCCCTAACGCCGCCTGTGTTGTTGCTCTGATCGATCGCCTGGTGCATAACGCCGAAATTATCCACATCAAAGGCAACTCCTATCGTCTCAAGGAAGCCCAGGAACGCGCTGAGCAGCGTGCTCAAAAACGCAAGACAACCGCTAGGAGTTCAACATGAAAACCTACCGTCAGCCTTCCGGCTTAACAATAGGACTGGATTTTTTGATTGATAGCGACTGGACGCCTGAACAGGCTTTGGCGGTCGTCGAGTTGCTTGATGACTTGAAGGATCGTATTTTGTTGCATTACCAGTTACCCATCATGGAACTGATGCGTGAAGATCGGGGTATCGACCCATTGGATGACTTGGACGACAGAAACATCTGGTGCGAAAACGAGCAGCCATTTTGATGTTTATCTGGTCAATAAAAAAGGGGCTAATCATGGCCCCTTTTTTATTGACCAGAATATTCGATCTTGTTTCATCGTCTATGTCCGCCAGTTTTGCGCGTTCTTTCATCGCCGCTAACA
>JBAXBK010000101.1:0-2481 GCA_037142015.1 Nitrospira sp. | reverse complement strand
AAGCCGAACAGCAGGCCAGCGGGAGCGTGAGACGTGTGCCCGCGTGGTACGTGACTGCGCAGTGGACCGGAAAGCGGCGGAAGGGTCGAATCGAGAAGGGCATAGGGGCCTCGCAGAGTGGGCGTATTGTAGGAGGGTGGTGAGGAAGGTGCACGGCGGGGGGGGATGGTGGTATTGATGGACGGGAGAATGTCGGAGCCGCCTGACTCAGTCGGGGGCTTACGGTGATTTTGGCCTACCTCCCCTGCTCCCGCTTCGCCCAGTTCTTCATGAGCAGGTTTTCGAGTGTTTCCCCTGCGATATGATGGGACACGTTTGCTAGACTGGATGATGGCTGGTGGCGCCTGCAGTTGGGTATGGCCCAAATCAGTAAGGACGCTCTCTTTTCATCCTTCCCGGGAAGAGAGCCTACACCCGTGCCTTCATTCTTCCGATGAATCGAGTAACGCGTCTCTGTCGGGGTACATCCACTAACAGCTCTGCGATCACGTGGCGGAGACGTGCTTCCTCGTGGGATTGCAGGCGGAGGAATTTCACCCCGAACTCCTGACCTTTGGCCCACCGTACCGTGGCGAGTTCGACCCTGATCGGCACGGCTTCCCGTGATCCACAGAAGAAGCATAGCTCTAACTCCGTGCCGGGCTGCAAAGATATGTCGCTCTCCATCCGACACCCGTAAGGGGAGAGGTCCTTCAAACACCCTTCTCCACCTACCATTGAGGCACCGGCGGAAAACAAGCCACGGAATTGCAGGCGGAGCCGCACGTGCTCCCGCAACGCAACGCCGGCAGCACCTGGATGGATTGCAACCAGGAGCTCGATGATCCTCTGAGTTCCGGTGAGCATGCCGGACTTGAGATAGCCGTCGATCCGTGCCCAGGCGCCAGGCTCTGCGCGAGCTTGCAGTTCTTGCAACGTGCTTTCGACCTGCAACCCAGCTTCGTTCATCACTTGGAGGATGAAACGGCTTGTGGTTTGATAATCTTCTACGTCACTCATACCTCGCGACCCGTTCCCTTTCCGCAACATCGCCTTTCCGCTCAGCTAGGGCCCGCGTGAGCCCTAGGATGACGAGCCAGGCTATGCCGCCCGTGGGGAGGTGTCAAGGTATACGGGAGCGTCAGAGATGCTGAGGGGCACCAGTCCCATTTTTACCGCCTCAATCTCTATTATCGGCTTGAGGCGTTCTGAGAGACTGCAACGTATACCAGACAGGAATGAGCCTCCTCGATTGTGCTTTTTAATCCTTGGTGTTTTAGTCGTGCCCCTTTCTGACCTTAATAAAACGTTCGAAGCCTCTGAAGAATAAGGGCGAAGTCGTAGTCGGGTTAAAACACGGGTTCAAATCCCGTTGAGACCACCACATTTTTCCTTCGTCTCTCCCTGAGTTAACAACCTTTACGATTGCCGTCAACTCTTCGACCGGTTGTCCATGGGACAATCCAGATGCGCGTTGCGATGTGAGCGTCCATTCCCTCCCCCCATCCTCCTTGTAACTCTTGGCGGGGTTGAGTCATGGCAGATTTTGGGGAGAGTATCTGGATTATATCCGGGCGAGCGAAGCTGTATTAGAAGCTGGTGAACTGACGGATCATAAGAAGGATGCGGTGCAGGACATGTTGAATCGTCTTGCTGAAATGTTGCGGTTGGGTTGAAGTCCACTCGCGCGACAGTGTGGCCCAAAGTCGCAGTTCGTGAAGCTCGGTGTTTTTTAGCGCTAAGGCTCCAGCCACTTGTGTTTGCAATCCCGACAGGACCATTTTTTCCTTGGTCCTTTCGCCATTCCTCTAATGTTCCAGGGCACCACACGCAAGACCTTGTGGCCCTTGCACTTCGGACACGCTGGAGCGGTTTTCTTACCAATATCCATATTGCACGGCTACTACCAGCTAGTAAAACCTGTCAAACCTGAAAAGGCTGCGATCAGCCAGACTTTCCTAGGTCCACTAGATAGTGAGAATCCCTGCCCAGACAATCGGGTCCACAGGACATGCTGCTCTTCATAACTTGCTCTGCATTCGCTCTCGTTGGCCACAGTGAAAACGCACGATTTCTGCAGGGGATGACAAACGCGAAGGGTCCATCTCCTTCGATATACCTAGTTCGACTACCGAGCAACCACTTTGCTTTAGTTTGCCAATCCATCGCGAATCTCCTCATTTAAGCCTCACGGTGAGTCTGCGAGCTCTGTTCGCATAGCTCCTTGCTAACGACTATACCGACAGAACATGAAGTCACAATGAATTGAAGGTGAACGTTTCTTCATGAAATGTCGGTCCCGTCTGTCAGGACCTTAATTCGTCAAGCTGTCAGATCTACAGGGAGGTTGCGCTGAAGTATCGACTAGCGGGGAATTGCATAGCGGTTCACATAGGTTTCCTCTCTCCTGGAGGCCTCTAGTCGCAACGAGGTCACTTACTTCTAAGGGGTCTTCTCGGATCACAGTGGGTTTTTTTCCTCTCTCCGCGTTAACGAAGGTAG
>JBAXBK010000100.1:0-2751 GCA_037142015.1 Nitrospira sp. | reverse complement strand
TCCAGTCCGATAGTTTGGGATACCCTCCAACGGACTGTCGCAACGTCCACCTGTAGAGGCGATTGCTGATGGGGCAGGCGGACCATCAGTGCAAGCTGCTCGCCTGGAGGGGGCAGGGTTTCGCCCATAAACTTTAGGCCATTCAGCGAAATATCAAACACAACCCCTAATCCATTACTCGATCCTTCCCACCATGGAGGTACGTTGATGGGTGAGAATGAACAGGAGAAGGGGATTGGAATCCGGAGTCGTGAATGCTGACGCAAGTCGGTGCCGATTTGTTGCTGTGCCAAAAGTGCCCTTTCTGCTATGACCCTAGCCCGATACGTTTTCTCTGCAGCGAACCGATCCGACATTTCACGCCCGCGCAGACCTCGCCGAACGCGAGGTCACATTCATGGCTCCGCACCCACTGAACCGATACGCGTTCGATGACGAAGGGTGCGCTTTTTACAGGCTGCTGTTTCGTTGATTGCTCAATGTGGGACGCCTGTGCTTTCCGCCACGGTGTTGTCGAACGAATGGTCAGCGACTTCAGCCGTGTGCCTTCATCACCCGCCAGAATGATTGACCATAGGTGATTCGACGAGCTGCGTGGGCTCATGATTCCCGCCCTCCCTGAATGTCACATTCACGAACTACTCACCGAGTCATGCCTGCTCCCACTCTGGGCGGTCGTCCGCGGTATTGAGGCCCTATCGGTGTTCTTGGGTGCGACCGAACCGACCCGGAACCCTTCCCTTGGTTGGCCAGGATGTCGTGATCCACGCAGTCGCCGCAGTTGACACAACGCCACAGCGTCATCGGTTTGCCAGTGATGTCCCATTCCAGAGTTGCCGTATAGCTGAGGACCAGCAATCCGCTACAGCGCCGGCACGATGCCCCAGGCGGAACCGACGCCTGGTGGCGCGACTGCCCGTCCCGATCTACTGCAGAATGGGATGCGTCGGACAGAATGGGGGAGGCGGTGTCCAAGTCCAGCGAGCGGGTGCGCAGGGTCATGGCTAGGTTCCAATCTTCTGGAAGTACTGCCGCACGATCTCTTGGACCTTCGTGAAACAGGTCGGGCAGTAGGTATATGCGAGCTCGAGCGTGGCCGGATTCACGCCATAGGTTTCGCGATAGGTTCGTTGCGTCATCCAGCGCTCGACACCGGGGATAGCTCCCGTCTCGTCTTGAACGAGTCCACAGGCGCAACAGGCGGGGAGCGGTGTCGGTGCGAGGAACGTCTCTCTCATCGGAGCGGAAGGCGTTTCACGAGTGGTCTGAGTGAGCATGTTTTCATGACGAGAACGATGCAGATGGTCGCGGGTCGTTTGCCAATGTAGAAATATCAATGTCGAACAGGCTCCTAGAAGGCATTGTACGATGCAGAGTGGCTGAGCAACTCTCATGCCGAAGGGATATGCCCGGCATGCTTCGTACAATCGTGATTATTTGAATGGGGCCGGTCTTTAGGAGCAGAATTTGTGTATGGAGATTCATACGGAGAAGAAAAAAACAATACAGTGGTCATCGGTGGGAAAGCTGAGCAGGAAACGGTATATTTTTCAGGAAAAATGGCTCCCGACCCCCTGTTGCTGGTCCTTGGAAGTCTGCGACAACCATTTGAGGAGAAGTGGCGATCTTGAATCGACGCCGGCGTTTGAGTTCCATTCAATTCCGTTCAGTCCTGCAGGTGAACAGTAGGATCTCTGTCCTCGGCCTCGTCGCCTCCGCTCTCCTCGCGTGCGACGGGTCAATTCAGTCCGAGTCCCTCACCGCAGAAGACTTCCGATTTACGCAAGGGTCTACAGCAGGAAAACTATGTCAAAAGCTAGGGAGGGACCAGCCATACGAATTGGCGGGTCTAGGGAGAAGGGGTTATTAATACGCCACTGACGATAGGAGCAGTTGTTGGGTAGATGCTCTCTAGAGTGATGATGAGGACTTCCTCCCCCTTGCTCTCAAAGCCAATCAACTCATCTTCGTGAGGTGATCTTTCGAATCGATGCTCCCATTTCAGGCCATCCGAATCAATATACGTGCTGACTGTGCCGAAGAACTCCGTTACTCCTTCCCCTTTACGCTGGCCCACCATCTTCCATGTCTTGTGGATAACAGGATGCCTGCTCGCGCCCTCCTTTAGGGTAACCAGCACATATGAACTGGCAATGGTTATCATGAAATTTCCTGGATCTATCTGGACCGCAACAGTCTGGCGTATGCCGGAACTGTAGTCCGCTATGACAACGGCTTTCTGGCTCGTACTAGTGAAGGTACCGATAGTGGTCTTGAGCAATCCAGGGGGGTGAATCCTGCCGAAATGAGGGTGCTCGATTGTTAGTAGTTCCGCCGCACTGGAAATGTGTACGAGGTCCATGCCCGACATTCTACAACAACGGCCTCTGCTCTCACAGGGGACATGGCGCCTGTTGTGCCCCTTGTAGGCCCCAGGTTGCGTTGGTGGCACTGTTGCGTGAGGAGCTTTCTTTGCCCCCGGAGCGCGCGCCTTCAGAAGGGCCTCGCTTGTCCCGCATGTCTCGCGTCAAAAAAACTATGCGCGCAATCGAGAATCGGCAGGCGCCCCTCGCCACATTGACGCCACCCACCGTGTAGCGTTACGTGAGCGATGGTGACGGTTTCCTTGGGGGTGAGTTGGCCGGCTGCCTGCGAAGTCCGATGCGCAGCAGTTCTTGCAACAACTCTTGATAGGCATAGCCGTCCTTTTCCGCCGAATCCGCAAAATCTTCGTCGTGCGCGATTTGGGGA
>JBAXBK010000099.1:0-2864 GCA_037142015.1 Nitrospira sp. | reverse complement strand
GAGAACCCCGTGCTCTCTCGCCTGTTGCAGCGTGAGGCAGACTGAATATTTTCCGTCTGCCGAATGCACCGTCACATGATCCGCTCCGATGGCCAGCGCCGGAATATCGAGCAGACCCTTCACGCGAATCCCTTTCCCTATCATGCCGGGCATCACCGTCGAAATATCGATCTGATGTTCTGCCGGCAAGGATTCAATCGCGGCACGATCGAGCGAAACAGGCTGGACAACTGCCCCGTCGATCCGCAGGATACCGGGACCGGTTCGATCACGCTCCGTGATGGTCTTGATCACCGCCGTCAGCATGTCGTTCAGCGGTGTCGGAATGCCGAATTGTCGCCCGAGTTTCGCGACATACCCGTTCAAAGAGTCGATCTCGGTCGGACGGCCGGCTTTCCAATCGTCATACATCGAGGTATGGATATCCCGAATCTCTTGTGTCCAGCGGACCACCTTCTCTGCCATATCAGGGGCCAACGGCACTTTTGCGCTGGCTGCCACCGCCAGGATTTCACCCACGATCTGGTGAATCACTCCCAGCATCTCAGGATGATCAAGCGCCTTGGCGACCTTGTCGTCGATCATCACGGTCAAGGGATTGAAGACGCAATTCCAACAGAGCTTCTCCCACTTGCTGCGCCGGATATCGTCGACCAGCTGACAAGGAATCCCCGCCTGTTTGAATAGATCCGCGATGGCCAGCAGACGGGCGCTCTGATTCCCCATCAGCTCCCCAATCGCCACAGCCCCTTTCTTATAATGGTCGATGACGCCGGGCGCCGCAATCTTGGTATAGATATAGGCGATACCGCCGACGACACAATCCCGTTGAATGCGCGCCAAGATACGGTCTTCGGTATCGACCCCATTCTGCAGGGTCAAGATGACTGTCTTATTGGTCAGAACCGGCTCGATTTGGGCCAGCACCTCATCCAGATCGTAGGCTTTGACAGAGAGGACGATCAGATCCGGCTTTGCGAGATCTCGCGGGTCGGATGCGGCTGGTGGATGCACGGTGAAGGAGCCATTGGCACTGCGGATTGTGAGGCCATTCTGCTTCACAGCTGCGAGCGTCTTGGGCCGCAGCAGGAACGACACGGAGAGATTTGCTTTCGCTAAATGCGCGCCGAAGAATCCACCGACTGAGCCAGCGCCAACCATGAGAATCTGTTTCATTTTATCCCTCGCAAGAAATTGGATGGGTACTATACCACGCAGATTCGTTGGCTCGAAATGCGGTACAATTCGGACATTCGCCCATGGCCACCGACGATCAAATCCACCTCGCCCGCACATACCTCGCGTCCGCTAAGAACGTGACCGTCCTCACAGGAGCCGGCATTTCAGCCGATAGCGGCGTGCCGACCTTTCGCGGAGTGGACGGCTTGTGGCGCAACTTTCGCGCGGAGGATCTCGCGACACCCGAAGCCTTTGAGCGGGACCCGCGACTGGTCTGGGAATGGTATAACTGGCGGCGCGAATTGATTGCCACGAAACAGCCGAATCCTGCCCACATCGCCCTTGTCGAACTTGAGCGTCGCAGGCCCGATACATTCTGGCTGATTACTCAGAACGTAGATGGCTTGCATCGAACCGCCGGCTCGCAACGGCTCTCCGAAATTCACGGAAATATCTGGAAGGTTCGTTGTACCGGCTGTAGCATCATCTCGGAGAACCGAGAAGTCCCTCTTCCCATCCTGCCGACATGTCGGCTGTGCCAAGCCCTGCTCCGACCTCATATCGTCTGGTTTGGGGAATCGCTCTGGGAAGAAGACCTGCGCCGCTGCGATCAGACTCTACGAAACTGTGACCTCCTACTGGTGATCGGCACATCGGGGGTCGTCTATCCAGCAGCAGGATTTGCGTCGGTGGCGAAGGAAGTCGGTGCGCTGGTCATCGAGATCAATCTCGACAGCACCACGCAGTCGAACCTGGTTGACCTCTCCCTACAAGGCCGCGCGAAAGATCTGGTCCCGCAACTTCTGATGTAGGCTGAGGTCGAGGTCAAGGTTGAGCGAAGATCAGACTCTCTCTATCTCAACCTTAACCTGAGCCTCAACCTTCTCAGCATCCTACCAACGGAAGAAGTTCCTCTAATGTCCGAATCACATGCCCGCCCGACGCCTGATGGCGCCCAGTTCGATCCAGCAATACGCCAGTCAACCCGGCCTTGGTAGCGCCCTCCATATCGTCCCTGACACTGTCACCCACATGGATCGCTTCATCCGGATCGATCGCGTGCTTCTCAAGAGCGATCTCGAAAATCTTCGATGCAGGCTTAGCGGCCCTGGCGAGACTTGCGATCGTCACGGTATCGAAGAGCCGGTAGATCCCGAGTCCACGCATCACAGGAAAGAGCCGGGAATCGAAGTTGGACACGATCCCAAGCTCAAACCCCTCCGCACGAAGCCTGGTCAACACGGAATGGGTTTCAGGAAATAAGACCCAGGTTCGAGGATCTTCAAACACCTGAAAGACCTGCTCGAAGAATTCATCGAACCGTTCAAACATCCCGACGCGATAAAACACGTTATGTACGATATCGAACCACCAGAGCCGTTCACATTGTTTTAACGAGAGTGGATCCGTTGCGAAAAAAACCGGCGGAGGCGCGTCGCGAAAGGCCCGCTGAAAGGCTTGCGCTATCGAAACCTGCGAGCCAGGAGTCTGCCGAAACCCGTGCTGAACCGCATGCGCGAGGTAGATGTCCGCCACCGAACCGTTGATTTGAAACAACGTCTCGGCTGCATCGAAAAAGATGACATGAATGGGGGTCTTCATCGGTTGTATGAGCCCTTTGGGGACTAAATTGTATTCAGTTCAAAATTCCGGAGTCAACGTCTGCGCCCATTTATCCGATTTCT
>JBAXBK010000098.1:0-2932 GCA_037142015.1 Nitrospira sp. | reverse complement strand
GCTACGCACCAAGACCCTATGCAGGCACACGTTCCGGGATAGGGATTTCTCCCGGCCGCCGAAATGGCAAAGCGGCAAGCATCAGGTCACTACTCATGCCAGATTCCATTGTGTGCGCCAGGAACAGCATTTCTCGATACCTGTGTGCAGTAGGTCATCGGAGAAATATCGAACCATGGTGTCTGTGCATTACGACTTGACCCAATGCTCGAGTTTGCAACCCCACTAACCACTCCCCACTTCCTACTGACCAAGGTGTGTCGACTCACCACTTACCAGGCAACTATTCCGAGCCAATCATAAAGCTTGTGTTGAATACCAATATCACAAAACCTATTCAGGACGTCCCCACGGCTGCTTCTGTCCGTGTCCCTTGGCGAGGGGGTGCGGTACTCTGGAAACTTCAGGCTTATGGCCTGCTGGGAATCACGTTTATGAGTTTCTTCCCGAGGCTCTTTCACTCCCAGGAGTACGTGTTTTTTGTCTTGCTCGCCGTAGCACTGTGCCTTGCCTGGGTTGAGAGAATAAATCCGTGGATTCGAACCCCGATCGACCTGCCGCTGCTCGGGTTTGTCGGTTGGGTGTTGTGTACAGTCCCTTTTGCCACCGATCCGGCCTACAGTTTCACAGAGTGGAGAAAGCTTGTGGCGCAGGTTCTCGTCTTCTACTGGGCGATGTTCGTGTTGCGTAGCCACAGGCGCATCGAGCTTTCCCGGCAGATTTTCTGGGCAGTGGTCTTGGGCAGCCTCGTGTTGTCAGGCTATGCGCTGGTGGATTTTGTTCTGCGTGGAGGAACGTGGAGAGATCGCTTTGTTCGTGCCGGGGCTCCCTATTCGGACTACAACTGGTTGACGACCTACCTGGTGCTCGTCATTCCAATCCTCATCGGGTGGGTTGTGATCCATCGGATATTTTGGGTGCGCGCACTTGGGACTCTGACGCTCGGAATGGCAGGACTCGCGCAAGTTGCCACCTATACCAGAGCCGGCTGGGCGGCGCATTTGGTCCAAGCAGTCGGTTTCGGGCTCATGGCTGGACGACGCCGACTGGTCATATGGGTTCTTGCTGGTGCGATCGCGATGGGGGGCGGCTTGTATGTCGTCTCCGAGATCGGGTACCAACGGAGCACCATCGATCCCTGGACCCTCAGCTCCCGTGTGAAAACATGGGGGCTCGGGTTTCAGCAAGTGGTTCAGCATCCCCTCGTCGGGGTCGGGTACGGGAATGACACATTTTTGAAAGTGCATACGTCCGAGATAGAAGCGGAAAAAGACAAAGGTGCGGTGGAGAAAGTGCTTCCGGGGTTACACAACACATTTGCGGTAGTGCTCATGGGGAGCGGTGTGCCGGCCCTCATCTTATTTGTCTGGATTTTCGTCCGCATTGTCTCAACGCTGACGAGACAGTGGCGGAGGTCCACGGCTGCGGAAACGCAAGGGCTACTTGTGGCAGTCGCAGTGGTAACTGTAGGCTTCGCCACGCGGAATCTGTTCGATTACATGTTTGCGGGGAGTCTCGCGCATCTCTTCTGGATTCTGGTGGCCGCCGGACTGTGTTCGGTGAGGCCTCAGATCTCGACTGAGGTAGGGGCAGGCGATCTCTCTTTGAATGAGGTCACACGAAGCGAACACTGATTTGCAAGAAATACAGACCGGTCGGTTTGTGCCTGGCCCAACGCCTGCACGTAGATGAGTTCCCCATTAGCCGATTTTTGAAGAGAAATGAGAAGGATGAGCTTGACGAGCCAAACGTTATTTGTTACTGCTACCCGGTCGTGCCACTACGAAGTAGGAGACCGGCGTGATTGGATGATGTTCAAACCTGCCAAGGAATGTTCGGGAAAGGGGATCGTTTCAATACATCTCTCATGGTGACCCTTTATCACTAGTCACGTACGCAAGCGTGGATGGTTAAGCTAAAAGATGGGAGAAACGATGAAGCGCGCACTTATTACCGGTATTACTGGTCAAGATGGCTCGTATCTGGCTGAATTTCTCTTGGAGAAAGGCTATGAAGTTCATGGAATTGTCAGGCGGGTTGCGATCGAGGACCCCGAACACCGCCTCTGGCGGCTCATGCATGTCAAAGACCGACTCCACTTGCACGCGGCGTCGCTAGAAAGTCTGCCCAGTATTTACCGCACCTTTCGAGCTGTCAACCCGGATGAGTGCTATCACCTTGCAGCTCAGAGCTTTGTTGCGTATTCATTTGAAGATGAGTTCTCGACATTGAATGCGAACATCAATGGGACGCATCATATGTTAGCGGCACTTCGTGACTGCGCTCCGAAGTGCCGCTTTTATTTCGCCGCATCAAGCGAGATGTTCGGGAAAGTAGCTGAGGTCCCACAGAATGAAGGAACGAGGTTTCATCCGCGGTCGGCCTATGGAATTTCCAAAGTGGCAGGTTTTGATTTGACCAGAAACTACCGGGAAGCCTACGGCATTCAAGCATCATCCGGGATTCTTTACAATCACGAGTCTCCAAGGCGTGGCTTTGAATTTGTGACTCGTAAAATCACCTCTCATGCGGCGAGAATCAAGCTCGGTCAAGTGAAGGAACTGCGACTGGGTAATCTGGACTCGTTGCGTGATTGGGGGCATGCGCGTGAGTATGTGCGGGCGATGTGGATGATGTTGCAACAAGAAAAAGCAGACGATTTTGTTATCGCAACGGGTGAGCAGCATTCCGTGCGTGAGTTTGCGGAGACTGCCTTTAATTATGCGGGTCTGGATTATCGCGACCATGTGGTCATCGATCCTCAGTTGCTTAGGCCGGCCGAGGTTGAGACGCTGCTCGGTGATGCTGCCAAAGCGAAGCAGCAACTAGGTTGGCAACATGAAGTCACGTTTAAGGGGCTAGTTCATGAGATGGTGGAATCCGATCTGCGCCATTTCTCGGGCGCGCGGGAGAGTTAGGTGTAGACATGAGG
>JBAXBK010000097.1:0-2963 GCA_037142015.1 Nitrospira sp. | reverse complement strand
TTCCGATCGGTAGCGCCAGAGTAGCAGCCCCATTCGGACCGTCCAATCTGCAATCATGGCGCTCCAGACGAAAAGTACATCGAGTGCGAGCCAGGGGCCTGCGATGACTGCGATGGGGAGGCGGATTCCCCACATACCGATTGTTGTCGCCACCATGATGAACCTGGTGTCGCCGGCTCCACGTAACGATCCGGCCAGGACCATGGTGAGGGCGAGTGGCACCTGGAGGATGGCCACGATGCGCAGGAACACCGTACCAAGTTCGACGACGGCTTCGTCGTTGGTAAAGGTACGGAGCAACGCATAGGGAAAGAAGAAGAACAGCAGGCCCATTGAGGCCATCGCAATGCCGGCCAGGCGGTTCGCCTCCCAGTTTTCCAATTTAGCTCTGACATATTTTCCCGCACCGATACTTTGCCCCACCATCGTGGCTGCCGCGATCGCGAAGCCATACCCCGGCAGGAACGAGAGGGATTCAATCGACAAGCCCACTTGGTGGGCGGCGTAGGTCACAGTGCCGTATAGCAGAACGATCTTGGTGTAGAGGATAATCCCTGTCTGTTGAAATATCCGCTCACCGGAAACCGACGCTCCAATTTGCCAGGTGGAGCGCAAAAGATCACGTCGTACCTGGAGTGATTTTCGAAAAAGTGTTCGGCAGGTCCAGAGGAGGTAGGCCACACCTGCTCCTTCGGCAATACCCGTAGCAACGGCTGCTCCGGTAATGCCCAAGGCTGGGAAGCCCCAGAGTCCGTAGACCAGTGGGTAGGCGATCGTGAGATACAGGAGATTTACTGCGATCAAGGCGTACATGGGAGTTTTGGTATCTCCGGTGCCTTGTATGATCGAGGAGAGGACCTGCAAGAAGATTGTGCAGGGAATGACCAGGAAGATGAAATTCGAGTAGGGGATGGCCAGTGTGATGACATCGTGTTCTGCGCCCAACAGCTCCATGATGACACGATTCAGAGACAATCCAAGTACCACAAGCGCGCAGGATACGATGGCGGCCAATCCAAGGAGATGCGTGGCGGCTTCTCCGACGTCTTTGGTTCGGCGAGCGCCCCACAGTTGGGCAATGAGGACGTTGGCCCCCACCGATAATCCGGAGACGAGCGTGGTGGCCATGAAGGCCAGCAACTGACCGAGTCCGACGGCTGCGATGGATGTGGCGCCGAGACCGCCGACGAGGAAGACCGCGGCGATACCTTCTGTGCGTTGCAGCAGGGTGCTGACCGTGACCGGCAAGGCCAGGGTCAGGACGGACTTTCTGATCTGTGAAACGCCGGATGTCATGGCGGGCCATCCTAGCAGGATGGATGATGAGCGAGAAAGGCGGGACGAGCGAGAAAAGCGCGACGTGGACAGATTGAATTCCCACCTTGTCTCGCCTGTCCCGCTAGTCTTGCCATTCTCGCTTCGTTTGCGGGCTGGACAAACGTGTGTCTGGCCGATTAGTGTCGTCTGACCATGCCTGAACTCAGCGATCTCTCATCCGTTCCTCTTCCGAAGGCCCCGCGCTTGTCAAAGTCGAAATTCCTGTCCGGCCTGCAATGCCACAAGCGTCTGTACCTCGAAGTGCATCATCCCTCTCTCGCAACCAAGCCGGATGCGGCGACTCAGGCGATGTTCGATATGGGGACAGAAGTCGGGGAGTTGGCCCGGAGTCGTTTTTCTGGAGGGGTATTGGTGGCGGCGGGGTATCGCCAGACAGAAGCCGCTCTTGCGCAGACGGTTGAACTGGTCCAAAACCCCATGGTACCCGCAATTTTCGAAGCAGCATTTCTGTACAACGGGGTGCTGATTCGCGCGGATGTGTTAGAGCGTGTCCTGACGGCGGAAGGTCAGCCCTGTGGCTGGCGCCTGATCGAGGTCAAGTCTTCTACGAAGGTGAAAGACGTGCATCTCGAAGATCTCGCAGTACAAAGCGAAGTGATATTGGGCGCGGGCTTGACGCTTGTCTCTGTCGGTCTCATGCATATCAATACCGGGTATTTGTATCGAGAGGGAGCCATTGACCTGACAGAGTTATTTACGATTCAGGATCTGTCCGAGGCTGTGGCCCAACGACGGACTGCGGTACCCGAGCGGTTGGCCACGATGAGTCGTATGTTGCTCCAGACGCAGCCCCCTGCGATTGAGCCGGACCGACATTGTCATACGCCCTACGATTGCCCCTTCTGGGAACATTGCACCAAAGACAAGCCGGCTCGGTGGATTCATTATTTGCCGGGTTCGAAGCAGGTGGTCAGTCAGTTGGCTCAACAGGGGGTAACGACGATCGATGAGATTCCGGACGGTACGAAGCTGTCGCCAGTTCAGCGTCATGTGAAGGAGAATGTCGAGTGGGTGTCTGCGAAGCTCGATTCTGTGTTGAAGGCTGTGCAGTATCCGGTGCATCACCTCGATTTCGAAACGGTCATGCTCGCGGTGCCTCGGTTCTCGGAGACACGTCCTTATCAAGCCCTACCGGTGCAATGGTCGAATCATATCGAGCAGCCAAACGGCGAGCTGCGCCACGAAGAGTTTTTGCATAATGATGTGAGCGATCCTCGGAAGGTTCTTGCCGAAGCCTTACTGGAATCCCTGGGGGATAGGGGGAGTATCTGCGTCTATTCGCCGTACGAACGGTCTGTCTTGGAGCAGCTGGCCGTTGCAGTTCCGTCACTGAGGCAAGCGCTGTTGCGCATTGTTGGCCGGCTCTGGGATCTCTTTCCGATCATACGCGACCATTACTACCATCCAGCATTCGACGGATCCTATTCGATCAAGTCTGTGCTGCCTGCCATGGTCCCTTCGCTGGCCTATGATGATTTAGCGATTAAAGAGGGAGGGCATGCGGCCAGTCAGTATTACCGGATGGTTTTTGTTGAAACGGATTGGGTCGAACGGGCGAATATCCAGGAAGCGTTGCTAGCCTACTGTAAGCGCGACACTCTTGCGATGGTTGAACTCAGGCGAGC
>JBAXBK010000096.1:0-2966 GCA_037142015.1 Nitrospira sp. | reverse complement strand
TCCTGTATTACGATGTGTAGAGCGATGCAGCGAGACTAGCGGGACGCGCGGGAAAAGCGCGACGAGGGATGGTTCGAGGTTCGAAGTTCTGGGTTTGAATTTGAGGAAACCTCGAACCTCGTACATCGAACCCCTAGCCCATCTCGCCTGTCATGCGCTTCGGTAAGGCTCTCGACCCAAACAAGATAACGGCGTCCGTTTCCTGAGACAGGGAGGCGGATGCCGTTTTGTTTTCGCCGGTGCAGTTGAAGCCGCTAAATATTGCTTCCCCTCCCTTATACTGGCTCAGGCCAAACAGGCCAGGACTACCATAAAGGCAGGGCTTAGAACCTTCTTTGTTCTCCACGTCGCCGCTGCACTCACGTTCTAGGCTGCCTCAGACTGACCGTTCTCCTCGTCACGGCCGATATCAGACAGCGCGACATTGCAGAGATCCTGGCCCTCAAACTGATCTGGATTGAATAAAGACCGTGGTACGCCGAGACCTAAGGGCGGGCGATACTTCTTCGAATCAAGCAATCAAAAAGGGTTACTGCCATTTTGTTTTTACCGCAGAGAAAACCCTTGATACTTGATTGCATGACCTAACTTCGTTTCTTTCCTAATTCGATCATCCAAATGTGAAATCAGATCGAACCGTATGGCCTTGTATTGGAATATCCAGTTTCCTCAACGGATGAAATAGACTTCAGATCAGGCTCTGTGATTCAATCCGACGGTAAGGAGTGTTGGGATACCGATGGACCGGATTGAAGTAAACTATCGAGCCCTCTTGGCTGTTGCTGTTGTGCTCAATTCGCAACGGGATATGCACAGTCTATGGGGGGCAATTACAGCCGAGATCACCAAGGTCATTCCGTGGGCACGGGCCTCTGTCACTCTGTACGATCCTGAGGCCGACGGATTCAGGTTTCATGTCATCACCACGACGTTATCGCAGGTGGTGCTACAACGGGATGCCGTTATTCCACGTGTTGGAAGCGGTATGGGGTGGACCTACGAACATAAAACTGTACACATCCGTGCTGACCTGACGGGCGAGCAAGTCTTCCTTGAAGACAAATGGTATGTCGAAGAAGGCCTTGGACGAATGATCAACCTGCCGCTTCTCGTGAGAGACAGGTGTCTCGGCATTCTCAATATTGGCAGTATGGAGTCGGGTGCTCCCGATCCGGGGGACATCGAGTTTTTGGGGCAAGTGGCGATGCAGATTGCCTATGCGATCGATCATGTCCAAGCGTACGAACAGATCGATCGATTACGAGACCAACTTGTCAAGGAAAACGTCTACCTCGACGAAGAACTAAAGGTCATGATGAATGTAGGCTCATTGATGGGGGAGAGCCTTGCCTTTCGGCATGTGATAGGCCTTGCACGCGATGTGGCGCCCACCCCGTCGACCGTGTTCATTACGGGTGAAACGGGAACTGGCAAGGAACTGATTGCTCAGGCAATCCATGATTGGAGCCCGAGACACTCGAAACCCATGGTTCGGGTCAATTGTGCCGCCTTTCCGGCAGGGTTGGTCGAAAGTGAATTGTTTGGCCATGAACGAGGCGCGTTCACCGGGGCCGACCGCTCACGCGAAGGCCGATTTGAACTGGCCCATGGTGGAACCCTCTTCTTGGATGAAATCGGTGAAATGCCTTTGGAGACACAGGCCAAGTTATTACGAGTCTTACAAGACGGCATGATTGATCGACTGGGTGGGAAGCAGCCAGTTCGTGTTGATGTTCGCGTGATAGCCGCTACCAATCGTAACTTGCCTGCGGCCGTCAAAGCCGGCACATTTCGCGCCGATCTTTTTTATCGTCTGAATGTCTTTCAGATCGGCTTGCCTCCACTAAGGAATCGCCCTGAGGATGTCCCTATATTAGCGCGACATTTCCTGAAGCGATACTGCGTGAAACTCGGACGTTCGTGCAAGGATATTGACCGGGAATCTTTAGAGCGGTTGATTCACTACACCTGGCCTGGCAATGTCCGTGAGCTGGAAAATGTGATTGAGCGAGCGATGATTCTCTCTCGTGAACCTATGTTGCGGATTGACGAACATGTCTTGGGTTCGCAGGACTCCTCCTATACAGCGTCGCCACCAGCTCGCCTTAAAGATCTCGAACGGCAGCACATTCTGCAGACCCTCACATTGACAAATTGGCATATTGAAGGTCCCGATGGAGCGGCTGTGCGCTTGGGGATACCTCCCAGCACGTTGCGAAGCCGGATGAAACAGTTTGGGATGAAGCGACTGCTTTCCAGCTAAAGAAACAGAACCTCCTCCCTGCACTATCTCTCTACTATTTTCTTAGAATGAGCAGCCCGCGATCAGCCGTGGGCTGAGCCCACGACAGGCCGCGACCCATCGTGGAATATCCACAGTCTTATTCAGCTTCTCTCAACGGCGACCGTAAGCAGTCCAACCATTCCAACGGGTTGCGACTGAGCGGTTGAAAAGAGTTAGAGCGGTATGGACTGTGCACTAAGTAGACTTTGTACGCACAATCCAACTCATCACTTCTGGTGAGTACTGTTTCCGGGAAGGAGAAACATCATGATGGCTGCCTTGTTGATTAATGGTACGCTGTATGCCTGTTCGGTTGGAGTCTTGGCCATGGCATGGGGATGGTCGCAGAGAGCTAATTCTTGAACGAGGTTCGGCGGCGTGCTGGAGAGCAGCTGGCCACTTCCCCAATCCCTCCGAGCTCTCTTTTTTCACTGTCCAGGGAATGGCACCTGCGTCGGTCCTACTGCGCCCGTCGAGCGAGCACATTCTGATCGTGCGCGCTCCTGGAGCAAAGGATCGACGCGGAGTCATTCCTATAACCCTCCGAACGTTCGTTCGAAGAACTGCTTGGTGAGGGTCATGTGCTGCTCGATGTCCGACTGCAAATCGCGCGCGCCAGCCTTCCAGTCGTCTTTCGTATAGCCGACGCGGCGGGCAAGACTGACAAACTCCTCTGAATCGT
>JBAXBK010000095.1:0-3138 GCA_037142015.1 Nitrospira sp. | reverse complement strand
TGATCGTCTGCGACAGTAACTCTTCGACGCCTTCCTCACCCAGGGCACGGCGGAAGGTCACCAAGACGGTTGAGTCACAAGGCAGTCGGTGCTCAAAATAGTCTCGCCCCGAAAAATACTGCCAGACCGGCGACTCTCCCCAGCGTTCGACGGTCCCCTCGTCGCTCTCGTTGTAGGCGTGCTTCAGATACAGCAGCGACACCATCAATCGCAGCGGCATGCGCGGACGTCCCGCGTTCGAGATCCCGCCTCCCACCAACGTGCTGGTGCTGCCGAACAAATCCACATCGTCAATCCGCTTCCCAGCGCGAGCCTTGCGCGCGAATAGCTGCGCAATAGACGCCTCGATCTCCTGCCACGGCATCCGCGACGCCAGCTTCGCCAACGGGTGGCGCAGATCAATCATCTGATCCAAGCGGCTGCGGAAGAAATCCTCGGCTTCGGGCGTCATGCTCATCGCCAAAACTCCCAGAAATACAATGGAATAGACTCAAAACCGGGAGAAATTATAATCTGAAAATGGATATAAATACAATAGAATCATAGAGATATGAATAAAGCAGGGCCGACGCATTAGCGTAAGCCGACACGGCCCCAGGTGTGAGTTCACTTCGCCCTGAAAAGGAGTCGCCATTCCAGGTACCGCCGGTGCCACCGCCGGCGCCTCCATTGTTAAAGCTCTTGTTTGTCACGGAAAATGATGTCCCGTTCCAAACAGCCTTGATCTCCTTTCCGGTCATTGAGCCAACGACATTACCCTTCGAATCCTTGATGTTGAACTTGTCTTTGTTAGCGAGGGCATTAACAGCTTTATCGTATTTATTCAGCACGCCCTCAAGCTGCTTGCCGGCCGCCGCACCTGCCGCCCCTGTCGACGGATCTACATTGACCTTACAGGTTCCATCCGTGTAGTGGTCAGCGCAGTTCCCACTTGGATCGGTGCGATCCAGCGGATCATTTCCGACGTATGTGTATAGCTCTTGGTGACTAGGGCGCTGACTCCACTGAGAGAACCGAGATGCCAAGGTCGCTACATGAACTTAATGATACATCGCCCTCCTGCATCGCACGCCGACGAATCACACCTCCAATCACCACATCAGTGCTATTTCTAGCTAGAAGATCTTTTCTCCATGCCCCTATGTCATATAGCGTAACGCAGCGATTCCACGCCGGGTCGCTGGGTGAAACATAGGCGCTACTCACTGCGTCGTATGCATTTCGGTCTGCCCACAAATTTCTACTATCGTCTCCGAATCGCAGATACCCCCGCACTCGGACTTTCGTACCTTCAAGCGTTGTGCTCGAACGAACAACGTCATCAACTCCGCGAGATTCCAGTGACAGCCTGGTCAACGAACAAGCACACACTAGTAGTGAGATCGCGAAGCAGAAGGAAATAACTGCGTTTTGTTTACGGCGCACTTTCGAAAAGCCTCTGCTCTCTGTTCAGGTTGCTTTGAATGGTGCTTGCCTCTTCCTTAGTCATCGCACCGGATATCATCTCAAACCGCAACTGACCTCCCGGCGCGTCATGAACACCTACACGAGCTCCTTCAACTGTATATGTAGGTATGCCAGCTTTCAGCGATTGAGTGTCTCCGTAGCCTTTGTTGGCACTAGGCTCATCAGTGACCGCTCCCCCTAGATGCCCGTGAACTAGCGCATCGGCTCCCTTAATATTTACCTTCGCCGTATCCGCCGTCAGCGTACTACCCGCCTTTGACGCCGTTGGGGTGACCTTCACGCCGTCCGGCGTGACTTTCGCCAAACCAGTGGGCTCTCCACCTTTGACGGCCTTCTGGTAGTCACCCCGAGCTGCGACAACAGCGCTGTCTATCTTGCTGTCGTGTGTCACATTCACGGTCGCTTTCGCGGCATTAAATGTGTCCGCCGTGCACGAGGTTCTATCTTGAGTGCAAACCATTCCAGTCGGATCCGTCCTGTCTAGGGGATCATTTCCGACGTATGTGTAGAGGTCTCATTCGCAATGGTCTTCGACCAACACCAAATGGATTATCTTGCGGCAGCAATAGCTCCAAATAAAAAAAGCGCCGTAGCAAATAGCCAGATCATGCGAATTGTAGCTTCATCGCCCCCTGGCTCCAGTACGGAACTTCTGGGATCGGCGGGGTCAACAAATACTATGACCGTCGCCCCTTGTGGATAGCGCTTGCAAAGTCGTGCGGCGGGGCCCCTCCAATTGAACTGGAGCGTTCGAGAGCGCACTACGTCTCCGACGTATTCCGTCTCCCCGACCTTGTATCGATATTTTATATCTGCGCGAAACGTTTCCCATAAGAATGCGACGTTCGAGACTTCGACCAATCCCGAGACCCGACTCCAGCGCATTTGCTTCGCGTCAATGCTTTTTAACTTCAGCGCGAGCATCGCCAGAGAAGCACCGCCGAGCGCGAATAGCCAGGCAAATATTTGCGACTTACTCATTGCGGCTTACTCATTGCGACTGCCCTCGCGACCAACACGACCTCTCCCGTACCTAATGACAGCCGGGCGTCTGGCCGCATACGCTTGCGGCCAAATTGGCGGCCTGCACTGCCGTTTGAACAGCGCTTTTAACCGCCCCAGCGACGTCTATACGCGCGGAAGTTCCGACTCCTGCGCTAACAGGCGTAGTTAGTGCGGGGATCTGGGCCGTAACGCCAATCTGCGGCCCAACGGATATCACAAGATTGGCACCCTGATTTCCAGCATTCACGGCCGCACCGACCAGTCCAGCGCGAACTTGCAGCGTGCCCGCAACGGAATCTGCCGACGCGACGTTGGTCGGCCCAATGGTCGCATTTACCGTGGCGGATGCGTTTACTGAGAAGTTGCCGACATTCGTTCGCACCGATCCAGATACGGTACCGTCTCTAAGAGTTTGAGAATCACCCGTTGCTTTGACTGCGACTCCGCCTAAGGGCCCCGCCGTCGCCGATAGCTGCACGCTCGCTGTCAGCGTTACTGGGATCGGCGGGGGATCGCTACGAATTGCGCTGCCTCCGCATGCGTTCATCGTCCAACACCCAGAGCCTTCGTTTCCCGTAGGATCCGTCTTGTCGAGCGGATCATTTCCGACGTATGTGTAAACAGTTCGCCCCGACACGAGATCATCGTAACGGGGACGATTTTTCC
>JBAXBK010000094.1:0-3157 GCA_037142015.1 Nitrospira sp. | reverse complement strand
CTACCTTCGTTAACGCGGAGAGAGGGAAAAAACCCACTGTGATCCGAGAAGACCCGAATTATTAGGTGGAGCGTACCAGCGGGCGCTATGGGAAGGGGTGAGGGTCTGTTCATGGACTATTGAGCTTCATCGTCTTGCTGTGCCTTTGTGTCATCGTCTCCCTCCAACGAGTCTGGGAGCGAGGTGTCCATTGTGAGCGTGGAGCCGGGAATGCGATACCGTTCCGTTGCCCAGGCGCCGAGGTCGGTCAATTGACATCGTTTCGAACAAAAGGGGCGCCAGGGATTGCCTTCCCAGATGCTGGGTTGGTGACAAAGGGGGCAGATCATGCCCAACATTATACTATGCTGAGTTTGAAAATTGGTCAGGAACCAACTCGGGCAAATCTCATGTGTCGAGGCGGCATACAGTAATCGGTGAAGACCACGTATCCCCTGAGGGATACTGAGTCAGTAAAGGAGGCTTCAACAGGGCGGAAAGAGAGAGAAGCTCCGTAGAGTCCTGCTCGTAAGGGGAAAGTGTCGGCTTGTTACCGAGGCGGCTGAGCCTTTTCGATTTTGGCCCAGGCGTCTTTAAGCGACACCGTACGGTTAAATATCAGTGCGCCGGAGGCTGAATCAGGATCGGTACAGAAGTATCCCAAGCGTTCGAATTGGTACCGTGCGCCTGGCACTGTCTGCCGCAAACTGGGCTCAACCAGGCAGCCCGTGATTTGCTCCAATGAGTTGGGATTGAGATAGATTGTCCAATCGTGGTCTGGCGGCATCTTCGTGAGATCCATCACCAAGAGAGGGTTGTAGAGACGGACTTCCGCTTTCACAGCATGGACCGCAGAGACCCAATGGATGGTAGCCTTGACCTTACGCTGTTCCTGTGAAGCGCCGCTCTTTGTCGTGGGGTCGTAAGTGCAATGGAGTTCAGTGACCTCACCGGTCTGCGGATCCTTCGTCACTCCGACACATTTAATAATGTACGCGTACCGGAGCCGCACTTCTCGTCCTGGGGCGAGCCGGAAGAATTGTTTGGGCGGATCTTCACGAAAATCGTCCTGCTCAACATAAAGGACGCGTGAGAAAGGGACTTTCCTCGTCCCTGCAGACGGATCCTCAGGATTGTTGACGGCTTCCAGTTCTTCAGACTGGTCCTCGGGATAGTTGTCGAGAATGATCTTGATCGGCCGCAACACGGCCATCACTCGGGGGGCGCGCTTGTTCAGGTCTTCGCGAATAAAGTGCTCGAGCAGCTGCATCTCGACGATGGCCTCGCGCTTGGCGACGCCGATATGGTCGCAGAAAGCCCGAATCGCTTCCGGGGTGTACCCGCGGCGGCGAAGTCCTTTGATCGTCGGCAGTCGTGGGTCATCCCATCCACTCACCAGCTTCTTTTCCACCAACTCGAGCAGTTTCCTTTTGCTCAAGACGGTATAGGTGAGGTTCAAGCGAGCAAACTCAATTTGCTGCGGCTGGTGCGGCGCTTCAGCCTGCTCGACGACCCAATTGTAGAGAGGCCGATGATCTTCAAATTCCAGGGTGCAGATGGAGTGGGTGATCCCCTCGATCGCGTCCGAGAGGGGATGCGCATAGTCGTAGGCCGGGTACAGGCACCAGGTACTCCCTGTCCGATAATGCATCGCGTGCCTGATGCGATACAGGGTCGGATCTCGCAGGTTGATATTGGGGGATGCCATGTCGATCTTGGCACGAAGGACGTGGGTACCGTCGGCAAACTCCCCGGCTCGCATGGCTCGAAAAAGGTCAAGATTCTCCTCAATCGAACGGTCACGGGAGGGGCTGTTCTTGCCCGACAGAGTCAGTGTGCCGCGATAGGCACGCATTTCTTCGGCCGTCAACGTGTCGACGTAGGCTTTGCCCTTACGGATCAGCCGGACGGCAATATCGTACAGCTGCTCGAAGTAATCCGAGGCAAAAAACATCTTGTTCTGCCAGTCGAACCCCAACCATCGAACATCGTCCTGAATGGCCTGGACGTACTCAAGATCTTCGGTGGTTGGATTGGTATCGTCGAATCGCAGGTGGCAGATGCCACCCGGAATATCGTGTGCCAAGCCAAAGTTCAGGCAGATAGATTTCGCGTGGCCGATATGGAGATAGCCGTTCGGTTCAGGTGGAAAGCGCGTAACAACTCGGCCGCCATGTTTGCCGGCTTCGTGATCAGCAGTCACAATGCCGCGGATAAAGTTTGAAGCGCCAGTCGGTTCAGACACGATAGGGCGATGACTCCTCTGTGGATGAGAAATGTGCCAGTTGGGTGTCCCAGGCAGTTCTATCACAAGAGTGGCGTACGGGAGAAGAGCTTATCCGGAGAGTGGGAACGTCGGAGCGAAACCGAGTGTTTCGCGGTTTGCTGGGGCGGCATCTGCATCACGCTGAAATCTTTCTGCGCAATGTGATGCCCTTCCATGAGAAGGCGAAATTCGTAGCGTCCAGGAGCGGGGAAGACCAGGGAACTGATACACATGAGTGACAGCTGGCGTTTATTGGGAACCGATTATTGCCGTGCTACCGCGGCTTTCCACTACATCGCCAAAAATGGTGAGACCGCTACCGATGCGGCAGTAGTGTGGGCTGACGGTGACTAATTCGCCTTTATGGGTATAGAAATTCCCCACAACTATGCGAATTTTTCGTTTCTGCATAAGGCAGGCTTCGAACACCGTATGTCCAGTTGTTCGATCTGCTACGGTGACTGAAGGATTCTCCTCCTGAATTGCCTCGCTGCTGGCCTTTACGTTGATGATGAAGCGGCTCGCACTATGTGCCGAGAGCGCATTTCGGCGGATATGGCCGATGCGGGTTCCCTGATCATCGTACAGGTCCATAGTCAGGAGCAACGCCAATGGCTGAGGTTGCGTTTCCACCACCAACTGCTCCTTGCCTTGAAGCTTGACGACACCGTTCGTGTTTCGAAACACATTTGAACCGACGTGTAACTCAAGACCCTGTTCAGGCTTCTCAATGTCGATCAATTCCGGAGAGTCTGTGATGCCGACAGCTTTAACTTGAAGAGAGTTGTTCATATTCCACCATGAGTTTTCCGCTGGGAAAAAGAGGCCGACGACCGAAGAATTTCCTCTTCCAGAGGCTCGCCGCCTATACTTTCCGCAAGGTAGGCTATACCACCGTCTCTGTCAAGTCGT
>JBAXBK010000093.1:0-3204 GCA_037142015.1 Nitrospira sp. | reverse complement strand
TTCGCTAGGTAAGAGAGGCGGGGCCACGGAAACGTGGCCCCGTTTTTTTTGGGACTGGCGCCAGTATTGGTCTCACTGCGGCCGTCGAGCGAGTACCTCTTGATTCTTCACCTTCTCTAGAGTGGGCCGGCAACCTCCCCTTCACTGCGCGCCTTCCCCCATTCCATATCTCTCTCAGGGCAGCCTGGTCGATCCTCGATTGCGCGCGTCGAACGAGCACATTCCTATGGTGCGCGTTCCGCGAGCAGGAGGACGACTAGGCTGCCCCTCTACTCTAATCTCTTGAAGCTATGCAAATCATGCGCTATATTGTACGCATGATTTATCACAATGAGGTGCATGATGGCCGTGGCATATGAGAAAGATGAAATACTCAGCGCTTCACGAGTGGCGCGTTCCTTCGGACAGGTACTGGCTGATCTAAGCGGTAAACGCCGCCGCCGTGTGGCAGTCGTCAAGAACAACCACCTGGAGGCGATTCTCCTCCCCATTGAGGACTACGAAGCAATGGCGGAGGCTCTTGCCATTCTGGAACATCTTGAGATCTATCGTCTCGTGCAGAAGCGGAAGAGCAAGAAACATCGCAACGCCATCAGCCTCGATTCCTTCTTGAAGGAACAACGCCTTGCCCTATAGAGTCACCCTCACGGCGGAAGCTGCTGACGACTTTCGACACCTCGATGGTTCCCTGAAAAAACCGGTCGCCAAGCAGCTTAAGAAGCTCGAAACGTCTCCCCTTCTCGGCGAGCAATTGGGGAATAGCCCGCATTATTCATGACAGTTCGTCGCGAAATCGCGGAGTCGCGTTGCGAGACGGGCACGAGGAGCCGCTTGGCCCCGAGGGATACTTGAACAGTACGTCGAGGGGACGAGCGGCGAGCCTGCCCGCCAAAGGCTCGTCGTAGCAGCGAATCCTCGATTGCAGCAGAAGTGCTCATGAATAATGCGGGCTAGGGCGGGTTTCGACCTCACGGGCTATTACAAGCTCTATGCGGCGAAGAAGGGGGCCAGAATCGTCTACCGCATTATTGACCAGGAAGTGATTGTGGAAGTAGTGGCGATCGGAAAACGCGAGGATCTTGCCGTCTACCAAACCTCGCTCAAGCGAATCAGATCAACATCCTGACCCACCCCCTCTGCCAGGCCGCTGATTCTTGTCCGTCTTGACGACGCGTTATCGCGCATGGTCGAGGCGGGCGACGTGATATGCGGGACGCGTGATTCCGATCGAGATGAAGGCCACCAGCCGCCCGCGTGTCGGCGATACCGCGCAGCTCCGACTCTTTCTGGACGACTATGGGAAGGCGCCCCGCATGGCTTGCTGTTGCATACGGACGTACCATGGGGGACAGGCGCCATTCTTCCTGACGCCTGTCCCAGTCTGAGGGGAGGAGTAAACAGTAGGGAAGAGAGGCGGGGCCACGGAAACGTGGCCCCGCCCCACAAGGGACACGGGCGTCCTTCCGTAGAGACCAATTCGACAAGCAGCTTCTCCAACACCGACCACAATCAACAGGCATAACCGAGGACAGCACCGGCGGGGACTGTCCCGCACCGGGACTGTCCCCCTTCTCAGCCGGGGCCAGTTCCCTGCCGTTCCTCGATGTTCGCGCGGGGCAAGCGGGACTCGCACGAAATGCGGGAAGGGGGAGAGTTCGACGTTCGCAGTATTCGGAGCCTCGAACCCAGAACTTCGAACTTCCTATCCCGCGTTACCCGCCTCAGTCTTGGGCCTTCACCGGAGGATTAGACGCTTTACAAACCCATCATTTTCCCCCACATCGATCCCGCTGTTCATTCTTGACTTGGGCTTCGATGGAGGTTACGGTTTATCAAAAGGGGGATCCCGTGCCTACACTTTCGAAAAACGTCTATAGCGAAGAGAAGCTTCGAGAGCTGATTCTCTACATTGCGCAGAAGAGTAAGACTGATCCGCGATGTGGGGCAGTCAAGCTGAACAAGCTTCTCTATTATGCTGACTTTTCGGCGTATCGGCTTCTAGGTCGAGCCATCACCGGGGCTGAATATCAACATCTTCAAGAAGGGCCGGCGCCCCGAAAGGGCTTACCAGCCCAAGCAAGATTAAGGCGTGACGGTGCTATAGAAATGGTATACAAGCCATCCGTGGTGGGAGATCCAATCCATTTAATCGTGCCAAAAAGAAAACCGTATCCTGTATTTTCCAAACAAGAGAGGGAACTTGTTGACCGCATCATTGAAGAATTCTGGGAGCTTACCGGTTCAGAGTTAAGCGAGAGATCACATAAGGAATTTGGATGGCGACTAACAAAACTCGGGGAAACAATCCACTATAGAACGGCCTGGCTTTCCAAATCGCCGCTTACTGAAGAGCAAGTAGAATTTGGGAGAAAAGTGGCGGCACGGCATGGATTGGCAGGATAATCCCAGGTTCAGCATTATTGAAGAGGCGCACTATACGGCAAAGTTCGCTCGTTTAGTTCGCGATCCTAGACTCAGAGATGACATTCAGCGAACATTTGACGAGGACATCGCCCGTAATCCATATGAGTGTGAGGAGGTCTTTGGAACCAGGCTGCGAGCGTTAACCATTGCGTGCTTCCCACCCTTGACCATAGTTTTTTCAATTGACGAAACAGATAGAGTCATCAAGCTTCTTGACGTTGACCGACTCCCGTGATGATGAAACGCATAACTTCCATTGGTCAAAGCCTGTCTCCCTTCACCCAGTGAAGCTCGACGACATTCTGAGAGCCGTCCTAGCCCATCCTCGTTGTTCGTGAAATGGTATTCGCGCGGAACTTGCGAGACGGGGAAGACAGGCTGAAGGGTTCGGACTTCCGAACTCCGACCTTCAGCCTTGATCCCTTCCGCCTGCACCCTGCTTCGCTGTCAGAAATCGTAAACCGTGCCTTGCTCGAACGTTTCAGGTTTCAAGTTTCTAGTTTCACGTTATTCGTGTCGGATTGCTGAAACTCCGAGGTCGAACCTGAAACCTGAAACTCCATTCCCAAACGAACGACCCCTTCAGCCTTAATCCCTTCAGCCTTCGAACCTCGCTAGTCCCGCCCATCTCGCGCGTATCAACAGAGAGTTGACAGCTATACGTCTGTCGATTATAAAAACTGGGTCTTCTCCCAATCGAGTGGGTAAGAAATGACTAAAAAGTATTTAGAGTCCGCGCCGGGCAAGGGTTTCTGGGTGACGCTCATTTGTCATTCCCGC
>JBAXBK010000092.1:0-3294 GCA_037142015.1 Nitrospira sp. | reverse complement strand
GGCACAGCTCCGCCCTTTCACTTACAGGACCACTTCGCCCATCTACACAACATTGACTCAGGCGCGACGGCTTGTCTGATTTGTTTCGTTAATTTGGTTGGCCGATTCTTCCAACCAGATAAACCAAACAAACCTCTTCAACCAAACAAACCAGTCAATGTGCCAGACCCTATCCTGGCAGACCGAGTCTCAGTACCTTTGCCCTTGGCACTCCCGACTGCACCAACTGTTCTTCACAGGCTTCCGCATGATCGAGATCGGCGATCAGCACCCGATCGAATTGCCATTGACTAATCCTGTCAGGTGAAGACACGGGACAAGAAAGAAATGACTCGCGCGAACTTCCGTCGATGAATCCCACACAGTCGATATTCATTTCTCGCAGCGACAGATAGGCCAATTCAGCCAGCTCGGTTGTCCCGTAGATCACAACCCGCTGGCCATGCGAGCCATCGAACGTCGCCATCATCTCATTGAGCCGGGTACGCATGTCCTTGTAGTACGAGAGGGAATACTGCATGTAGAGGTAGGTCAGCCGTGACTTTTCCGTGAAGCCCTGCGGCGTAACGAGATACCTGATTCGACTGCGCGGGATGGTCGTGATCTTGATGTAGCCCTTGCGGGCCAGACGTTTGAGATAGAGATTGGTCAGGCCAAGCGCCACGCCAAGTTTCGTGGCAAGGGTTCGCTGTGTGGCCCCGCCATCTCGATCGAGCTCGCTCAGGAGCAGAAGGTCTCGTTGACCCTGTAAATCCATGATTTATACGGATAAATTAGCAGCTCGTTCACAACATGAACATAAAATCCTCTTCTGTCAAGCAAAAAATACGTAGACCGGCCTTCATTCAGAAATGGTGCATTGGCGCGTGACAAGCGCGACTTGCAGGACTCGCGAGGAAATGGTCTGTCTGGTCTATTCGGTCTGTCTGGTCTATCTGGTTAGTTGACTGGAAAGACCGAATGGATCTCTTCGACCAGACAGACGAGACAGACCATATAGACCAAATGAACAAGATCAGCCTTCAGCCTTAACCCCTGCCACTGGGCTTTTGGCATCGAACAGCCGCTGGGCGGCAGCAAACACCTCATGAACCGTGATTAACCTCATACAATTCTCCTCGCCTCTGATACAGGTCGGATGAAAGCAGATGCGGCAATCGAGCTCCTTATAGAGCACCTCCACAGGACCACCACGAGGACCCCATTCGGCAGGGTTCGACGGACCAAACAACGCCACCACGGGAGTGCCGACTGCGGAAGCAATATGCATTGCGCCGCTATCGCTTCCGACAAAGAGCGCTGACTTTTTGGCAATGGCCGCGAACTGTTTAATAGTTGTGCGGCCTGCCATGATGATGGGCTGACTCTTCGCCATCTGCCGAATCTGTTGCGCAAGTTCGATGTCTTGATTGCTCCCTCCAATCAATACCTGGCAACCATACTGGGACGCGAGCTGATCGGCCAGTTCGGCGAACCGCTCGGGAGGCCAGGCCTTAAACCAGTATCGAGCGCCAGGTTGCAATATCACAATCGGCTGCGATCGCTGAACGCCGAGTTGAGCCAGCAGTTGATCCGCGCTGTTCATCTCTTCCGGCGTCAGCCAAAGTTGAGGATCCTTTGATCCTGCTTGAACGCCTATGAACTTAAGAGCATCCAGATCACGATCAATCCGGTGCTGTACACCAGGAACAGGCTGGACCACCTGCGTATAGTACTTCCCCCGCCATCGATGCTCGTCGTTAAACCCGATTCGAATCGGCGCTCCACTGGCCCAACTCAGAAACGCGGACCGGTCTCCATCTGTCAAATCGATCACCGTGTCGAATCGCCGACTCCGCAGCCCGGAGATAAGTCGAGATTGTGCTGCCAGAGATCCTTTGTCGAGAACTATGATCTCGTCCAGATCCGGGTTTCCTGACAGTACGTCTTCCGTCCCGCGATTCACCATCATCGTGACCCGGGCATCCGGCCGTGCCACTTTGATGGCTCGCACGGTCGGTGTCGCCAACAAGACGTCACCGATGTAGCGGAGCTTGATGATTAGTATTTTTTGCATCGCAAAAATTGTCGAAAGTCCTTCAAGTCATAAAGTCAAAAGTCTTCAAGTCGTAAGGTCTAAAGTCTCGCTCATTCTGGGACTTTCGACTTGATGACGTTCGACTTTCTGGCTGGGGCTTAATCTTGCCCCGACTTGAAGACTTTCGGACCTTATGACTTTCAGACCGTGGCGCTAGGAACACAATTCCCTATAAAGCGCCACCGTCTTCGTCGCCGCCTGCTCCCAGGAGAACTGCTTGGCGCGATCGAATCCTTTGATCCTCAAGGCGGCCCGAAGCGGCTCATCCTCAAGTGCACGGATCATGGCCTCTCCGAGCGCCCGGGCGTCTTGAGGATCGGCCAACACCGCCGCATCGCCGGCCACTTCCGCCAACGCAGTCGAATTGGACGTGAGCACCGGCGCCCCACAGGCCATCGCTTCCAGCACGGGCATCCCAAACCCTTCGTATAGCGAGGGGAAGACGAACAGGTCAGTGAAGGAATACAACAACTGCAGATCGTTCGTGGACAACCGTCCCGGGCAGAGCACCTTTTCCGATAAACTGCGCCTTCGAGCCGTTTTCTCATAGTCACCGAACGGATGGACAGGCGAACCGACAAGAACTAACATTCGCGGCCCCAGTTTCTTCCGCACCTTCTCCGCTGCTTCAAGGAATGTCTGGTGATTCTTGCGCGGGTCTGCCCCTCCAATAAATAAGACATAATGCTCGGTCTTCAGACCGATCCGTTTCCGCAACTCCGCCATCGCCTGATCATCCCGACGTGGCACGAAATCCCCCGACACTCCGTTGGGAATCACCACGATATGCTCGCGTTTTAAACCATAGAGCTCCACCAATTCTCTGGCCGAAAACTCGGACACTGTAATGGCCTTTCTGGCACGTAGCGCGGTCTGTCTCGTCTTGAACGACGACGGCCATTGGCCCAACATTTTCTTCGAGTACTCCGGATGGCGATCCAGCCAGAGATCGTGAATGGTCACGAGCCCGCCATAGCGCCCGACGGTATGCATTTTGAAGTTGGTCCCATGGTAGAGATCCAACCGATCGGATGAGCCTCGCTTCGCCATCCCCCATCGGCTCGAGTTCATCCACTGGAGCCGCTCAACGCCCGGCCACGCCGTCACTGAGTCAGGCTGCTCAGCGCCCGGTTTGGCATAGGCCAGAAAATCGATTCCTTCTTGCTGTGCCAGCATCGTACGGAGCAGATGGTAGCTGTGCCACCCCACCCCTCCCA
>JBAXBK010000091.1:0-3445 GCA_037142015.1 Nitrospira sp. | reverse complement strand
CGCACATACGGGAAGATGTTCTGGCAATAGGTGTCACATTTATAATTGTAAAACAATTGAACATAGCCGCCGTGCAGGGAGCCGAGTTCCACCGCCGTCCGATCGTTATTCAGTTGAGGCCCCCTCCCAATCAGATACTCCGCCTGAAGGCCGAACGGTTGCGGGAAGATGATAATGTTCCAAGTCACCCGTTCGTCGAGATAATTCCCGCCATTCGTGACTTGAGGCGAAATCGCTGCTCCTTGTGTCGATACTGGATCAGTCGGCACGACGGGGGAGGTCGAAACATTGACTTGTCCCGTATAGGCGTCCATCCCGACCTGGACGATCTGACCGTTGGAAAACTCATGGGGATAGGCCGAGTGAAATATCACATGCTTATTTTTGTTCGCATCTTGCTGATCAATAGCCTGACCGTTGTAGACCCCGATGCCCAACATGCCATAGTCACCGGACCCTTTGAGGCCGCTCTCCACCAACCGGCGGAACCGCTCACGCACGACGGTCGGCGTATAGTAGAGAAAAAGGCTGTAATTGCGCTCGTTCGGGACTGCGCTGAAGGTCGCATCATTGCGGTCGAACGCCAGCCGGTTTTGGCTTGACTGCAAGGTCTCGTATCCAAACGGTATCTTTGACAGCCCGGGCCGGAGCCGCCATTGTTTGTTCTCTGTGAGAAAGATATCGGCATAAGCATCTCTCAATACCGACGTGTTTTCTTGATTGTTGACGAGGCCCGCGAATTCAGCCTGCAGATAGACGAACACGCGATCGTGGGGCTGGCCGCTCACAATGAGGCGAGCGCGGCGCATAAAGAACTCGTTGTCCTTGACGATCGAGCGATCCCCCGGGGAAGTCAGTTGTTCATTATTCGTCGTGAAGTTATAGCGGAACTGGGTATAGCCGCGGACGCTGATTTTCTCGTACCACCGTTCCCGGACAGGCACATCGCCGATCCCACGGCTTTGCTCCATGACCTTCGCTTCACGTTTTTCTTCATCCGCTTTCAGCCGGACCCACTGATCGAAGGTAATCTGCTTATTCTCCAAGAGAACGTCCTCAGTCAGACCTCCCCATCCGTCGCTCCCCCAGCACAAAGAAACCAGGGTGGCTATGAAAACGATCTTAAACGTTCCTCTCATTGCCCTGAAAAACCAATCACCCATGCATCCTCCAGGCCTCTGTAAGCAACGAGCTTCTGGCCTAAAAGA
Source organism: Nitrospira sp. (assembly GCA_037142015.1). GTDB lineage: Bacteria > Nitrospirota > Nitrospiria > Nitrospirales > Nitrospiraceae > Palsa-1315. Next base: position 2,237 of record JBAXBK010000091.1, on the reverse strand, counting down.
GAATAGGGAAGAATGGTTACAGACAGGTTACGATAGGGTCCAGGGTGGGTAAACTCGTGGAGGGAAGGGTCGGACAGGCTGAAGGCTGAAGGGGTTCAGGAATTCTGATTCCGACTTTCAGCCCCACCTGTCGCGCTTTTCCCGCCAGGCTCGCGTGTCTCGCTCACAATTTACGCTTCACGCTTCACAGCCGTTCCCCTGAACAGCTGCCAGTTTTGCCTCATCGACTTGAAGATGGAGAGTGGAAACCGGGGTGAGTCGTCCACAGAGTCGACTCGATGGGCGACGTCTTTGAAATTGGGGTCGGCTTCATGAATTTCACGATACTGCTCTTGTGCCTCAGCGTGGTGATCTAGCGCATCCAGAGTCAGTGCCAGAACATACCGGACATGTAAGATATCGGTCGACTTCGCGCCGTTGAGGGCGAGGGCATGGCGAAGTGAAACCACGGCGTCATCCAGTTTTCCGATCGCCCGTAAACAGAATCCCTTCTGTGCAGACGCCTTGAAACGATAGGCCGAATCCCTTTCCGCCGCCTCGAATTTCTTCAGCGCTTCTCGATACAATCCAGCCTCCTTCAAGCCAAGTCCTTCCCTATACAACCCGGAGGGACCCTTCTCCTGGACTGAAGCCGCTGGCGGGGCCGGAGTTTCGTGTGGCACGGTCACGGGAACCGGCACTGGAGTACCGAGTCTCACCGTCATAGGAATCGGTGGTGGCGTTAATCCCCCCTGAGATTCCTGGCTGAGCCTGGCCGGATCGAGGATGATGGTCCTTGGATCGACGACGGACGGAAGGATGCCGCCCTGCGCGCGGTCGGTGGCAGCTTGCAACATCAATGCGGCCGTAATACGCTCTGCCCCTTCCCCGAAGCCATACATCAGGGCCAGGTCGCACAATTGATTGATCAAACGGGGATTGCCTCCGCTGAGTTGGTGGGCCAGCGAACAGGCATACTCCGTCAAAAGTTCTGGCTCGCCCCCTGCCACGCGAAGACGATGCTGCACGTAGGCGCTCACCTCGTCTTCATTGAGCGGCTCGAGCGCATAATCCACTGCCACCCGTTGGGCCAATTGCAGCATGTCGCCTCTGGTGAGCAAGGAACGAAGGTTGGGTTGCCCGGCCAAAATGATTTGGATACTGCTCTGCCTGCCATCATTGATGTTGGACAGGAGGCGGAGCTCTTCCAGCATTTGGAGGTTGAGGTTTTGGGCCTCATCCACGATAAGGAGGACTTGCTGTTCCGCTGCAAAGGATCCTCCAAGAAACGCGCTGAGCGCCCGAAAATAGCCCACGGTATCCTGGCTGGGGCAATCCAGCCCGAACGCATCAGCTACCCATGGCAGAAGGCTGCCACCGGCATCCGGATGGGTCGTTGTAATGACTCCGACAGTAAACCGATCCCTGCTCAAGTCAAGGATCCTGTTCAACAAAGTCGTCTTGCCGGTCCCCGGCTCTCCCGTCAGCACGGTGAACACCGCGCGGTTGTAGAGTCCGTACTCCAGAAGATTCAATCCCTTCCTATGCCGACTGCTCAAGAAGAGAAACGCGTGATCCGGCAACAGTGAGAACGGTTTTTCGTGAAATTTGTAAAAAGACTTGTACATATGCGCCTACCTTCTCTGGTTCTGGTTCCCCGCATTCGCCCGCTTCAGCTTAGACAGGCTGAGTTGATCGCGTCCGGCTTTATTGAGCACGGTTCCCAGGATCGGGACGCTGCCTTTTAGGATCTGCATGGCCTGCTGGAGCTCACTCTCCGTGGTCTTGCCTTCCTCCACAACGAGCAACAGGGCGTCCAATTGAGGCGTAAAGGCCAACACATCCGCCTGGCCGAGCACCGGCGGAAGATCGAAAATCACGACGCGCGACGCGTAACGATGTTTCAATTCTTTGCCGAGTGCGCTCATGCGGGGAGAAGTGAGCACATCGGAGGAATAGTCCGTTCCCCTGCCACCCGGCAACACAATCAGGCGACCCAGTCCCGGAGAGACGAGCATGTCCTCGATCGGCCGGTCGTCCAGCAGAAACTCCGTGAGTCCCTCGTTGGACTCCAACCCGAACTCCTCATGAAGGTGCGGCGCGCGAAGATCGGCATCCACCAAGAGAACAGTTTGGGTCGGCTCGGCCGCCAGGGCGATGGCCAGGTTGATCGACGTGAGGGTTTTGCCTTCTCCGTCTTTGGGGCTGGTGATTCCCAGCACGTTCCAGTTATTCTCGCGCAATCGATGGATCACCTG
>JBAXBK010000090.1:0-3548 GCA_037142015.1 Nitrospira sp. | reverse complement strand
AAGGCGAGACGGGCAAGACTGGCTAGGTTGAGTGTCAGCAATTCACGGAAAACTGGGCGAATCGGGGTACTCATGGCAGGATGCTCAATCTGGGGTTGTAAGTTTCGCGTTGCGAGTTTCGAGTTCCAGGTTTCACGTGATCGAAACGATTCGCAACATGAAACTAGAAACCGGAAACTCGAAACTGCCAAGAGCAGCATGACATCACAACCGTTCCATTCAATACACTCACATCCATCAAAAAGGAGCGACATCATGAAGAAGCAACGTAGTTCTCCTCTCTCCCTGAAAGTGGCCGGCCTGGCGCTGGCTCTCTTCGGGCTCAGCGCAGTCCTGGGCCTGGGATCGATTGGCGAGGCTCAGGCAGGTCAGCAGGCTCTGTCACAATCCTTCGCGTCAGCGGATCGCGCGGGTGCCTATGCCGCGACCCTCGTTAGCCGTTCACCAGGAGAGAAGAAATGCCCGCGAAGCAGTGATGGTTGTGATAAGCGGCCACCATGCCCGCCCGATGCCACCGTCTGTCCGAAACTGTCGTGACGTGCAGGCATTTCGCGATGTCAGCACCGCTGATCAAGGGATATGAAGAGAAAGAAATAACCCGTAAGTAGGGAGAGACCCTACAGCTGTGGAATGGGAATCGCTGATACGGCTGTTTTAGGGTGGACGCGGAGAGTGGTGAGTAGTGAGTAGGTAGTGGTAAGTGGCCGGAGTGATGTGAGCATGAAACGAAAACGGGGAATCTGCAACCCGAGACTCGTAACTCGAAACCAGAAACTTCCATTGAGTGTATCGATCGGAAAGAACATCAGTATCGGAATCACGTATCGGTTTTCACAATCATCATAAAAGGAGCGGCATCATGAAGCAACTACGCAATTCCTGTCTCTCTCCAAAGGTGGCCGGCCTCGCGCTGGCTACTTTGGGGCTGAGTGGTTTTCTGGCCATGGGGTCGGCGGGCGAGGCCCAGGCTGCGACCAAAGCGATCATCGACGGCGTGATCGATCGCATTACGGTCGATAATATGGCCGACCACTGGTCGGGGGGGGTTATTGAGGTAGGTGAGCAGAAGGTGATCATCCCGAAAAACCTCCTGATGGACCTGCCGGCCAATCGTATGACCCTGCAAGAATTCATGTTGCAAGCTCCGGGGGTATGCCCCGTGCTTGGTCAGAGCGGTCTGGCAAGGGCGGACAGCCCGGCCTGCAACACCAGCGGTCAGCCTGGCTATGCCCTCATCCAAGCCAACCGTACGAGCGCCGGCAATATCATCGCGGGCGACGTGTTTATCCAGAAGGGGGTAGAAGCGGTCGAGGGCACCGTGACCTACATCGACTACAACAATGGATTTTTCCGGATGAGCGGGAATCCTGGCGACCCGACGACCGGCGTGATGGTTCGTATTAACGATCCTGACAGCCGTCATACGGTTCAGCCCAATACAGGCCCCGGCTGTCTGGCTGGTCAGAGCAACTGCAGCGCCGATCCCCGGTTTACACTTGACCCGGACAACTATACGAATGTGTTCACGACCGGATACCCCCTCTGCATCCCGAGCAGGACCTCTCGCACGTTCAACAACGTGCTGGGACTCGGTGCAGACGGGCTCTCTGGTGGGGCTAATCCACCAGCAACGCTCACCGCTGTGGCTGCGCTAGATGGCACAGGCGACATGCTCTGTCCGACGACCAATCGCACGATCGCCTTAGGCCAACCGGTGGACGATTCCCGGCGCTTTGCCCCCATCATGTTGGGTGACAGCGTGACCGCGGAGGGCAACTTTGAGAAGATCGGCGGAGTGCGGTTCCTGTCGGCCCACGCGACTATGGTTGAGCATGCACTGATGACCAAGGACCTGCCGGACCAGCCAGACTACCTGTTCCTGGATGAGGTCTTTATCGATGCTCCGGGATTCCAAAACGAGAGGACCAGGTCTTTGATCATCGGCTTCGCCACCTTGGCCCCCTTCCACCCGATCAACCTGGCAGGCGGCGCCGATGTGCTGTTCTGGACTATCCATTACGATCCGACGACCAACAGCCCCCATGAACTTCCCTGGTCCTCTGTTGTGGGGTGCGATATTGCAGCAGGTCCCAGCACCTGTGGCGCGCAGGGATTGGCTGGAGTCGTTCCCGGCAATGTCGCCGGCGCCAATATCTTTAGAATTCGCCATGATGTAGATTTTGGTGTCGGTGCGAAGGCTCGGTTCAACCCCTGTGCTCATCTGCTCGCGGAGCCTCGCTTCGGGGTAGCAGGGCTCTGTCCCGGCTCTGCAAATGTGGATCCCAAAGGCTTCTCACTGAACATCAGTGACATGTTTGGCGTTTTGAGCCCGATTCCTCACGAGATCCAAACACGCACGGGCCATAAGATGGCGGATCTTTATGTGGGTGGCGTGCAAGGTGGGCTGCCTGGCCCGAACATCCAAAAAACACTGGACATCAACGGTAATGAAGCAACCAACGGTCAGTACCTGTTCCCCTTCGGCATAGGGCTGGGCGGCATCGATATTACGAACTTCTTAGAGGTCGACATAGACAGAGTTCAGACCCCCTTCTCGTTCTCAGGGATCCCCTGGAACTTGGACCGGCGGTTGAGCCCGGGCGGCTGTTTCCCTGCAGGCGTTTGCGAGAACAATCCTCAACCTCTTACTCCGTTCCCATTTGAAGGAACCGACCCTCGGCTGGCAGCAGTATTGCTCCCCAGCGGGCCATACACCGCTCCAGCTTTTACCAACTCTGTGTTAACAAGTGCGAAGAACCGAATATTATCGTACGTGGATGGGACCGGTAAGGCCAACGGCAATACGACAGTTCTGGCCTGGCCTCCGGCGAATTCAGCAGCAATTGCCATCACTCCCGTCGTCGATATACCAACGGCGAATCTGCCGCCGACCATTACCTCCACGCCAAATTTGGTCGGGCAAGCGGCGCCTGCTCCCACGCTCTATCAGTACCAGGTCGTTGCGACGGACGATGGAGGGGCTGCGAACTTGACCTATTCATTAAGTAGTTCAGCACCGGCTGGAATGAGTATCGTCGCATCCGGGGTTGGAGCAGGGCATATCTCGTGGAACCCGGCGCCGGCGCAAGCGCCGGCGCAGGGTGTGACCGTCACGGTCACGGACAGCGGCGGCCTCTACGATAAGCAGGCTTTTGTCATCGGTGTGAATGGATCGCCATCCTTCGTCAACGCCGTTACGGCTCCTACGGCGGCGAAGGTGGGGGTGCAATATTCCTTCTCACCGGCCGCCACCGATCCGAATACGGGCGATACTCAGGCCTGGGTTCTAGCCGTTGCGCCGACTGGGACGGCACCGTTGGGACCGACGACCATTAATCCATCAACGGGGCGGTTCACCTGGACACCGTCGGCAGGACAGGTTGGTCCGAGGTCGTTCGCGTTGCGGGTGACCGATGCGGCTGGTGCGACTGTGGTAAGGAACTTCAACGTGACGGTTACGCCGTAGCGGCGCTGACCTGTCATAGCTGCAGCGTTCGCTAGGTAAGAGAGGCGGGGCCACGGAAACGTGGCCCCGTTTTTTTTGGGAC
>JBAXBK010000089.1:0-3831 GCA_037142015.1 Nitrospira sp. | reverse complement strand
CCACAAACGTCGTCGTGGACTTATGGCACGTCTCGCAGGGTTGCGTGGTCGGCACATGCGTGGCGGTCTTGCCCCGTGCCGTCGTCCCGTTATGGCAGGTGGCACACCCCGTCGTGATCCCCGTATGATCATATCCGTTGGACACAAGCATCCAATTCGCTGCGCCCATTCGATGGCAGGAATCGCACGAAGCAGCTGTAGACAGGTGCCCGGCCGACTTCCCCTGAGCCTGGATACCGTTGTGACAAGTTGCACAAGTACCTGGCCCAACTCCCTGATGTTTGAAGGCTGCGCCCGTCCAGCCAACCGTCCGATGGCAGCTGTCACAGGACATAGTCGTCGGAATATGAGTAGCCGGCTTCCCGACCGCGGTAGTTTGGTTATGGCATTTGGAGCAGGTTCCCGGAGCGACACCGTTATGCGTAAAAAACGCGGGTGTCCAATTTGTCGTCCGGTGACAGCTGCTACAGTTGACCGTGGTCGGCAGGTGGTTCGCTGACTTAAAGGTGGAGACGACTCGTCCGCCGGGCGAGTGGCATTGCATACACTGCGTCGGCGTTCCTCGAAAAATGCCCTGCAAGTGGCACCGCTCACACACGACCTGCGCATGGCCGCCGCTGAGCGGGAAGCCAGTGCTGCTGTGATCGATTTCAATATCTGTGCGGATACTCCCCTGGGCAAAAACGGTATCCGGCGTCAACAAGGCCGAGCTGCATACCGCCAGAAGTCCAGCAACAATTGCCCAGGCAACGAACCGACGTCCTATCCAGCTAGTCAATTGAGACATTTTTGCATCTGCCATTGGTCAACCACTGTCGCTAGCGCCTCGATACTGTCACTCGGTACTACTGCACTGACGCGTCACTTATATAGTTGGGATTATAATCCCAACTATGTGACGCGACTCCTATTAGGAAATTAGGAAAAATTCGTGGGAGCATAATCCCAAGCATGGGCAGAGCAAGGGACATACCCTTTGCAAGGAAAACATCGCAAGCTTTTGATTTCTATGCGAAGCTGAGATTCCTCATGGGTAGATTTACCCAAGGATACAGAGTTCTTCCTGTACAGAATGCAGGACAGCACCTACAATTTCTACAGATGGGAACTTCCACCTTGGCTCAGAAATGTCCGAACCCACGCTAGGATGTGCACTGATAAACAGGCGCAGAATTTGCTCTGTACAATCCAGACCTTCGGCGCATCGAATACAACCAAATCAACAAACCAAACTTTCTCTGAGCATAGGATGAACGAGTATGGCTATCGCTGAACCTCTCCAACATGTCCGGGAACGAACAACCGAGGCGTCTCGCCTAGCAACACGAAACCCCTCAAGACCGAAGGAAGACGCGACGGACGACTTTCCCTCTCTGCCAGGACGACTGCTGGTCTTCGTGCTTGCGGGCTTATCGATATGGATGGCCTACAAGGTTGCGACCGGAAAGTACTACACCCCGCGCTCGGACTTTGGCTGGTATCTGGGAGTCGTCGGCTCCGTAATGCTGCTCTTGATGCTAGCCTATCCACTCCGCAAGCATGTGGGCTTCATGAGTCGCTGGGGCGCGCTAAAACACTGGTTTCGTATCCATATGATCATGGGTATCGTCGGACCAACCCTCGTATTGTTCCATTCAACCTTTCATCTCCGATCCACTAACGCGACCATCGCGCTCTTCAGCATGCTGGGGGTGGTCATCAGCGGCATTATCGGTCGCTTTATCTACACCAAGATTCACTATGGGCTCTACGGCCGTCGCGCCACGCTGAAAAAGATACAGGAAGAGCTTGCAGGTCTTTCCGACAATGCGAAATCCCGATTGCACTTTGCGCCTCGTGTCGAACAATGGCTCCAATCATTCGAATGCGACTCGAAGCAACTCGATCGTTCTTTTACCTCGCACCTCTTCAGCCCCCTGACGATCGGGTTGAAACGGATTATCTTGGACTTTCGCTGCGCGCGCGAGCTGCGAAAAATTCTGAAGACCGAACGGCATACGGAGTTCAGTGGGGGGGCACCGGAAGCGATCCAGTTGACATCATCGTATTTGAAAGAGTGCCAGCGCGTCGCCCAGTTTAGTACCTTCGAACGCTTCTTCTCGTTGTGGCATGTGCTCCACGTTCCATTGATCTACATTCTGGCGGCCTGCGCGATTTTTCACATCGTGGCCGCCTACATGTACTGAGGCCTATCAACTGTGTCCGTCTCATCCTACTACCTGCCCATTGGTCTGCTCGGCGCATTGATGCTCATGGCCGCACCAGCCTTAGCAGACAACGTCGAGACGGCATTGATGCCGGGACAAGTGATCGAAGGCCATGCGAAGTGGGAAGAAGACTGCACGAAGTGTCACAAGCGGTTCGACAAGGCGGCGCAGAATACCCTCTGCCAGGATTGCCACAAAGACATTCGTGCGGACATCGTGCAGAAGCAGGGATCGCATGGGCGATTTAAGGAGCAACGCGAATGCAAGGAATGCCATACAGATCACAAAGGCAGAACGGAGAATATTGCGCCGATCACGGAACTGACCTTCGATCATAAGCGGACAGACTTCCCGCTCCAGGGCGCCCATGCCGACACGAAGAAGGTCGAGTGCAAGACCTGCCATAAACCCAAGACCAAGTATCGTGAAGCGCCCTCCGATTGCTATAGCTGCCACAAGAAAGACGATAAGCACAAAGGCAAACTGGGAAGCGCATGTGCCGACTGTCATACGGATCGGGATTGGAAGGAGTTCCGGTTCGACCATGACAAGACACGCTATAAGCTTCGCAATAAGCATGTCGAAGTTCCATGCAAAGGCTGCCATGCGAACGATCGCTATAAAGAAACCCCAATGGATTGTTACTCCTGCCATAAAAAGGATGACAAACATAAAGGCCAGGAAGGTACGAAGTGCGAGGAATGTCACAACGACCAGTCATGGAAGAAATCGCCGTTCGACCATAACAAATCACGCTTCCCATTGATGGGAAAGCACGTCAAGGTGGAATGTACGAAATGCCATCTGACACCGGCCTTTAAAGACGCACCGACAGATTGTTATTCCTGTCACAAGAAAGACGACAAGCACAAAGGGGCGTATGGAGAAAAATGCGAGACGTGCCATGGAGCGGGCGACTGGAAAACTATCACCTTCGACCACGACTTGCACTCCCAGTACCCGCTACGGGGGCGGCATATCACGACTAAGTGCGAGTCCTGCCATAAGGGACACTTATATAAAGATAAGACTCCGTCTGACTGCAACGCCTGCCACAAAAAGGACGACAAGCATAAAGGAAAATTTACCGAAAAATGTGAACACTGTCACACTGAACGGAGCTGGACTGCACTCCTCTTCGAGCACGACCACGATACAACATATCTACTGAGGGGAAAGCACCGGACGACAACGTGCGAATCCTGTCATACAGGACATCTGTACAAAGACAAGACGCCTGTCGCCTGCTTTGCCTGCCACAAAAAGGACGACAAGCATAAGGGCAAATTTGCCGAAAAGTGTGAACGCTGCCATACCGAACGGGATTGGAAGGCCCTCCTCTTTGAGCACGATCACGATACGGTCTATCCGCTACAAGGGAGACATCGATCCACCACTTGCGAGAGTTGCCACAGAGGACTGCTGTATCAGGACAAGACGCCCACGGCCTGCTACGCTTGCCACAAGAAGGACGATAAGCATCTGCGCCGGTTGGGTACGGAATGCCAGGACTGCCACAGTCTTCGAGACTGGAAACTCTGGGACTTCGATCACGATACGCGAACTCGGTTCAAGCTCGACGGCGGCCATAAGGGGCTCGATTGTTATGCCTGCCACAGTGCGC
>JBAXBK010000088.1:0-3882 GCA_037142015.1 Nitrospira sp. | reverse complement strand
TAATCCTTCGGCATCTCGCACGCGGATGCGTCACTCACCCGCACTGTGCAGAATCGCCACCGAATCTTCTTGGCCCAATAGGTAGAGGCTTGCTCAGCATCTTCCCATCGGCTCAACGGTTTCCAGGCGTACTTCCCACCACCGCGTCGATCCACGCCGGCTGACAACAGTTCACCGGTCTGACTATCCGTTACCTCTCCTTCAATCGACGCCTTGCCGACAAAGCTTTCCGTTCCACCGATAGACTTCTTCCCATAGGACAAGACATAGGCAGCTGGGTACGCCGCCGTCAGGTTGTCTATAAACGGAATGCCTTTCCCGGCCTCCGTGATCGCAATACGAATCCGCATCACGTCGGGTCCCGCTTCTCGCGTCATCTTGTAGTCCTTGCGCAATTCTTCATCGAGACGCGACCAGAGAAATTGAGACATATGCTCGCTATCCTCCTTGTCGAGGTCCTTGGCGTCCGACTTCTCCCCACGCCAGATCTGCACCGGTTCCAGCCAGATCTTCGTGTAGGATTTGAACTTGGCCTTATCCGGCGTGAAATAGACCAGCGTCGCCTCGGTGTCGTCCGCCGCCGGATGGAGCTTCGAATAGTCTTTCAGAAACCCGGAGGGTTCTGCCTTGCCATATCCCCCCGCATGTTCCGAGTGTGCGCAGGCCGTGAGCAGCATCGCACAGGCACCGCCTAATAGTAGTCGTCGTACGATCATGACCACCCCCCCCTTTAATGAATATTGGCTCTTCTCCTGGGTGAGTGGGTAAACGAAGCGCGGGAAACGGCATTTCTGGAGGATGGGAGCGTGAATTCTGTGTTTTACGGGGCCTGGAAATCTGGCATGATTGCCGGATGCACACACACCGACACCTCTGGGACACCTACCGCTTCCCCGGCTTCCGGCCAACTCCAATGGTCCAGGGCATCTTCGGTGATCCGAAGGCCCGCGTTATCCACCTGTGCCGGCGGGGAAAAAAACGGCATGTGGCGCGTGCGGGCAGGTTGCTCGGTCCTGGTACGACCGCAAGACACGCCGCGTTCGCGACCTGCCCTGCGGGGACACGCGGGTCTACCTGGCGGTGGAGATTCGTCGCGTCGAGTGCAGGAAATGCGGCAAAGTGAAGCAGGAAACGTTGGACTGGCTGGCAGACAATCCGTTCTACACCAAACGCTTTGCCTTCTTCGTGGGACGGCGCTGCCGAAGCATGACGATCAAGGATGTCGCCGAGGAAACCCGGCTGAACTGGAAAACGATCAAGGCACTCGATGCGCAGTACATGCAGGAACAGTTGCGACGAGCGGGGACGCCTGCGCCGAAGGTGCTCGGGATCGACGAGATCTCAATCCGCAAGGGACACACGTACCGGATTGTGGTCAGCGACCTGGAGCGGCGGCGGCCCATCTGGTTCGGGGGCAAGGACCGCTCAGAAGCGCGTATGGACGAGTTCTACCAGTGGCTGGGCGTGTCAACGCGCAAGAAGATCCGGCTGGCCGTGCTGGACATGTGGAAAGCGTTCCGCAATTCGACGCGCAAACCGGAGCACGCGCCACAGGCCGCCATCTTGTTCGACAAGTTCCATGTGCTGCGGCATCTCGGCGAGGCGTTGGACACGGTGCGCAAAATCGAGTACTACCGGTTGACGGGGAAGGATCGGCGGTTCATCAAGGGCCAGAAGTACACGCTACTCTCGCACAGGGAGAACCTCAAGCCGGATGGCCGACGAAGCCTACGGTTGCTGCTGAAGGCCAACAAACGGTTGAACACGGCCTACATTCTCAAGGAGGAGTTCGGGCAGCTCTGGGACTACGAGCGGGAAGGCTGGGCTCGGCGCTTCTTCGAGAACTGGCGCGCCTCACTCAAATGGCAGCGCCTGAAGCCCTACGAGAAGTTTGCCAAGATGATCGACCGGCACTGGGACGGGATCGCGGCCTACTGCAAGCCGGAGAACAAGGTCGCCTTAGGATTCGTCGAGGGCATGAACAACAAGATCCGCGTCATTCAGCGGCGGAGCGACGGCTTACGCGACGAGGAGTACCTGCGCCTGACAGTCCTCACCTGCATGCTCGACCCGATATGAAATCAGGCCGAAATCACCCACTCGGTGAGGAGATGAACCTATTGATGATTACACGCGATCCATCGAAACCCTCAGGCTGTCAGGCTTCAGTGATCGCAGTCGCTCTTTAGGCTTTCGGTTCGACGCAATTCATCCCGCCACGCGATTGGCACGCACGGTAACGGACCTTCTCGGCCCAGAAGCGGTAGGCTTCCTCCACGTCATTCCAAGAGTTGGCCACGCCGCTCAGACTCTTGGTGCCACCCCGGCGGTCCACTGCCTCAAACAGGATCATTCCGGTGGCGCTGTCGGTAGCTCTGGCTTCCACGCTCGCACTACCCGTGAACGCCGACACCCCGGTCGCGAGGCTCTTCATGCCGGAAAGCAACTTCGTCTGAGGAATGATGCTCGTGACGATATCCATGGTCACACTGGATTCTTTTGCTTCCGTGATGGCCACTTGGAAGCGAAGCACGTCGGGGCCCGGCTGACTCACCATCTCGTAATCCTTTCGGAGCTGTTCGTCGAGCTTCGACCACAGGAGCGCCGCCAGACGCTGCCGATCTTCGACGGACACGTCCTTGAGCTGCGAGTCTTTCTGACTCATCCAGACGGTCACCGGGTCCAGCCAAATCTTCCTATACTTGCGAAAATCGGCAGCGGGATTCTTGTAGACCAACAGGGCCTGATTCTCAGCTCCTTGCCGGAACGTGCTGCGCTCGCCCTCTTTCAGCCTCGAATAGTCGCCCAAGAACCCGGACTTTTCCACCGACTTCGCCTCTTGGGTCGAGGCGCAGCCAGTCACCACAAGCATGAGTAGGAGAATTGCACTAACCATCTGACGCATACTCGCCTCCATAATTTTATTAGGTTGCTCAATACCTCAAGATGCAATTTTCATCGACGATAATATTAGATATCTTGGATACGCAATACAATGACTTTCTTCTACTGGCCCCACAAGCCTTTACCTTGAAAGACCGGCCCCCGTTCTGTAGTATTCGCACCCTATGCACCGGCGCAGAGTAGTCGCTGCCGCACCTGTTCCGGCTATCGGACGTAACGCGCTGCTCTCTGCCATTTGCCCCTCGGACATTGATTGATGCGCCTGTATTTTCTCAAACCCTTTCTTGCCATCTGCCTGCTCATCACGTTCCTCCTGACCATTCCATTTTCGGTGCAAGCCGCCGTCGTCGTGCTCAAGAACGGCGATCGGATCACCGGCCGGATCGTTAAAATGCAGGACAAGCGGCTCGAGATCGATCCGCCGTTTTCGGACATCATCAAGATCAAATGGGAAGACGTCCAGAGCATTACGAGCGAACGGCCCATGTCGGTCAAACTGTACGGTGAGCTTGCCATACCTGAGAACGCAGGAGAATAGAGACTCGACCGAATCATCCTCTATACGCTCGGAGAAGATGGGCCTATTCGGCTTCAGGATGTGCGCGCGATTAATTTCGCTGAAAACGATTATCGCGGCTATATCAGCGCCGGCGGCAATCAAACCTCCGGCAATACGAAGACCGAGGCCTTGAATATCTCCGGAAATCTCATATATCGGAGGCTCGAACACCGCTACCTGCTGGATGGAAAATATAATCGCGCCCAAGCCGATGGAGAAGACACGGCCAATAACGGCGCCCTCACCATCAAGTACGACTACTTTCTATCGCGTCGGCTCTATGTGGGAGGCCTCAACCTTGCCGAAACGGACCAGTTCCAGAATCTAGGCCTGCGCAACACCAGCGCCCTCATCATGGGCTACGATCTCCTCGACCGAGAGCACCACAATCTATCCATAGGCGCCGGCCCGGCGGCCGT
>JBAXBK010000087.1:0-4092 GCA_037142015.1 Nitrospira sp. | reverse complement strand
GACAAAAGCCCCCGCACGAATGCGAGGGCTTTTGTTCAAATTAAATCTGGCGGCGACCTACTCTCCCAGGGGGTCTACCCCCAAGTACCATTGGCGCGGGCGGGCTTAACTGCCGTGTTCGGAATGGGAACGGGTGTGTCCCCGCCGCTATGGCCACCAGAAATCATGTGTCTATTGGGATTCCCCCCAAAGACTTCAGAGTAAGCACGAGCATAAATCCAAGCCCTCGGCCGATTAGTACCGGTCAGCTGAAGATGTTGCCATCTGTACACTTCCGGCCTATCAACGTGGTGGTCTCGCCACGGGCCTTACTGCATTAACTGCATGGGTGAACTCATCTTGGAACGGGCTTCCCGCTTAGATGCTTTCAGCGGTTATCCCTTCCGGAGGTGGCTAATCAGCCGTGCCTTTGGCAAGACAACTGACACACCAGAGCTCCGTCCGTCCCGGTCCTCTCGTACTAGGGACAGCCTTCCTCAATTCACCTTCGGCTGCGGAGGATAGGGACCGAACTGTCTCACGACGTTCTGAACCCAGCTCGCGTACCGCTTTAATGGGCGAACAGCCCAACCCTTGGGACCTGCTTCAGCCCCAGGATGCGATGAGCCGACATCGAGGTGCCAAACCTTTCCGTCGATATGGACTCTTGGGAAAGATTAGCCTGTTATCCCCGGGGTACCTTTTATCCGTTGAGCGACCACGCTTCCACAAGCAATGGCCGGGTCACTATGTCCTGCTTTCGCACCTGCTTGACCTGTCAGTCTCGCAGTCAAGCTCCCTTGTGTCATTACACTCGACGACTGATTACCAACCAGTCTGAGGGAACCTTTGAGCGCCTCCGTTACAATTTAGGAGGCGACCGCCCCAGTCAAACTACCCGCCTGGCGCTGTCCCTGATCCGGATTACGGACCAAAGTTAGAGCTCCAAACTACGCAGGGTGGTATTTCACTAATGACTCCACCAGTGCTAGCGCACCGGCTTCAAAGTCTCCCACCTATTCTACACAGCTCAGGTCGAAACTCAACACCAAGTTATAGTAAAGGTCCACGGGGTCTTTCCGTCCTTCCGCAGCAAACGAGCATCTTTACTCGTACTTCAATTTCGCCGGGTCTATGGTTGAGACAGCGGGGAAGTCGTTACGCCATTCGTGCAGGTCGGAACTTACCCGACAAGGAATTTCGCTACCTTAGGACCGTTATAGTTACGGCCGCCATTCACTGGGGCTTAGATTCACAGCTTCGCCTTACGGCTAACCGTTCCTCGTGACCTTCCAGCATTGGGCAGGCGTCACAGCGTATACCGCGCCTTGCGGCTTCGCACGCTGCTGTGTTTTTGTTAAACAGTCGCTACCCCCTGCTCTGTGCCACCCATTCAGGCTGACGACGCGAAGTCGCTTCACCCTACGTGGGTCCTCCTTCTTCCGAAGTTACGGAGGCATTTTGCCGAGTTCCTTAACCATAGTTCTCCCGATCGCCTCGGTATTCTCTACCTGCCCACCTGTGTCGGTTTGGGGTACGGGCGCCATATCTACTCACTGCTGGGCTTTTCTTGGCAGCATGGAATTAATGACTTCTCACAAATGTGATCGGCATCGTGTCTCGAAGTATGTGACCTCAACTCTCATCGAAGTCCTTCTACGCACTTACCCGGGGACTACCATCGCCCCGGTTCATCTATCCTCCTGCGTCCCCCTTCAGTTAACCGCCTCCAACTAAGCGGGTTCGCCCGAAGGCAGCCCCCACGTCGCTAAATTTGGCCTTTGCGCGTATATGGCGGTACTGGAATATCAACCAGTTGTGCATCGACTACGCCTCACGGCCTCGTCTTAGCTCCCGACTTACCCTGGGAGGATTAGCCTTCCCCAGGAACCCTTGGGCTTACGGCGGAGGGGTTTCTCACCCCTCTCTCGCTACTCATGCCTACATTCTCACTTGATGACACTCCACGCCGGGTTATCCCGTCGCTTCAGTCGCATCATCAACGCTCCTCTACCACTCCAACATAAAATGTTGAAATCCATAGCTTCGGCTCAGGACTTGAGCCCCGTTAAATTGTCCGCGCAGATTCACTCGACCAGTGAGCTGTTACGCACTCTTTCAAGGATGGCTGCTTCTAAGCCAACCTCCTGGCTGTCTGTGCAAATCCACATCGTTTTCCACTTAGTCCTGAATTAGGGGCCTTAGCTGATGATCTGGGCTGTTTCCCTTTCGACCAACGAAGCTCATCCCCCGTGGTCTCACTGCCATGCTCTGGAGTTATGTAATTCGGAGTTTGGCTGGGGTCGGTAAACTTGTAGGTCCCCTAGCCCATCCAGTGCTCTACCTCCATAACTGAACGCATGACGCTGCACCTAAATGCATTTCGAGGAGAACCAGCTATCGCCGAGTTTGATTGGTCTTTCGCCCCTAACCACAGGTCATCACCGCCATTTTCAACTGACGTGTGTTCGGTCCTCCACGGGGTCTTACCCCCGCTTCAACCTGCCCATGGCTAGATCACTCGGCTTCGGGTCTACAGCTAGCGACTGAACGCCCTATTCAGACTCGCTTTCGCTCCGGCTACCCCTCACGGGTTAACCTCGCCACTAACCGTAACTCGTAGGCTCATTCTTCAAAAGGCACGCCATCGAGACTGCACACACAAGTGCGTGCAGCGACTCTTTGACTGTTTGTAAACCAACGGTTTCAGGTACTATTTCACTCCCCTCCCGGGGTTCTTTTCACCTTTCCCTCACGGTACTGGTTCACTATCGGTCGCCAATAAATACTTAGACTTATGGGGTGGTCCCCACAGATTCATGCCAGTTTGCTCGGTCCCGGCATTACTTGGGATTGGTTTCGAAGGTTGCGTGCGTTTCGCGTACGGGGCTTTTACCCACTATGGCCAGCTTTTCCGAAACTGTTCCACTACGCAGCAACTTGTTAACTTCGTGACACCTCTGATGCGGTGTCTAAACGTCCCACAACCCCGCGTCGGCAACTCCATCAGGATATTACACCGACACGGTTTGGTCTCTTCCCTTTTCGCTCGCCGCTACTAAGGGAGTCGCGTTTGCTTTACTTTCCTCGGGGTACTGAGATGTTTCAATTCCCCCGGTTCCCTCCACTGGAGCTATGTATTCACTCCAGAGTGACACCCCATTACGGGTGCCGAGTTTCCTCATTCGGATATCTACGGATCAAAGCCTGGTAGACGGCTCCTCGTAGCATTTCGCAGTCACCCACGTCCTTCATCGGTCATTGGCGCCAAGGCATCCACCGTTGGCTCTTTGTAGCTTGGAATTTTAATAATTAAATAATTAGATGCTCGTGCTTACTCTGAAATTCTCAAGGGGCGATAGCAACGTGATGTGCTGTGCACATTTTCAACGTCACTCGCAGTGGACCACACCAATCAATCCGCAATTTTGGCAACGGAGAGATCGACGCGATCATGCGCCTGAGGGATTACTCCCTCAAAACGAAAGAGAAGACTAGTCAGACAAAGTGATCCAGCTTTGGGAGGCGAACCTACGACCGCTGCTGAATATTTGACTGACACGACAGTGCACTAACTTGGATGAAACCAAACCGATCAACGAATGTTGATTCGACTTGGAGCCATCTCCTTAGAAAGGAGGTGATCCAGCCGCACCTTCCGGTACGGCTACCTTGTTACGACTTCACCCCAATCACCGACCCCACCTTCGACGGCTCCTTCCTTGCGGTTAGGCCACCGGCTTCGGGTGTTGCCGACTTTCGTGGTGTGACGGGCGGTGTGTACAAGGCCCGGGAACGTATTCACCCCGGCGTGCTGATCCGGGATTACTAGCAACTCCAGCTTCATGAAGTCGAGTTGCAGACTTCAATTCGAACTGAGACCGACTTTATGGGATTGGCCAACCCTCGCGGGCAAGCGACCCTTTGTATCGGCCATTGTAGCGTGTTTGCAGCCCTGGACATAAGGGGCATGAGGACTTGACGTCATCCCCACCTTCCTCCGAGTTGACCCCGGCGGTCTTCCATGAGTCCCCAACATTACTTGCTGGCAACATAGAATAGGGGTTGCGCTCGTTGCGGGACTTAACCCAACATCTCACGACACGAGCTGAC
>JBAXBK010000086.1:0-4312 GCA_037142015.1 Nitrospira sp. | reverse complement strand
CCCCACAAACAACCTCTTGACATGTACGGCTATACCGTACATGCTGGAAGGTATATGCGCCTTATCAAATTTCGCCATAAAGGGCTTCTGCGGCTCTACACAGAGGACAACCCGAAAGGCGTCTCAGCTTCCCATCTGGATAAGGTGGGAAAGCTTCTGTTAGCCCTTGACACCGCCCTCACCCTTGAACAGGTGGGACGCTTTCCGGGCTGGAAGCTTCACCCGCTGAAAGGTGATATGAAGGGCTATTGGAGTTTAACCGTGACTGGAAACTGGCGCATTGTGTTCCGCTATCACGAACCAACAAACACCGCCAGCGACATTGATTTAATCGACTACCACTGAAAGGAGACTGTACAATGGCCATGAAGAACCCGCCCCATCCGGGCGACCTTATCAGAACCGAGATCATCGACGCTCTGGGCTTGAGCGTATCCAAAGCAGCAGACATTCTCAAAGTTCGCCGCGCGACCCTGTCGGATCTTCTCGCCGGCAAGGCTTCTCTCTCCCCTGAAATGGCCCTCCGCATTGAGAAAGCGTTCGGTCCTGACATGGACCATCTGCTTCGGATGCAGCTTGCGTACGATGTGGCACAGACCCGCAGCCATGCCAAGAAACTCAGCATCAAGCGTTATGTCGCCGCATAGGATCATTCGCGGAGTTTTGCTCAATAGCGCCGGTCCATCCGTGGATCGGCGTTTTTCATTTTTACTCTTGTCAACGATCACCTGAAATTTTCCCAGTCCCGATTACCAGTCCGCAGAGCTCCATAACCGGGTTAGGCGATCACAAAGCGCCGGCGGCTACGCGGGCGCACTGTTATGGGGGGGTAGGGGGGGGTCGTCAGACTCCCCCTTGGTTCCCCTCTTTTCAGGGCAGAGATTGACTCGATCACGAGGTAATACTAAACTGTGAAAGTACTACAATAGTGATGGAGGTACGCATGTTGAAATCTACGATAACCCGGAAGGGGCAGGTGACGATTCCCAAGGCGATTCGTGATCGCCTGGGAGTAAAAGAAGGGGAGAAAGTCCTCTTTGTGATGCGAGGTGAGGAGGTGGTCTTGAAGGTCGTCAAGGGAACCATTCTTGATCTCAGGGGCTCGGTTCAGCCGTCAGCGCATCCGGAAGATTTTGAGAAGATTCGTCAGTCGGTGAGACTGGCCGTCGCCAAGAAGGTGGCCGGGCATGGCTAGTTTCTTCGTAGACACCAATGTGTTTCTCCGTTTTCTGACTAACGACGACACGGCCAAAGCCAAGCGAGCTGAGACACTGTTTCGCGATGCCTTGCGAGGCAAGATTAGATTGGCGACCAGTCTGCTGGTCATTGCCGAGATTATCTGGACACTGGAATCCTTTTACAAACTGGAGAAGTCGGATATCGCCGCGAAAGTTGAGAAGATCCTGAATACGCCCAATCTGGACTGTCCCGAAGCCCCGCTTCTCTTTATGGCCCTCGATCTCTATGTCCATGCCAACATTGACTTCGTGGACGCGTACAACGCATTCCACATGAAAGAGCAGGGACTCACAGAGATTCTCACCTACGATCGTAAGCACTTCGCCCGAGTTCCGTGGGTCCAGATCGGGGAGTTGTGATCGCACAGGAGTGAGTTTCCCCTGTGGGTGAGCACCGCAGTGCGGTTTCCCTCCTTCGTCACCAGCGGGAACGCGGGCGTTTCTCGTGAGGGTAGGGGGGGGGTATTATCAGACTCCCCCTGCTTCAAATTCACAGACTTTGATGTCTCACTCAAGCGAGAAGAATACCATCATTTCCTCCCGCTCACCTCGTGCGTCTTCATTCGCAACCCTTCTAGGATACGCCTCCCCGTGAGGCCCCCATGCCTTTCACGCTTCCCTCTCCACAGAACGCATGGAACCCCCCGGCCGATACAAAGTAGAAATCCACGTGGGAGAACAGGTAAACGAGATGAGTCTGAGGGGCACGATGCGCCTCACGATCGCCTCGGCGTCAGGAGAGTATCGGGAAACGCGCGCGAGGTGAGAAACGCGAAACTAGCAAGACACGAGGAACCTGCTAAATCGCCTGTCCCGCATGTCTCGCACGTCGCGCGGACCGCGCCGCGTGGTTTGACGCTCCCTTCGGTACTCTATAGAATGGTGAAAAGGGAGTGTGTTGGCTTCCTTCTGAGTGAGGGATATCTATCGCGCATGGCCGTGCCATCGCATACATGGGCTTCCGTCATCGTCCCCATCAAGGATGAGCGAGACAATCTTGTTCCCTTGACTGAGCAATTGATCAAGGTCTTGGACTCCTGTGACGAGTCACGCTCAGCTCTGTTCGAAATACTCTTCATTGACGACGGCAGCACGGACGGCAGTTCGGACGTGCTCGATCGACTAGCCGCGGACGATCCGCGGGTGCGCGCCTTTCATTTCGATCGTAATTACGGACAATCATCGGCAATCGACGCGGGGTTCAAACACTCAGTCGGCGCTCTGGTCATCACGATCGACGGTGACCTCCAAAATGACCCGGCGGATATCAGCACCCTGCTTCCCTATGTGAAAACATTCGATCTGGTGTGCGGGTGGCGGACACACCGGCATGACAACCTCGTGCGCACGCTGTCATCGAGAATTGCTAATGCGGTACGCAGCGCGGTGACGGGCGATCGGGTTCACGATACCGGGTGCTCGTTGAAGATCTTCCGCCGGACTGTCGTGGACCGACTGCAATTGTTCAACGGCATGCATCGATTTTTCCCCGCACTGGCGTTGATGCATGGCTTCACGATCATCGAAGTGTCGGTGCACCACTACCCGCGCACACATGGCCTGTCGAAATATGGTGTGGGCAACCGCCTCTTCAAAAGCCTGTACGACCTGATCGCTGTGCGCTGGATGCAAGCCAGAGTGCTACGCTATACATTCTGCGACAGATCTGCCCCAACGGTTAGGCCGCCACGCGAGTTCGGTCACACCAATAAACTACTGAGGGGCTGACCGCGCGGGTTTCTGGAGCGGGTGGTCGAGACCTCACGCATTATGCGGACGATGTCTGACGAGTTTGAGCACGCGGCCTGTTCGACGACCACGCCGACCGGAGCCACCATGCGGCTTTTCAGCCTTAGCGCGCGCGTTCATGCGATGTCTCAGCCAGGGCAGTCTGAAGCGACTGCGGCGGTGTGAGGAGCAACATTCGTTAAACCGCCATGTGTGCTCATTTCAAACTGTCTCAATGGAGGGGTTCACCCCAACGCGAACGAGTTAGATAGAAGCAAAGGAACACCAGCCTGCTTGCTCACTGTCACGCTTCCGAATAAGCCACGCATCGTAGTGCCTCAAGCCATGGTGCGGTGGTCGAGGGGGCGGGAGTTTGCCTGGAGAATGTGGTCATCGAAGCACATACTCGCGCTCAGCTCTAGCAGTATGTGAAGCGACTGGTGCAGGAACCAACGGAGAATGTCCTGTGAGTAACACTCGAACCCTGTCGTTTCGATTCCCCCTCGCCCTGGTGCTGTCGATCTGTTGTCTCACGACTCTTGTGTGGGCCGATTTTGAAACGGGCATGGATGCCTATCAACGCGGCAACTACGCAACAGCGTTGAGTGAGTGGCGCCCGCTGGCCGAGGAGGGAGATGCCCAGGCCCAGCTCCACCTCGGTTTGTTGTACGCCAACGGAAACGGAGTCCCGCAGAATTATGCGAATGCACACCAGTGGTATGAGCAGGCCGCCGCGCAGGGGTATGCGATGGCGCAGTACAATCTTGGGTTGCTGTATGATAAGGGAGACGGTGTTCCGCAGGATTATGCGAAAGCACGCCAGTGGTACGAGCAAGCCGCCGATCGGGGGTACGCGATGGCGCAGACCAACCTCGGGGTGCTGTATAGAAGCGGACATGGCGTGCCGCAGAACGCTGTGCGCGCATACATGTGGTTCAGCCTCGCAGCAGCCCGCTCGACGGGCAACTTGCAGAAGCCCGCAGCAGACACCCGAGATGACATTGCCCGTCGTATGACTTCCACGCAGATTGCCGAAGCACAGAGGCTGGCAAGGCGCTGTCAGGCACAACACTTCAAGGGCTGCTGAAAAGAGTCACCCGCACGATACCCGTCCGCACTGCTCGTACGCGCAACGTGCCACGCGGCTCCGACGCATTCCCGCTAATCAATACAAATTTCCCCCACGCCCCGCCTTGCGGTATAACCCTTCCCCTTCTACACTGGCCCTCCCTGCGAGGCTTCCATGCTCTTCTCGGTTCGCCCCTACCGTCGCTTCCTTGTGCACTGCGCCGTCACGTACCACGCGGGCACACGTCTCACGCTCCCGCTGGCCTGCTGTTCGGCTT
>JBAXBK010000085.1:0-4645 GCA_037142015.1 Nitrospira sp. | reverse complement strand
GTCACGTACCACGCGGGCACACGTCTCACGCTCCCGCTGGCCTGCTGTTCGGCTTTCTGGTTACTGAGCACGTTCCTGGTGCTGAAAAGTGGACCGGCCTATGCCGAGTGGGTGTCGGTTGCTGTAGTCGACCAAGCAGGAGTGACTGTGTACGTCGATCCAGCCACCATTCATCGCAAGGGGGATCGGGTGACGATGTGGGAATTAATCGACTATGTGACCATACAAACCGTGACGGGCACCTCATTTTTGTCGGCAAAGTTACAACGTGAATACGATTGCGCGGGAGACCGCCATCGGACGCTTGCGTTGACGAAGTTGTCTGGTAATATGGCAACCGGCAGAGTGATTGTTACGGCCTCAGAGGTAGAACAGTGGGAACCCGTTGCTCCAGGGAGTATTGGGAAACGTCTGCGGCGAATTGCGTGCGACCGGAAGTGATCGCGCAGCCGCAAGCAATCTTTGCTGTCGAGCTGCTGTCGCTGGCTGTGAAGCGAGGCGTCCTTCCGGCGAATCCCGTCGCGGCGATGGACCGGCCGCCGCATCGAATGGAACCACCGCGACAAGTACCAACCCCGGCCCTCATGGATGCGCTGATCGCAGCCGCCCAGCTACGCCAGCGGCCTCGTAATAGCGCAATGGGCAGGGCATTCATCTGCGGTTTTTCGTCACCAGTTCTGTGGTATATCCGTACACTGTGTTTCACGCAGAAGCCCTGCGAGTACTCCAGAAGGCGACGATCACCAGAAGGAAGAGCACGGCTGCCCGCTGCTGCGAATGAACGCGACCATGACCCCTCCGTTTGCCCGATTGACGCCATCGCATGCCGTGATCACCCTGATCATTTTTTCTTCTGTGGTTCGGGTCCTTTTCGCCGCCACCATAGGACTGGGTATCGATGAAAGCTACATGGTCGCGGCGGGCAGGGACATCCAGATCAGCTACTTCGACCATCCGCCGATTGCCTGGTGGCTGTCCTGGGGTGCGGCGCACCTAGCCGGGAGCGAAGCCCCCCTCGTGGTCCGTCTTCCGTTCATCGTCCTGTTCGCCTTTTCGACCTGGGTCATGTTTCGCTTGACGAGCTATTTGTTCAGCGAGCGAGCGGGGCTCTGGGCCGCCATCACTTTCAATCTTTCCCCGGTGATCGGCATAACCTCGGCGTCGATGGTGCTTCCGGATGGTCCACTCATCTGCGCGCTCCTGCTTGGCGCCTACGGTTTGGCACGAGGGGTGTTCGACCAGACCGGCTCGACCACTCGCTGGTGGGTCTTGTGCGGCGCGGGCGCGGGCATGGCGTTACTCACGAAGTATTCAGCCGCGCTTTCGCTCGCCGGCGCCGGTCTTTTTTTCATCACGGCGCCGGCAGGCAGGCGATGGCTCACGAAGCCGCAACCCTATATGGCCGCTGCCATTGCGCTGTTGCTATTCCTACCCGTCATTCTCTGGAACGCCGAGCATGAGTGGGCCTCGTTTTCGTTCCAGGGAGAGCGGGCGACCGGCACCCGTTTCCGTCCGTGGAAACCGCTCACTGTCCTTGCCGGACAAGCGCTATTCCTGCTTCCCTGGATCTGGCTCCTTCTGTTCGCACAGTTTGTCAAAGGGGTGCGCGGCGGGCCGAAAGACGAGCGCCGCTGGCTCCTGTGCTGCCTCGCCGCGGGCGCTGTCGTGTTGTTCGCACTTATTTCCGCATGGTCGTCACGGAGTGTGCTCTTCCATTGGGCCACGCCAGGGTACCTGATGCTGTTCCCCCTCGCTGGAGTGTGGCTGGCGCAGCAGGACATCATCCGAGCCAGGTGGTTACGGGGTGGGCTGATCGCGACACTGACCGTTGTGCTCGCCGGTGTCTCGATCGTGGCGACAGAGGTCAACTTCCATTGGATCGCTTCGGTCGGTGGCGGCTTCAAGAAAATCACTGACCATGACAGCGATGCCATCGACTGGTGGAACTTGCGGACGCAACTTGTAGAGCGCGGCTTGCTTGAACGAGGCCATCGATTTGTCGGCGCAACGACTTGGCACGACGCAGGCAAGATTGACTATGCGCTCGGTGGCGCCGTGCCGGTGGTCTGCCTCGGCAACGATCCCAGGCAATACGGTCTGACGCATCCGCTTACCGCTCAACTGGGTCTGGATGCCGTGATCCTCGATGAACACATGACGCTGGAATCGGCCCAGCAGGCTTATGGCGCCAGGTTCGACTCCATCGAGGAGCTTCCACCGCTCCAGGTTATGCACGCGGGGCGGGTCTTCCTGAGGTTCAACCTTTTCCTGGCCCGCCGTCTTCATTGAGCGTGATTCCATTGGGTTGACGAATGGATTGCCAGCGCTGTCTCGTTGACCCTGTCTCGTTTACTTGATAGTGTAAATTTTACTTTCAGATTCTGGGTTCAGATGGAAAATGTTTAGGCCAGCTGACGGAAAGTCCAGTCAGAGAGAGATCTGCGTATGAAAACCGTGGTCGTCATCCCAACCTATAACGAGCGTGAGAACATCCCGTCGCTCGTCGAGCGCATCTTGAGCATCGCCATAGCCCGTCTCGACCTCTTCTTCATTGATGACGGGTCACCCGACGGCACGGGGCAACTTCTGAATACCTTGAGTGCCATGAACCCACGGGTGCGCGTCCTGCACCGCCCGTCCAAGTTGGGGCTGGGCACCGCCTACCGGCAGGCGTATCGCCTCTTGCTCAAGGAGGGGTATGCCCGGTTCATCCAGATGGATGCGGATCTCTCCCATCAACCTGAAGCGATCCCGGCGTTGCTTGACGCGGCAGAGGCAGCGGACCTCGTGATTGGCAGTCGCTGCTGTGTGGGCGGAAGTTCGAAGGACATGTCCGGGGTGCGCTGGGCACTGAGCCGCGGGGCTCAGCGCCTCACTCGTCTGATGCTGGACCTGAAGGTCGAGGACTCGACCGCCGGGTTCCGCTGTTACCGCCGCGAACTCCTTGAGGTCTTAGACCAGCTCGACATCTGCTCGACCGGCTACGCCTTTCAAGTTGAGCTGACCTACTACAGTCAGTTGCTGGGGTTCCGCGTGCGAGAAGTGCCGATCACATTTGAAAAGCGCGAGCATGCAAAGAGCAAGATGAGTTGTCGAGAAGTCAGCTCCGGCATGAAGACGCTGGCACGCCTGTGGCTCCATCGAGTCTCAAAGAGAGTCGTGACGCGCCCCGACCCCGCTCGCGATCAGGGCATGCTACCTCCCTTACTAGATCTGGAACCTAAACCAACGAAATCAAGCCAGTAAGTCTTTCTCTTCATCAAAGCTGTGCTCGGCCAACTGAGCTATGTCAGTACGTCAATCGTCCAGAATCGACCCGCAAGGGTGTGTCCACTGATCGACAACAGTGTGGTTGCCTGAGGTGAGTGTTGGTCGGTAGTGCTAGAAGGTCTGAGAACGGGTTGTTGATAGAGGCTTCGAATGTTTTTACGAACGCTGCTGGATCGCTACATCTTCACCGAACTCCTTTCCCCCTTCAGTATCAGCCTCGGGGCGCTGTTTTTTGTGATGCTGACGCGGGAACTCCTGCGCTTAGTGGAACTCCTCGTTTCCAAAGGCGTCGGGATCGTGGCAGTCCTGCAAGTCTTCGCCCATCTGATGCCGTCGTTCCTCGTGTTGACCCTCCCAATCGCTGGAATCATTGCTTCAATCACCGCCTTCGGACGACTCTCCTTCGATAAAGAATTAGTCGCCATGCAGACTGCGGGCCTGAGCCTCATGCGATTGGCTCGCCCCGTACTGCTCTTCGCGTTGCTGGTGTTCGGGTTGACCATGTGGTTGGCGCAGTGGGGGCAACCGTGGAGCTCACTCAACCTCAGGAAAGTAGCCCTCAATCTCCTTCGGGATCAGCTGGTACTGGCACTGGAGCAGGGAACATTTAACGAGCCCATTCCCAACGTCATGATCTATGTTCCAGAGGGGAATCCCGAACAGGCCACGACCGGTATCTTTATCTCCGACGAGCGGAATGCAGAGGATCCCCGCATCATCGTGGCGCAGCGATACGAAGTCATCATGGATGCCTCTACTGATCAAGTTGCCTTACGCTTGAAGCACGGAGTCATTCACAGCAGACCGGATCAGACCGATCAATACGAACAAGTATCCTTCGCCAGTTACGATCTGAAACTCCCACTCAACCAAAGCGGCTACTCAGCCACGGAGGAACGTCCGACGTACGACGCTATTATGGCCAAGCTCACCCAATCCCAATGGCGGGACGCGGGCGCGCTTCGACGATTGATGGAGTATTATAAAGATCTGGCCTTTCCGACTGCCTCACTGATCTTTTGCCTGTTAGGCGTCCCGGTCGGCATTGCGTCGAAACGATCCGGTCGAGTTGGCGGATTTGCGATCGGCGTATTGGTCGTCATCGTCTACTACGTGCTGAATATCGCGTGCGAATTCCTGGTCACGACGTCAACCCTGCCGCCCTTTGCCGGGGCCTGGATACCCAACGGCATGTTCGCTCTTGCCACCATCGTGTGGTTCTATATCATGAGTCGCCACTAGCCCCAGGTCCATTCTCTTCCGCTATCTTTTTCGCGAGTACGCCAAAGTCTTCATGATGTGCTTCAGCGGGCTGATGACGATTGATCTCGTCATCGACTTCTTCGGAAAAGTACGCCGGTTCTTGCGCTATTCG
>JBAXBK010000084.1:0-4728 GCA_037142015.1 Nitrospira sp. | reverse complement strand
GACCAGTCAGAGTCCCGTTTGCCTGAAATGAAAATGGCTCAATTGTCGCCGCAGTACCCATCCGCAGAACACCCTTGGTGGATGTCTGCTTTCTTGAGGCCTTCTGTGGCGGAACCGTGTAATTCGAGTCCACCCATTTCTTCCGCAACTGCTCTAGTGCGCCTCCGCTTTTGAGTTCCGCCAGCACCACATTGATGTCTGCCAGTAAGGAGGTATTGTCTTTCCGGATCGCTGCGGCGACCTCAAGCTTATCTACGGGCTCCTCTAAAATGACAAGCTCAGGATCCTTTGCGGCAATGTTAAGAAGCACACTTTTGTCGTAGACAAACGCATCTACCTTTCGTGTCTTGACAGCGATCGCGGCATCAGCAGATGCGGCCATCGGCTGAAAGCTCGCCTTGGAGAAGTGCTTACGTGCCGCCAAATCTCCAGCTGACCCGGACAGGACTGCAATATTCTTCCCATCAACCCGCGCAAGACTCGAAATCTCATCGCCTTGAAGAGGATTGCCCGACGGGGCGTCGCCAGATCGCTTCACCATCAGTACCTGGGAATTGGCGAAATACGGCTCGGAGAAATTAATGAACTTCTTCCGCTCCTCTGTCGCCGACATGCCCGTCACGATCAGGTCAACTTTGCCAGATTGCAGCGCGGGGATTAATGCGGAGAACTTCATATTCATGAATTCCAGCGGACGACGCATCCGACTTGCAAAGATCCGGGCTAGTTCTCCATCATGGCCGGTGACTCGACCGTCCTTATCGATGAAGTTGAACGGCTCGCGCGTAGCACTCACCCCCACGCGAAGAGGCTCCCCTTCAGACGGGATTTCAATATTAAGCTCTTCGTAGGGACTTAGATCAGGCTTGAACCATCGCTGTTTCATGTCATCAAATGTGCCGTCCTTCTTCAGGCTGGCGATGATCTGATTGATGGAGTCTAACAGTTGATCATCACCCTTGCGAAAGCCGATGGCCGTATCCTCGTGGGTGAGGATATCCGGCAACATTCCGAGATCCGGATTCTTTTTGCCGATCTGAATCGCACTCGAAGTGGCGGTGATGAGACCATCCAACTGGCCGGCCTTCATGGCCGCTACCGCGTCCATGATGTCATCGAAGCTCTTCAGTTGAGCTTCCGGGAAGCGTTGCTTTGCGAACACTTCACCAGTGGATCCTGTCATGACGCCGATCTTGGCATGCTCTGCCTCAGCAATTGTGGTGATGGCTGCTTTCTTATCGCCGCCACAGGATGTCAGACATACCAGGATCCCGAGGATCGCCAGAGCCCATTTGAGTGTTTTTATCATAATGTTTTGCCTAACAATCCTCCGCCCACAACCCAACTGAGAACATAGACAGATCCAGGTGAGCACTCCTCATGACGTGCAGTGAGCCTGAAACTATCTAAATTGTGGATGCTCGATGTGATTTGGTGACGGGGAACCTCAAGGACCCGGAACTGCCGAGACAGGTCTGTAATATACAAACGCTCAAGCATAACATAACAGCATAGTCATCAGAAGCTGCTGGTGCTCCGATTTTCCGCCCACTACCTCACCTCTAAGTCTGCATTACTGGCCTCTGGGCACAAGCCACTGCTGAACGAACTCGTTGTGACGTGCGGTAATCGAGCGTGCTG
Organism: Nitrospira sp.; assembly: GCA_037142015.1. Taxonomy (GTDB): domain Bacteria; phylum Nitrospirota; class Nitrospiria; order Nitrospirales; family Nitrospiraceae; genus Palsa-1315. Next base: position 3,087 of record JBAXBK010000084.1, on the reverse strand, counting down.
CGGGACCGCTCCTGTTTGTACTGTGTACTTAGCAGGAGTCGCGCGGACAGTTGTCGAGAGCCGCTTAGGAGATGGTGTCCCAACCCTAGTTGAAGGTTAGTGCGGCGGTGGGTGACCGATTCGATAGAATCGAGTCGCCAAACCTAATCCTTGAAAGGACACCAACCGCCGTGAAGGAAAGATACCAGATTGTAGGGCGCCAAGGGCGCCGGAATGAAGAAGCGCTGACGAAGTTCACGCAAGCCAACGGGCAGTTCTTGCTGCCATTGGTAGAGCTAATCTCAGAAGCGCGGCTGGCCGTGGACGACGTGATCCACGAGTTAGGCCGCAAGACCATCGAGACGATTCTCGATCTAAGCGCACAGGAAGTGGCAGGAGCACGCGCTCCGGGCAGGGCCGGAGGCGAGGTGCGCTGGCATGGCTCGCAGCCAGGCCGGGTGCGATTGCGTGATCGGCAGATGCAAGTGAGCAAGCCGCGCCTGCGTCGCAAGGGTGGAGGCGAAGTCGCCGTGCCTGCCTACGAAGCCTTGCGTGAGAATCCGGCCACGGCGGAAGCGATGCTGGGCAAACTGCTGCGCGGCGTTTCGACGCGCGAGTATGCCGACGTGCTGCCGTCGATGGCCGCGACGGTGGGCGTCTCGCGTTCCTCGATCTCACGGCAAGCCATCGAAGGCAGCGAGCAGCAACTGCGCCAGTTGCAGGAACGCCGATGGGAGGCCGTGAACATCCTGGTGATCTACGTGGATGGCCAGCGCTTCGGTGAGCACCACATGATCGGGGCCGTGGGCGTGGATGATGGAGGCAACAAACATATCCTGGGCATCGAGCCGGGAGCCACGGAAAACGCGACTTCGGTGAAGCGATTGTTCACGCGGCTGCGCGATAACGGCTTGAACACGGAGCAAAGATACCTGTTCGTCATCGATGGCTCGAAAGCACTGCGCGCAGCCATCCACGAAGTGTTTGGCGGAGAGCAGCCGATCCAGCGCTGCCGCAAGCACAAGGAGCGCAACGTATTTAGCGAACTACCCGACGAGCAGAAACCCAACACGCAAAGCCTGCTGCGCGCGGCCTGGAAATCGTCCACCGCCGAGGAAGGTGAAAAGCGCATCGAGCAACTGGCTCGCTTCCTCGAACGCGATCACGAGCAGGCCGCACGGTGTCTGCGCGAGGGGGCCAAGGACATGTTCACCTTGCAACGCCTCAACGTGCCGCCGTCTTTGTGGAAGTGCCTAGCCACCACCAATCTGATCGAGAGTCCGCAGAGTGGCGTGCGCAAACGCACTATGAAGATCACCCGCTGGCGCGATCAAGCCATGGCCGAACGCTGGGCTGCTTCGGCTTGGCTCGTCACCGAGAAACACTTCCGCAAGCTCGATGGCCACCGCGACCTCTGGGCCTTGGCCAATATCCTTGGCCGTTCGCCCGTTTCCAACGCCACTCCGCAACTCAAAGTGGCGTAAGATAAACTCACCCGCCGTGTTGACCTTCAACTAAACGCGGGACACCATCCGCTTAGGACGCATTTTGCACTACAGCGATCCGAGGTCTCTTGTGTTCACCGGAAGGCCGCTGGTTCCAGTCGGAAAACAGAAGCACCCGAGGGAATTGCCACAATCAGCAGCAGCGCAGGGATCAGGTAACGAAAATGACGTGCGGCCGTCATAGCGATACTGGGACCTTTATGCACTCGGGATGAGTTTGCGCATTGTTAGGCGGTTCTGGCCCTCCAGGCGTTCGTACTGCAACTCGTTCATGAGATTGCGCAGCAGGTGAATACCGAGTCCGCCAGCGCGCCGTTGTTCGATGGGGGTGGCCGGGTCAAATTCGGGAGCTTCCAGCGGATTAAACGCTTTAGCCGCGTCCTCGACGATTAGTGTCACAGCCTGTTCGTCGCGCGTAAAGGTGAAGGACAGATCGCTACCACACGGCTGTTCGAAGCCGTGCAGCACGACGTTCATGAAAGCTTCTTCGGCGACCAGATTGAGAACCATATCAAAATCAGGAGGCAATTGTTCCCGCTCACAAAACTCAGAAACAAACGCACTTAAGCGGGCCAGTTCGACCGTTTCATTTCGTAAGCGAATGGCGTAGGAGGTTGAAGGTCTCACGCAGGATAAGCTTCTATTATACAACGTACGTCGCCAGGAAACTGGCAGCATCCGAGTTTAGAGCCAACGGTAAGTATCGGCCAATACTCAGGGGGGCAAGGCCCTCCGTGCCAACATGAGTGAGACACTCCTCGACCGCTAATTACCGAGCAGGGCGAGAAAGAATCTCTACACATGAACAACCTAAAGGTTCCCACGCCTCCGCCAGCGGCTTTGCTGCCGGTGGGACGTAGGGAGCCCGAGCGAAGCGAGAGCGACCGGAGTGCCACTGGCAGTAAAGCCGGCCCCGATCCGAATGCCCACCCCAACCCCGAAGTCGTCGCCCAGGCCAAGCGCCGGCGCTTCACCGCCGAATACAAACACGCCTTTCTAATGGAAGCCGACCAAGCCAAAGGCACCGGTGGCATCGGAGCCCTGCTCCGCCGCGAAGGCGTGTACTCTTCGACATTGACGGCTTGGCGGCGCGAGCGTGATGCCGTGGTCCGCCAGGCGTTGGCTCCGCAGAAGCGCGGCCCAAAATCCAAGCGCGATCCATTTCAGGAAGAAAATCAAAAACTCGTCAAGGAAAACGCCCGTCTCAGCGAAGAACTGCGCAAAGCCGCCATCGTGATCGATGTTCAAAAAAAAGTGGGCGCGCTGTTGGGGTGGCCGATCCCAGAGACAGACCAGCAGGAGAAGCCTTGATGGACGCCGTACGCCAGCTCGCGCCCACCGTCGGCATCGCCTCCGCCTGCGAGGTTCTCGGCCTGGCTCGCGCCTCCTTCTATCGTCAGCCGGTGTTCGGTCCCGCGCTGCCTGTGCCCCCACGCCCCTCACCGGCTCGCGCCTTAAGCCAAGAGGAACGCGAGACAGTCCTCACCACGCTCAACTCCGAACGCTTCCAGGATTGCTCCCCCGCCGCCATTCATGCCACTTTGCTCTATCAAGGCCAGTATCTCTGTTCCACGCGAACCATGTATCGGCTTCTCGAGCAGGA
>JBAXBK010000083.1:0-5189 GCA_037142015.1 Nitrospira sp. | reverse complement strand
GTTTGCCCCAACCCTTGACCCAGGCCGAGGGAATCACCACGCCGTCTTTGGTGTATTTCACCGCTTTCATGCGTCTGACCGTCCCATTCCTCTTCGGGGATCGGAGTATAACACGGTGGTGGCACACGTGCCTAGCGCCGGAACGAATCGATTACAGTGTGGCCGATCCTGGCGTGGGGATCACGCCCATGCCTGCTGTCCTCTCGTCGTGGCCGCCACGAATCTCGCTTCAGATAACCGTCTCAACCCGCATGATTCATGAATGTTTCTGCTGCAATCCCAGATTCGCCGATGCGACGAGCCTGACGGCGGGCCGGCTCGCGACGGGACTCAGCGATTTCGCGACAAGTCGTCGTGAATAATGCGGGTTAATGCGTTGAACATAGACTCGAGCGACTTGGTCGTCGCGTTGTGGCGGGTCCACGGCCTGGATTCACACGAACGGATTTCGAACATCGAGGAACTCGAATTTCCTGAAATCTGCATCGGTAGTGTACAGGGTTCTGATGTCGTGCTGTCGAAGTAACGCTGCAAGGTGGGCATCCGGGACCAGGTTTCCACGGGCCGTGAATCCTCGTGTAACCTCACGGTACACGCTCAGGAAGTTTTTCTCTTCGCAGGTCACATGTGTTCGCGACAAGCCGGTCAGCGGTTCGATATTCAGGAGCGCTTCGTTGGGTGAGAGAGGCTGGGCAAAGATCCGCGGGTGAGTGGCAATTCGCAGGTAGGAAAGAAGAGTGGGCCAAGCCAGTCAAAGCAGATCGGGGTCGGCAGCTTGAGCTTCGAGAGACTGTAGTGCTTCCTGGTGTCGGCTGCTAGATCGATCCGATGCGTAAAGGAGGATAGTAACGTCCAGGGAGTAGCTCACCTCTTGTTCTCATCGAGAATCGCGTAGAGCGCTTCCTTATCCGTCAGATCGACGAGAGCCTGCATCGATCGTGATGTCCATTTGAAGGATGGCGCTTTCCGCTGGGTCCTCCGTCTTGCAAGGGATTCGGATAGGAGCTGGGAGACAATTTGTCCCAGTGTGCGATGCTCCTTCTTCTGGAGAGACTTAATCTCCTTGAGAACAGGCAAGTCGATGTCAACAGTGGTTCTGGGCATGATGCGGTGATGCTAAATTACGTAGCATCAGATGTAAAGCTTCGACAGTGGCTATGGCTAAGTCAACCAACCACCGAAAGGAGATGCCGATGAAAGCTACGCACAAGCAAAACCTCCTCGCGCCGCGCTGATTTGGCAAGCTTGCGCTCACAGCGAGCGTCGCTTTGCCCGCATTATTCATGCGAAATTAATAGCCCAGCAATTCCTCTGTAACAGCTCCGTAACGCCCGCCCAGTACTCCTTCATTGCCACGAACGGAATAGTCTGCTTGGCCATAGGCGTAAGAATTACGTGGCGCCTAATTTGCCTGGGAAGCAGTATGCGCGACAGACTCCAATTGAATGTTGGTCGAATTTTCTGTTTGAAATGGTAAGACGAATATGCAATATTGCCCCCCCCTCTCCCCGCCCGTCACGCTTGAGTCAGGCATCCACGATGGGTCAACGACTATAAGTCTTCGATCGGCGCTCGACTGAGGTGGCGTCGGTGGCCACCGAGAATCGGAACGGCCTGCATCCAAGTGAGGGAGACGCGATGTCGCTAAGACTCTTGCTGTCTCTGTCCGGCGGTCTTGAAATTCTCGCGGGGGTTGCTGGCTCTAATCGCTCCGGGACCGCTGCTATCGTTGCTGCTCGGAGGGCCTGGGGACCCGATCTCATTGGTTCTGGCACGGCTCTTTGGTGCGGGAGTGTTCGCGTTGGGATTGGCCTGCCTGAAAGCCCGTCATGATGTCACGAGTCCAGCCGGTCTGGCGGTGAGTCTGGGAATCACAGCCTATAATTTCCTGGCCGCGGTAGTTCTTCTCTGGACTGCCGCAGCGTCGGGTCTCGGTGGCCTGTTGTTGTGGGGAGCGGGGATCGCCCATGCTGCGCTCGGTGCGTTGTTCGTGGCGGCAATTGTGGCGTCGAGATGGTGAGGGAAGGCTGCGCGACAAGCGAGAGGAGCGAGACTTGAGCGACCCGAGCCCGCTTTCGGGATCCCGAAGCCCGTATCACGAACATAAATCCAGCAATGCTGTCACCATCGAGCAGACACAATCATGAAATCCACACACAAACAAAACCTCCTCACCGCCGTGCACGATGGGCCTATGACCGTACGTCGCCTATCGGGCGGCTCGACCAGGCCTGGGACAAAGCTAAGACGAAGAACCGGACAGTTGTGGATATGAAGCAAGATTGGATGACCATCCTTCCAGCCGAGAAACATTGAATTGCGAAGCAGAGCGATATATGCTTCAGGCCCCAGGGATCTTCAGTCTGACGGAGGAAACAAAATGGCCGAAAATCCAGAGGGTGATGTAAGAACCGCCTTGGCCGGTGAACGCACCAACTTCGCGAAGTTTCGTACTTCGCTCGCACTCGACCGAACGACCTTGGCCTGGATTCGAACCGCGTTGACCTTTGCCAGCTTTGGTTTCGGAATGGTCGGGTTTTTTCGCTCCATGGAACAGGCGACACACAGCGCGCAGGTAGTGCGTTTACATCAGGCGGCGATTCATATGGGAATTGCACTGGTGATAATTGGGATGGTCTCGACCATACTGGTCGCATTCTCCCATTGGATGACACTGCACAGGTTGCGACGCGGCGAGGAACTCTCCGTCACACAATGGCCTTTGACCATTACCATCGCCCTGCTCACGGCGGTTCTCGGACTCTACGCGCTTTGGTCCATGTCCGATCCATGAAGTTCATCGGCTTCGCGCAACGCTTGGGATGCATGCCGCCGCGTGGTTTCACACCAGCGGTGTGATTTACATGTCCTGGGTGTTACTGTCCGTAATTGGGCCGATTCTTGCTCACGTTGCATGCAGTCCATTTCGATGTTTCCTGCTGTCCTCCCCTCTCCCCTGGAAGCTCTGCGAAAAACCCAAGCACACATCACCGGCGATTGCTCGATCACCGCCGTTTGATCCTCCTTGGCCGGCCACAACCGGGTATCGGAGTTGCTCTAGTGTCAGTGTGGCCATACTGGCCAGCCTGGCGCCAAGCGCAGGGTCCGTCGTCTGAACTTGGTTTGTGAAAAGCGCGATGGCGCGGAGGCGCAGCTGTTCGTTGATCTCGAGTGCGAGATTCCGGAGGCCGTTTCGGATGGATATCTCGATCGCGTCCCTTGAAACGAGGAGTCCGACCAGCCACGACGGACCGGGTAGTTCCAAGTTAAAGTCCTCAACAATGTGGCGCAGGATCATCTTCAGATCGCCTGATTGATCGGGCTTGAGTACGAGCCGGCACGATGCTCTCCCGCCTTTTCCGGCACAGTGTAAGGCAATACCGCTTTGGGTAATCGTTCCGGTGATCCGTTCGAGGTCGGAGACTTGTTGTTTCGTCTGTTCCAACAGGACGGCAAGATCGGCTTGAGAAAACCAGGATTCGTCTGAAATCACAGCGCGGGCCACGTAGATGTCTTGTGCATGCTGGTCGAGCGCGGCGGGTTGAACCTGTGCGGATCGATACCAGCAGTTCTCGTGGAGCTTTTCCGAGCCCCCCGCGACCAGGAATACCGGAGCATCGGGGAATTGTGACATGGTTAACTCGAAACGCCCGGTGTCATCTGTTCGAATGGGGGGAGGCAACGGAGATCCGGCATTGCTCCCATCGCCTCGGCAGAGTCTGACCCACCCATGCTTGAGCGGGCGGACACTATCCGGATGCGGCTGGCGCGACTCCAGCACATGCGTTTGGGCAAACGACGCAAAATTCGTGATCTCGTAGAGGGTGCCGTGCAGTGTCATGCGCACATTACTTCCTGGTCGTATAAGCGCGATTCGGCAATGTAGGTGAAGACCATGCTGTGCCGGTACCTGACTCAAGCGAGACGGGCGAGAAAAGCGCGACAGGCGCGACTCGAAGTTCGGGATGCGAGATGCGAGATTTGGGATATCTCGTATCCCGAGACTTGTATCCCGTATCCGCTTGTCGCGCGCCACTCCGCCATTTCGCGACAAACCTTCATGAATAATGCGGGCTAGGGTGCAGACCCGGTGGCTCGTCCTCGGATGCAGATCGGTCCGAGATCGCTCACGTTCAAACAATCCTGGCCGCTTGTACCATGCATCTCCTTCAACTGACAAGACCTCTTCCTCGCCTGCACAAGCTTGTGCTACCCTGAGCGCCCTTTTCACTTCGTGTGTGGTCGGCCTGGTTGGTCTGGCTAGTTTCGTTCAACCAAAAACCAGACAAACCAAACAAACGAAATAAACCAAACAAATGCGACCGACCAGGATCAAGGAGGGAGCTTATGCATATTCAGTTTAGGCATGGGCGCACGGGAACCCGACGCCCTCTCATTCGTTGGCTGTTGGCCTCGGTACTCGTGGTGGCCACAGCATGGCCCGGGTTGATCGTAGATGCTCCGGCGTACGCGGCGAGCCAGAAAGAAACGATAGAATCCTGGGTCGATAGTATTCTTGGGAGGTCTGGGATCAGGTTTGGTCAGCCGCCAGAACCGAAGCCGGCGCCGCTTCCTTCCTTCCCGAAGGTTTTGCGGCTCACACTGGATGAAGCGATGGCGCTATTCCTGAAGCACAACCTCGATCTCATCATCGCAAGCTACGGAATTGATGCCGCGAAGGGCCGGCAGATCACGGCGCAGCTGTATCCGAATCCAACGTTATCGGTCAGTACTCTTAGCGCCTATACGCAGGGATGCAACCTTGACAAGTGTGGTGCGGTGGCCCCGTCGCTGACCCAACTGTTCGAGGTTGCGGGGAGACGAGGATACCGGATGGAGGCTGCCGCATTAGACACCATGTCCATTGAAGCGAAGTTTGAAGACGCCGTGCGGCAGTTGGGATTCACCCTCAAAGAGACGTATTTCCGGGTGCAAAGACAGCGCGGGCACCTTGCGGTGGACCAAGAGATCCAAAGCGTTCTTATCAAGTTACTGCAAGGCTTCACTGGCGAGGGGAAAAAGGCCGGTCAGGATATCGATCGCGTCCGGCTGGGCCTGATGGCTGTGAACGCAGACTCCGAGGTGCTCCGAGATATGCAGCGGATCGAAGAGGTATCGGGAGATTTGCGCATGATGTTGCAAATTCCGCCGGACGTGGAACTGGAACTCGAAACGAATCTTGCGTATCG
>JBAXBK010000082.1:0-5851 GCA_037142015.1 Nitrospira sp. | reverse complement strand
GGAGACCCTCGGCGTTTCAGGAGCTTAGGAGCTAATCACGCCGTTCAATTCTGCAGCCAGAAAGTTTTGGCAGAGACCAACAGATCATGAAAAAAGGAGGGAGGTTGGCCTTTTGAAATGATCGAAAGCCAGTTTCGTGGCTTGCCGGCCACGACCGGTTCGTTCGAGAAAGCCGGCCTGAATCAAATAGGGCTCATGGACGTCCTCAAGGGTGCTCCTGTCTTCCTGGACTGCGGCCGCCAGGGACTCCGCCCCGACCGGTCCTCCGGCAAACTTGTCGATGATGGTCAGGAGGATCTGACGATCCATCTCATCGAACCCTGCCGTATCGACACCCAGCCACGCGAGGGCATCCTGGGCAACAGCCTGAGTCACCTGTCCCGCCGCTTTGACCTGAGCATAGTCACGCACCCGCTTGATAAGCCGGTTGACAATGCGAGGCGTTCCTCGAGCGCGACCGGCAATTTCTTTGGCTCCCTCGGAATCGATCGGGATCCCAAGCACGCCCGCCGAGCGTGTCACGATGGTCTGCAGTTCCACCGGAGAGTAGAACTCCAGGCGGTGGACGAGGCCAAATCGGTCCCGAAGTGGGGAGGTCAAGGCACCGGCTCTGGTTGTAGCGCCGACCAGCGTAAACCGGGGGAGATCCAATTTCACCGTTCTGGCTGCAGGCCCCTGGCCGATCACGAGATCAAGCTGATAATCCTCCATCGCTGGATAGAGCGCCTCTTCGACAGAGGCAGGAAGCCGGTGAATCTCGTCGATAAACAGGACATCGTGCTCCTGGAGGTTCGTCAGGATGGCCGCCAAATCACCCGCATGGGCCAACACGAGACCGGATGTCGAGCGGAGCGATGCCCCCATCTCACGAGCAATGATATGGGCAATGGTGGTCTTCCCCAACCCGGGAGGGCCATAAAAGATCGTGTGATCGAGCGCTTCGTTTCGCTGCTTCGCCGCCTCGATACAGATCCGCAAGGATTCTTTCATCCTCTCCTGGCCGACATACTCCTCCAAGGTCTGCGGACGCAGCACCGTTTCCATGCTGCGCTCTTCGTCCGTGATCTGCGTGCTGACAACTCGCTCGGTCATCGTAAGAGACCTCTTTTGCTGTGGGCTTATTTCTTCTCCGGTGTTGGGAAATACTTCGGTGGAGGCGGCATGGCCCCCTGGCCTGGCGTTGCCGTACTCCCGCAGTCCGGCGGGCAGGTCTTGCCGCCTTGGGCCGAATTCGGAAAGTTCGATTCCATCTTCTCCAGCTGACATTGTGTGAGCCGTCCCCCATCCTGATTTCCACAGCGAGCCGGCACATTCGAGTTGCCCATTTCACGATAGCCCTCGGGACAGGAACCGCAGACAGCCAACAAATTTGCTCCCAGAGGGACACACTGAACAAGAGTGGGATCGCCGTCCTTGCAAATCTCTTTGGACTCGGTCACGCCAGTGGTCGCATAGCCTTCAGGACATGTCCCGCAAGTCTTCCGAATGCTTTTAGGTTCGCTCGACTCTTCAGCCTGCACAGGCACGGCCCCTATTCCCAATACGAGCACCGCAAGCCCGATGAACAATTGTGCCTGAACTATTCGTTGAATCAATCTCGCCATCATCCTTACCCCCTCGCAAGTTCCTTCAAGGATTCACGAATCATATCTTTGAGCATGATGGAATCAGCATTGGATTTCTTGACTTGTTTCAACGCTTCTTTGGCATCTTGCGGACGATAGCCCAAATTTACAAGCGCCGACAGCGCATCATCGAAGATCGCATCTTGCCCCAGCCTGGGTGAATCGTGTGCCGGCCCAAGGCCGGGGTGGAGCTTTCCAACTTTATCCTTGAGCTCCAACACAAGGCGGCTGGCCGACTTGTTGCCGATGCCTGGAACCGTCGTCAGCTTCTCGACATCTCCCGACTGAATCGCTGAGACCAGGTCGGACACCGGAAGAGCAGACAAGACGCTAAGGCCCAGTTTAGGCCCGACACCGGATACACTGGTCAACAGCACGAACGCGTCTTTTTCCTGCGACGTCAGAAAACCGAAGAGCTGAATCGCATCTTCGCGGACGTGGGTATGCACGCTCAGCGAGATACTGTCGCTCAGATTGGGCAACCCATAGTAGGTGCTGAGAGGAATAAACACTTCGTATCCGACCCCCTGTACGTCGAGGATCAGATAGGTCGGCGCCTTGAAGGCCAATCGGCCTGTCAATGAGGCGATCATACTCTAAGAGGCAACATAGGCTGAAGGGTGAAGTGTTCGGAACTCCGACTTTCAGCCTGAATACCTTCAGTCTGAACACCTGCGTAGCTACCGCTGTTGTTCATCCCGCGGCGGCCACTTTCTCCATCACCTCGTCGGAAATATCAAAATTCGCATGAACCTTCTGCACATCGTCATGCTCGTCCAAGACCTCCATCAACTTGAGCATTTGCTCGGCTGCCTTTTCCTCGAGCCTGATCGTGCTCTGCGGAACAGAGGTGACCTCCGCAAACACGGTGTGGACCTTTGCATCGGCGAGGGCCTTCTTCACGGCTTCAAAGTGGTGCGGATCCGTGATGACTTCAAAACTTTTCTCACCCACTTTCACGTCCTCCGCTCCCGCATCAAGCGCGAGAGACAACAACGCATCTTCATCGACTGTGCCCTTCTCAATCGTGAGCAGTCCCTTCTTGTGAAACTGCCAGGAGACGGCGCCGGCTTCCGCCATATTGCCGTGATTTTTCGTGAGGAGATTGCGTAGCTCGGCGACGGTGCGATTGCGGTTGTCGCTCGTGATCTCCATCAATACGCCGGTCCCTCCGGGACCATACGCTTCCAAATGGAATTCTTCATAGGCCACGCCAGGTAATTCTCCCGTGCCACGCTGAATGGCTTTTTTCAGTGTGTCGCCAGGCATATTGGCTTCTTTGGCCTTCAAGATGGCCAGCCGGAGCCGCGGATTACCATCCGGGTCGGCACCAGTACGCGCCGCAATCGTCACCTCGCGGATAATTCTCGTGAAGATCTTCCCGCGTTTGACATCCATGGCCCCTTTGTGCCGTTTAACCGTCGCCCAATGGCTATGTCCACCCATGCTCACTCCATGCAGCCGGACTCAGGGGTACCGACCGCGCAAGAATGTGATCTCAATCAATAAGAGCTTGTACTCGTAGCACAGGGTTTAGAAAGGTGTCAATTACACTGGGGATCATACTGGAGACACAGTTACTCTGAATACATCAGCAACTGTATCCCGATGAGCAGAATCAGGCCGGCCCAGGGCAATTCCCATCTGGAAGACCCTGTGTTCGACGGGGAACGGAACCAATCAGCCAGCAGTTTGGACGAACCAGCTGTCACCGCCATGGTGCCCATAATCGCGTGGTCCATTGCGATTTGGTGGGCTGAAGGGTGATCGCCGTGGGAATGGGCGAACAACATCAGCCCCCCGATGATGGCAAACAGGGGCAACGGTGCGACCCAGACCGCATGACGGATCTGTCCAAACCTGCGGAGCAGTTCGATGGCACCAACCGTCAACGACAAGAGCCCGTAACTCTTATGTTGAAAGATTTCCTGGTCACTGCCGAAGAAGGTCTGTATGAAACTGAGTGAGCCAATGGGCCAAGCATTATGATCGCTCCAGATAAGGAGAAAGGAGCCTGCTGTGAACAAGGCTCCCGGCAGAAGGAACCTGGTCCAAACCCAGAACCGCGTAGCCAACGCGTGGCGCAGTTCACTGAGTCCTATGATGACGACCAACATGCCGGTGAGGTGATGATTGAATTCGGAATAGGCAATGCCTGCGATAGACCCTTCCCAACCAGACGGGGAACCAACAACCACATGATGTCCGTAGTCAGTCATGCCCTCTTCATGCACCGATCTCTGATCATGTCCATCATGCTGTGCCCATAGAGGCGCAGCTGACAGAAACAGGCAGACGAGAAGGGCAAGTCCCACCCGGTAATTTTCGTGCAATCTCTTCTGCCTGCCGCCACTGCGACAGTTTAATAATAGAAAGGCCCGTCCAGCTAACCGGACGGGCCTTTGTGCCATCGTCATATTTATTTATATTTCGCCTTACCTGCTTACATGAACTTCATAAACTTATCTTTTGTCTCGTCCATCACTTGAGCCGTAATGCTCGCCAGTCCACGTTCCTTCGCCACACGTTCAACTTCTTTTCGAGCCATGGGACGGATAAAGTCCGGGATATTTTCAAGCCGCTTTTCAGCTTCCGGCGTCCAGGCGATCCCATTGCTCGAATCGCTCTTGGAATCGTCCATCACTTGTAGGGTGATCGTCTTGTAGCCCTGCTTGCGAGCAAAGGCCTCCACACTACTCTGCACCATCGGCTTCACGAACGAAGGAAGCCGGTCAAGCTTTTCCTTCGCATCGGCTGACCAGGCAAACTCTGAGATGACCGGTCCGGCATCGCCGGGCTTTCCGCCAGACGTCAATCCCATTTCCGCCACCATCGCGGAGAAGGGGCAGCCGCCGCCGGACTTCTCTCCAGGCTTGGCTGCCGGTGCAGCCGTAGCTGCTGCTACCGCCGGCTGGCCTCCTTGAATCTTCTCGTTCAGCTGTGCCGCCATCTGACCAGAGCTTGCGGTTGCTACGTCTTTCAACGTGCCCCGCGTCATCTCAAACGGCTCGGCTGCAACGGTACGCCCGCCCAGCTTGACCCCGAGAGAACTGACCATCTGGGTTTCGCCTGGATTCGTCACCATCGAGAACTTCGCATTGCAAGACGGACAGCCGAAGAACACGCCGAGCGTGTCCTCTCCAGGCTTCTCCACCTTCTCGAAGTTCATGTAGGTTTCACAATTGAGACACACGAATTTCATGGGGTCTCCTCTTTACGCACGTCATATCACAGTTTATCTGCGAGCACCTTCTTGTAGTCGAGCAACGTCCTGATGCGCCCGGCAATCTCCTGGTACCGTTGAATCGTCGGGTAGGTGTCGTCGAGCAACGGCTGCCCCTTGTCGAAGGTGCGCGCAAGTTTCCGGTCGAATGGAATCCGTCCGAGCAACGGTAAGTCCAGCATCTCACACATCGCCTCGGTATTGCCTTCGAACAACTCGTTCACTTCTCCACAAGAAGGACAGCGATACTCGCTCATATTCTCGACCATGCCTATGACCTTGATACCTATGTCTCGGGCATAGGTGACCGACTTCTGCACCACATCCGAGGCCACCTCTGATGGCGTCGTGACGACAATCGCTCCTGCCAAATCTGGAATAAACCCCGCGATAACAGGCGGCTTGTCCGCCGCGGCCCCCGGAGGCAGATCAACCAGCAGATAATCGAGCTCACCCCAGACGACATCGGCCAAGAACTCTCGAATGACATTCATTTCCATCAACCCTAACCAGACCGGGCTGACATCCATCGGCCCCTTCCAACGAACCGGCGACGTATCACCCAGGAAGAAATCCATCGACGCGACTTTCACTCCAAGCGGCCCGACTGGGGGAATCGCGCCCGCAGGCCCCATGGTCAAGGACTGGCCGTGCATCCCCAACATGCGAGGCACACAGGGTCCGTTCAGATCCACGTCCAACAGTCCGACCTTCGCGCCCTGCCGAGCAAAGGCCAACGCCAAATTGACCGTGGTCATACTCTTGCCCACGCCGCCTTTGCCGCTCATGACCACCAGTTTATGCTTGATGCCGGCCATGCGAGCATGGACCTGTTTGGTATTTTCCGAGATTTGTGCGAGGACTTTGGCGTCGTCTGAATACTTCAAATTGCGAAGAATAGCCTTCAGATCTTTTTCAACCGCCATAACAGGAACCCCTTGCTAACTGGGCGAATATAGAGAGGATGACCGTAACACAGGGATTTCCGGGGAGTCAAACTCCA
>JBAXBK010000081.1:0-6229 GCA_037142015.1 Nitrospira sp. | reverse complement strand
GTAGGAGGAAGGTGAGAATCAGGGCGCAGCCCCCTCCTCGAACCCCTCTGAAATATTGCAACCATTCACGCGTCACGGCATCACACATTCCCACACGATCACGGCTTTAGGCCATCCTTCGCTAGATCCCTACTTTCTTTTGCTACCCTACACCCAGCCCCAAGAATGTCACATACCCTGTTCGTGGAAGACCGAGCCTACTTAAGGGTAGGGGCTTTCGCAGCGCGCAATCCCACAGTGCGCACCCCCAGGGTGCTGACTACAAGAGTGTGAGACGCAGGTGGTCGTAGAACGGCTTGATAATACAGTCAGGAGGAATGACCTGCCTCCGGTTGCACCAGGCTTGCAATGTGAGTCACGCACAGCGACTCGTGATGGGCTAAGCACATGCCACGTCAGCACTGGTCTTTGGAAAGGAAGTCACGCTCAAGACACACGGCCACGACAAGTACAGCGCATCCTTGGCGATATGCTGCTACCCGATGGCATGAATCTCAATCCCGAAATCGTCAAGAAGGGCTGGCGCTGGTGGTATCGAAGATATGCTCCAGGAGATACGGCGCGGGAAGGGTTAGAGTGAGAAGCGCAAGAGGCAAGGAAGGGTTGTGGGCTGACACTCACCCAGTACCGGCGGGGAGTGGCGAAAAAGGTGAGAACTGATCTGGGGCTATTCTTTTTCCGTTTTGAAATAATTTGACCACGGCGACACTGGCCGGTCAGAGCCACCGCCCTCCCCCCGCCCAGACCAGCGCAAGCCACTCCCCCCTTCTTCCTGGCGCAAAGAGGCATGACATATTTAGTGTTAATACAGTGTTAGCGGGGCGTACAAACCGGGCTGAATGGAGGCAGAGAGCAACAATGAGCGACAAAGAGGCGAGATGCTGAACACCACATAAAGAAGGGGGATTGCCGCTCCTATCAAGGACTTCAGCAATCACCCCCTTATACAATTCCGCCTTCGGCACCAGTAAAACATGGTCGAGTCGGAAAATGGTGTCTGGAACCATTTGTGCCCCGCTTGCGCTGTTATCCAGGCGGGGAATAGGCTAAGTCCACTGGTTGTTCCGCTTGTCGGAGGCTCGCCATGGGGGTTGTCTTCCTCCTTTTGCTCCTGCTGTTGCCACTACCTCTCTCCGTCCATGCGGAAGATCTCGGTGAGTTGAGCGCGAATCCGTTCAATCCTGATTCCACGTCCAATCCCTTCGGGGCTGGAAGCCCCTTCAAATCGGATGGCATCAACAATCCCTTCAGTCCATATGGCAGTCCCTTCAGCAATCAATCGGCGACGAATCCGTTCGCCACAGACGCGCCTCGGCTGTATGACCAGCAGGGAAACTATCGCGGCAAGCTGAGCGCGAACCCGTATGACCCAGACTCGACGAGTAACCCCTACGGTCGCTACGGCTCTCCGTATTCGCCGGACTCGATCAAGAATCCCTACGGCGCCGGGAATCCCTATAGCCCCAGCAGTCCCACGAATCCCTACGGCCGGGGCCTGCGAATTGAAGGACGCTGAACCGCTCCACGTGATCTCATGTCGGCTTGACACCTCAGTCCTACACCGCGGCTCACGGGTTTGTTGTCGTAGCCATACTCGACAGTGGCCGACCGGCTATAACCTGCGAGACGCACCGCTCGCGCCAGCTACGCTGTCACTCCCGCCGCTTATTCCTCTCCGGCACGCCGGAGACGGCCACCAAGTCTTTACTTGTTCCGATCGTCTTGTGGTACTACTTGCCGGTAGAAGATGGAACCAAAAATACAGTAAATGATCATATGGTTATGTACATGCGTATCCAAACGATACGCCAACAACCCATCATTCACATGTGACATCATTATAGTATATTGACATCACTAACAGGCGATGTTAGTCTGTCGCCATGCTAAAAAAAGTGCATACATCGACACGAAAAGCTACCACATTTAGGCTCGATCAAGCCAAGCAGGCAGCGCTAGCAAACCTCAGCAAGATTCTGCGGCGCCCCATGAACCACTTGGTCAACGAGGCGGTAAAAGTCTACCTTGAGCAACGGAGCCTCGAAGTGGAGCGGGATCTGCAAACCACGCTCAACAGTCTTCGCACCTACCGCCAGCGCGATCCCGACTTCAAGAAGGCCCTCGCCGGATTCATCGATGCGGAAGTCAGCCTGAAAGATCCGATCGAAAGTGAACTGACACAAGACGCCGGCTCTGTTCGAACGGAGATCCATCGGTTGTTGCATGGCTGATTGGGACGAGGATAGCCCGCAACTCCGACACAATCTCGCGCAGGTCCTGGAGTCGATCCAGGAGCATGCTCGCCGCCGCACCGCACCCACCGTTGAGGACGTACGAAGTTGGCATACGCGTGTCATGCGTGGGCTTGAGGTACCCGATCAGAATTTCGTCGGCAAGTTTCGAGGTGAAGCATGTATCGAGAACATCAATGTCCGGATCGGTCGATATTTCGGTGTTACCGCGGGACAGGTCGCCAACGAACTGGCACAGTTTGAACAAACCCTGCAGCGCGTAGTGCACCGCCTCGATCAATTACTCCCGCCAGGCACCGAACTCGATACCGATACAACGCTGGCAATCCTTGACCTCTGTGCATGGGCACATGCTGAATGGGTGCGTATCCACCCATTCTCAAACGGTAATGGTCGAATCGCACGCCTCTTGGCCAACAGCTTGGCTATGCGCTATGAGCTTCCGCCCTTCGTGCGCTTGCGTCCTAGGCCGAGGGATGAATATGGCAGCGCGTGCGAACAGGCCATGACGGGCAATTGGGAGCCTACGGCCAGGGTGTTTCACCGGATGCTGACCAATTTCTTTCACGAAACATAGGTCGCTTCCTGGCCCCCCCGCTATCCCACTTTCGATACCGTGACTATTTGGCAATACCCTTCCATGAGTCGGCCCACACGATCGGGCCGATGAGCCGGAGCAAAAATACGACGATCGAGACATGCTCTGACTGTCGGACTGCATGCAAACTTCTCACGATAGAGACAGTGTGGCCTTCCGTAGTACGATAGATTCGACTGGATCGGAGACATGTTGAGGCCATCTTTGCGCGCAGTGTGGTTAACAGATATTCATCTCGATTTCTTGAGTCCACGCGCTCGGGAAGACTTCTTTGCCGCGATCACATCGCAAAATCCTGACGCGGTGTTCTTGACCGGAGATATCTCAGTTGCCCCCTCCTTACTCGAGCATCTTGGCGCACTGTGCGATGTCGTCAACAAACCAATCTATTTCGTGCTCGGCAATCACGACTTCTATCATGGGTCCATCGCAGACGTGCGGGCCACCGTTCGAGATTTCTGCAGTACCCATCCCTTACTGCACTACCTCACGGACATCAGTATGGTTGCACTGACTGAATCGACTGCATTAGTGGGGCATGATGGTTGGGGCGATAGTCGATATGGGGACTATGCACAGTCTGCCGTACGATTGAACGACCACATCCTTATTAAAGAACTCACCGGTCTGACTCCACGCACGCTGCAACAGCAGCTCATGCATCTAGGGAATGAAGCAGCGAGGTACTTGCGAAGCACTCTGCCCCATGCCCTGGACCGCTACCAGCATGTGATCCTGCTGACTCACGTGCCTCCGTTCAGAGAATCCTGTTGGTACCAAGGCCAGGTGAGCAATGATGAGTGGCTCCCCTTTTTCGCCTGTCAAGCGGTAGGAGATGTGCTGCGTGAAGCGATGGAGAAACGACCGGACCGATACCTGACGGTCTATTGCGGCCATACCCACAGTGGGGGAACCGCTCAAATCCTGCCAAATCTGCAAGTGATTACCGGTGCGGCGGAGTATGGGACACCACAGATTAATAAAGTGTTAACAATTCATGAGGACAAAACAGGGAAACCTTCGCAACATTGAGCGGTTCAAATACTTGGCCTTCTGCCACACTTAATCAGGAGGCCGTAGGTTCGAAGCGCACATACAAGGCTAGGCGTCGGGCTCCCTCAACAGGCCCATGTCTGCCGATCAATATCACCATTTCCTTATGCCCCGCCTTGCGGTTTGATTGTCCCTCTCCTACAAGACGCCTTCCTGCGAGGCCCCCATGCCCTTCTCGATTCGTCCCTTCCGCCGCTTTTCCGTACACTGCGCCGTCACATACAGCACTGGCCCATTCCTCAAACTGCCGCTGGCCGTCCCGACCCTTACCAGCACTGACCCACTTCGAGCATAAGGGTTTGAGCTACGCGTACCGCTTCGCCGTGTAAAACCAGCCGCCACCTGTCATAAGTTTTTACAGTATCGTAACGCACGGCTGGAGGCGTGTGAAGTCGTGCTGGACACCACGTCAATACCTCGAAAGTATTGGGTCTTCTGGTGACGCGTCTATCGCCACGCCCATCAATCTCGCTTATTCATTCTTAACGTTTGCGGTGGAAGACTGTTAAAGCCTTTGACACGTTTGTGGATGAGAACATGGCCCCGAAATTACAACTCGTTGATAGTGCTGTGTAATAGAAAATAAACAGGGTCTGGCACAGGATCTGCCTTTTGATACGTGACGAAGCCGTAATTTGACTAAAAATTCCTAGATATAGTTCTTGAAATACCTAGCTGTTTGCAAAAATCTTGAAGGAGTTATCATGAAATCGACCATGAAAAAAGTAAGCACGGCGACGATGCTCTTCGCTGCGCTGACCCTCCTGGCATCGGTAGCCAGTGCGACTCCAGTGCTCTATGGGGTGACAGGAGCAGGAAACGCTCCAAGCTCGCTCTACACGGTGGATCCAGTGTCGGGCACCACGACCCTGATCGGGGCCACGGGCTTTAGCCACGTGACCGGGATTGACTTTGACCCAACGACCGGCATTCTCTACGGCGTCGTGAGCGATCTTTTCGACTCCGAGACTGCCGATCTGATCACAATCAACCCCTCCACCGGGGCAGGTACAGTGGTCGGCCCAACGGGGAACCAGATCCCCGACGTCACCATTGGTCCGGACGGGATCTTGCGAGGGTGGACCGAAAATTCTGACGATCCGATCGTCATTGACACGTCCACCGGCGCTGTCACTGTTACCTCAAGCGATCTCAATACATCTAATACAGGCGTGGCATTTGAGTCGTTGACCAGCATTTATGTGAAGCCCGGCAGCGATCTCTTCTCGGTAGACGTAACAACCGGTGTAGCCACCTCATTGTTTGGTGCTGGTCTAGGCGTCAGTGCATCTAACATCCTCGAGAACGCGCCTGACGGGACCCTGCTCACCGGTTTTCGTGATGGCAGTGGCACCCAGTTTTACCGCATCGACGTCGGCAGTACCACAACGACTGCCCTCGGCCTTGCGCCAGTGGCGTTCTCTGCGGTCGCCTACTCCGTTGCTGTACCCGAACCCTCTTCACTGCTCCTGCTCGGTGCGGGTCTCGTAGGCTTGGCGGCATGGCGTAGGATCCACGCGGCGTAACCTCCAGCGCATCGTGCATCACAGGCGGCGGTTCCAGCACTGGGGCCGCCGTTTTCGTTTGAGTGTGACAATGTGAGACAGGTCCAGAAATAATGTGGGCTAGAACGCCCGCTTCCTGTTGTTTCGACCAAGACATACCTTCTTCCCTCCGCTCGGCGCTTGCGCCTCCTTCACCACACTCCTAGAATGAGCCACCCTGCGAGGCTCTCATGCCCTTCTCGATTCATTCCTTCCGTCGCTTCCCCGTGCAATGCCCCGTGACGTACAACGCGAGGCCACTCCTCCAGCTGCCGCTGGCCTATGTGTTGGGTTTCGGAGTCCTGATCACACTCCTGGTGCTGAATAGTGGACCTGCGTATGCGGAGTGGGTGATGATTGGCAACTCCGAAAGTCTTGGTGGTTATACGATATACGTCAATCCAGACACCCTTCGCCGCAAAGGGGATCATCAGGTGAAGGTGTGGGCCTTGACCGACTTCACGACCCTGCAAACCGTAGCGGGCCACTCCTTTCTGTCGAGCATGGAGCAAATCGAATTCGATTGTGCAGAAGAGCTCGAACGAGAGCTTGCGGTGACGTGGTTCTCGGAGCATATGGGAAACGGTAATGGGGTGTGGCACAACTCAGACAAAACCGAATGGAGATCAGCTGCACCAGGGAGTGCTGGTGAAGGTGTGTGGAAATTTGCGTGCGGCTGCGCAACCGCCCCTTGCCGCATCCCACCGTTGACGTAGACACGGTTACGCCATGAGCCATGACAGTCCCAAACGCGATGGCATATCCCTCGAAGAGGCGACCGT
>JBAXBK010000080.1:0-6714 GCA_037142015.1 Nitrospira sp. | reverse complement strand
AAAAGTCTTAATCACGCATGAAGTGTAATGTGGTACGTGACACCTGTCAATCCTGGTTCATGCGGAAGAATGACGGCACCTGCCCCCTACGTTCCTTCCCACATGTGGATGATGACGTCGAACGCGCGGTGTGCGGGGGTTGAGACCGACCCACAAATGTGTGACCGCAAGACCCGAACCAAAACTTCTAATAAAATATTCCTTCCAAGCTCGCTTGCTTTTCCTCTCCTGGAAGGTCACCCATGTTGGTCTATGTACGGACGTCGAACGAGGTCCTTCTGAGGGCACGCGTTCCGGGAGCACAGAAGATCATCAGACTCCATCCTCTCGCTCTGCGAGCAAGAAGGACTGTCTGGCTGCTCCCCTCGTCGCTGAAACGACAACGGCGAGGCGTGGGATACCCACGCCTCGCCGTACACTCGACGCCAGCCCGAAAGCTGACGCTGTTGCTCTAACTATGAATGGAAAGGGAAATCGACGTATGACTCACGGCCTGATACGCAAAGGCAACGTTGCTACTTGTCGTCGCCGGTGTCTGCACCTCGTTTGCAGGCTGATTATGATCATGTTCCCGCTCACCTCGCAATTCCTTCCCCAAATCCTCGCGAAGCTTCTGAAGGAAGTCCGGAAGATACTTCTGGATCTTGCGCGACTCCACATTGGTCTCCTGCAAGGCGTCCAAAATCTGCTGAGCCAACGACCTGGGCTGCTGTGTCTCTTGAGCAGAGGCACTGAGATGCGTGACGTCTGTTGCATTCGCAACCGGCACAGCGGTCGATGGCGGGGTGGGCGCCGTGGTACCAGTGGACGGTTGCGGGATCACTGCAGCCGCCGCAGGCGCCCCACCCGGGGTAACCGCTTGAGATGTCGTAGTAGAAGTCTGTGGCTGTTGGCTGGCCGGTAACGTTTGTTGGCCGGTCACCTCCGAGACAATCCGCGCGGCGAGGGCCGTTACGGACCGTTCCACATCCACATTGAGATCCAGCCCTGAGAGAGAGGATAGTCTTCCGAACCGCTCGACCAGCTTCGCTGTCTTGGCGAGGGCCACGTCATCCTGCCCGTTCAAGTATTTCTCGAAGATGTTGGCGACTTTCCGAAACAGCTTCGTCAGATCCTTGACCTCTTGTTCGTTCAGGTCGCCTTCGACTGTCACGCCAAACTCTTGTTTCAGCGAATACTTGGCATACCTCGCTTCAACATCCGTCGTCGTGCCATCGCCTTCGACATGCGACTTGTAGCTCGCTGCAAGGAAGTCTGATTCAACATTTGCCGATAGGGTGATTGTATCGCCCTCCGCCGTGGTCACACTCAAGCGACCGGAGAAGTCGTTGGAGATCGCAACCCCGCTGACCTTGGTATCCAATCGCTGCGGCGCTGTGCCATTAGCCGACGGTAGATTAAAGAACTGCGTAGGATCGACTTGGGTCAGAGCTTGGACGGACATACGGCTTCTCCTCGATTAATAGGCTCGGTCAACGTACCGCGTAGCTCTCCTATCGGCACGGATCTGGCTGAACTTTAGTGGTCTTGTGGTATAGTGGAAGCGATCAACCATGAAGGGAGCCGTTCCCTTCCACACCGAGGAGGTAGATAAATGAAACAGGTTGCTATGTGGGCCATAGTACCGATGCTCATGTTGTTGGCATCAGGCTGCACGCTCAAGGGCACAGTGAAACAGATCACAGACACCACCTCCAACGTGACAGGTACAACCTCCGGCCACGCCTGGTGGAGTGAAGACGGCCGTTTGCTCCCGGAACATAAAGCCATTGCCTTTGCGACGTACAACGAAGCGAACCTGGAACAGGACGTTGCCAGAGGACAGGGCGAGTATCTGACGTCCATGAGCACCCTGCTAGGCGTAGCTCCGGATGCGCAACCGGCATTCCAAGCCGCCGCACAGCAACGCTTCAGCCAATGGGGACCGGCAGACCGACAGGCACGCCTGGACCAATTGCGCGCCATCTCGCGATAGCCCTACGCACATCCATGGGTCCGCCGGATCAGTGAGTCCGGAGGACCCGTGCAATTTTCGCTTCAGGTGGTTCAATGACACCCCGACCCATGACGGTGCGAACAACGATGCCATCTTTATAGATGAGAAAGTTCGACGGCACCGATGGCACGCGCGGCCCCGGCAAGATGATTCCTGCAAGATTCAACGGATCGCTGGCAGACAGTTTGATGTCATGAGAGGCAGCGCTAGACTCGTTCTGTTTTCTCATCGCCCGCAACGATTCGACCGCTTCCGGCAGCGCGAATTGCTCCCCCGTAAACCCACTTACAAAGCGCCCCCCACGGATTTCGCCTTGCAGTTCCATTCGACGGTACTGCACCAGCAGATCGCGCCAGGACTGAACCAACGACTCACGTGCCAGTAGATCACGGAAAACGACGCCGTAGCGGCGCAACAACTGACGCGCCACTGGCTCGATCGCCCGTGAGGCGTGAGGCGTGGGACGCAATGCTGAATGTGCAATGTTCAATGGTGAATGAATATCGATTGACGAATGACGATTGACGGTTGACGCGCTCGCTTGGCGGAGCAGCGACCACCGCCCGGCTGAGTATCGAGGCCGGCGAGACCGTTCCCGTCCTTCCGCACGGCGGCGGCGCGGGTCCATGAGGGCACGGAGATTATCAAAACCGTCGGCCGTGACCAGACCGGCTGCCACGAGTTCCCAGAGTCCTTCTTCCACTTCCGTCGGAAGATGGTTGGTCATCCGCACAAGGTCGGCAAAAAAACATGCGCCTCGCTCCTCCAGGGTGCGACGCAGATCTTGCGCCACGGAATTCAACTGGGCAAACGGGTCAGATCCCTGCGATGCGGCGTCATTGTGAAAGGCATCCCTCAGCCACTCGCCCTCCTCGCGTGGAAAGAGACTAATCGGCGCCACACTCGTCGGGATAATCCGGCGTCGTTCACAAACGTCGGCCTGTGCAAGCCGTGGATGTGGAGACAGCCTGCCCCAGCTGACTGCCCCACTCAAACAAAGCCGGTCCAGCCACTCCGGCTCATACTTCGCCAGCCTCGCGCGGAGCAAATGCGGCTCCCAGGCCGAGGATGCCGCTTCGAAGCCGGCCAACTGCACGACGATGGTCAAGAGACCAGCCTCGCCATGGAGACGTGACCCAGGAGCGACATGTTGCCATTGAAATAAAAATTTCATGAACTCAACCGCGGTCACTGGCTCGACTTCCTTTCGCAGCCTGCCGATGGTCAAACGGTGAATGCGCGCCAACAGCCGGCGGTGACACCATTCGGGCGCTCCGGCGCCAGAAAGTTCTGAGTGCTGAGTTCTGAGTGCTGAGTTAGGCCGAAACTGACCGCGGAGGACTTGCCCTGAGGCTTCGAGACGAACCATAGAGCGGTTCACATCATCAGCCGAAAGATGAAGCCGGTGGGCCAATTCAACTACCGTGGTTGGCCCGATACTTTCCATCCAGCCGAGCACCGTGACATCGGTAGCCACTTCATCTCCCGACGCAAACATCAATTCCACTTGGGTCCGATGCTCTGTCGCCACCCATCCTCTGACTTCTTGCACCTCACCCCCCACGTTGAGTTCAACCGCGCGCCCCTCTTCAATCAAGCGCGGCAGGTGCATCGCCCAGTCCTGCACCTCCTCGACCGGCAACCAGAGCAACGTGAACAAGGCATCGTGCAACTCATCCAGGTCGCGCACGACGGGCCAGGACTCCCGCTGTACCTCCTCAATCGCTGCCTGGTCCAACGCTCCGACTTCACCGGCCAACTGAACCGGAAGCGTACGACGCATTTCCACCGCCCTCGCCCGCCGCTCTTCCAACGGCGCATCGTCGAGAAAGCCATAGGGGTTGGCGTTCAATATCTCGTGCGAGAAGGGAGAGGGTATCGGTGTATCTACCGCCACACAGCTAATGGCGCCGGCTTCAATCTGCTTGAGGAGCGCCGTCAGCCCGTCGAGGTCCATCGCCTCAGTGAAACAGTCCCGCAAGGTCTCGTTCACGAGCGGATGATCCGGAATCTGGCGAGACCGCTCGCCGATTATATTGTCCTGACAGGCCATCGCATCGGGAAAGACGACGCCCAGCAGATCCTCCGCCTTCATCCGTTGAATCTGCGGAGGAACCTTTTTGCCATGGGAGAAACGTAGTAAGACCAGGGCACGGCTGGCATTCCAACGCCAGCGCGTCATAAATATCGGCGCTTGGAGTACGGCGGGAAGCAAGACCTCGCGAAGGGTCTGGCTGTGCAGGAACCCGAACACCGAATCGAGAGGGAAGCTGTGCTTCTCGCCAAGCGATATGACGATCCCGTTGTCGGTCGCTGCAGCTTGCAATTCAAAATCGAAGGTCACGCAGAACCGCTTCCGCAAAGCGAGCCCCCAGGCACGATTGATCCGGCCCCCGAAGGGCGTGTGCAAGACCAGCTGCATCCCGCCGCTCTCATCGAAGAACCGCTCTGCGACTATCGTCTGCTGCGTCGGCACGGTTCCAAGTACTGCCTTGCCCGCCAATACATACTCGATGGCCTGCTGTGCTCCACGCTGATCGAGACTGCACTCTTGGCGAAGCCATTGAACAGGTGAGGCGTAAGGGGTGAGGGCTAAGGTAGTTGCCTCAAGAGCGTGATCGATATCAGACCGAAGACGAGCCACCTCAGTTGAAAGCTCTGCCGTGCGAGACGGCGCTTCACCGCGCCAGAAGGGAATGTTGGGCGGTGTTCCGCGGGCGTCTTCCACCCGCACCTTGCCCATCTCTATGCCCTTGATGCGCCAGGAGGTATTGCCCAGCAACATGATGTCGCCGGCCAGACTCTCCACCGCAAAGTCTTCATCGACCGATCCCACGACCGTGCCTTCAGGCTCCGCAACCACGGCATAGTTCGCCGTATCCGGGATGGCCCCACCGGACGTGATCGCTGCGAGTCGCGCCCCTCTCCGGCCTTTGATACGGTGATTGATCCGATCGTGATGTAGATAGGCCAGACCCCGTCCGCGATTGGTCGCAATCCCGTCTGCCAACATCCGCAGCACTTGATCGAACTCAGAACGAGCCAAGGCCCGGTAGGGATCGGCCCTCCGGCAGAGATCGAACAGGTCGTCTTCCTCCCAGGTCTGTGTCGCCGCTGCCGCCACCAATTGCTGCGCCAAAATATCGAGCGGAGCTGGCGACACGGCAATGCGATCCAAAACTCCCGTCCGAATTGCGCGTATCAGCGCCGCGCATTCGAGCAGGTCATCCCTCGTCATGGCAAAGAGGCGGCCCTTAGGAATGGCCTTGATCCAGTGACCGGCCCGGCCAACCCGTTGCAAACAGGTGGCAATCGCGCGCGGCGAACCGATTTGACAGACAAGATCCACCGCGCCGATATCGATACCGAGTTCCAGCGAAGCAGTGGCAACGACGACACGTGTCTTGCCGTTCTTCAGTCGTTCCTCCGCCGACAGACGAATCTGGCGCGAGAGACTGCCATGGTGCGCGGCAACGGCATCGGCGCCCAGATCCCGCAACCGTTCTTCCAGAGAGTGCGACACCCTCTCGGCGAGGCGTCTCGTATTGACAAAGACCAGCGTTGAGCGATGCTGCCGAACCAGCTCGGCAATGCGATCGTAGACATCGGCCCAAATCGCGTTCGTGGCCACGGCGCTCAGTTCGTCCTTCGGTACTTCCACAGCCAGATCCATCTCACGCTTGTGGCCCACGTCGATGATGGCGCAGGGGGACGTGAAGTGTGAGGGGTGAGGGGTAAGGAGTGAGGGCTCGCGATTTCCGACGAGAAACTTCGCGATGGTTTCAATCGGCCGTTGCGTCGCGGAAAGCCCTATACGTTGAGGTTTCACGAGGGTCAGGGCTTCCAATCGCTCCAGCGACAGAGCCAGATGGGCGCCGCGTTTATTCGGCGCGACGGCATGGATTTCATCGACAATGACGGTCCGCACAGTCTGCAAGAGTCGGCGGCTCTTCTCTGCCGTCAATAAAATAAACAACGACTCCGGCGTCGTGACGAGAATATGGGGCGGACGCTTGAGCATCTGCTGGCGCTCCGCCATCGGCGTGTCGCCAGTGCGAACCAGTACCCGGAGTTCCGGCATCAAGAGCCCGGCAGACAAAGCTGCAGTACCGATTTCAGCCAAAGGCTGCTGGAGGTTTTTCTGTATGTCGTTGCTGAGCGCTTTCAACGGCGACACGTAGAGTACCTGCGTATGGTCGTCGAGCTCGCGGGCCAGGGCTTGGTTGAAGAGACGATCGATGCAGGAGAGAAAGGCGGCGAAGGTCTTACCGGAGCCGGTCGGCGCGGCAATCAGAACATCAGCCCCCGATTGAATGGCAGGCCAAGCCTGCACCTGGACATCGGTGGGAGTCCCGACCGACGACGTGAACCATTCGGCGATGAGCGGATGAAATCGAGAGAGGGACATGGCACGTAATCGTACCATGCAGCGAGGGGAAGCTCTACGGGCTAGGGAAGCGCTCGGACGTAGATCTGCTGATTCCCGCCAAGCGCACCGAGATTTGTCGATAACGATGAGTAGGCTACAAACCCGCCGTTGTCGCTCATAGTGGGTTGGCTGCTAGCCCCGTTGCCGGCATTGCCACCGATCGCGGTCTGCGACACAATTGAAGTCATATTGGCTTGCGTATCGCGTAAATAAATCTGAGCACCGCTGCCACCCGGAGGAATCGGCGCCAGGTTCGTGGCCAACGAGGTGAAGGCTACGTACTGGCCGT
>JBAXBK010000079.1:0-6737 GCA_037142015.1 Nitrospira sp. | reverse complement strand
GCGGCGATCATGATCAGCAAGGCGATGAAGGGGTATCGGATGAGGCGATTGACCGTTTCCGTCCGTCGACTGATTAGGTCGATGCCGGCTAAATACTTGAGCTTTTCAAACTCGGTCTTGTGGCTCTGACTCAATCCGTATTCGCGCAAGTACTCCTGCTGCACCTGCTCCGACCACCCGCCACTCGAGAGGCTCACCCAACTGATCCACCGACGACACAACATGACCTCATCGAACACCGCCAGGTTCAGCAACACCACGAAGCTCACACTGACCAGCGTCATGATCACGTCCACTCGACAGCTCAGCCATCCCCGACAGGGATGGATCATCTCTTCGTCAACGACCCAGTGACCCAGGGAAATCATGACAGCGCCATAGAGCAGGAACAGGACCAGGACGCGCGCCGTCCGCTGCAACGGGTTTGCCGCATCGAGGTACCAGGCCCAGGCTTGATCGACCGTAGTGGCCGTTCTGGTGGCGGCTGAATGATAGACCCGTTGCAGATTCGTCCAGAACGTCCTCACGGTGAATCGGGAGCGATGGCCTTGATCGATACGGAACTGGAATATTTCGGTGAGATCGTCGCTGTTCTTGACCAGATCGCGCGATCCTTTGACCAGGAAAACGACGCACAAAATCACAGAGAGAAGCCGCAGCAATTGCCCGGGCCAAATGCTGACCCCCGCAGTCCATGAAAAGGGTTCGCCTTCATCATGATGGGCCATGAGAGCCGTCCCGCCATCCATGGTCAAAAAGGCCGCCGTCCCGCCGAGGATGATGAGGCCGACCACGGCAAACAGACGCCATGAGCGAGAGACCCGGAGCCAGACTCGCTGATTGGTCCAGGCGAGTACCGTCCCGACGAGCAGGCCGATCACGATCAGCGCCATCACTGTTGCGCTGCCGGGACCGATGCCCTGCTTCAACTGTCCCAGACTGTCTGTATGCTCGAGGTCCGCGCGCAGCGGATGGATCGTTCTCACGCCTTCGACATCGACGATGCTGAGGTCCACGGCACCCTCTCGCCCCACTTCGAAGATTCGAGGATGTTCAGCCGCGTCGTAGATTCGATCTTCCGGGGTCAGAGCCACGTGATATCCCCCCGGACAGAGGGCCGCCGGGTTCTGCCGATCGCCCGCTGCGCGGCAGGCCACGTGATTCACCGCCCGGAGCACGGCAAAGTAGGTGGCCGTTTGATCACTGCTCCGGAACGGCGGGACATCGCGTTGCAAGCCTCCGTCCAGTTGCAAGCCGAACGGCGAGGCGATGACCATGTTCCTGGTCCATGTATATTCGCTCGCGTGAAGGTGGCGTGCATCGAGGTCGACGGTGAAGAAGACCGCGTAAGGAAATGCCGGTCGCAGCGCTTTCAGAATGAGCAGCGCATCGTAGGGGTCCGAGCCCAGGATTCCGATCGCTTTCGCGCCTTCTCCTTCCTCTTGAATCCGCGTGGCCAAGGCGCGCACATAATCAAGTTGGCTGGTGCCTTCGGGGCGTTCCTTCAGCCCACCGGCCAGCGCATCCTTTGCCGTCTCAGTATTTTTGGGTTTCTCTACACGTGCGGCTTTCGCGCTGTCGTCGCCGGGTACTTCGCCGTCGAGACCACTCAAATAACTATACCGGAAGACGTTCAAGGTCAGGGATTCGTAGTCCGCCGTGCGCTGAATCTGCAGATCAATCGCGCGCGGGACTGTCGGACACCAGGCCTTGATCGTCGTCGGCACCTGGATCTGATTCAGCTCGGCCTCCGTGAAGGTCGCCACTTTCGCACAAGCTGCCGCACGGAACTCGATGGGCAGCGCTCGACCATACAACGAATCCCACTCCCCGATGAGGATCACCGCGTCCCAACCGAGCCGAACCTGGCGACGTTCCAATTCTTCTATGAGCGTGTCGAAGAGCCGGTCGTCGGATCCGGTCTCATAGACAAGCCGCACATCCGCGGCCGCCAGCCGATAGAAAAACTCCTGCTCACAGGCTTCATATGTCTGACACGCGGAACCCTTTCCCCCTTCCCTCTTAAGCCCATAGGCCATGAGACCTTTCATCGCACTGGCCCATGGCGAATAGAGCTCTATAGTTCCGCTCGCGTTCGGCCAGACCTTGCCCCCTTCATGAGGCTCGTCATATAAGCTTCCAGCCTCTTCCAGGAGCGCGCGCAGGGCGGAGGAACTGCGGGGTCCCACGAGCTTGAACGTGACGGCCTGTTGCAACGTCGGATTCAGACGGACTAGTTTGCGCCGGTCGTCCGTCAGAAGGCATTCGTTCTTCTGTTTCGATTCTTGACACACCATGGCCTGCGACAATGAGGTCATGGTGGCCAAGAGCCCTCGACTCAGGGCGTCGTCGGGAATCCAGATTACGAGCGTGCTCTGGATTTGATCCTGTTCGCCGCATACTCGTGTCTTGCGGAGCCGAAACCACTCGTACGGCAACGCATGACCGGCGCTCTGAGTATCCCCCTCGATGAACGAAAGATGTCCTTCGTCTTCCGGAACATAGCAGGCCACGCCCAGTGCGGTCCCGACCGCATAGCGATCTCGAATGCGGGACTCCGTACTTTCTGCATAGGGATCGCCGCTCAGGGTCACCAATAGGACTGTGATCCGTTCATCTCTCTTGACTCGATCGGTAATCGCCTGCCGCAGTGGTGCCAGACGCTGAGAGAGAGACGACTCAACCGACTGGCCAGGTTTGGACGATCCGGCTGGTGGTGGCCGAATTCCTCTCAGGCCCCGCTGTACCGCAGCCACCGGATCTTCCCACAGCCGCGCGCGGACCGACTCCTCACCGGTGGTCTGGTTGACATCCAACCCAGTCCCTACCGGCCGCGAACTGCGCAGAGGCTCTTTCACCAACAGCACACCGGCAAGCGCAACTGCGAGGGTGACCACCCCCACTAGGGCAAGCTTCGATTCTCCGCTTCCTTTTGCCATAGAACAGTCCGTCTTCTGTGATCAGCAGCTAGAGGATGCTGGAAAGATGTCCGACAAGCCCCGCGCTACAGGAGGCCTGGATGAATCTCCAACAGCGCTCATTCAATGTTCCTGCCGAGATTGCTCGTCTATCTCCGCAGAGGGTTGCCTGGTTGATCCTCAATTGCGCGCGTGGAACCAGCACCGTTTCATCGTGCGCGTTCCGCGAGCAGGAGGATGACCAGGCTGCCCTCGGCCACTGTACAACAGACAGTGAGGGGAACTGCAAGGTGGGAATGTGCTAGCCCGCTTTATTCATGACGGTTCGTCGCGAAATCGCTGAGCCGCTTTGCGAGACCGGCGCGCGGAGTCCTGAGGCCCCGAAGCGTACTCGTGCAGTACGGAGAGGGGCCGAGGGGCGAGCCCGCCGACCGAAGGCTCGTCGTAGCAGCGGATCGGCGATTGCAGCAGAAGTGTTCATGAATAATGCGGGCTAGGAGCTACAACTAACAGAAAGGTGCTTGCCCCAGTTCGGAGGTGGGGCAGCGTAGGCGTCCATGCCTGGCTGGTCGCTGTAGGGATTGTGCAGCAGGGCAAGCAGCCGATCGATCTCGGTGTAATCCTTCTTCTGTGCCTTCTCGATGGCAGTCTGCGCCAGATAGTTGCGGAGCACATACTTGGGATTGACACGGTTCATACGGACCATACGGTCCTCGTCTCGGCTCCCCTCTTGGCGCAACCGGTCCTTGTACCGTCGAGCCCACTGATCGAACGATTCACGATCCAGGAAGAAGTCGCGGAGCGGTTCGTTCAGCGATTCAATCCCGGCTTGAAACAGTCCCAGGGCTCGAAAGAAGCTCGTGTAATCGACATGGTGTAGATGCATGAGCGCCAAGAGGTCTTGGATCAGCG
Source organism: Nitrospira sp. (assembly GCA_037142015.1). Classification (GTDB taxonomy): domain Bacteria; phylum Nitrospirota; class Nitrospiria; order Nitrospirales; family Nitrospiraceae; genus Palsa-1315. The sequence goes on along the minus strand of JBAXBK010000079.1, from coordinate 2,907 downwards.
ACGCATCTTCCTCCTTCGTTTCGGCAAGTCCGAACTTGGCCCTCATCAGCTCCATGTACCGTCCTTCGCAGAGGGGGGTGTAGAGGTCGAGTGCGGCTTTCAAATCTTCTTTTGGGGCCAAGGGAAGCAGCGCCTGCGCGAGACAGCTGAGATTCCAGAGGCCGATATAGGGCTGTTGGTTGAAGGCGTAGCGGCCATTGTGGTCGGAGTGGTTGCAGATGAAACCAGGGTCGTAGTCGTCGATGAATCCAAACGGACCGTAATCGAGCGTGATGCCAAGGATCGACATGTTGTCGGTGTTCATAACACCGTGCGCCCAACCGACGGCTTGCCATTGGGGAATCAGTTTCGCGGTACGCTCGACGACCTCCTGAAAGAAGCGAGTATATTTGTCTGCCGTTTCCACGAGATGAGGATAGTGATGCGCGATCACGTAGTCGGCCAGCACCTTGAGCTGCTCATGTTGTTTCCGATAATAGAGAATCTCGAACGAGCCGAACCGCACGTGAGAGGGCGCCATGCGAAGTACGATCGCGCCGGTCTCGACCTGTTCGCGAAATACTTTATGTTCGCTTCCAACGATGCAGAGCGCTCGCGTCGTCGGAATGCCGAGCCCGTGCATCGCCTCGCTGCAGAGATATTCCCGGATCGTCGAGCGCAACACCGCACGGCCATCGCCGTCTCGTGAAAAGGGCGTGAGGCCGGCGCCTTTGAGTTGCAAGTCCCATCGCTCGCCCCGCTCGTTTCGCGCTTCTCCCAAAAGAATCGCGCGACCGTCTCCCAGCTGCGGCACATAGACCCCAAACTGATGGCCTGAATAGAGCATCGCCAACGGCTCCATCCCTGGCACGAGCATGCTCCCGCCGAACACCGCGGCAAATTCCGGTCGCTTCGCTTGCTCCGGATCAAGATCGATTAGTTCTGCAGCCGCGGGGTTAAAACTGATGAGATGGGGGGGCTCGGAGAACGGTGTCGGGTTCAGCTTTGCATAGAACGATTCTGGTAACCGGGCATAGGAGTTGTCGAAAGAGAGGGTTTCTAGCCGGCGCTTGGTCATGGATGGAACATACCAGAACTAGCCCGTCCTATCGACTTTTATCAAAGCGGCGATTGCGGGATTGCAAGGGCAAAGCCTTTCGCTGAACAAAGGGCATTTGTGTGTGATCAATCTATCTCTCCCCTTGACTCCACAGAATGAGTATTGGATAAATTAGAACTGATTACATCTGAAACCACAATGCCCGAACGGTCCAGGGGAGCACCATGATGACTGATCCGACTCCGTTGCAACCAGACGCAGAAAACCTGGGTCTTATTCGTGGCATGCCTATCAAAGACCGGATTACCTGGTTGATGCATCGTGCTCGTTCCCACGCCACATCATTCCAAAATCCGGAATCAGTCCTGGCGCGCAGCCGCTACATTGCACAGCACCCAACCGGCATCATGGCGTTGAGTTGCATGGATGGACGCATCAACACCTCTGTGGCCACCGGCACGCCGCCCGGCATCATTTTGCCACTCCGCAATCTCGGCGGACAATTCGACCTTGGCTGGCCCTATTTCGGGGAAGTCCTGTCCGACCATATAAGTGATATGGTCAGACAGGGACGCCGCTCGCTGGCGCTCATTACATATCATTATTCCAAGGGCGACCCCCATCGAGGCTGCGCCGGTTTTAATTACAACACCGACGCCGCTCGCAAACACACGTTCGAGATCAGGCGACAGGTGGAGGCGGTCTTCGGCAAGGGGCACAGCACGGTGTACCCGCTGGTGTGCGGCTTCGAGACCGATGACGATGCCCTTGTGCTCCATGGTACTGGCGGCGAGGTTCTGGACCTCTCCACCGTCTCTACCACAAACCAGGACACCCTACCAGCAATACTGGCGCGGCTCTATCCGGATATGCCTGGCCAGGTACGACAAGATTTGTTGCCCCTGGTGCAGGGCAATATCTCCCACATCTCAAAAATCAGGCACAGCAACCGCGAACTCGACATCGAGCATCACGAATGGATCATTGGCATCGGGCGCGGGTTCGGCTGGCTGCACGCGCCCAATTTGGCGCTGCTCATCGGCCCCTACAGTCCCGATCTCGCCGATCCCATCCGCAAGGCGGCCGGCATCATCGCGGCCAATATGCAAACCCGCCGGATCCCCGATGACGGCTTTCTACTGCTCGCCGAATCGCCCTACTATGAAATCGGCGCTGATCGTGCGCGCGCCGAACTCAAGAGCGCCTTCTTGGCAGAATTTGCCGCGGGGATCATCCGTGCCGAATTTCCCAATCTGAAAGAAAAGATGCATGTGCGTGGCGCGGTCATCGACTGGCGATCGCGGGCAATGGAGTTCATCGATTGCCGCCCAGCCTGAACTGGCCACGTCAACCAGATCGAGCCGACGATAACCTGATCCAGACTCTGGACTCATTGCAGATTGATGATCACCACCAGAGCGGCTGAGGTGCGGACTTCTCCGACTGTACCTTGTCTTCCAGGGTCTGGTTGTCTAGAATGGGCTCTCTCGCAGGGTTTGATTGTGAGCGAGACAGGCGCGACACGAAGTTCGAAGTTCTGGGTTCGAAGTTCAGTAAACCTCAAACTTCGGACCTCGAACTATTGCCCATCTCGCTTTTCTCGCGAGTCTCGCACGAATATCGATAAACGTTTCATGGGTGTCGAGAGCCAATGAGTACGAAGCGGTCTGGGAGGATTAGGTGAAGGGGCTACGGTTCGAGCGAATCGGCAAAAACCGCTACTACAATGTGGTGTTCCACATGGGGAGCAGTTACGTGCCCGTCAGCGATGAAACGGTGGAAGAACTCAAGGCCCAGAGCCTACTCCCCGTCGAACGGTTTCTCGACCTCTTGATCGACCGCGTCGGGTACTCCTCCTACCTCAAAGA
>JBAXBK010000078.1:0-7006 GCA_037142015.1 Nitrospira sp. | reverse complement strand
TACCTTCGTTAACGCGGAGAGAGGAAAAAAACCCACTGTGATCCGAGAAGACCCAATAAACTAAATAGACCAGATCAATCGACAGACCGGGCTAGACGTGTAGGCCCGACAGCATATATCCTGCCGCTTAGGGAAGGAGCAAAATTATGCCGCATGATTTCATGCCGGGGCTTGCCGGCGTCCCCGCAGCCAAATCTTCGATCAGTGATGTAGATGGGCAACGCGGCGTGCTCGAGTATCGCGGCATCCGGGTCGAAGAACTTTGCCTGCGATCGTCCTATCTTGAAACGGCCTATCTGTTGCTGTTTGGACATCTTCCCACTAAACCGCAGTTCGCGCGATGGCACGAGGATATTCTCCATCACCGCCGCATCAAGTTCAAGATTATCGATTTGTTGAAATGTCTTCCGGAGCATGGACATCCTATGGATGCCTTGCAGGCTGCGGTTGCCGCGTTGGGCATGTTTTATCCAGGCCGGAACGTCCAGGACATCGAAAATAATTATTGGTCGGCAGTCCGTCTCGTCGCCAAACTGCCCACGATCGTTGCAGCCTGGGCACGTTTGCGGCATGGGGACGAATACATCCCACCGCGGGACGATCTCGGATTTTCGGAAAACTTTCTCTATATGCTTACTGAGACGGAGCCGCTTCCCTTGTGGGGAGACATTTTTGACGACTGCCTGATCCTCCATGCCGAGCACACGATGAATGCTTCAACCTTCACCGGAATGGTCACTGCCTCAACCCTGGCTGATCCCTATACGGTCGTCGCATCTTCAATCGGGGCTCTGAAGGGGCCGCTGCATGGAGGGGCGAACGAAGAAGTTGTGCAGATGTTGAAGGAAATCGGCGAGCCAGGGAAAGCCAGGCCGTATCTTGAAGAACAGGTCCGTGCAAAACAACGACTGATGGGTTTCGGTCACCGCGTGTACAAGGTCAAAGATCCCCGTGCTACGATCTTACAAGGTCTCTGCGATCGGCTTTTTAAGGAATGTGGCACTTCACCGTTATATGAAGTCGCCCTAGAGGTCGAACGGGTTGCAGCAGAGTTGCTAAAGGGAAAGGGGATTTATTCCAACGTCGACTTCTATTCTGGCATCGTCTACGACAAGATGCGCATCGAGACGGATCTCTTCACACCGTTGTTTGCAATGGCGCGGGTGTCTGGGTGGGTGGCCCATTGGCTTGAACAGCTTCGAGAAAACAAACTGTTCCGGCCTGACCAGATTTATTCCGGTGAACATGGTCAACCGTATGTGCCCATCGAGCAACGATGAAATGTGCGCGACAAGCGTGACTAGCGGGACAGGCGAGAGTTGATCTGGTCTGTCTGCCCAACCAAACAAAATAGACTAAACAAACAAGACAAACCATCCTGTTCTCGCGTTTTACGCGTGGCCCCCTTGACTCCGCGGCAGCTAGAGTTATCTGTTGTTTTATACAGACAAGTCGGCGCGCGCTGCCAATAGATATTCTAAATCAGTGAATAAGAATAACAAGGAGGTCTACTATGACGCTCGTACGATGGAATCCGTCTCGTGAACTCGAAGAGATGTCAGATCGGTTGAATCGGATGTTTAACCGTCAAGCTCTGCCTCAGGCGAACGCTAAGGAAACGATGACCGTCGCCGATTGGGTGCCTTCCGTGGACGTCAGCGAAACGGACGGAGAGTACCAGATCAAGGCAGAGATCCCTGACGTGAAGAAAGAGGACGTGAAGGTGACGGTCGAAGACGGTGTTCTCACGATCCAGGGCGAGCGTAGGCAGGAGAAGGAAGAGAAGGGCAAGAAGTACCATCGGATAGAACGCTCCTATGGCAGCTTTGTCCGGAGCTTTACATTGCCTGATCTCGTGGATGAGGCGAAGGTCAAAGCGGAATTCAAGGACGGGGTCCTGAATCTCCAACTGCCCAAGTCTGAGAAGGCGAAACCGAAAGCGATCGAAGTCACGGTCGGCTAATCGGCAACCGCAATATCCAGTCTGAACAGAGGCCCGCTTCGGCGGGCCTCTTCTTTTTTAGCTAGTACTATTCACGAGAGTTCATCTGGTTGCGCTGTTTTAACCAAACAAACCAACTATCCGTTCTCGCGCGTCACACACCAGCTCCCCTTGTGCTAGTAGGGGAGCAACGTTTATCATGGCGCCCGCAACGACAAGCCCCCTTACACTGGAGTAGGACGCATGAAAAAGAAACCGGCAGCGGCTGAGTCATCACCTGCAACTAGAGTTGAACGGGACACAATGGGCGAGTTGGCCGTACCGGCCACAGCCTATTATGGCGTACAAACCGCGCGCGCCATCGAGAACTTCCCGATTAGCTCGTTGCGATTCCCCCGCGCCATGATTCGGGCGATGGGTATGATCAAACGTGCTGCAGCGACAGTCAATCAGTCGCTGAGACTCCTCGACAAGAAACCGGCAGATGCGATCAATCAGGCTGCGACCGAAGTGATTGAGGGTAAGCTCGACGACGAATTCCCCGTAGACATTTTCCAAACCGGCTCTGGTACTTCGACGAACATGAATACCAACGAGGTGATCTCCAACCGTGCCACAGAGCTGCTAGGCGGAGCACGAGGGAGCAAGTTGGTGCATCCAAATGACCACGTCAATCTTGGGCAATCCAGCAACGACGTGATTCCCACGGCCATTCACATAGCAGCTGCTGAAATGATGCAACAACAGCTCATTCCGGCCCTCACTTGCTTGCAGAAAGCGCTTGTTCGCAAATCCAAAGAGTTCGACAAAATCGTCAAGATCGGCCGTACCCATTTACAAGATGCGACGCCTGTCCGATTAGGTCAGGAATTCGGCGGTTATGCGCGCCAGATTGAACTCGGCATTCAACGAGTCAAGCGTGCGCAAGAATCACTCAGTGAAGTGGCGCTCGGCGGTACCGCAGTCGGCACAGGGCTCAATTGCCATCCGAAGTTCTCCGCCAGGGTGATGGCCATCATTTCGAAAGAGACCGGCTGCACATTTACTGAAGCAAAAAACCATTTCGAAGCCCAATCTGCTCAAGACTCGTTGGTCGAAGCAAGCGGGGAGTTGAAGACGATCGCCGTGAGTCTCATGAAGATTGCCAACGACATTCGCTGGCTCGGTTCCGGCCCGCGATGTGGGCTTGGGGAGATCAATCTGCCGGAGACACAACCGGGCTCATCCATCATGCCGGGCAAGGTCAACCCTGTGATTGCCGAATCGGTGACGATGGTTTGCGCCCAGGTGATCGGAAACGATGTCACGGTTACAGTGGGAGGGCAGGCAGCCAACTTCGAACTGATCGTTATGCTGCCGGTCATGGCCTATAACCTATTACAGTCCATTGAGCTCCTCTCGACCGCCTCACATAATTTCGCCATCAAGTGTATCGACGGCATCAAAGCCAATGAAGAGCGCTGCAAGAGCTTGATAGAGGAAAGTCTAGCGATGTGCACGGCCCTGGCTCCGGAGATCGGATACGAGGCTGCAGCAAAACTCGCCAAGGATGCCTACAAGTCCGGCAAAACTGTCCGCCAGATGGCCAAAGAACAAAAAGTCCTCCCGGACAAACGGCTCACCGAACTGCTCGACCCCTGGCGCATGACCGAACCGGGCGGGCCGGTGGGAAGTGCAGGGGGATAAGGGAAATAGGGGTAACAGGGTTAAGGAGGTAGAGGGATAGAAGAGGGGCGAAAATTTCTGCTTCTTCCCGGAATACACCGCGTACCCTCAACGCCTGTCGCCGACTGGGAACATGGATCCAAGGAAAAGTTGCCGTCCCCCCTTCAGCCTAAACACCTGACTCAATCACCTGAATCGTGACGTTCTGAGAATCAAATTAGATTCAGTCAGAATCATTTTAGATTCAGACAGAATGATCCACCTGGACCGCCCACTGCGAACGAGCTGTGATAAACATCTGACAGACACCTCTCCAGTACAATCGTTTTGAATTTCTGTCATTCCTCGTCTTTACGACAACACTCTGGCCTAAAGCTTGCTGGTATCGCGCAGAACCTTTATAGGAGGGGCCTACTGGGAATCCCAAGTTATCGCAGTCTCAAAACCATCTGAATGAATATGTAGCGGCATGTGGACACTATCCGTTTTACGTAGTTACGCCATGTGCAAATGTTGCTATCGATGGTTTATTGTTCTTCGATTTAGCATTTCAGTGTTTTCGAGTTCCAAGTGTAACGAGTAAATGATGGGGCGTGCATAGACCTCCTATGTTGTAGCCCAGTTAACACATATTTTCGGTCGTGTATTGTGCAGAAAGGCGAGATGCAGTATAGACCGGTCGGTAATTCACTTTCTGCGCAGGTCCATCGCGTTACGCTCCTTAATGCACAAATCGATATCTACAACCCGCCCCATCATCTCTTCAGTCTGATCGACCAATCAGTTCAAGCCTCCTGGATATCGACCATATGAAACGATCCGTCGCGCTAAGAAACGGGCAGAATGTCTGCGAATTTTTGCAGCAGGGTCTGAACGGGCACTGGCATTGTCGACTCTTGGAATTCAGCGGACAGCCTTGGGCGACGGTTTCTCCCAATGGGCGTATTGAATGGGCCACCACCAGCGCGCACAAGCTCCTGCAACGCTATTGGCCAGCAGATACTGGAGTGAGGAAACAGCTTCCCCATGAGATCCGCCAATGGATGATCATGCACCTGAAGCAGCTAAGCGCGAAGGACAAGTCTCCTACAACACTCGCTCCGCTGGTTATTAACAAACCTTCCGCTTGCCTCACCATTCGGCATATGCCCGATGGCAAATTTTCCGCCTTACTGTTTGAGGAGCAGCTATCAAAATTGCCGCTCGATCATCTGGCTTCTCTTGGCTTGACCCCGCGTGAAACTGAAGTCTTGAGGTGGCTCACCCAAGGCAAGACCACCGTCGAGATTGCCTCTATTCTCCATATCAGCTCCCGGACTGTGTCGAAGCACTTGGAGCGAGTCTATCTACGGTTAGGTGTGGAAAATCGTCATACCGCGGTAGCCCTGGTGCATGATGAATTGAGGCGAACTGCTCCAGGATGATAAATACGTCGCCTGCCTCAGGGGTAACTACATACGCCTGGATGCGTATAGGTAAGATCGTTCCAATAAGATATAAGGCTTTCATCCAAAAATATTTCAGGAAACATCGCCTTTGTATAGCCCGCCTGATTTGGCAGGGCTTACTGCTGGGACCACAATACGGGCAACCATTTTAATTAGGGGTTGGACGTAATGAGAAAGCGGCGGATAGGGGTGCGCGTAAAACTTTTGTTGGATATGGCCCTTACCGGGACGCTTTTCAAATCCTCAACACGGGATCCTCAGACGAACCGTTCCCGATCCCCCATCGCCACGCTGCCTAAAGGTCTGAAGATATGAGTTCATCGCGATCGTACCTGGTACTGCTCCTGAGCCTGACGCTCCTTGCTGGGCTGTCCGGTTGCGGACCTGCTTCGTCTGACAATGCATCAAACCTTGGGCCGAATGTGAACGTGGGCGGGCCACCCTTATCCATGCAGCGTCCATCACCAGGCAACAACCCATTGACTCCGGTTACCCAGGCGGCGAGCCCTGTGTCCTTTGCCTCGGTCAATGGGACAGGCTCCGCGTCAGGAATGGGGACAGTTCCAGGAGGGGACAATCCCCACGCGCTGCCTGTTCTATCCTCTGAGCCAGGACATCCGGTGGACGGCCTGGTCGTGCCAGAGTGGATGGCCCAAAAACTCAACTCGCCAAAGGTGCGTGTCCGGCTTCAGGCCCTCGAAACCTGGGTTCAGTCAGCGCCCCGGGGAGCGATCGATCCGTTGATCCTGGCCTTCGAAGATAAGGACGAACGAGTCCGGGCGCGGGCGCAACAGTTGCTCGAGCAAGAATGGGCGCGGCAGGCTGAGGCAGGGAAGTAGCCGGGGGAACGAGGCGAGGGGTAGCGGGGCAAAGGGATAAGGGGGGTAGTTGCGAAACAATTCATGTCTAATCATGTCTAACGAGCGACTTATGGCGAACAGTGGGCCAAGCAGCAGGCAGTCGGTGCCAGATTCATCACACTCAACAAAGGAGGTGCGCTTAGATCCGATCGTGCGTGTTTGCCGGTGACATTCTCAACACTGTGGCCACGTGAGGTGGCCCAATCTAGAAGGAAGTCTCAATGAAAAAGCGACGCATATTGTTGGCGTTACTAGGAGTTCTGGTGGGATGGGGCGGGGCTGGCATGGCCCAGGCCTCTGGAGTGACATTCCAGGTTACAGACAACCCCGGAAGCTGGTTCGAATGTACGACCAGTACTTCAGCCAGTTTCGGGTGCGTTCATCAGGCGCTGGGCAGCGATGCTACGACCGGCAGATCACTTGCGGTTATTAAACGCGGAGAGAGCATTACGTTTCAATCAGGTGGTGGACGGGCCAACACGATCCATACGATTGTGAGCTTGGTCTATCCTACCCCGAAACACACACACGTCCACCGCGGATTTACCCAGATGCCATTCGACACTGACATAGCGGTGGGAACAACATCCGCCCCCATCATTCCGGATGAGCTTGGACTGCATGTCTTCTTCTGCGATATTCATCCCTACATGTTTGCGACCGTTATCGTGGTCGATCCTGCTATTCTGACAGGGACCCTTTCGCCTGTAGGTTCAGTTCCACTTGAACTTGGGAACACGGTGGATCTCCACAAGATCGTGGCAGAGACGCTTCCTAGGCTCCCAACTGCGTCGGACTTGGCTCTAAGACTGGTGCATACCTTCTTCATCATCACCAATCCCAAAAACTGGCAAAACTACCCTGCCAGTGGTGTAGTCGATTGGAAGCCAGCGTATCCTGGAGTTATGGTAACGGCCCACGTAAAAGCAACGCCCCCCGCTACAATAGGGGGTGCAGCTACGGTCAATCTCGACGAACTCCTGCGTGGATACTTTGGAGAAGGCGACGGTACAGCTACACATCCCTACAAGCAGCTATCAGCCCCAACCATGCCAAGTACGGCAAAAGGCGTGGGACAGGTGTGGGTGGAC
>JBAXBK010000077.1:0-7141 GCA_037142015.1 Nitrospira sp. | reverse complement strand
TATGGATATTCAGGCTGCCGCATCCTAGCAAAAGGCAGACAGGGGAACAAGCCGAGGAATATCGTCAATGAAGCGGTGGCCCGAGAGATTCTCTACTTTGCGTGCTTTCATCTTCTCCCTCATTTCATGGCGCTTCGCCTTGATTGCGCCTTTGCGGGCTTCCTGCCCTTTAGCTCTTCCTTCTTTTCCTTCATCTCGCTCTTCATGGCTTCGTCAGCCAAGGCCAGCGAACTGGTTCCAATCAGATACAATGCTGCAAGACTGATGACGATCAGTTTCTACATTGGAGCCCTCCAGGAATAGATAATAGTGAGCGTGCTGGCTCTCTCACAAGGAAAAGACAGCCGGCGCCCATTTTTCAAACCTGTCAAGAATGAACCTGCATTGCTCATGACGATTTGTCGCGACACCGCTCAGCGCTTCGCTTCCGTGGAGAGGATCGGATTCTTCGAGATCGCTCGGACAATCACGCGCGTAGGTGAAGAGGGAGAGTAGTAACAGCAGCGAGGAGAGTCCATCGAGCACAGTCGAACTATCGATGTACGGCCAACCAAGCAGATATAGATTACCTCATCAGAATGCTATTCGGCGTTAAGCGAATCATGAGTTCCCGGCACACATTCATCACGTTGCCACTGTTTCAGAATCTTCTTTTCGTTAAAAGTCAGGGTGTAGCGGTAGCAATACAACATGGCCTTGGGACCCTGTTCGGAAGCCTTTCCCAATAATGCTGACGCTTCTTTCACCGTGTCACCTAGATGAGAAAAGCTCACCGAGGCCAATTCCTTGTCACTGATCGGAACGCGATAGGTCCAGATCGAATCCCCCCCAAGAGCCGGTGTCTTGGTCGTATGGGGCGTCCCGAACTTCTCCGCCACCTCATCTTGCGTGAGTCGATACACCCCCTTCTTGAAATAGGCGTCTCGCCACGGACCTCCGCAGGCAAGCATCGCCCCTGCGAGGAGGAGCATCCCGACCATGAACAAATGCTGACGTACTCGTTTCATGACCTGGGTTGGCCCTTGATCTGATGCATGTGCTTCACAGAGCAGTAGAGCGCATACCCTTGAGCCAGCATACCGGTGACCAGCAATCCCAATGATGTCTTCATCCACTGCGATCCTGAGTCTTCCAGTCCGTAGATTCCGATGACAAACCCGAGCGCGATCGCTACGATTCCCACGAATTTCGCGATCATCCCTCTTATACGCAAGTTACCGGTAGCCGTGTTATTGTTCATCAACATAATCGTGGGTACGCTACACTGGATAGCGTTGCCGGTTCAACTCCGCTTCGCGTGAAATTACTCGACACGCAAGTCTCTTTCTCATCTACCCAACCGTTCGACAAGGGATTCCGCCGGATAGGTCACGATTTCCGCCAACGTGGGATGGTAATGGGGCATGCGCAGGAGGTCGGCCGCAATCCCATGGTAGTACATCACCGCGATCAGTTCATGGATCAGTTCACCCGCTTCAGAGCCGACGATCTGCGCGCCAAGAATCTCACCAGTCTGAGGCGCCGCAAGCAACTTTACAAACCCCTTCGACGCGCCAAGACAGAGCGCCTTCCCATGGTCGGCAAACGGATAGGAAGCCGTGAGATAGTGAATCCCTTCTACCTTCGCCTGCGTCTCATTGAGTCCTAGAACCGCAACCTGCGGGTCGGTAAAGACCACTTCCGTATCCAGACGGTGATCAACCGTCTTCGCCGGTTGACCTGCGTGAGTCGCGTTATACCCCGCAATCTCTCCCTGCTGGATGGCAAGATGCACAATGGGCGAGACACCATTCACATCACCCACTGCATAGATGTGGGCTTGCGACGTGCGCATGGTACCATCGACGACAACTCCTCCTCCGTCAACAGTCACACCCGCCAGATCGAGGCGAAGCCCCTCGATGTTGGGCCGTCGGCCTAAGCCCTGGAGAATCTCTTCGCCCACATAGGACTGTTCACGTCCATCTTTCATCGCCCACACCATCTTCCCGGTCGTGCCCCGATTCACACGCAACAATTGCGTGCCTGCGACAACTCCGATACCCTCATCGATCAAAGCTGTTTCAATCGCCCGGCCGACATCCTCGTCCATATCAGAAAGCAGTGTACGTCCCCGTTGGAGGATCGTGACCTTCGTTCCAAGGCGAGCAAAGAACTGGCCGAGTTCAAGTGCGACAGCCCCACCGCCCAAAACGATCAACGAGTCCGGTTGAGTGCGGAGATCCAGGATGGTATCGCTTGTGAAATATCCTGCTTGGGCCAAGCCAGGAATCGGAACTTCACTGGGTTTCGACCCAGTGGCCAGAATGAACGAACCGGCAGACAAGACGGTGTCTCCGACCGTGATCTCATGAGGTGACCGAAAGGCCGCCTGCGATTGATAGAGCGTGAACGTTGGATCATGAAGCTGCTGAGCACGATAGTCAGCAAATTCGCGCACCAAGCGATTTTTTCGATCTACTATCCCCGACAGATCGGCCTGGAACGACACTGGAGAGAGTCCAAACTCCTTCGCTCGCCTGAAAAGAGCTGCGACTTCGGCAGAACGTAGGATAGCCTTTGTCGGCATGCAACCACGCAGGATACAGAGCCCCCCGAGCGGGCCATGATCCACAATCGCCACGTCAGCTCCGGCATCGCGCGCGGTCCGTGCTGCTGCATAGCCGGCCGACCCCCCACCTATGACGATCACATCATGGGTCTTATGCATCGAAACCTGCCGCTGTGATTCCTCACCGCATTCCCGTTATAGTACGAAGTCAGGACGGGAGGATACATGATGATAGAGCCTGGCCGCTATCGGCACTACACGGGCCATGAGTATGAAGTACTTGGGGTCGCCCGACACTCAGAAACGGAAGAGGAATATGTGGTCTATCGGGCTCTCTACGGCGACCGAGGTCTGTGGATCAGACCCACGGCAATGTTCCTGGAAACTGTGACCGTTGATGGTCGTCCTTGCCCGCGGTTTCAGTTCCTTGCTGCTCCTTAGTAGCTACTTAGATCCTTGCATCTCGCTCCTAATTCTGCTCCTCGCTTCCTCTCAACAGTCGTTCAGACAAAACCATTCAAGCTTAAGTACTTACCGTTAGCCTCCGATACAGACGATACGAGGTCAGCCATGCCGATAATACGTGCGGTTGATGGCATCGTCGAAATGCATCCTACGCTACCGGTGTCTCCACGTTCTCCCGCGACGCAGGCCGACGCGGATAGACGGGATCGTTCGAAAGAGCAGGAGCGCCAGACAGCTGACCATGCAGCACGTCTGGCTCAACAGGCCTATCAGCAACAGGTACAGCAAGCCCCTGCACCGAAACCGGCACTCCTTGCACAGGACTTGATGACCTCGCCCGTATCATGGTTGCCCTCCGACAGTACGTTGCTGGAGGCATGGACTGTGATGAAACGACAGGGGATTCACCACCTCCCTGTGACGTCGGTCGACGGCACGTTGGTCGGAACAATATCGAGCCATGACCTGCTGCCCTATGTGCATGAACTGGAATCCATCGATTCGCCAGGACCGTCCGCCGAGCACAAGATCCCCCGCGTGATGAGCAGCCGGGTCTTGTCTGCCACTCCGACGACAGAGATCCGCGAGATTGCCCAAGTCATGCTGGAGGAACAGGTAACTGGGATTCCGATCCTCGACAGCTCCCGTCATCTGATCGGCATTCTAACAACCAGCGATATTCTCCGTGCCATCGTCCACCGAAGCCCTCTCGATCTCAGGACGTAACTAACGATCCAACACTCTGATTGACTTCCAATGTTCTTGAGGCCATTAGATTTCGAGGTGCCTCACAGCCTGCTCCATCGTGGCTTCCCCTCGTGCAAGGACTTACCCCTCGAATGTACTCCCCCCGCCGTAGGTGTAGGCAACCTTCCGTTTCTGATTTAGACTCACCAGAACGGTCGAGAAGAGGTGGAGTACTGCGGATATTCCCGCGTGAGAACGACCGTGAGTGAAGGGGCTCAATGACGGTCTTAAACACATTCTTTAGTACGCCGATCGCCTTCGGGATCTCGGGCCTGGCACTTTTCGTGATCGGCCTCCTGATCAAGCAGAATCGGGGCAGGAAGCTGATGTTGACGCTCAGCCTCTTTCTCTATGCCAGGTATATGTTGTGGCGTCTGCTTTACACGATCCCCACTGATGACCCGGCCTCCATGGTCCTCGGATCGGTCGTCTATCTGGCGGAGCTCTACGGGCTCTGTCAGTTCTGTTTCTTTGCCTATCAGTCCTGGTCACCGACGGAACGGACACCGGCCCCCATTACCACCTATCCCACCGTGGATATCATGGTGACGGTCGTGGATGAGCCACTCTCGATCCTTCGGCAGACCTTAATCAGCTGTCTCGCGCAGGAATATCCTCGCGATCGATTTACCGTGTACGTCCTGGATGACGGCCATCGCGATGAAGCCCAACAATTGGCCTCCTCGCTCGACTGCGAATACATCCAGCGCCCGGACCGACCTCGTCACGCAAAAGCCGGAAATTTGAACCATGCTCTCCAGCTAAGCCACGGGGAGTTGGTCGCGATCTTCGACGTGGATCACGTCCCTGCCCGAACATTTCTCAAAGACACCGTCGGGTTTTTTGACGATCCGAAGGTCGCAATCGTGCAAACGCCTCATCACTTCTACAATCCGGATATTTTCCAACGGAACCTGCGCGTCGGCGAGGAGGTAAAGAACGAACAGGCGCTCTTCTTCCGTTCGCTCCAAGCCGGCCGTGATACCCACAACAGCGCTTTCTTTGCTGGCAGCGGCGGCCTCCTCCGTCGAAAGCCCTTGATGGAAATCGGGGGATTCCAGACCCAGACCATCACAGAAGACATTCATACCAGCATGAATCTGCATGCCAGGGGCTACCGCTCCTGCTACCTCAATAAGGTGCTGTCGGCGGGCCTGATGCCGGAAACCTTTGACGGATACTTGAAACAACGAAAACGCTGGGCTATGGGATGTATTCAGGTCTTGCTCCGGGATAATCCGTTGACCAAACGCGGACTGAGCCTGGCTCAGCGGATCGACTACTTCGGATCGATCTTCTATTTCTTCTTCGGTCTCCCGCGGTTGATTTGTCTCGTCGCGCCGCTGGCGAGCCTGCTCTTCTCAACGCCACCGTTGAAAGCCGATATGCTGGCCCTGAGCAACTTTTTCTTCTCGTTCTTTCTGGCCTCCGCACTCGTGATGCGACCGGTCAGCCGGGGATCGCGCAATCCTTTCTGGTCGGACGTGTATGAAATCGCCATGTGTTTTGCCCTCAGTGTCGTTGCCCTCAAGGCGCTGGCTACGCCGCGCATGGAACGGCCGTTCGAAGTGACGCCGAAAGGGCAACGGGTGAAGAAAAGCTCCATGACCGAATTGTCCTTGGCCTGGCCTCATCTGATCACATTCGGGCTACTCGTCATCGGTTTGGCGTGGGGTATCCGGCATTGGTGGCAGGGCGTCGGTGATCCAGGTTTGCCGGTCAGTCTATTTTGGGGAAGTGCCAACCTCCTCCTCCTCACCATCGCCCTGTTCGTCGCCAGTGAACAAGCCCAAGGGCGACAGGGGTTCCGACTCAAACGTGATTTTGCCGGCGGGCTGTTCGTGGACGGAGAAGGAGTTTCGGCACGCGTCATCGACGTGAACGAGCAGGGAGCTGCAGTGACTGTAGACCGACCCATCTTTACGCTGCAGGAGACCGTCAAATTCGCACTGACCTCGTCGCGAGGCCTACTGGTCACAGTCAACGCCCGCATCGTCAGACAGGAGACGAATCCGTCAGGCAAAATTGACGTGGGCGTCCAATTCGATGAGCTGGATGAACAGACGAGACAGATTCTGGTCGATAAAATGTATGGGGATCCCGTTCCCTGGGAAGACTGCTACCGAATCCAACCGGGAATCGGCAGTAGCCTCCGTTCACTCCTCCAGGCCCTGACCATCCCATGGCGCCCCCTCACCTGGAATCGCCGGAGCATGATTCGCCTCACGGGAGGAACCATGTGTCTAATCACTGCGCCGTCTTCGGTGTGGCGTGGCCGCGTGGAAGACATGTCCTTCACCGGCGTCAGCGCCCTCTTTTCAGGAGCCCCGCAAGATTCGCTGGCCGGCGCCCTGCTGGAGCTTCCCGGAGTCACGCTGAAAGTTAGCCCTGTGGGAATGGTCCGAAAGTGGAAGAAGACGCTCGTGCATTTCCGGGTCGTGAGTATCGAGTCCGGTGAGGAACAGTGGCGTCGCTTACACTATGCACGCTGACGCTCGGTTTAACCAGGAATCAAGAAATACGATGGGATCCTAGCATCTTCACAAGGGAGTCCCTATGAACGAAGACAGCAATATTCTTTCAGCTGATGTATGGCCCGCCCGGCGGTTGACGCGCCTGAGAACGATGGCAAGACTTACGCGACTCCTACTGGCGGCATGTATCCTGACCTGCCTGCCTATCGTGAGCGAGGCGGGAGATGTTTTCACAGGGTTTCAGATCGACAATAAGAGTCAGTACTTTGGCTACCTCGGCGTCAGAACCCCAATCTTGGGGAATTCAGCAGGATCCGGTTTATTTGTTCAGGCTATGACTTCTGGTCTCGGCTATAGCTTTAAGACCAATGGACAACTCCTGGATGCCAACATCCAGTCTATTGTCCCGTCACTCGGCATCTCCACAACGCTCGGTGGCTGGACACTCTCCGCCCTTGCCGGTCCTCAGCTGCGCAGAATCGAGGAACAGCGGCTGAACGCGAGCAGCACGATTGCTTATCAGGCCGGCGTGTATGGCCAACTCGAAGCGCTCTATTGGCATGAGAAATGGAACCTCCACGCCATAGGATCGTACGCTGACCTCGATAATTTTTTCTGGAGCCGACTGCGTGGGAAGGTTCTGGCCTATAAGCCCGAGAAGAGCTGTTGCGCAACGTATCTCGGCTGGGATGTGACAGGAATGGGTAATGCCGATTTCCGGGGAATCATGACGGGGCCCATCGCTGAAGTTCAGGTCAGCAAAGTGTTCTTTCTCGTCCGGGGTGGATACCAACACAACACGACTTTCCACAGCGGGGGTTATGGAGGATTTGAGATCTATTTCCCCTTCTAGTGTAGTGCGTCCAACACTTCTTTACATTTGGCGATCTTGGCCATAATGCTC
>JBAXBK010000076.1:0-7255 GCA_037142015.1 Nitrospira sp. | reverse complement strand
TCACGCGCTGACCAGCGGCGGCTGAACATTATGCACTGGGAGGTTGAATCCGCGTTTATCTGGTTATTTAGTTTCTTTGGTTATCCAATCAGCCAACCAAATGAGCGAGACAAACCAAACAAACAAGATAGACCAGTTCGTCTCTCCCTACGGCGCCGGGAATCCCTACAGCCCCAGCAGTCCCACGAATCCCTACGGCCGCGGCCTGCGAATAGAAGGACGCTAATCCAGCTGCCGAACCGCTCCATGTGAACTCCGGTCTCAACTATCCGTGCGTTATCCTACTTATGCAGGATCGAAGCCTCTTCATCACTGTGCTAGTCTCCTGGACTGGTTCTATGGAAAATAGAGGTGTTCGCACTTGTCGTTCACGCTATACCCTCTCAATCTCCCCGGCCAGATATATGGCAGCCCGATGCCCTTCGGGCTGTTTGATCCCGATGGCAAACTCCTTCACGATTTGAAAGCAGTCAACATTTCCGCAATCGTTCTCCTGGCAGAAATAGAGGAGTGCAGGGAGAAGACGGGAAGAGATTTGCTGTCGCTCTATCGAGAGCAAGGCCTCACGGTCTTTCCCCTTCCCACTCCAAACTACGGCGTCCCTTCCAATGGCCAGCTCGTTGACGTGCTGAAGCAAACGCGCGCGCACGCCTCGGAGGGTCACAACATCCTGATTCATTGCTCTGCAGGACTCGGGCGAACGGCCCTGTTTGCAGCATTGCTGGCCAAGTATGTCTTGGACCTATCAGGAGCAGAAGCAATCGAATGGCTCGCCCGGCACAAGCCCGACGCACTACTTACACCGGCTCAAATTCTTATCATTTTATCCATGGGGGAAACGGTTCATGCCCATTAACTCAACTCTTGATCGTGCGAAGCGAGCCCTTCGACAGGCGTTCTGGTCATGCAGAGGGGCGCCACCTCCCTCCACATCGGACGGGCACTATATCGACTACGCAGAAAGTGTTGAAGCCAATCTTATTCAAGGCGTGCCCTTTGCGCAATGTCGCGAAGATTACGTATTGGGAAAAGGAAGTGAACTTATAGGTAGAAATGGTCAGCCGCCGAAAATGGCAGCTATGTTCTCCTCCTCAGCTTTGGTTGTGAATACATTTGGACCTTGGCGAAATGATCCACTGACACTCACACTGAAGGCACATCAGACTTTACAATCGTTAAAATTCGAAGCGTCATGCCCGAACGGCCTCCAGCAATTCAGTCCTCGTGCGACTAATCCTCACCTGGATGTCCTACTGCAATCACAAGACAACGTACTAGGCATTGAGTCCAAGTGTCTCGAATATCTCTCCCTCAAAGAAGCATCGTTCTCTAATACATATGCGAAGATTTCAGACGAACGTAACCAATCACTTTGGTTTCAGTATATCGCCGTGCTGCGGGAGGCCAGTCATTTGTATCGCCACTTGGACGTCGCTCAGCTCATCAAGCATGCACTAGGCCTCTCCTATACGTATGCTGGAAAACAGCAAAACCCCCCTGAGATTCTCTATCTGTTTTGGGAACCAACAAACTGGAAGAACTTCGACGAATTCAAACGACATCGTGATGAAATCGAGCAGTTTTCCACGGCAGTAAGAGGTGACTCCCTTCGATTTGCAGCCCTGAGCTATTCGGAATTATGGGAAGATTGGGAGCGAAGACTATCACCAGACTGGCTACCCCAACATGTAAAGAATCTGTTAGAGCGATATGCCGTGGAGATTTAGAGAGAAAGCCAAAACATTGGAATTATATTTCATTTGGGACATTAAGCGAACAAACTGTACTTCGATGAGCCCGAGAATTACGTGCTCAACAACTTCAGTAACGTGAGTCGCTGGGCAGGTCACTCAGGCTGTGCTCAGCAACCTCCGCAGTAAGATGCCGGGGTCGACGTGGCATGGGAATGGTCGCGAGATCAGCGTTATTTGAGACAGCGTTGAAGGTACAGGGTTGAGAACTCCACCGCAATGTGATGGGACAGCGTGATTCAGTTTAACCCCAAGACTATCGGTCAAGTAGCCTTACTTGACGACCCTCCCTTTCGTATTTTTTGGACTCCCTATGATCCCCTAGATCTTGTTAGTGGCAGTCTTGATCCGCTTGGCTTCACACGTGGTTACTTGGCCATTGCCGACCACTTTCTACCAGACCTGACGACGGTTAGCACCGTTCCGCGGTATGTTTCGATGCTCTGTGCTGCTGTGGCGAAAGCCGAAGATCGCTTTCCCTCCTCATCGCTCACTTCCGCGAAGACCAAGGAAATACGATTGAGGGCCATCAAGTCCTATGAGCGAGCCTGGGCTATAGCATGTGGCCTGGCATCACAAGACCTGGATGTAGGCGAGAAGGCGATAAGTGGATTGCGCGGTGTGACCTACGTGAAACGCCGTCTCATGAGCCTCTCTGCCCGCCAGTATCTTCAAACTAGTAGCTTCAACCTTCTTTCAAATCAGGTTCGTTATGGAGGCATCGGTATCTACTCATCGCTCATTGAGGCCTGTCATCTCGCCACTATGACCGCTCTTAGTTCGAGGCCCATTGGCAGAAGACTGGCCGAAGCCTTTCCAAAGCCACTGTCGAATCTAGCCGTTTATGATGAAGAGGCGAAGCTGTCGCTAACTGACCTGAAAGAGTGGGGACGCCGAGCGCACATTGGAGTTTTTACCCGCGCAGAGGGAACAGTCCTCGCTCAGGCATTGCGGGGAGGCGAAGAGGCAGAGTATTCCGACCACGTGCGGGCGACCGCACTAACACTCTTGGCGCAGGTACTGCCTGACGGAGAATTCGACGAAGGCGTAGTCCTTGGTCGAGTGTTGCGGGCATGCAGATCCAGAACTGCACACGAGGCTGAGGCCGCGAAGGGGTGTATCGATCAAATTCGCGCTGCTCTATCAATAGAAGATCCGTTCGAGCGCTTCTATCAATCCACACTCTATCTATTTGAAGGCATGCGTGCCGCCGCATCTGATGAGGGTGAGGCAACGTTCACATCCGCTTCATGTCTTCAATCGATGAAGGAAGCGGTTGAGACTTGTAAGGCAACTGGGGAAGAGTTGTTGAAGACCATCAGTGACGCGGCCGCTACTGATGCGAAGGCGACAGCAGAAATGGCGGAGATACTCACCAAGTCAGGAATTATCGCGCTTGCAGAGCGGATCGCTCACGCTCCCAATATCGTTGGTGTACTGCAATCGATACTAGTCAGACACCATTCGGTTCAGAGCGGCAAGTTCGATGGTGGCTTGCCGAAGTCGCCGTGGCTGCGAAGCACGGGTCCGGAAGCGTTCCAGTTGACCGTACAACGACATCAGCTCACGCCGGCGGGCCGTGTCAAACATTGGTCCAAGATCGGAAGACATTCCTATCGGACTCCTGCGGCATTTGAATTCATACGGGCGTGCAGAATTTCATAACCTGGGCTACTGATGACTAGTGCCGCGGCAAATATCCCATTAATAGATCTCATTCGTCCCTCTGAGGCAGACGGGCCAGTTATTTCAGTCATTCTGTCTACCTATAGCCTCTCTCTGGATCAGCCCAATTTCTTCGAGCAAGACTTCTTGCCGACGTTATTTGGTCTGGGCGGTGTTCGCGACCGCGGTTATGCAAATCCGCTCACATTGGAACGGAAGCTTGCGGAGATCTATTGCGGGCTGATTTGTGACGCCACCGCAATGAGTCAGGGGATGCGTCCCAGCCTGCGGATTGAGGTCTTGCCGATGGGGCAGCGAGTACATCACGCTAAAGTCATCCTCATTCAGCGAAAGCGACTAATCCGCCTCATTGTCTCATCGGCAAACCTTACGCACGAGGGATTCCGACGCCAGCGTGAGATTGTATTTACTCTTGATTGTTCGCCTGAATCATCCGTGTCGGCGAGCATACTGACATCTGCCATAACAGAATGGAAAATCATTCTAGGGAATGTAGCCACGCCATCCTTGCTCGCAGTTCTTGAGAGTATTAGTCAGCAAGCTGGGGCTTGGGGGGAGAGCAGCCGGGCGAAAGTACAGCCTCGTATCGCTGTTCGCTTCGGGGGTGGTCCAACGCCACTATGGCAATCGTTAGTGGACGAGTGGCCACAAGGCGAGCCTGTTCTCAGATGGTTGATTTGCTCACCGTTCTGGCCTTCACCGACCGGTGGACAGACCCCTTTTGAGGCGATTGCCGGTGGACTGATCGCACGAGGCGCCAAACTCGCTGACGCGTCCATCGATGTTATTGCTTCATCGGACTCACCAGGCGAGCGGGGCCAAGCGAGATTTCCGTTTGAGCTGTTGACGCACCTGCGGGGTGCAAAATTCCCAGTGCAAACTGGACGAATTCTACCTGCCCGTCTAGATGCGCTTCCCAGTGAGACACTGGAGGGGAAAGCAGAGGATCAGCGTCCCCTTCACGGGAAATGGATTTTGCTTCAAGGGCCCCGGTCGGTTGTAGCTCTGTTGGGCTCCGCAAATTTTACACGGAAAGGCTTGGGGGTGGTCCCGACAGAACAGGCCAACCTGGAGGCTTGTGTACTCCTGCGGTGTGCGGCGCGTGATATTAACCCAGAGGATTGGATCCCGCCTATCTCATCTGAAGGAATCGTGGACTGGGGTAAATGCAGTGCCGGTGAGTTAGGTTTGCCAACTCAGGATGATATTGATTCTGTTCCATGGCCCAGTTTCATTTCACGCATTGAAATAAGTCTCTCTTGGCAGCAAGGCCCAGAACCGACTGGAGAAATGATTGTTGTGTTGGACGGGTTACCCTGTCCCTCCTTCAGCGTGATGCTGCCTGGTGATGGTTCGCCTGAGGATTGTTCAATCTTGCTGAGGCATGATGCCGAAAGCACGCCACCGGACTCCGAACCACGCACCGCACTCGATGGCTCTATGGTGACGACCCTTCTGGCTCGACGAATGGTCGTCGTTCGATGGGGGGGGCCGGCTTCAGTCGCGTCGTTCCCTATCAATATTACAGAAGAAAGTAAGACCAGACTGCCCAGCATTTTGGGAGCACGTCCGGATGAGCAACAACTGCTCGCCTATTTCCATGGACGCATATCGGAAGATGATTTGCTTGACTTGTTATGCAGGCAAGCCACCCAACCTCATACCAGCTTCCCGACCCCAGTTGAAGACCCAACTCGATATAGGGAACTGCAAAGCTATATCGTGCGGGAGTTTGTAGAAAGTCTCTTTGGAATGAAAGAGCTCCTGAAAAATGCCTCTGGCACAGTGAGGAGTTTTGACCATGCGCTGACGGGCGAGTTCAGTCCAATCTCTCTGGCTGAACAGGTTCTCCACGCCTTCATGGCGGGTCGACGATCACCAATGGCAACCGCATTTCAATTAACTGAATTAATCGCTCTGGTTTCGAATCTAGAGTTGGCAACGGAAGGCCTAGTTGAAAATGACAGAATGAGATTTGAAGAGGTCAAGGCAAAAGCGGTCGACAGGCTCTTTGTGATGCTTGGGGAGGCTGCTCTTCGCGACGCCTTCAAGGCGATTTCGAGTGATAAAGAATGCCAAGAGTATCTGCTTGCCGTTCTATCACCTCCCTTGGTGGAACGCTGGCTGCGAGTTGCCGCGGCTTCAAGAAAATGATCAAGCTAAGCGATCTTCAATCATTCGATCTCGGCAAAGATCAAGAACGGGTAACGCCGGAGGATGCCGAACGCCAGCATGAGACGGTTGACCACATCCTCGAGGCTTTTTTCGGTTCAAGTCACAAGCGGCGTGAAATTCAACTGCTGGCCGACGAGGTTGGACTGGGCAAGACATTTGTCGCGCTCGCGGTGGGACATGTTGTCCTCGCTGCTGTCCGGCAGCAACTGAGGGGGGAAATCTTTGATGAACTAGCCCGTTGCTATAAGGCCGTTGTTGTTGTGACGCCGGCCGGGAATCATGCTTTGTGCGATAAATGGCACCGCGAAGTGGAAGCCCTCCGCACGCGTTGCTCTATAAACAATGACTCCACGCAGTGGTTCACTTCGAAGATATGTCTCAGCATTGATGACCTTCTGCAAGCCATTCAGCAAGCAAGCGATTTAAGGCGGAAGACCGCGCCTGTCGTGCTGATCGCGGAAGCTGGCCTCTTCACGAAACGCCTCAGCGATGCGACCGTTCGTTTCTTTACGGCATGTCTATTCCGTTGGTGGGGAAATGGGTTGCAAATGAAGGACCGCTACCATGTCATTCGTGGCTTATCTCACACCAGTGGGTCATCTGCATGGAATGACGGCATTGCGCGGGTCAACCGTGGAGAATATGAAATTGACCTTTGGAATTGGGCACGGCAGGAGGCATTTCTGAATGCGACCGATCACCAACGAGATGAATGGGAGTCTGGGATCGAGCGTAGACTGTTTGAGTCCATAAGTATGAATTATGGAACAGTCGAAGAAGCGCTGCACAAGTTGGAGCGTCATGAAGGATTCTCCATATTGGAGGACTTACGCCAACTCTGCAGAAACGCACCTCAACGTGAGCCTGGCGACCGTCGAACAACGCAATATACCGAATACGTCGAGCAGTTCACCCGCCTGAAGAGTGGACTACGAGACGCCTATAAGAGACTTTGGCCGTATCTGCTTCAGAAATCTTTGCCGCTCGTCATAGTCGATGAGGCGCATCATTGGCGACACAGCGCTCGCCAGGACTGCAAAAGCTTTTGTACTTATCTTGCCCCCTTCGCCAAGCGCTTACTGTTGCTTACAGCCACACCGTTCCAGCTACACCGTGATGAACTGATGGCTGTCCTGAACATTTCAGAAAGTACAGAAAGAGCGATCGGCCATGAGGCAGTAATGGCGCTCCGTAATATGCGTGAGCGATTGTCGAAGACAATGCAAGAATCAGAGGAGGCAGGGCGAGCATTCTCCAAGGAATGGGGTGCTCTGAATGAACAGCTTAGCAAGGTAGATGACAGACTAACTTCTATTAGTGACACAGCCCCAATTATCTCAGACCTTACGACAAAGACCATTGAGGGATACTGGAAGACGGTGAATCCAGACGAAGGATCCAAGGAGGAATTAAATAGCATACCAGGCGCTCTCAGACCATTTTTTGGAAGAGCCTTAGAATTGTGTCGAGCCAATCGGCGTCTCGAGCGAAGCATGAAGCCACTTGTCATAAGGCATCGGCGTGGTATTGGGCATCGCCGTTATTGGATAGGGAAAGAATATCCGCCTCCACGGCCCATCAATATTCGTCCAGATCAAAGTCAGCTGCACTTGACTCCAGGACAGGTAATGCCACCACGTGCG
>JBAXBK010000075.1:0-7403 GCA_037142015.1 Nitrospira sp. | reverse complement strand
TGAGTTCTGAGTTCTGAGTTCTGAGTTCTGAGTTCTGAGTTCTGAGTTCTGAGTTGCCTGGAAAGCTGATGTCTCTTCACGAACGACGTTTCACGAATGACGCTTCACGAGTTACGACCGGCAAAACTCTGATCGACTGCCATGTTCATCTCGCCGCTCTGCCGGACGGAGACAACGGCTGCTACATCTCACCGAAGATGCTCAAGAGTCCGTTGTTTCGTTTTCTTTTGTGGAAGCACCGGCTTGCTCCTGAAAAACCAGGAGAAGCCAATCAGAAATATCTCGACGACCTGCTGACAGAGCTCCGCGCCTCTCGCCACGTGCAGAAAGTCGTGATCCTCGGCATGGATGGGGTCTACGACCAGAATGGGCGGTACAACCAGGCACACACGGATTTTCTGATCAGCAACGACTACGTGCTCAAGACCGCGCAAGCCCACCCCGGTGAATTACTGGCCGGCGTCTCGATCAATCCTCAGCGACGGGACGCTGTCGAAGAAGTCCATCGTTGTGCCGATGCGGGAGCCACACTGGTCAAAGTCTTACCCAATGCGCAGCAATTCAATCCTGCTAACCCCCACTACAAAGCCTTCTATCGAGCCCTTGCCGAGCGAAAGCTGCCGTTCCTGAGTCACGTCGGATACGAGTTCAGCTTGATCGGGAAGGATCAGTCGGTCGGCGACCCCGATCGACTCCGTGTGGCGCTGGATGAAGGAACCACGGTCATCGCGGGCCATGCCTGTAGTTACGGGCTCATGTTCTATGAGAAGTTCTTGCCGACCTTTCAAGACCTCGCCAAACGCTATCCTCATTTCTATGCCGATATCTCCGCACTGACGCTGCCCAACCGCCTGTGCATGTTGCTACAGCTCCGCCACTATCCGGAGATCCACGAGCGCCTCCTCTTCGGCACCGACTATCCCCTGTCTGTGTTCCACGTCGCCGCTTGGGGACGGGTAGCATTTGGAGCGCTCCGTGACATGATTTGCACCAAGAACCGCTTCGACCGGCAAGTGGCAGTGTGTCGAGGATTGAAGGTTGGCTTCCGATCTCTGGGTGACGTCGTTGCGCACCCACGATATGAACCGTCACCGGCAACTACAACTGTACAGCCCTAATTTGCATTATCCTTGAACGCTTCTGCCACAATCGCCAGAAAACGCGTCCCTCGACAGGCTCGTGACGCTTGAGCCCACCGAAGGGCGTATCTCGTATTTCCAAGGAATGTTCAATGCGCAATTCTCGATGTTCAATTGGACATTCAACATTAAACATTGAGCATTATAGTTACTGAGGCTTCTTACTCCCCGCAGGCATCGACCTTCCGCTTCTCTATCGCCGCAAGAGCTTCTTTTTTAATGGCTATTTTGTCCGCTTTCTCACCCTCAGGGACGGTACGCTCCACATCGAGCGCTTCTGCATATAAACGGGCGGCCTCAACACAAGCTTTACTAGGCGGTGAGCCGCCTTGTCCGCATGCTGCAACGAAGATTGCGCAAGAAAGCGCAGCGGTAATAGGAATGACAAACCGTGTGGTCATTATATACATCCTCCAAATATTAGACGCCCAACCCCTGCATATACCGACGCCATAGTACGCAAAACATGCCCGATATTTCCACTGTGATTGTTGTGCCGGTGCAAAGACCCCCCAACCCTATCCGCATAGTCGAATTGGCGTGCTATACGGATCGGAGAGCCCTCACGACCGCCACTCGCGCAGCGTTATCGATCTTGGATTCGTCCAATCTTGCTTTCGATCGCCCTCTGAAGTTTGTCTGCGGCTTCAGTCACGGCAATCTCGATGGTTGCTGCCTCATGGCTCACTGCGAAAGGCTGGAGACCAGCCAATCTGGCCTCGAGCAAACACCGTTTGTCGTCACCCTTCGATTTGTGACTATTTGTGTCGCTGAGGTGAGCCTCCACGCGGGTAATCCGGTCGCCAAAACGACCGACAGCCCCCTCGACAGTCGACTGGACGAGGCTCACGACATCTTCACGTCCTGTGATGTTATTGTCTGTATGAACCTGAATCTGCATGAATCCCCCTTTCTCACAACGACCATTCATTCAACAATCGGACCCTAGCGACAAGACGAATAAATGTCAATCGGATGATCGGGCAAGCCCAAGTGGATTTCCAGACACGTGATCTCTTTCCATACTCTCTTATTCAGCCAGTCTCGATCGGCTATCCTGCGAGATGTGCCCCAGCGGCCCAATATGTGCACCATTAAATTCTTACCTACCACAAAAGTTTCCCGCAGACCCCTACCTAATTTACCGTTTACGAAATGAGCACAGACTGCGTCTCATCTCATACTAGGCACGCAGCTCAGGGGCCAGCCGATCCGGAAGGCTGACCTCGCGAGGTTTGCCGTCGCTGATGAAACGGCACGAGAGAATGTTGGCTTACGGCCATAGAAACGTGAGACCTGAGGCACGTTTCTATTAAGCCAAGTCGCGATAGATGGGCTGCATTTCAATGGCTTATTAATAATAACTGATCAACCTAGGAATAATATTGAGGGGGAATACACCATGCCGAGTGAACACAGATCAATCATCGTTATCATGGCTTTGGCTCTGTTCGTGTTCACGACTCAGGTCACCCAGGCACTGGACGGGACCGGAACGATTCCCCGTGTGCCAATGACACTGCCGGCAAGTGACTTGGCGAATCTGCCGGGCGACCTGCGAAAAATAGCGGTGCCGGGCCCCACCCCAGAAGCGCTGGCGGAGTTCGTCAAAGATAAACAGGCGGCGATCGAGTTGGGTAAGGCACTGTTCTGGGACATGCAAGTAGGCAGCGATGGAGTACAGGCATGTGCAAGCTGCCACTTCCGCGCCGGCGCTGATCCTCGCTCCAAGAACCAGCTCTCGCCTGGCCTCAAGCATGTGCCGGAAAAGGATCTGATTTTCAAGGCGGGTGGCCCGAACAATCAGCTCACCGACGCAGAGTTCCCGCTCACCAGGCTGGCAATTGCTGGACAGCGAGGCGCCCTCGACACAGCCACTGACAGTAACGACGTCGTCAGCTCACAGGGCGTGGCGTTTCTCGATCAGGGCCCTGACCCACTGGGCTTCCACGTGGGCGGGCTCAAGACCCGCAGGGTCGAGCCGCGCAACACCCCTTCGGTGATCAACGCCGTGTTCAACCACCGCCAGTTTTGGGATGGCCGCGCCGAGAACATCTTCAACGGAGTGAATCACCTGGGCGCTCGGGACCCTGACGCGCGCGTGATGGCGTCGATGGCAGGAACCCTACTCGAGGTGCAGGTGGCACTAGAGAACTCGAGTCTTGCCTCCCAGGCAGTGGCCCCGATCGTCAGCGAGCTGGAGATGGCGGCCCCAGGCCGCACCGCGGCCGACCTCGCACGCGAGCTGAGTAAGGGCAAGAAAGGGCGCTCCGTCGGTAAGCGCGTTCATGGCTCCCGGCCACTCAAACTCCAACATGTTGATCCCTCCGACAGCGTGTTGGGTATGCTAAGCCGCTACCCGGAGCGCGGCCTAAAGGTGAAATCCTACGATGAGATGGTACAGGCCGCCTTCCAAGAGAAGTACTGGCAGAATGATCGGCTCGTGCAGGTGGCCGCCGACGGCGCGGTGCGAATCGTCCGCCGCGAAGACGACGACCCCTCAACCGATGAGTACACGCTGCTCCAGTACAACTTCGCGCTCTTCTTTGGAATCGCGGTACAGCTCTACGAGACCACCCTGGTTTCTGACAACACCCCCTGGGACCAATTCCGCCGCGACCACCCGACGGCCATTGACCCGAAGCTCAACCCTTGGACCAACGAAAGCCCCAATCACATCAGTCGCTTCGCGCTCTTCGGTGCCCACCTGTTCAACGACCGGACCCGCGGCGCGACCAATATTCGCTGCAGCAACTGCCACGAAAGCGCGGAGCTGACTGATGCCTCGGTCCGGCGGATTAACTTGGCAGCCAACGGCCCAGTGCGCAATCGTGACGGGAACGTGATCGATAAGGGCTTCAACAACATTGGTCTGCGGCCCACCGACAACGACCTGGGCGTGGGTGCCAGCGACGGCTTCGGCCCTCTGTCGCGCAGCAAGCGCCTCTTTCCGAACGGGCCAACGATCGGTGCAGCTTTCGACGGCACAGCAGTGACCAAGGGCTTCGGCGTCGAGGGCGCGTTTAAGATTCCCTCGCTGCGAAATGTGGCCCTCACCGCCCCATACTTCCACAACGGCGACACCCATTCGCTGCGCGAGGCGGTACTCTTCTACAGCCGGGGTGGCAATGTGGCTCCCATCACTCAAACTGACGACACGCTGATCGAGCCGCTTGGCGTGCCCATCCTCAACTCTGATGAGGTTGACGCAATCGTGGCCTGGCTTGAAACACTCACTGACGAGCGGGTGCGCATCGCCAGCGCCCCCTTCGATCATCCGCAACTCTTCGTGCCCAATGGCCACCGGGGTAACCAGAACTTCGTTGAGTCAGGTGCGTTTGGCTTCGCAAAGGATGAGATGCTGGAAATTCCCATGACGGGAGCTGCCGGTGGCCCGCCGTTGCCCGGCTTCCTGGAGGGTGTATTCGGATCTCACTGAGGAAACGCTGGTGGGAATTCGCCTCCCCTCACCTTACGCATAAATCGCGAGGAATCCCTAACCCACAGGGCACCGAGAACAAAGGGGCCTACCCCTTTGTTCCCGACTCAATCCAGCAAGCCAAGCTGAAATTCCAGGCACTTGATCTCTTTCCATTGGAAGGGGTAGGCTGGCGGCGAAACTAGGAGATGAAGTATGCGAGTCCTGCTCGTCGGCATCCTCGCGTTTCTTCCCCTGACTGCCCAAGCCGAACATATCGACAACCTTAGCGCCAACGAGTCAGATCCAAGTCCCGTATTCGATCCTTTTAGCGTGAAAAATCTTGGCGATCCGAACAGCGGCATCAACGAATTGGGGCTCTATGGCAATCCCTATAGCCCCGCATCGGCAACAAACTTCGAGGCGATCACTGTCCTAACTCGGTATGATCAAAGCCGGCAGAGCACAAAGATTTATAACCCCGACTGGCTCCGTAATCCCTTCGGCCACTATGGCACCCCTTACTCACCCAACCAGTTCAACAATCGATAAGACACGGCAGCCCTGTCCAGCAAGCAATCCCACGAATGAATGCGCAATCTATGGTCCCTGGAGCCTTTCCCGGATTGCAGGCATGGTGCATGTCGATGATGATGTGGAACGCTAGGCGCGAGGGGAATGAGATCGACCCGTCAAATGTGTGATTACAAGACTCGCCCAGGCTTTGAAAGAATATCGTTTTCGACGAAAATCACGGTTGAGTGCGGCCGGCGTAGCGGCCGAGTGTCGCGACAAACGGGAACCGCAGCATCATGAACAGATTCAAGCAGACCGGGGAGCCGAGATGTTCGAGACCGATCTTCATTCCCAGTTGCCCCAAGGCCGGTTCTGCGCAATAGGTCCCGAACAGACGATCCCACCAGGACACATTGAACCCGTAGTTGCTATTCGTCTCGCGAGGGTCCACCGAATGATGGACGCGATGCATGTCCGGCGTGACAACGAACCACCGGAGCACCGAGTCGAGAGCCAGAGGGATCTTTACGTTACTGTGATTGAACAACGCCGTACTGTTCAGCACGATCTCGAAGGCGACTACCGCCAAGGGAGCAACCCCCATCACCATCACCGCCGCGCACTTCACCACCGTCGAGATGACGATCTCCACCGGATGAAACCGCACTCCGCTGGATACATCAAGATCCAGATCGGAGTGGTGCATCATATGAAACCGCCAGAGGATTGGGATAAAATGGAACATCTGATGCTGCCAATAGATAATGAAATCCAGCGCCACGACAGCCAGTCCGAGTTCTAGCCACACCGGCCCGTCGAACCAGTTCAACAGCCCCCAGCCACGATCCTGAGCCATCGCCGCCACCGCGACAACACCTCCCATAAAAAACAGCCTGGCAATGACCGTGTTCAGGATCACGATCGTGAGGTTACCACCCCACCGGCAGAGCTTCGAGGCTGTCAGCATCCGGCGAGGCGCCAACAGTTCCCACGTCGCCATCACGCCCAGCACGGACAGGTATGAGCCCACTCGGATCAGATCTTCAGACGCCATGTCTCCTCCCTCCCTGAAAGCCTGAGCCCCCTACACAGGGTAAGAGACAACACATATGGAATGGATTCAAGCTGAATAACAGGCGACCCGATAGGCATTTATTTGCAGCTATCTGAGCAAATCAAGGGTTCTGGAGCCCTTTTCAGTTTGCTATCGTTTCTCCGGTGAGATCGCTTTGATCTTGGCTGAGAACCGCGCATGCGCCTCCAGATCCACCGGATGGTGCTTCACCTTGGCGCTCGCCGGATCTGTCCCAGAAAGTTGTCCTCGTTCCAATTCATCGAAGGTCTGATCGGTCGAGGGACGAACCCGCCGCCGCAATTTGGGCAGACATTTCCCAGAACGCGTTCGACACACGCAATACAGAAGGTGCACTCATAAGAGCAGATGCGCGCCTCAAGCAAATCCGGCGGCAGCGTCCTGTTGCAATGCTCGCACGTCGGTCTAAGTTCAAGCACAATGCCCTCGCTGTGAAGCTATCCGTATAAGCAATCGATAGTTCGTGAAACCTTTTTCGGGTTTCGGGCCCTCACGGCTCCGCGTGCCCGTCCCGCAACGCGACTACGCGATTTCGCGACGAACCGTCATGAATAATGCGGGCTAGCCTGAGAGGCTAAAACGTTAGGCTACGCAGCGGTCAGCGGGGAAATGTGGTGAATCTTACCCTTGAGGCTGCGCGCAGCCTCCCAAAGATCCACCGCGCGCTGGGCATTCAACCAAAACTCGGGGCTGTTCCCGAACAAACGAGAGAGCCGTAATGCCATTTCCGGACTCACCGCACGCCGCTCTCGCAACAACTCATTGACCGTCTGGCGAGAGACCCTGAGGGCCTTGGCAAACCCAGACACAGACAACGCATATTCCGGCAAGAAGTCTTCTCGCAGCATCACGCCGGGGTGAGTGGGACGGATCGTACGCCCTCGCTTATTCCGGATACTCATCGCACGCCTCTCATCAGTGATAATCCGTTATCTCCACATCGAATGCGTCGCCATTCTTGAAACAAAAGCATATTCTCCACTGGTCATTCACGGAAATAGAGTACTGCCCAGTCCTATCTCCTTCCAACCGATGGAGTCGATTGCTCGGAGGGATTCTTAAGTCAGTCACACTCGTAGCCAGATCAAGGTACTCCATCTTTCGTACTGCCCGCTCCCAGACCTCCGTAGGAAACCGCTTCGACTTGCCGGTCTCGTACAGCGCCTTCGTACGCCTGTCGGCAAAAGTCTTAATCACGCATGAAGTGTAATGTGGTACGTGACACCTGTCAATCCTG
>JBAXBK010000074.1:0-8215 GCA_037142015.1 Nitrospira sp. | reverse complement strand
GCGGGGCGCGCGCGACGGGCGAGAATGGCGGGACGAGCGAGACTGGTTCGATGGAGGAGGGTCCAAGGGTTTCCGGAGCTTCGAGCCCTGAACTTCGAGTCACGCCTTTCTCGCCCATCCCGCTCGTCGCGCTGGGCAGAGATATCCATTGACAGATTCTTCTTTGGCAGGTATAAGGGCGCGGAGTATAAGGGCCATGTGGAGGGTGTCCGCTAGAAAAATAGGGGAACAACGGCGTTTCCCACCGGCCTTACGCTGGTACGATATGGACAATGGCGTCCTCCAGCCCCAGTGGGCTCGAGGACGTTTTTTATTGGCTACATTGCTATTGTTGTATAGGCTATGTGGGAATCAAGGTCAAAGTCAGTGATGGATGGGCGCAGAGGGGGCTGTGTGACGCACAATGGCGTGCGTGGCGACAACGATGTCGAGGTACGAGTGGCAAGGAAGCAACCGAATCACCAAAATCGGATGAGGAGGATGGCATGAAGTCAGCAAGTAAACGTATCGGGTTAGGTATAGGCATCTGTGCGATCGCCTCGCTGCTCGGCAGCCATGCGGCATTCGCTGCGGATGCCGCAGCGGAAGCGGAGTCCTTGTGGAATAAGGCAGGCTTTAAGATCTCGGGGACTGTGCTGACGTCCTATACACAGAACTTCAATAATCCCAGTACCAACAACACGAATCTGCGTAGCTTCGACACGGCAGCCAATTCGTTTATGGCGAATATGGCGCAGCTCGTGTTTGAACGGGAGGCCAATGCTTCAGGCAGTGGCGCGGATCGGGTGGGCTTCAGGGCGCGGCTCAATTTTGGGACCGATGCCAGATTCTCTCGTGCCCGCACGAACTTCCAACCAGGTACTGACAATAACGAGCTTGACGTGCAGGAGCTTTATGCGGAGTACATTGCCCCGATCGGCAACGGCCTGAAGATACAGGCAGGAAAGATCAACACCCTGATCGGGTATGAAGTGATCAACGCCTGGGAGAATCCAAACTTTTCACGGAGCTTCATGTTCGGTTTCAGCCAAGCCTTCACGACCACCGGTATCCGGTTCACCTATCCCCTTGCGAAGTGGGGGACCGCGGCTATCGGACTCGTCAATGGATGGGACAACATCGAGGACAACAACAGGGGTAAAACATTCGAGTGGAAAGTTGATTTAACGCCCCACGAGAAGTTTGGCATCGCCTTCTTCGGGTCCTACGGAGCTGAACAGTCAAATGGAAATGCCGCTGCAGGTGCAGCATTAGTCGGTGCCTGCCAGAATGGCACGACAGGTTGCGATCCTTCAGCCAAGCGAGTGGTGGTCGGTTCGATCATCACCATCAAGCCGACCGACAAAGATACCCTCATCATAGAGCCCTATTACGGGAATGAGAGTAACGCAACTTCCGTTGCAGCTAATAATTCCCAGAACGCTCGCTGGAACGGAATCGTCACCTATTTGACCCATGATTTCAACGATCAAAGTGCACCCCATGCATTCAGTCTCAGGGCTCGTGGAGAAATCTGGGAAGATGCCGGTGGCGTCCGTGCCTGTGCCGGAGGCGTGAATTTCAATGGCGGTGCTAACACCTGTGCTGCCTCTGGGTCTGGTCAGGCCGCTAATGGAACATTTTTCGCTGTCCCCGCTAACGCTACAGCGCTAGGGACTCCCCAGACTCTTTGGGAGACGACTTGGACACTTCAGTACAAGCCGATGCCACAATTGCAGACAAGGGTCGAGTATCGCTATGACCATTCGACCAAGAATGTCTTCCTGAATGGCACGGAAGCAACGAACAATCAATCGACCCTGGCATTCTCCGTTGCGTACATGTTCTAAGAAATGTTCTGAGAAGAAAGTAGTCTGAGGTTCGTGACATTGCGACATGCTGGTCCCTTCGTGGAGTACTCCACGAAGGGACCGGTCACTATATAAGGAACCATCGACCTTGCCTGCGTTGGGTCGTGGCAGACAGGTGATGGTGGGAATGATGGCGATATTTTCCGGCACAACAAATTTTGATTTTGAGGGGCTGAGTCAGCGCGTTCTGGCGCAGGCAGAGCGCTACAGCCAAATTTGACGAAAGCAGGAGCGTGAGACAACCAGGGGGGCCGCTCGGAATAGTTCAACGAACGTATTGGCAACCTCGTCCTGAACTAAGGGATGAAAGGATACAAATATGTCATCGTATAGCAGTATCAGTCTTAAAAAGGTTCTGCCGGTCCTCCTGATTTGTCTGACTGTTATGTTGGTAGGAGGGGCGGCTCCGTTCGTACACGATGTCGTTGCGCAGGCTCCGGCTGCAGAGGCGCCGGCTGCTCCAGCCCCGCTGAAGGTCGATACGGGGGACACAGCCTGGATTCTCGCCTCCTCGGCGCTGGTGATGATGATGACGTTGCCGGGGTTGGCGCTCTTCTATGGAGGACTCACCAGGCAAAAGAATATCCTGAGTACGGTGTTGCACAGCTTTATCTGTCTCTGTCTGGCCAGCATTGCCTGGGTCTTGTTCGGATATAGCCTTTCTTTCGGTCCCGATGTCGGCGGGTTCATCGGGAACTTCGATTGGGCATGGTTGCGTGGGGTGGGAGCCGATCCCCATCCGGTCTATGGCCCGACGATTCCCCATGAAGTATTCATGATGTATCAGATGATGTTTGCCGCGATTACCCCGGCGCTGATGACAGGGGCCATTGCGGAACGCATCCGGTTCTCCTCGATGCTGTGGTTTCTCGGCATCTGGTCGATCGTGGTGTACTACCCTGTCTGCCATTGGATTTGGGGCGGCGGATGGTTGGCGCAGATGGGCGCCTTGGACTTTGCCGGGGGCGCAGTCGTGCACGTCAGTTCCGCAACGTCCGCCCTGGTCGCCTGCATTATGCTCGGAAAGCGTATGGGCTATCCGACGACTCCTATGCCTCCTCATAACCTTCCCATTATGTTGTTGGGGGCGGGCCTGCTCTGGTTCGGCTGGTTCGGGTTCAACGCAGGCAGTGCGTTGGGTGCGAATGGGCTGGCGGCCAGCGCCTTCGTGGCCACCCACATCGCAGCCTGTGTTGCGACGGTGGTGTGGATGCTGATCGAGTGGGCGCATCGTGGGAAGCCCACCGCGCTCGGTTGTGCGACCGGGGCGATCGCCGGTCTGGCCACCATTACCCCTGCTGCCGGGTTTGTCGGATTGGGCGGGGCGATCATGATTGGCATAGGGGCTGGAGTTGTCTGCTATATCTGCGTCAGCATCCTGAAGCCGGCCCTGGGTTTCGATGATTCGCTCGATGTGGTGGGAGTTCACGGTGTGGGCGGAGCGCTCGGCCTCGTTGGGGCAGGATTATTTGCGTCAAAGCTGATCAATTCTGCCGGGCAGGATGGGCTGTTCTATGGCAATCCAAAACAGCTCATGGTTCAACTCATCATGATCGGTGCAGTGGCAGGCTTTTCTATGATCTGCACCTGGATTATTCTCAAAATAATCGATGCGATCATGGGTCTGCGTGTGACGCAAGATGAAGAGCAAGAAGGGTTGGATGTCAGTCAGCACGGTGAGAAGGCCTATCACGTGTAATACAGGGCCTATGGTACAATCGACGAAACAATCGTGCTGGCAGTTCCCGCGACGCTGTACGGGCAGCGTCGCGGGTAACCGATGAGGGAGGTATCGACATGAAGATGATTGAAGCCGTAATTAAGCCGTTCAAGTTGGATGAAGTCAAGGATGCGTTGGTGGAAATAGGTATACAGGGAATGACCGTGACGGAAGTCAAAGGATTCGGACGCCAGAAGGGGAGTAAGGAAACCTATCGCGGCGCCGAATATACGACCGACTTCCTGCCCAAGATCAAGATCGAAGTGTATGTCGGAGATAAGGAGGCTTCGCGTGTGATCGAAGCCATTACGCGCGCTGCGAAGACCGGCACGGTCGGGGATGGGAAGATCTTCGTGTCGGATATCAGCAACGTGGTGCGGATCAGGACCGGCGAGATGGGGGAAAGTGCCCTGTGACATTGACGCCGAACAATGGGTCGTCGGCTAAGCTCTTGCCGGGGGCGGAGACCACGGCGGTCTCCGCCCTGGCCTGGCATAGGCAGGCCATCAAGCAGCGGCTCTTGGACGGAGCGACAGCTGCTGAGGTAATGGCGGCCCTGACTGAGTTCGTGGATGGGCTGGTGAGAGACCGGTATCGGAGTGCCATGAAGCAGGCCGGGGAGGGGGCGCAGATTGCAGGGGCTCAGCATTGCTGCCTCGTCGCGCTAGGGGGCTATGGCCAGAGGGAGTTGGCTCCCTATTCCGACATCGACATCATGTTTCTCTATAGCGAGGAAGCGGGAGAGGCGGCGCCGGCACTGTTCCGCGAGGTGCTGCACCATCTGTGGGATCTCGGTTTCCAGGTCGGCCACAGTATGAGGACGACGCAAGATTGTGTCGAGCTGGCGGGGCAGGATCTGACGATCCGTACCGCGATGATGACAGCCAGGTTTCTGGCCGGAAGCCCGAATCTGTTCCAGAAGTTCCATCGCCTCTATGCCAAGGAAGTGATTGGCCGAGGTGCCGGGCGCTTTATCGAGCAGAAGAAGGAAGAGCGGCAACGTGAATATATAAAATTTGGGCAGACGATCTACCTCCTGGAGCCCAACGTCAAGAAGAGCAAGGGAGGACTACGAGATTTCCATCTGCTCCGGTGGGCCGGCATGGCTCGGTATCAAGCCGCTACGCTTCAAGACTTGGCGGATCGCAGCCTCCTCTCCAGACAGGATTTTCTTTCAGCGACGGAGGCCCGTGATTTTCTGTGGCGTGTCAGGGCGTTTCTGCATGTCGGAGCCGGGAGGGCGCAGGAAATTTTATCGTTCGATGAGCAGGTTAGGCTGGCCTCTCTGTTCGGATTCGAGGATCGTCCCAACCTCCTGGGGGTAGAGCAGTTCATGCAGCAGTACTACCGGCACACGGTAGGGCTCCATGAAACCCTGATCCGGTTTATAGACCGTTGCGAAGCCGTGACGGCAAAGCGCCGATCATCTCGCGCTTTGCCATCCAATCTTGTGGATGGCTATTTCTCAGTCACCGGCCGGCGCCTGACGGTTCCCTCTGAGCTGCGGGCACGAGTGCTGGATAGTCCGGAGTTACTTCTCCGGCTGTTCGAGATGGCAGGATCCAGACGGCTGAAGATCGAGGCCGATCTGGTTGACGAGATCCACAGCCACATGGACAGTGTGTCGAGCGAGGCCTTCAGGACCCCGGAGGCCAGTCGGGTCTTTCTGAAGATCCTTGCAGGACCGGGAGCGGTGGCCAGCACGCTTGTAGCAATGCACCGCGCCCATTTACTGGAAAAGCTCATCCCGGTCTTCGCCACACTCCGTGGCCTGATGCAGTTCAACCAGTACCACAAGTACACGGTAGACGAACATACCCTGCTGGCTGTCGCCAAGGCAGAAGCGCTTGCCATGGAACCGGGCATCATGGGGGAGGTCTATCAGGAGATCAAGCGGAAGGATCTCTTACACCTGGCGATTCTGTTGCATGATTTAGGGAAGGGACGGAAAGAGGACCACTGCGAAGTGGGCAAGGCGATTGCGGAGGAGACATCGGCGAGGCTTGGATTTGACCTACAGGAGACCAGGACGCTGATGTTTCTCGTACACCGGCATCTGCTGATGTCGCATACGGCTTTCCGCCGTGACCCCTATGATGAGAAAGTGCTCGTGCCCTTTGCCCAGGAGGTGGTCACGCCCGAGGTGCTTCGCATGTTGTTGATCCTGACTGCGGCCGATATCGCGGCAGTGGGGCCAGGCGTGTTGACGAAGTGGAAAGAGTCTTTGCTCATTGAGCTCTATAAGCGCACGCTTCGAACGTTAGCCGGTGAGCAGGACGATAAGATGGCCGGTCCAAATAGTCTCAAGCGTCTGACCCGTGAGGTAGCGCAAGAGTTTAAGACGTTAGTTGTCGGGGGGCTCGACTGGATCGAATCGCAACTGGACCGGTTTCCTTTGCGCTACCTGCACGGGACGCAGCCGAAGCGCATCGCAGCCCATCTGGAAGCGATCGCAAGGTTGCAGACAGGGGATGTGCTGGTCGAGGGTATCTTCAACGAGGAACTTGGCACATGCGAATTCACGGTGATCACCCATGACACCCTCACCCCGGGTATCTTCTCAAAGACTGCCGGCGTGATGGCGGCTCAGGGACTTGAGATTTTCGATGCCCAGATCATCACTCGAAACGACGGGGTTGTGGTCAACACCTTCCAGGCCTCCGATCCTGATTTTTCCGGCGCTCCTCCGGTTGAGCGCCTGGACGACACGGCTGAGACGATCGTTCGGGTGTTGAAGGGAGAGGAGTCGGTCGAGCAGTTGAGAAGCAGGAAGATCAGGCTATCCTCCACGAGCCCGGTGTCTGCCGAACGTCATTCGAGCGAGGTCGTGATCGATAACAGAACGAGCGACCGGTTCACGGTCATCGATGTGTTTGCCGACGATACGCAGGGACTGTTGTACGTCATTACCGATTCCATCTTCCGGCTCGGTCTGTCGATCCAATCGGCTAGGATCTCGACCAGACTGGATGACGACATACAACCGTCCCTGCGCACCGGCGGGAGACATGAGGTTGTCGACGTGTTCTACGTGACGGATCAGCAGGGAGGGAAGATCGAGGACCAGTCCAGGCTGGAGGCAATCTGTTCGACGATGAAGCAGGATATCGATCGATACATGAACCCACAGGTCGATGTCCCGGAAAGCGTTTCTTCAGGATCTGCATTATAAGTCGGATGTGACAAGGAGGAGGGTCGGAATGAATCCCCGTGAGGTATTGGAGTTTGCGAAGAAGCATAAGGTCCAGATGGTGGACTTGAAGTTTGTGGACCTGATCGGTACCTGGCAGCACTTCACGATTCCCGTAGAAGAGCTGACGGAGGGGCTGTTCAAGGACGGGTCCGGGTTGGATGGTTCGTCGATCCGGGGCTGGAAAGCGATCAACGACAGCGATCTGCTGATGATCCCCGATCCGTCCGAGGTCTGTATCGATCCGTTTTGTGCGGTTCCGACACTGAGCCTCGTCGGCAACATTGTCGATCCGATTACGCGCGAGCCCTATGATCGTGATTCGCGGTTTGTGGCGCAGAAGGCGGAAAAATATCTCCAGAGCACGAAGATCGGCGATACTTCCTACTGGGGGCCCGAGGCGGAATTCTTCATCTTCGATCAGGTCCGGTACGATCAGACTGGCCACAGTGGCTTCTACTTCATCGATTCCGAAGAGGGCGCCTGGAATATCGGGCAGGAAGGCCACAACTTGGGCGGAAAAATCCGTCACAAGGAAGGCTACTTTCCAGTCCCGCCGACCGATACGCAACAGGATATTCGCAGTGAGATGGTCCTGGAGATGCAAAAGGTCGGGATTTCAGTTGAGAAGCACCACCACGAGACGGCGACGGCGGGCCAGGCGGAAATCGATATCCGATTTGGCTCGCTGGTCAAAACAGCAGACCAATTGATGATGTACAAGTACATCGTCAAGAACGTGGCCCGCCGGCATGGCAAAACCGCGACGTTCATGCCCAAGCCGATCTTCGGGGACAACGGGACCGGCATGCATACGCACCAGAGTATTTGGAAAGATGGGAAGCCGCTGTTTGCAGGGAAAGAATATGCCGGCATCTCCCAACTCTGTCTCTACTATATCGGAGGCATCCTGAAGCATGCGCCGGCCTTGGCGGCTTTCACGAATCCGACGACAAACTCCTATAAACGGCTTACGCCAGGATACGAGGCGCCGGTCCTGCTGGCCTATTCCAGCCGGAATCGTTCGGCTGGTATCAGAATTCCCATGTACTCACCGAGCCCGAAAGCCAAGCGGATCGAGGTGCGTTTCCCTGACCCGACTGCGAATCCGTACCTGGCTTTTTCCGCCATGCTCATGGCGGGGTTGGACGGGATCGAGAATAAAATCAATCCGGGTGAACCGGCGGAGAAAGATCTGTACGATCTTGAACCGGAGGAAGCGGCGGCCATCCGTACGATGCCTGGCAGTCTCGACGAAGCCTTGCGCAACCTCGAACAGGACCATCAGTTTCTGCTCAAGGGCGGGGTCTTCAGCAAGGATCTGATCGAGGCCTGGATTAGCTACAAACGTAAGAGGGAAGTTGACCCCATGCGGTTGCGCCCGCATCCGTACGAGTATGTCCTGTATTACGATGTGTAGAGCGATGCAGCGAGACTAGCGGGACGCGCGGGAAA
>JBAXBK010000073.1:0-8426 GCA_037142015.1 Nitrospira sp. | reverse complement strand
TCGGCTTGTTCCCCTGTCTGCCTTTTGCTAGGATGCGGCAGCCTGAATATCCATATCGACGTATTTTTCCATGATGATCGCCACCTTCAACGTCAATTCTCTCCGCAAACGTTTGCCGATCGTGCTCGATTGGCTGGCCAAGCAGAAGCCCGATGTGCTTTGTCTTCAAGAAACCAAAGTCCAGGACAGCGAGTTTCCGCTACTGGCGCTGGCGG
The DNA here is from genome assembly GCA_037142015.1 of Nitrospira sp. Classification (GTDB taxonomy): domain Bacteria; phylum Nitrospirota; class Nitrospiria; order Nitrospirales; family Nitrospiraceae; genus Palsa-1315. The sequence goes on along the minus strand of JBAXBK010000073.1, from coordinate 8,211 downwards.
AATCCGGATATGAAATCACTTACAGGGGCATGAAGTCGTATAATGGCGTCGCAATATTGAGCCGGGAGAAGCCGGACGCAGTGGCCTACGGGTTTGACGATGGGGGCGATTTGGAAGACGCGCGGCTCTTGCGCGTGGTGATCAAGGGGATTCCCATTGTGAATACCTACGTGCCGCAGGGCTTCGAAATTGACTCACCCAAGTATCAATACAAGCTTGGCTGGTACGATCGGCTTCGCAAGTATTTTGAGAAGCATCTGTCACCGAACAAGCCGGCTATCTGGTGCGGTGATATGAATGTCGCTCCGCGGCCGATGGACGTGCACAGTCCTGAGAAACATCTCAAGCATGTCTGCTATCACGAAGATGCGCGCCGAGTGTATGAACGCACGTTGGCGTGGGGATTTCAGGACATGTTTGTGAAGCTCTATCCGGACCGGCAGCAATATACGTTTTGGGATTACCGAGCTCCTGGCTCGCTGGAAGCGAATAGAGGGTGGCGCATCGACCATATCTTGGCGACGGCTCCGTTGGCAAAGCACTGTGTCAGGGTAGAGGTGGACGTCGGGCCGCGGCGAGCGAAAGACCCCTCAGATCACACATTCTTATGGGCGGAGTTTTCGGTCTAACCACGAACGCAACGTCCACACCTGCCCAATTCGGTTGGTTCGGCAAGTCGCCCGCACCGACCGAACTGGCTCACGACCTCGAAAGAACTGTTAAGCGGCATTCAAGATCCGCTGCTTCGTCTGCAACGGGGTCACGCGATTCTGTGCAATCAACGGATCGAGGACCAGCCCGCAATTGATACAGCGGAGGACCACAGCTTCCTGTGAAAACTCCGGTCGCCATTCTTTTACCATCAGTCCTTTGCATTTTTGACAGGTCATCGTGCTACCTCCTGCTCTCATTGGTTCCAGCGCCGATGAGTCGGCCTTTCACGCGGTGAACTCTATCATTGCAAGATTAATACGGTGTTAACTGGCAGTTAAAACTCTCTAATGTCTATACACAACGATAGGTACGATATAGCAGTGATTGGTGCGGGCGCCGCCGGGCTGGCGGCTTCAATATTCTCTGCAGAGGCGGCCATGAAAAGCGATGGTTCGCAGAGAATCGTATTGCTCGATGGTGCGAAAACGATCGGCGCCAAGATCCTCGTCTCAGGCGGAGGTCGTTGCAATGTCACGCACGAGGTCGTCACCCCTACTGACTTCTTCGGCAATCGCCATATCATCAAGAATGTGCTGGCGGCGTTTTCCGTTGAGCAGGCGGTGAAGTGGTTTGCCTCGTTAGGGGTCGGGCTCAAACGCGAGGAGACCGGTAAGCTTTTTCCGATGACCGACAAAGCCAGGACCGTCTTGCACGCGCTTTTAGAGCGTTGTCGTGAGCTTGGAGTTGAGATCCAACCGAACCATCATGTGGATAATATCGAGCCTGTCACGGATCATAACCATGGATTTTCGATTCACCATTCGCAAGGAGTCTTACAGGCAAGGAAGGTCATTTTGGCGACCGGAGGCCGGTCGATCCCTAAATCAGGGAGCGATGGGTATGGGTACAGCCTCGCTCGGCGACTCGGCCATCATGTGACGGTCACAGTCCCGGCACTCGTCCCGCTCATCCTTAAGGACACGATGTTCCACAAACAGCTTTCCGGTCTCTCGCAGGAGGTCGAGCTGACCACAATAGTGAAGAGCCGCAAGGTTGATAGCCGGACAGGAAGCTTGCTCTGGACGCACTTTGGGATTAGTGGTCCGGTCGTGATGGACGCGAGCCGCTTTTGGACACTCGTGCATGAGCAGGGAGAGACTGTCGAGGTTTATGGAAACTTCTTGATCGGCCAGACTCAAGAACAGGCGAAGTCGTGGTTTATGGTACAGGCGATGGATAATCCACGGCGGTCACTGCTGAAGATATGGGCGCAACAGATACCGGAGCGATTTGTCGAGGCGCTTTGTTCCCATGTCGAATGTGATCCCAAGACGCCGGTTGCACAACTGCCGAGAATAAACCGAGACCGGTTACTCGCGGCGCTCACAAAGTTTCCATTTCTCATCGAACGGGATCGCGGCTGGAATTTCGCAGAAGTGACGGCAGGCGGGGTTCCTCTCGAAGAGATCGACTTCCGGACGATGGAATCCAAGCTGGTACCGGGCCTCTATCTAGTCGGGGAGATCCTCGACTGCGATGGGCGGATCGGTGGGTTCAACTTTCAATGGGCCTGGGCGACCGGATTTCTGGCCGGTCGGGCAAGTCGCGCCCTGTAACTAAACAAATCATCTGTAAGTCTGTTGAAACGTTCTCTCTGGTCAGAGGGACGTCCGGTGGGGTTCTTTTCTCTTAGGCTGCATTGGCCCGTGGTCTGGGGTCGTCCTTCAACGTCCCAAACTTGGACTCATATTCGGCAACCACACGATTGAGCACGGCAGCTAACCGCTTCGCCGCATAGGGGTTCAGTACGATACGGTTCGTCAACTGAACCTGGAGATTCGCCTGCGCCCGCTCCCACACATCATTGATGCCAAAGGCCAACACCACTTCTTCGCGGGTGGACGATACATTGCACACATTGGCGTAGGAGTTTTTAAGGCTAGAGACATCAAACTGGACTGTCGGGGTGGCGTTGGTGGCTTGGGTTATTGGTGATGGCTTTGCGGCGGATGGACTCGTTGTATTCGCCGTTGATCCAGTCTCTTTTTTCATAGCGATCTCCTTGATGATGGGTGGAAGTTGTGGTTGACCGAAAGGGTCACACTCCCGACCTCCCGTAGCAAGCTACCAAGAAATATGAGACGCAAAAAGGAAAAACACGGTTTGTGCAATCGTTACCGATTTGCTTGTGGCAAAGGTTGAGCGCATGACTCGTCATGGATTACTTCGATTATCCTCGGTGGCAGGGTTGGCTTTCGCTCAAGTTTGGCTATGAGCAGTCCGGTAAAGAGGCGTACCAATAACCGAAAAAAGGTGACAACCCACGGTAGTTGAGTATTCTTACACATAACCCAAGTAGGTCTTTTTGGTCCTAGCGTTGAGACGTATCAGCTAGGACTTATTGGTCCTGCCATATATGCAGTAGAACAGAAGGGCTTATTGTCTGGCGTGGAACAGAATGGTTGGCTCATCGAATAGGTCAGAACAGGGAATGATGTGGTGAGAGGAGCAAATGTTCCAGCCGGACGATCTCGCGGTATGATCAACCTGTTACTGGTGGTACTGATGATTCTCGCCTCCATCAATCTGACCAGTTGCGCTGTCAAACCGATTCCCTTGACGAGGGAAGAGGTGCGGTCACGCATGCAAGAAGACCGGGCCGTTCTGACTAAGGATCAAGAACCCGTCTCGGACGCGATCGATCTTTACGAAGCGATGGCGCGGGCACTCAAGTATAACCTCGACGCGCGCGTCGAACTGATGCACAAGATGCTGGCTCAGACCCAACTCGACCTCTCGCACTATGCCATGTTGCCTCGCCTGGCGGCGAGCGCCGGCTTCGATGGGCGCGATAATTATACCGGCGGGGTTGCCCGATCCTTGCTTACCGGGCAACAGCAGATTCAACCCTTTACCTCATCTGAAAGAAACGTGTTCTCGGCCGATCTGTCGCTCAGTTGGAATGTCTTGGATTTCGGCATGTCATACATCCGGGCGAAGCAGGCCGCCGACGACGTCTTGATCGCGGAAGAAGAACGGCGGCGCGTGGCCAATCGCGTCATGCAGGATGTGCGGGCCGCCTATTGGCGAGCCGTGAGTGCGGAGCGGATTCTTCCCTCCCTGAAGATGTTGGATGAATGGGTGAGCAGCGCGTTGGAAAAAGCCCAGGCCGTTCAGGACGAGAAACTCAGTACGCCATTGGTGCCCTTGCAGTACAAGCTTGATCTCCTCAATACGCAGCGCTACGTGCAGCAGTTGTTCCGGGAGCTCTCCACAGCGAAGCTGCAACTGGCCGCGCTCATCAATCTGCCCCCCGGCCAAGAGCAGGCGCTTCGGCTCTTGGTTCCGGAGCGAGAGGCCAGCACGCTCAGTCTTCCGCTGGATATGACGGTATTGGAGGATCGGGCGCTGGAGGCCCGACCGGAGCTGAGGATGATCGATTACCGTCGTCGCATCAACGCGCGGGAGACCAAAATGGCGATCCTCGAGATGCTCCCCAGCCTCAATCTTCAAACTGGGTACAACTACAACAGCAACAGCTTTCTCTTTAACAACAATTGGGCCTCCTATGCCGCTCGGACCAGTTGGAACTTGCTGAACCTCTTTCGGTATCCGGCCAGGGCAAAGACGATCGAGGCGCAAAATAAGGTGCTGTATACGCAGAACCTCGCTCTGACCATGGCCATTATGTCGCAAGTGCATGTCAGCGTCGCGCAGGTCGCACAGGCGAAGACGGAAACGTCGACGGCGAAGCTCTATCATGACACGCAGGCTCAAATTACCGAGCAGACACGTCAGGCCTGGCGGACGTCCCGGGTGAGTGAACAGGCCATGCTGCGCGAGCGCGTCAATCAGGTGGCGTCACAACTGCGCTACGATACCGTGGAGGCGGGACTGCAAATCGCCTGGGGGTCGCTCCTCGCCGCTGTCGGAGAAGATGTACTGCCTAATGACCTGACGCAGGAACAGAGTGTGTCGGACATGGCCCTCGAATTGCGCAAGCGATGGGCGAAAAGCAAGGAGTTGCTCAAATGATCCACCCTGGCTGGCCACTGATCGGTGGTGCAATGATGGGCCTGTGGCTTCTCATGCCGATGTCGCTCGCGATGGCCGGCGCCAAATCAGATCACAAGCCCGCAAGCAGCGCGGAAGAACTCAGCACCATCCGCGGCGTGGTGAAGGCGACCGCACAGGCCACCTTGGCCAGCCAGGTCCAGGGCCGCATTAGCCAGCTACCCTTCAAGGAGGGACAACGGTTTAAAAAAGGAGCCCTCCTGGTGGCCCTCGACTGTTCGAAGTATGAGGCGGAACTGGCGAGCGCTGAGGCGGAACATCGCGGCAAGAAATTGACCTACGAGAACAATCTTCGGCTCGCCGAGCACGATTCTGTCGGGACACTTGAACTCGAGGTCTCTCAGGCCGAAGCCGAAAAAGCATACGCCGCTATCAACGTGGCGCAAGTCAATGTGAAAGGCTGCACGGTGCTCGCACCGTTTCCCGGGCGTGTCGTCAAAATGATTGTGAACGAACACGAAAATGTATTTCCCAACGACCAGCTCATCAGTCTGTTAGATGATAGTCTGCTCGAGATCGAACTGATTCTGCCGTCGAGATCCCTCGCCTGGCTGAGGGTCGGTATGCGCTTCGAATACGCCATCGATGAAACGGGACTCCGGTATCCCGCCGTGGTTCAGGACATCGGCGCGAATGTTGATCCTGCCAGTCAAACGGTGAAAGTGAAAGGCCTGTTTCGCACCCAGCCCAACAATGTGCTCGCAGGAATGAGCGGGGCCGCTTCGTTCACAGGGCTTTCACGCTGACATGGTCGCAACAGAAGTCACCCCCACCAGCCCGCTGCAGAGGAACACGTCGTTCACCATGCTGCTCCAGCTGGAGGGGATGGTTCGCGCTGCCCGGACCCAGCAAGAACTGCAATTCTTTTTCGTCAACGAAACGCGGCGGTTGGTTCCCTATCGACAAGCAATTTTGCTTATCCCGCCGACCCCGTCTACGCAGAGATATGAGGTGCGAGCCGCATCGAGCGTTCCGGTGATGGATCGCACCGTGCCTCTGATGCAATGGACTGAGCGATTGATTGGTGAATTGCGCAAGATCTCGACAGGTCCGGAGATCAGTCACGTCACGGAAGAGGATTGCCCTGAGGCGCTCAGAGCGGACTGGAAGGAGTTCACCCTAGCGCATGGACTGTGGTGCCCCCTAAAGCACCCGGGGGGACAGATCATCGGCGGTCTGTGGCTGACCAGGGACGAGCCATGGGTGGACCACGAAGTGACGGTCCTGCAACGTCTCGGTGACGCCTATGCCTACGCCTGGCGTGCCGTCGGCCCATCGAATGCTCGGCGCTGGCGATGGGGGCTGAGCCGCACCATGACGTGGATACTCACAGCTGTAATGCTGAGCGCACTAGCCATTCCTGTCCCTATGTCGACGCTGGCGCCTGCAAAGATTGTCGCGAAGGATCCTTCAATTGTTAGTGCCCCGATTGACGGTGTCATCGCCGAAATTTTTGCCCTTCCCAATACCGTGGTATCCAAAGGCCAAGTGTTGTTCAAGTACGAAGACACGACGTTCAGAAGTGAGTACGAAGTCGCGGAGCGGAATCTCGACGTTGGGATGGCGCAGTATCGACGCGCAGTGCAAGGCTCATTCGTGGACGCTGTACAAAAATCAGAGGTTCCGCTGTTGAAAGCCGAAGTCGAGTTGCGAGAAACCGAGCGGAACTATACGCATGAACGGTTGGCAAAGGTTGAGGTGAAGGCCGAGCAAGCTGGGCTCTTGCTCTACACAGACAAGTCCGATTGGATCGGAAAGCCGGTTGTGGTCGGTCAACGCATTATGGAGCTGGCGAATCCTCAACAGCTGGAGGTGCGGATCGATTTGCCGGTGGAGGATGCGATTGTTCTGCACGAAGGCGCGTCGGTAGCACTATTCCTGAATGCCAATCCCTTTTCCAGCGTTCCTGCCACGGTGAGTCATGCGAGCTACCACGCCGAGGTCTTGCCGAATAATATGCTGGCCTACCGCGTGACGGCTCAGCTAGGGCAGGGGGCCTCGGAGTTCCGCATCGGTTGGCAAGGGAGCGCCAAAATCTACGGAGAGACGGTCACGCTATTCACCTATCTGTTCCGTCGCCCGATCTCTGCCATCCGGCCCTGGATTGGCCTATGAAACAGTCCCCATCCCCAAAGCCGGAGGCTCTGCTGCCGCTGTTGCGGGAGGATCTCCAGCTCATTGCTGGCGCCTCATCTGCCGACGGTTCGCCGACGTGGGTTGTCGTCGACCCGGTTCGCGGGAAATATTTTCACATCGGATGGGCCGCCTACCAGATTCTTTCGCGTTGGAGCGGCCGATCGGCTGAGGCTGTCCTGTCGCAGATCCATGCGGACACGACTTGCCGAGCCACGAAACAGGATGTCGAGGACCTTCTCCGTTTTTTGTACACCAACCATCTGATGCGCGATCCGCCGGAAGGCGGGTACCGGGCCTATGTGGATCAAGCAGAGGCCGCAAAGCCGCAGTGGTTGATGTGGCTCTTTCACCACTATCTATTTTTCCAGATTCCGTTGGTCAGGCCGGACCGATTTCTTCGTGCGACTCTGCCCTTCGTCGAGTGGCTCTTCTCAAAAACGACTGCTTGGATCATTGCGTTTATCGGGCTGGCAGGCATCTACCTAGTTTCGCGGCAATGGGACACCTTCACCGCCACCATCCTGCATTTTTTCACTCCGCAAGGCCTCGCGCTATACGTTCTCTGTCTGGTCGTCGTCAAGGTGTTTCATGAACTGGGGCATGCCTATACGGCTACACGCTATGGCTGTCGCGTCCCCACCATGGGTGTCGCCATGATGGTGATGGTACCGATGCTGTATTCGGACACCTCCGATGCATGGAAACTGCCTTCCCGTCGCCAGCGTGCCGCCATTGGCGCTGCCGGGATGGTCGTCGAATGTGCGTTGGCGGCGCTGGCGATATTTGCGTGGAACTTTCTTGACGATGGCGTGGTGCGGAGTCTGGTGTTTATCGTGGCGACGACAAGTCTGATGGTGGGCGCTGCCATCAATCTCAGCCCGTTCATGCGATTCGATGGGTATTATGTGCTTTCCGATTTGTTGGACATTCCCAATTTGCACGAGCGAGCCTTTGCCTTCGGGCGGTGGAAATTACGGCGTCTTCTTCTCGGCCTTGATGTCCCGATGCCCGAGCCGGTTGCCGCTGCCCAACGCCGATTTTTTATCTGGTTTGCCTGGGGAGTATGGGTCTATCGCTTGATGCTGTTTCTCGGCATCGCCTTCGTGGTCTACGAGTTCTTTTTCAAGTTATTAGGGCTCATCCTCTTTGCGGTTGAAATCGGCTGGTTTATTCTGCTTCCAGTCGTGGGCGAGCTCAAGGCTTGGTGGAGTCTACGTGGAGCGATGCGTGAACGGGGCCGAGTATGGATATCGGCCTGCGGTCTGGCCTTTCTGATGGCAGCGCTATTCATTCGGGTCTTCGCGCATTCGAGTGGGTCATTCTGTGGTCCGATCCTGCGTGATCGCC
>JBAXBK010000072.1:0-8557 GCA_037142015.1 Nitrospira sp. | reverse complement strand
TAAACCGGACAGATCACGTGCTACAAAAACCGGACAGATGATGTGCTATCTACACGTGATCTCATGGCGGCTTGACACCTCCCGACGGGCGGCATAGCTTTGGATGTACAACAGCATGTGTGGACGATTTTCCCAAACCGCCTCGCCAGAGGTGAGTGCCCAACAGTTTGAACTAAACAATTCGCCGCTGTTCAACCCCCGCCACGATGCGCCGCAGTGCCTTGAGCCGGTCTCGGTGTAGGGAGTACACTACCGCCTTGCCCCGTTGTGAGGTTCATTCATGAACGTCGATGCCATCTATGCCCCTGACCTTTCGACGCGCTATGCGCTACCGGTGTTCCTGGGACGACTACCGGCCGGCTTTCCCTCCCCCGCTGACGATTATATCGAAGGCAAGCTCGACCTCAACCGGCATCTGATCAAACACCCCGCCGCCACGTTCTTTGTCCGAGTGACCGGCGACTCGATGACCGGCGCCGGAATTCATTCAGGGGACTTGCTCATTGTGGATCGCTCGCTTGAAGCAAGAGACGGCAATGTGGTTGTGGCCGCCCTTGATGGAGAATTGACCGTCAAGCGACTCTATAAGCGAGACAACGCCCTGCGCCTCCTCCCCGCCAACAAGGACTACCAGCCGATTGAGATTCTGACCCAACAGACCTTTGAGATCTTCGGGGTCGTCACCAACGTCATTCACGCGCTCTGAGGGTGTGATGCCCCCCGTCTTTGCCCTCGTCGATTGCAATAACTTCTACGCCTCCTGTGAGGGGGTCTTTAACCCGATCCTGGAAGGAAAGCCCATCGTGGTGCTGTCGAACAATGACGGCTGTGTGGTCGCTCGGTCCAACGAAGCGAAAGCGTTAGGCGTCAGGATGGGGGTTCCAGAGTTTCAGATTCGTCCCCTGCTTCGAGCACACCACGTCCAGGTGTTCTCGTCCAACTACACGCTTTATGGCGATATGTCGCAGCGGGTGATGGAGACACTGGAACAGTTCTGCCCGGATCTCGAAGTCTATTCGATTGACGAAGCCTTTTTGAGTCTGGTGGGTTTTGCGCAATGTGATCTCACCGAGTACGGGCGACAGATCCGTCGCACGGTGAAGCAATGGACTGGCATTCCCGTTTCCGTTGGCATCGCAGAGACAAAGACCCTCGCCAAGCTCGCCAACCGGATGGCGAAACAGACATCAGACACAGATAGGGTGTTCGACATGCTGGCCTATCAGGACCGGGAGGCCCTCTTAAATGGAGTGGCGGTGGGAGAGGTCTGGGAGATCGGACCGAGCTATGCGCGCCTGCTCACGCAGCATGGCATCACGACAGCCCTGCAGTTGCGCGAGGCGGACGAATCGTGGATCCAACGGCACATGGGCGTAGTCGGCCTGCGGGTGGTGGCGGAACTCAACGGCCACTCCTGTTTGGATCTGGAAGCCTGCCCCGCACCCAAGCAGGGCATCACCTGCTCACGCGCCTTTGGCCGATCCGTCAGTACGCTCGCGGAGATGGAAGAGGCGGTGTCGTGCTATGTCTCTCGTGCGGCGGAGAAGCTGCGTGGGGAAGGATTGGCAGCGACGGTGCTGACCGTCTTCATCATGACGAACGCCTTCACCGATGAGCCGCAGTATCGCAACTCGGTGACCTGTGAGCTCCCGGTTGGCACGGTTTCGACCTCGGAACTCATCAGGGCCGGCTTGAAGGGACTGCGCCGCATCTATCGAGACGGCTATCGCTATAAGAAAGCGGGGGTGATGTGTACGGCCCTCGTGCCAGCGGACCAGGTGCAGCCGGATCTGTTCGACCGGCAGGATCATCCCAAGTCGAAACGGTTGATGGCGGCGCTGGATGCCATCAATGATCGCTGGGGAGCCGGGACGCTGGACTATGCGTCGAATGGATTGACGAAGGCCTGGCAGACGCAATCTCACCACCGTTCACCGGCTTATACGACTGATTGGGATGAGCTGCCTGTGGCAAACGCCTAACTCGATGTCTTTGAAACCAGCAGCAGCCCAAGAACGGTTAGAGGCTGCGGGGCTTGCGAAGTGTTGGGCTGTGGGCTGACAGACCCCTTGCTCAGGAGCACCACCAGAAGTCTTAACAACGAGGAAATATTCCATGGTAAAAGAGCCTGCGAATCGCTCATGGAGAAGTGCGCTTCATCAAATCGCTGGCGGGCTCGTGGTGCTGGGCGTACTGGCTAATGCAGGATGCATGGCCGGTTCTCCTCGGCCTGACCGTCTTGCATGAGAACAGTCCCGGCTGATCGATCTCACTCATTCGTTTGGGGCGGACACTATTATGTGGCCCACCGAACATGACTTCCGACTCGTCGTCCAGCAGGAGGGGGAGACGTCAGGAGGATACTACTACGCCTCAAACCGCCTGGAGATAGCCGAACATGGCGGCACCCACATCGATGCGCCCATTCACTTTGCCAGAAGTGGGCAGACGCTGGATCAGGTTCCACTCGAACGCTTGGTGGGAGCTGGCATCCGAATTGATGTCTCGGCCCAGTGCGGACTTGATCGAGATATTCGCATCACGATCCAAGACCTCGAGCAATGGGAAGTAGACCACGGGCAGATTCCGAACCGGGCAATCGTGTTAATGGACACCGGTTTTGCCAGATTCTGGCCATCGCGGCAACAATATCTGGGAACAGAGCTGAGAGGGCCGGAGGGTGTACGCTCGCTACATTTCCCGGGCTTGCACCCTGAAGCAGCAGCATGGCTTGTCCGCGAGCGACAGATCAAAGCCATCGGAATCGACACCGCCTCAATCGATTATGGTCAATCCACCCGATTTGAGACGCATGTTGCACTCCTCTCCCATAACGTGCCGGTGTTCGAAAACCTTGGCGACCTCCACGATCTTCCGGATATGGGATTCGAGGTGATCGCCCTGCCGATGAAGATTGCCGGTGGTACGGGAGGCCCGCTGCGCGTGATCGCGGTACTCCCTCCGACGCACTAACCATCTGCGAAACTTGCCTTCAGGGCCAGCGATGCCCTTTAACATATGCATCGACTTTAGCAGCTTGTTGCCTTCGGAAGTCTTGGTGCTTTCTCACGGGGAAAAGTGTATTCTTCGATACTACCGACGGACCGACACAATCATTCGACCATCAACAGGGCACCGACCATGACACAACCGGAACCCATTCGCGTATTTGACTCGCAGGGCGAAGATTACAAACGCGCCTTCCAAGTCTTTCTCGACCACACCGACCAGAAGCAAAATGCGAAGAGAATGTTGCAGAAACTGGTGGATGACTTACCCGAGCGACGGGTCTTTATCGACGCCGGCGCCGGTAACGGAGAAGTCACCCGCGCCTTCGCCGGGGCCTTCGACCGCACCATCGCGATCGAACCGAACCCCTATCTATTGACCCAGCTCCAGCGTACCATCCCGCAGGCCGACGCCATTGGCACGTCGATTCTAGCCGCCAGTCCGCAGGCCCAGGGCGATTTCGTCCTCTGTTCCCATACCCTCTATTACATTCCTGCAGACGAGTGGCTCGCACACCTCGAGCGGCTTGTGTCCTGGATGTCGCCCATCGGCGTCACGGTCATCGTGATTCAGAATCGCGGCACCGCCTGCATGGCCATGCTGGAGCATTTCTTCGGCTACCGGTTCGACCTCGACGGCCTCATCAACGCTTTTCGCACCAAACATGGCCACCGCTACGAAATCACCACCACCCTCGACCCGGCCCATGTGGAGACCTCAGAGCCTGCCGCTGCCTACACCGTCGCCGAATTCATGCTCAATCTCCTGCCAATCAGCCAGCCTCCCGCCCGGCGCGACGTGGAAGCCTATGTCGCAACACATTTCGCCGCATCCCACGGCACCTATCGCCTCTCCGTCCATCAGGATTTTCTTCAAATCCGCCCACGGCCGTGAACGTCCAACGCGTCACTCGGGTAGGATCAATCTTTCTGTTTGCGTAAGAGCTGTCTATACGCTAAAAGTAGCTTCACGATCGCGATTCATTCAGGTGCCACTAGTGGCACCTACTCCTGTAACTCATTAATTTCTCATGACATGAAATCTCACTCTTTTAATTATATTTTCCTCTCATATAATTGACCTTGCTCAATATCTACTTGCCAAGAGAAAGGCAGATCCTACGGCCAACGCGCCAAGCAGGCCGCCTCTACTCTCGCCTTCGGAAAAGAAGTCACCTCCAGACGCACGGTCACGACAAGTACCAGCGCACCATTGGGGACGTGATTCTTCCGGATGGGATAAACCTCAATCAGGAACTCGTCAAAGACGACTGGTGCTGGTGGTATCGGAAGTACGCGCGGGGGGATATGGTACTGGAAGGCTTAGAGGCAGAGGCACGGGAAGCGAGGAGAGGGCTGTGGGCCGATCCGCAGCCGGTGCCGCCGTGGGAGTGGCGGAAGGCAAGCCAACGGTACTCGGTGGACGCATCTGCACTCTTGCCAAGATTTTCAATATGGCGCGACTTTTGCGCAAGGCTCATGTAGCGTCGATTTGTTAAATTTATTAATGGAAAATCCAGCATGAATAGAAAGCTTTTATTAGTCGGCCTACTTTGCGCTATGGGCGCGCTCGTTTCTGGCTGTTCCGGTAATACCAAAGAAGATGCCAAACTTCTCAAAGTCGCCGTATCTCCTGCGTCTCCACCCATGCTCTTTGAGGAAGGTGGCAAGATCACAGGAGTCGACATGGAAATTTTTGAGGGCTACTGCAAATCCAGGGGCTGCACTTTTAAAGTCACGGCATACGACTGGCAGGGCATGCTGGGCGCCGTTTCTAGCGGACAGGCGGATGTGGCATTTTCGGGCATTTCGATTACTGATAAGCGCAAGGAAGCGATGGATTTTTCGCAACCGTACTATGACAATGCCTGGCACTTGGTTAGTTTGAAAGCGCGAACGATCAAGATTAATCAGCTCGATCAATTAGCAACGTATTCAATCGGCTATCCCCGTGGCATGGCGTATAACGACTTAATTAAAAATGAGCTTGAACCGAAGGGCTATTACTCGCTGAGCAAGGTGAAGCTCTACCCGACATACAGCGAAGTCATTACCGATTTACAAAATGGCAACCTCGATTTAGCTTTTATTGAAGAGCCGGTCTTTGCCGACTTCCTGTACAAAAAGAAGCTGCCCATTGAAAGCAGTTATACGTTTACGGGCTTCGACAAGCTTGGATTTACGTTTACGAAAGGATCCGCCAGGCGTGACGATTTCAATAAATACCTGGCTGAACTTGGCCCTAAAACAATCAAAGGCATTGTCGATAAATGGATGAAGTAATGCTGCGGCAGTCTTGCGCATGAACTTCCTCGACATCCTTGTGCTGCTTGCGCAAGGGATAGGTTATACAGTGATTGTGACCACGGCCTGCAGCGCCACAGGTCTGTTCGTAGGGCTTGTGGCTGTTGGCTTGCGACGACTCGATTGGCCTGGCGCTGTGCCTCTGGTAGACGGTTTCACGTATATCTTCCGTGGCATTCCTGTCTTGGTGTTGCTGTTTCTCGTGTACTTCGGCTTGCCGGGAATGGGTATCAAGGCTCCCCCTTTGCTAGCGATGATGCTAAGCCTCGGATTAATTTCCGGGGCCTATCTGACCGAGGTATTCCGAGGGGGCCTGGATTCGGTCGATGCGGCCGAGATTCTTGCTGGCCACGCCATGGGCATGACGCGGCCGCAAATCCTGCGTTGCATCGAATTGCCGCAAATGCTGCGTTTTGCTGTGCCGGGCATGGTGAATGAGTTCACGACCGTGCTGAAGTACTCGCCCTTTGCCTACACCGTCGGCATTCCAGAAATTACCAAGCAAGCGATGACCCTCACATCCACAACCTTGCGCGGCGTTGAAGTGTATCTTGCGGTTGGTGTGCTGTACTTCGCCATCTACCGTATTTTGCTTCTTGGTGTGCACTGGGTCGAGCGGCGCTACCATGTTCCCGGTATTGGATTGGCATAAGCGCACAAGGAATCCAACGTGAGTGATATGGCGTTAATTGAGATTCGCGATTTGGTGAAACGGTTCGAGGGGCAAGTTGTGCTGGCCGGCATCAATCTGGATGTGATCGAGGGTGACGTCAAGGTAGTGATGGGACCATCGGGTTGCGGAAAGTCAACGCTGTTGCGCTGCATAAACAGACTGACAGAGTCTGATTCAGGCACGATTCATTTTCGCGGGCAAAACATCATAGGGCCCGATGTCGATGTCCGCGCGTTACGGCAAAGCATTGGGTTCGTTTTTCAGCAATTTGCGCTCTATCGACACCTGACCGTCCTTGAGAACGTCACGCTTGGCTTGCGCAAGCTGCGAGGCTTGCGTCGCGCCGAGGCGGAGGCAAAAGCGTTGCATGAGTTGGCGCGCCTTGAAATGGCTGAGCATCGCGATAAATATCCCGCGCATATTTCTGGTGGACAGAAACAGCGTGTAGCATTGGCTCGTGCCTTGGCAATGGATCCGGCCGTCGTGATCCTGGATGAGCCGACCTCAGCACTCGACCCTGTGATGTCGCGCGAAGTGGCCAAGTTGATTGAACGGCTGCACCGTGAAAACGTCACCATGCTGTGCGTGACTCACGATTTGTTGCTCGCCAGTTCTATCGCAGATCGAATTACGTTTCTCGACAAGGGAATGGTCCGGGCTGAAGACACCATCGCACATCTGTCGACGTATCACCCTGACGAACAAGTTCGTGCCTTTTTCGGACAGAAGGCAAACGTGCGATGAACGGCTGGATCGCATTTCTACGTGATTTGATCGAACAGATGCCGCTTATATTGGCTGGCCTGAGCCAATCCTTACAACTGACCGTCATTATCAGCATCACCGGCTTGTTATTGGGGATCGTTGTGTTCTATTTCAGCCAAAGCCAGTGCGCATGGGTGAGGCGCGTCATAGAGGCGTACATCTCATTTTTCATTGGGATGCCCTTAATCGTATTGTTATTTCTGATGTATTACGGGTTCCCCCAATGGGGCATATCGATGTCCCCATTCATGGTTGCGGTGACCGGCTTTACCTTTAATGTGGCCGCCTACAACGCTGCGTATATCACGACAGCCTATAACGGGATTGATCGCAGCGAAATCGAAGCGGCCAAGGCCCAAGGTTTCAATCATCTGCAAGTATTTCGATTCATCACCTTGCCACAGGTGCTCCGCCTATCGGTGCCAGCGTTAACCAACCAAGTCATTTGTAATCTCAAGGATAGCTCGGTCGCGTTTCTGATCCAGTACACCGAATTTTTTGCCCGTGTGCAAGAATTGGCCGCGACGAATTTCCAGTTTTTCCGAGCATACGTATTTGCCGCGCTCGTCTATTTGGCATGTGTGTCCATTATTGTGTTGTGTGCACGGGGCATCGAGAGGAGGGTTGTTATTCCAGGGGTCTGTCGTTAATCGCTGCGTTTTGCGGGTGGTTCTTCTGGTTTCTTCAGGGCTGGTGCTGGTAGTATTGGACGTATGCGCCATACGATATAGTACTGGAGCAATTAGAGACTGAAGCGCAGGAGCCCAGAAAAGGCCACGCCTTTGGCAAGCGAGCGAAACAAACCGCCTCACCAGAAAGGATAGGCACCATGAGCGTTCATTTATCTCACGCCCAACAGGCGATGGTCGAACTGTTCGAGCGTCATGTGCAGGCAGAGATGGCCGGTGACCTTGAAACTACGATGGCCACCATGACCGACAATCCCCATCTGAACCATGTGCCCGTGATGACCGGAGGAGTAGGCAGTCAAGGCGTTCGAGAGTTTTACCGCGATCACCTTGTGGGCAAATTTTTTCCTCCTGATGTCAAAATGATCAAGGTCTCCCGTACCGTTGGGAGCGATCAGATTGTGGACGAACTGGTCATCAGCTTTACGCACACCACGGCGATGGACTGGTTGCTGCCAGGCGTGTCGCCAACTGGCAAGAAAGTGGAAATGGCCGTCGCGGTGATTGTGGGGTTCAAAAATGGAAAGATTTCCCACGAGCACATTTATTGGGATCAGGCCGGTGTCCTGTTGCAGGTGGGGTTGCTCAAGCCAGCACGGTTACCAGTCAGTGGGGCCGAAAGTGCTCGCAAGGTACTCAATCCGAAGTTGCCGGCACGGATCATTTGAGGACCACCGCGTGGGCCGGGAATACCACGATGAAACGGGTTCAGACTGAAGCGAGGGCGGTGGACTGCTCAACCTCGGTGCCGCTATGGGAGTGGCGAAAAGCAAGGCCGGCCGGCTGGCTTTGACTTCACGTGGTACGATGATTTAAATACTAGGCGGTTTCTAGTTCCAAGTGCAACGGGTGCCTCTCATCACGTTACGGGCTGAGTCGCAGCTTTGGAGACTGGGAGTTCCTCCCAGTCTCCAAGCCCGTAGTGGCCGGGCCATGGGCCTAGCTTAGGTTCACCGTCGCACGTTCTTCAACACTCATGCGCGTGTAGCATTGTTGTGGTCTGGCAACACCTTAGCCTATTAGGCCGGTAGTGTTGCACTTGGAGTTAGAACTCAAGCTATTTACTCTTGAAATTCACCTATTGTTTCAATGGGCGATCTATATGAACATCCCGAAAA
>JBAXBK010000071.1:0-8704 GCA_037142015.1 Nitrospira sp. | reverse complement strand
AGATAGCGCTCGTCGGAGTTGATTGCCAATCTATTTATGACGCACTACACTAGCAGGATGCTGAAAAAGTCCGCCAGCACAAGAAGGTTCAGGCTAAGGCTGAGATAAAGAGAATCTGCTCTTCGCCAACCTGGATCTCGATCTCAGCCTGTTGGAAGCCTGGCCGGTCAGGTTAACCAGGTCCATTGCGCAAAAGTCGCTGCTTGCCCGACTCTCTGTCCTCCTGCATCCATGATATTCCAGATGAGAGCGTCCTCGACGAGAAAACGGCGGCCTGTTGAAGTAATTCTCACACCTCGATAGGTGTCGAGATACCCCCTGGTTCTGGCTTGTTCCAACATCCACTCACGTTCAGTCCAACTCGTGGGCTCCGCCGTCAGCCGCGACGGAGTCTCCACGAGTTGTTCCCAGGTCATCTCCCACAAGTCCAATGCGATTTGATTGCCATAATTGAGGAGCGGATCCTCCTCCATTCCGTGGGATACAACAATAAAGGGAGACTGGAAGAGCGCGTGGGCCTGATAGTCCTGATCGCCCACTCGTTCGAGGAGGTCACGCCCTGTCCAGTGACGGAAACTGTTGAGGAGTAGCTGCGACCACTCCATGATGACGGGATCGGTCCATATCTGAGATGTCATAATACAATCCTCCGATACGGCCGCAGGAAAGGGGCCTCTACCCATCAAGCAGGCGGTGTACCACGTCCGGTCGGTCAACGCAAGAATATGGTGAGGGCTCTTGTGCAGACCATAGGAGGACTCTGTATAATGTCCATCCTTTCGGAGATACCATCCGGAGAGACCGATCATTGAGGAGTATGTATGGCCGCGCAGACCCTCTTCGACAAAATATGGGAGTCTCACGTCGTCCGTTCAGAGCCGGACGGGACCACCCTGCTGTATATCGATCGTCAGCTCGTTCACGAAGTAACATCGCCTCAGGCATTTGAAGGGCTCAAGCTCTCGGGCCGCCAGCCTCGGCGTCCCGGCGCGACGTTGGCGGTGCCGGATCACAACGTCCCGACTACCGACCGGACCCTGGGCATCGCCGACCCCCTCAGTGCGATACAAATTAGGACGCTGGAGGAAAATTGCCGTGACTTCGGCATCACGATCTTTGGTATGAATGACATCCGCCAAGGCGTGGTGCATATCATAGGACCGGAGCAGGGCTTTACCCTGCCTGGGACGACCATCGTGTGCGGAGATTCGCACACGTCGACACATGGGGCGTTCGGCGCCCTGGCCTTCGGCATCGGCACCAGCGAAGTGGAGCACGTGCTGGCCACCCAATGTTTGGTGCAGAAACGGCCCAAGACCATGGAGGTCCGCGTCGATGGGGTGTTGCCGACTCACTGCTCGGCAAAGGACGTGATTCTGGCGATCATCGGCAAGATCGGCACAGCCGGCGGTACCGGCCATGTCATCGAGTACACAGGTTCGGCGATCCGCGCGCTCAGCATGGAAGGGCGCATGACGCTCTGCAACATGTCGATCGAGGGCGGCGCACGAGCCGGGATGGTGGCGCCGGACGAAAGTACCATCGCCTATATCAAGGGGCGCCCGCTAGCTCCAAAGGGAGAGCTGTTTGAGCAGGCTGTGCGGGCGTGGCAACAGCTCAAGACCGATGCAACTGCGACATACGATGTGACCGTCACGATGCGGGCTGAGGACATCGCCCCGCAAGTCAGTTGGGGCACGAGCCCCGGAATGGTGACCGGCATCGATCAACGAGTGCCGGACCCGCTTACGATGACCGACGAAAACCAGCGCCAGGCTACGGTGCGGGCGTTGGAATACATGGGCCTCATCCCGAACATGCCCATGACCGATATCACGATCGACAAGGTCTTCATTGGATCCTGCACCAATTCACGCATCGAGGATCTTCGCCTGGCCGCGAGCTTGGCGAAGGGCAAGCATGTGGCGAAGACCGTTCACGCGATGGTTGTGCCCGGTTCCGGTCTCGTGAAACAACAGGCCGAACAGGAAGGGCTCGATCGACTGTTCAAAGAGGCTGGATTCGAATGGCGGGAAGCTGGGTGCAGCATGTGTCTGGCGATGAATGCCGACGTGCTTCAGCCAGGAGAGCGCTGCGCCTCGACCAGCAATCGAAATTTCGAAGGGCGCCAGGGGGCCGGCGGCCGGACCCATCTCGTGTCGCCGGCGATGGCAGTTGCCGCAGCAGTCGAAGGCCATTTCGTGGACATCAGGAAGTGGTCATGAGAATCGTGAGGCGTAAGGGGTTACGCGTGAAGGGATTGACGAACAGATTGCAGGAGATTATTCACGTATCACGAGGATCATGATGCAAGCCTTTACAACGCTCACAGGGTTAGTGGCCCCGTTAGACCGGGTCAACGTCGATACAGACCAAATCATCCCGAAGCAATTTCTGAAGACGATCAAGCGAACCGGGCTCCGCGAAGGGTTGTTCTTCGATTGGCGCAAACAGAAGGACGGGTCACAGGACCCGACGTTCTTTTTAAATCAACCGCGCTTCCAAGGCGCGACGATTCTCCTGACGCGCGACAACTTCGGCTGCGGATCGTCGCGTGAACATGCCCCCTGGGCGCTCCTCGACCAGGGCTTCCGTTGCGTCATCGCGCCGAGCTTCGCCGACATCTTTTACAACAACTGCTTCCAAAACGGGATATTGCCTGTCGTGTTGAAGGCCGACGAAGTCCTGGCCATGATGCAAGGGGTTCTTGCAACGCCCGGGTACCAGCTGACCGTGGATCTCGGAAACCAAACGGTAGCCGCCCCGAACGGCACCAGCGCTCGCTTCGAGATCGACCCTTTCAGAAAAGACTGTTTGTATCGCGGTCTCGACGCCATCGGCTTGACGTTGCAACACGAGGCCGCCATTACCTCCTACGAGGCTCGACGAAAGTCCGAGGCCCCCTGGTTATTCACGGATCTTTCTCACAACCAGGGGAGAGCTTGATGAAGAAGCTATTTGTGGTGATCGTGCTTCTATTCTTCATCGGCGCGGCCTATCTGCTCGTCGCCTTCAACTACAGCTACTCAGACGGAAACCGAGCCGGCTATATTCAGAAATTTTCCCACAAGGGCTGGATCTGCAAGACGTACGAAGGGGAGATGGCTATGACCACGGTGCCGGGTGTCGCCCCGATATTATGGGTCTTTTCAGTCAGGGATGAGAAAGTGGCGTCACAGCTCACGCAGGCCATGGGAAAACGATTGGTCCTGCACTACAAAGAATATCGTTACCTCCCCACCACTTGCTTCGGAGAGACCGCCTACTTCGTCGATCACATCGAGGTCACCGAATAAACTCTCTCCTTTTGGCTTCCCCTACCGGCACGCCCAAACGCCTACCTCGCACTAATTCGCCGAAGCCTCAAGGTTGATTCACATTCATGCCGTCACGAACACACCAGCTTGGGACGCTATGGGCCCAATTAATGAAAGTCGAGCCGCCACCCAAACCGAAATGCACGGCCCACGAACCCCTGGCATCCTCATCGACCCGCGTCCCCGACCAATAAACGGTCGACTTAACCGTCAGAAACGGATGGCCCGGCGGCAGAGTCGGGCCCGGTGGCGCGACGGAGGGATCCACTAGACTCGTCAGCTCTTCGAGCGATGGCAGCCGCCAGCCTTTCTGCCCTCCGACATTCTTCTCAATGCATGTACGGCGGGCCGCGATCCATCTGGCGCTTGTCGTCTGTGGTGACCTCTCCCAGACCAAGCCGGATTCTTTATCCAATACTGCCTCGCTATTGAACGCCGGCAGGATGACGAACCGCTGAGCTGCGGGCAGAGCTTTGCCCTGGTTCTGGATGGCGCCAGACTGATTGGCCGACACTCCTTGTGTGCCCGCTTGCGCCTCTGCACTACCACAGACCGCTTGGAGCAGCCCGCCCAGCACCAGCCCGCCGATCGTGAAGGTGAGCAATCGTCGTTTCCTCATCACTTCCTCTTTTAGCCAGGACTAAATCCACTTCTTTCCTTTGAAAAATCCCAGCATGGCGATCACGATCGCCACCATCAGCCCGAGTACCAGCGGGTAACCCCATTCCCACTTCAGTTCCGGCATGTGCTCGAAGTTCATCCCGTAGATGCCGACGATGAAGGTCAGCGGCATGAAAATCGTCGTAATAATCGTTAGAACCTTCATGACGGCGTTCAGCCGATAGCTGATGCTCGACAGATAGATATCGAGACCGGTCGAGACCATTTCGCGAAGCGTCTCGATGGTATCCACGATTTGAACCACATGATCGTATACATCACGGAAGAATATCTTGGTCGACTCTTGCAAGAAGGGGCTTTCCGATCGGGAGAGATTGTTCGCCGCTTCACGGAGAGGCCACACCGCCCGCCGCAAAAACAGCAACTGCCGTTTGAGAGCATGGATCTGGCGCAGCGTTTCAGGCTTAGGATGACTGACCACCAGATCTTGCAACACTTCGATCTTCTCGCTTAACACCTCCAACACCTCGAAGTATCGATCGACAATGGCGTCGACCAGCGCATGGAGCAGGTAGTCGGACCCGGACTGCCGCAAACGTCCCTTGCCACCACGAAGACGATCCCGCACCGACGTGAAGACGTCAGCTCCGTTTTCCTGAAAAGACAGCACAAAGTTCCGCCCGAGGACCAGACTCACCTGCTCAACGATAATCTCCTGCCGGTCGGTAACCGAAAGCATCTTCATGACAAGGAACAAGCAGGTCTCGTAGTCTTCGAGTTTCGGCCGCTGATCGGTATTGGCAATGTCTTCGAGGAGAAGGGGATGGAGCTGGAACTGCTTCCCGAACGATTCCAGAACATCCATCTTGTGGACGCCCCCGACATCCACCCAGATGACGGACTCATCGGTCGGTGGCGCAAGCCCATCGGCCGACAGATCCGAGCGTTCGTCGCAGCGGCTGCCCGTGTAGTTGAAGGCCGTAATCGTAACCTTGGCCGGTTTATTCTCGCCGATATGGACAAGCGTGCCCGGGGGGAGCCCCGTCTTTCTGGATCGTTTCTGGACCAACTTCATGGGTAGAGACCTCGCAGTATCCCCTGCTTGTACGCAGGTTCTCCGCGATGGTCAAGAGGACCGCCTCGCTGGTCGCCAGGATGCCGTCTTTCTTCTTTGCCGATCCTGCAAGACCTGTTACTCTTCCTGTTCCACTCTGCGAGGCAGGTAGCATGGAACGAGAATTGGCAAAGCTGATCGATGCGATTCAGAATGCTGGCGCGAGGGTGCGTGAACTGGTCAGGATTGGGTTCGAGGTACAGACGAAGCTGGACCGTTCGCCGGTCACCACCGTGGATCACGAAGTTAATCGCATCCTGCATGAGATGCAGCGCCGGGAGTTTCCACAGGATGGATGGCTCTCGGAAGAGTCTCCCGACGATCCGGCTCGACTTACCAACCGGCGCGTCTGGATTGTGGACCCCATCGACGGCACAAAAGCCTTGGTGAATAGGATGCCGGAGTTCTGCATCTCTGCCGCATTGATTGAACGAGGCGCACCGGTCGTCGCCGCGATCCTCAATCCCTCGACCGACGAACTCTTCACGGCAGTGCGCGGCAGCGGACTGTTCTTGAATGGCGCGCGCGTCACCCCCTCACCCGGTCGTGACGTCAATCCCGTCATTATGGTCAGTGCGTGGGAACTCCGGAGCGACCGATGGTCGGCGCTCGCCGAAACCGCTCGGTGCCGCCCCATGTACTCCATTGCCAACGCCCTGGCCCTGGTGGCCGCCGGTCGCGTCCAAGCGACTTTCACCATCGAGCCGGAGAACGAATGGGATCTTGCGGCCGGAGTCTTGCTCGTCGAAGAAAGTGGCGGCGCCATCAGCGACGCGGTGGGGAATCCATTCGTCTTCAATCAGCCGATACCAAAGTTTCACGGCGTCATCGCTGTCGCCGCCACAACCGACAAAGATCTGCGCGCCGACCTCCAGACCCATGCCGCACATGCCCGTTCACAACCAGAGAAGAATTGAGCCGCTCCATTCAATAGCGTCATCTTCCCTCACAACCTTCTCGACGGCTCTTGCGTTAGATAAGCTCGCAAGGGATCACACTTCTTCGTGAAATTCGTTGTGAACGATAAAAATCCTTCTATACTGATAATTGGAACGGTCGGGAATCACCGGAACGGAAATCGTGTTCCTTCCTGGACACACGTAATAGAAACTATGCAGAAAGCGGCCAATAATACCATCGATCCACGCGCCTACGATCCCTTGATCCAGGAGGGTTTTATTCGCCAAACGGATCTCGTGAAGGCTATTCAGGAGTCCCTGAATAAATCAACCAACTTGGAAGGCCTGCTGATCGAGAAATACCGAGTCCCCAAAGCGGTCCTCGGCAAGACACTGAGCACGTTTTTCGACTGCCCCTATATTCCATATGACGAACGGACCCTGATTGATCCCCAGCTCCTCAATAATCTGAGCCACGACTACCTCCGCAGACACCACTGGCTCCCGTTGAAACAGCAGGGTGAGATTCTGGATGTCCTAATCGACAACCCCCATGATCTCGATAGAGGTCATGACATCCGACGTTCCTTCCCTGGCCTGACGATACGGTATGCCCTAGGCCTGCAGCGTGACATCGAGCGGTTTCTCAGCGCCACGATCGGAGACGCTGACAGTGGGTCCATTGCGGATACATTGGGCGAGCTAGTCAACGACGCTCACCAAGAGCAGTCTTTCGATATCGAATCTGACGGCATTGACGAGAACGATTCCGCAATCGTACGGCTCGCGAATCAGATTATTGCCGAGGCATACAAGCATGAGGCGTCCGACATCCATGTCGAACCGTACTCCGATCGCAAGGAAACAGCGATCCGTTTTCGCGTGGATGGTACCTGTTCCACCTATATGCGAATTCCCGCGATTTATCGGCGAGCCTTAGTGTCCCGTATCAAGATCATGTCCAACCTGGATATTGCTGAACGCCGGAAACCACAGGACGGGAAGATCCGATTCAAGCTGAACCAGGATAGGGAAATCGAGCTGCGCGTGGCAACCCTGCCGACCGCCGGTAATAATGAAGACATTGTCATGCGATTGCTCACAGCGAGGGACCCCCTCCCTCTCGACGCCATGGAGTTTGCTCCGGCCACGCTCAAAGCGCTCCTGGAAATCGCCGAGAACCCGCACGGCATTATCTTGTGCGTGGGCCCAACCGGATCCGGAAAGACGACGACCCTGCATGCCCTGCTGCGTCATCTCAACACAGACGAACGGAAAATCTGGACGGCGGAAGACCCCATCGAGATCACCCAGGAAGGCCTTCGGCAAGTGCAGGTCCATCCCAAAATTGGGTTTACTTTTGCCTCCGCTATGCGGTCGTTCTTACGAGCCGACCCTGATGTCATCATGATCGGTGAGATGCGGGATAAGGAAACTGCCGATGTGGCCATCGAGGCCTCGCTGACCGGGCACCTGGTCTTGAGCACATTACACACGAACGGGGCAGTCGAGACTGTGGTCCGCCTCCTCGACCTGGGATGCGACTCCTTCAACTTTGCCGATGCCATGCAAGGAGTGATCGCCAAACGCCTCTGCAAGCGGATCTGCGTCAATTGTAAAGAGTCGTACCATCCAACCGCGCAGGAGTACGACAGACTGGCTCATTGGTATGGTACACAGACCTGGGACAGGCTCGAAGTGGGCTATCGCGAGGACTTCCAGCTCTATCGAGGGCGTGGATGTGATGCCTGCAGCCAGACAGGCCTCAAGGGTCGGGTCGCCTTGCACGAACTCCTGTGCGGATCAGATGAACTACGAAACCTGATCCAGAACCGTGCCAAAACGACAGAGATGCAGTGCCTGGCTGAGAAGGAAGGGATGGTGACACTCGTGCAGGATGGAATTCTAAAAATACTCGCCGGGCTGACCACCTATGAGCAAGTCCGGACCGTCGCCATGAGATAGCTGCTTGAGTCTCATTGCGGATGCCTCATTCAGCTCGTTGATTCCAGCGCCCTGACGAACGGCTTCAGCCGCTCTCTCTCTTCAGGGCGAATCTTGATAAACTCAACACCGAACCTCGTCGCGGAAGCCCACCGGACTGCGGCCAGATCTACCAGGATCGGCTCCTCTCGCTCTCGGAGTTGCATTGTCAATTGCAGATAAACTCCAACGCCGGCGACGGTGTCCGACGTGATGGCGCAACCTTCCGAAGACACATTTAAGATAGTGCCCCCGTCAGAAAGCTGGTCTCCACTGAACGACACAGAGAGTTGCACTGCGAAACGAGTATGTTTACGTCCTTCCATGAGACTCCCTATCATTTCCTCCTACGTACCATTTGGTGAACAGACGCACAAGAGCGATCAAGCGATTTGGACGAGTGGCAGAAGTCTTGAGGCCCGCTCCTACGCGAGTCGCGCAAGCCGCTGGCACGCGTCATCGATATCGGAATCGATTTTCGCATAGCTGAATCGGATGAACTGCTTCCCCTCAGGCCCGGAGAAGAAGGCTTCCCCCGGCACGCCGGCCAAGCCGATCGTCTCGAGAAGAAACATTGCTCGTGCTTTTCCCGTTGTGCCAGGCAGGCGCGACGCATCGGCCAGCACATAGTATGCGCCTTGCGGAATCGACGGTGTCAGACCGGCCTTCGCCAAGGCCTGACAGAACCGATCGCGTTTCTGTTGATAATCGCGCGCCAGATCGCGGTAGAACAAGTCCGGGAGTTCCTGGATACCCGCCGCCACCCCCGC
>JBAXBK010000070.1:0-9041 GCA_037142015.1 Nitrospira sp. | reverse complement strand
GGGCGTAAATCTTGTTCTGAAATGAATCGACTGGCTTGGCGAAATATGGCACGAAGGGTGCCGGGATCTAATTCGGCGTGGAGGGGGATGGTCAAAACTTGGTGGGCCTCTGTGACGTCACGGACCAGCTTGACGTGGCTGCCTCGTTGGGAGACCTGCTGGAAGCCAAAGCCCTGGAGGATGGTGAGGACATCGCGACCAGCGAGTCTACGAAGCTTGGGCATGGACTGGGTCCAACTCCATGGTCAGCACCAATGTTGGTTTCTCGCGCAACCCAAAGGCCGCCAGGTGCTCTCCCTCCAGATGAAGCGCGGTGGCTTCTTGCAGATGCTTGACGGTTTCATCCAGCGTCCGCCCCTGAGTCACGACGGCAATTTCAAGGCACTCAGCCACATAGCCAGCTTCGTCGCCTGGTCGAATCACCGCTTTGATGGTTTGTTGCAAATAGCTCATGCTGCCCTCCCTCATGCTGCCACTGGTTCTGAGAATAACCTTGTTCATCACGTGAGGCAAGATAAGAAAAGGTATTCAGGCTGAAGGGATTCAGGCTGAAGGCCGGAGTTCGTGATTCAAAGTTCAGAACACTTCAGCCTTCAGCCTGTGCCCCTTCAGCCTATCTACCTGGAACAAGTTGACCGACTCGTTTTTCGTTTTGAATGATGACGGTGGGATTAGGGATTGGGGTAGGAATGGGCAGTCCCTTTTCTTTCAGAAGAGTCAGGTGCTCTTCCATCCCCCACCGTGCCTGGTACAGGCAATCCTCAATGGAGTGGCCTACCCCGCTGAATCCTTGAAGATCGGAGGAGTAAAACCCAAAGAAGGTGGGATCGTCCGTCGCCTCGATGACGAGCGAGTACTTGAGGTTGATCATCTTACTCCTCTATGTTCCAACATCCTTACCAGCTCAGAGAACTTCACGAAGAACCTTGGCTCGGTGTTTGGTGGTAATGCGCAACGTTCAGAATCTTTCAACGAGTCAATGCATTATGTCCTTCGATCCAAAACCTGTCAATCCGAGAGATAGAAGAAGGGGTGCAGAACACGGGCACAGGCTGAAGGGATTCAGCATGAAAGCAGGTCTGTCTCGTCTGTCTGGTCATCTGGTCTATCTGGTTCAACCAAATAAACCAAACAAACCAAATAGACCAGACAGACCTTCCGTCAGCCTTCAGTCTGAACCCCTGAATCCCTTCAGCCTACCGATTTCAGCCTGTGCCCGAGCCTTCAGCCTTAACCCCTAGTCCCCAGCCTATCTACCTTCGTATAGAAAGCCTAACCCCAATGGGGAATTTCAATGTCTTGACCCTGCTCGTACCATGCGAACTACCAGGATCTGCAGAAGGTATATGTAGAAGGTAACTACGCAGGGGTTCAGGCTGAAGGTCACGGGCACAGGCTGAAGGGATTCAGGCTGAAGGGTTCGGACCTCCGGCCTTCAGTCTGAACCCCTAAATCCCTTCAGCCTACTGATTTATGACGTTATGATGATGCGAGCAATGATGAAACGATATTCGCTGCTGGTGGGTCTGTTCGTGATGCTCTGGGCTACGGAGACCATGGCCTATACGATTGGATTCAGTAATTTGGGCGGATCTAATCTGAGTACGTTCACTTCCTACACGGAGCATGGTTACACCGTCAAGGCGACGGGTGGCCAATGGTTGGAGGCACATGTTTTCGGCAGTTCTATTCCTGCTATTGTCGCAGGCCCAATCTATCATCCTGGCGAGTCGCAGATCACCGTAACCGAGGGCGGGGAGCGGTTCACGTTCCAGGGCCTCGACCTGACAAGCAACGTAGCTGGCGGAACGTCGTATACGATTGCAGGTTTTCTGGGGGGGGTAGAAGTTCTCTCAACCTCTGTTGTCATTAGCAGCATCAACACCTTCAACACCTTCGACATGAGCCCAGCTGATTCATTAGTATCCGTGGACCGAGTCACCATCACCGGAACTCCTGGCCGGGGCACTACGTCATTCAATATCGACAACATCCGAGCTGGCCTGGGCGACCTTCCCCCCACTCCTCGCTGTGATGATCCCAATGGCTCCTGTCAATCTGTCCCCGAGCCAGCATCCATCATGCTCCTCGGCGCCGGCTTGGTTGGGATTGAGATATGGAGGAGAAGAAGGGGTTTAGGCTGCGGAAGATAGGCTGAAGGGGTGCAGGCGGAAATCGGTAGGCTGAAGGGATTCAGGCTGAAGGGTTCGGACTTCCGGCCTTCAGTCTGAACCCCTGAACCCCTTCAGCCTATATACCTGAATTCCTGCGGGAACACAGAAATCTCTTTGTCGAATCTGATCGGGGCCGTAGCATAAACCCGTATCGGAATGTTTATTTGGTTTGTTTTGTTCATCTGGTTGATTTGGTTCATTTAGTTCATTTAGTTAGTTTCGTTCAACTAAATAACCAGACAAACCAAACAAACGAAATCAACCAGATGAACCAGTTAGGAGTCTCATGGTTATGAACCGCTATTGGCCTATTTCAGTTGTTGTGCTTCCGCTGCTGTTGATCACCGCTGGTGGCTGCACGAAGGAAACTGCAGAGACTAAGGCGAGTCATCATCGGGAACGAGCCAGCGCCTATTTCGACAAGGGCGAATATCGCGAGGCGATCGTCGAACTTAAGAATGTCGTGCAAATCGATCCGAACGATCCCGACGCCCATTATCGATTGGCGCTTTCCTACTTGAAGCTCGGAACGGTTCCGGATCTTCAGCAATCGTTCAAGGAATTATCCGCTACCGTCGAGTTGAACGCCGGAAATCAGGATGCGCAGCTGAAGCTTGGACAGCTGTTGCTTCTCGCAAAGGAACCGGCAAAAGCGCGCGCGCATGCCGACATTGTCTTGACCTCGGCGCCGAATAACAAAGAGGGTGTCATCCTGCGCGGGGCAAGCTTGCTGAACGAAGGAAAAATCCAGGAAGGCATCGCAGAACTGAAGCGGGCGATCGTGCTGGATCCGCAGAACGTCAACCTCTACATCGATCTGGCCCGGGCCTATGTGCACATCAAAGATTATGGCTCGGCTGAATCCGTGTTGCAGCAGGCGCTGCAGGCCAACCCCCAATCTCTTGAGGCGCGATTCGCTCTCGGCGATCTTCATTTCATCAACAGGAAAGCCGACCTAGCCGAAGCCGAGTACAAGCGCGCGCTCAACGATGCCCCCGATCGGCCGGAACCTCGAGTCAAGCTGGCCGGCTTCTATGCGTCGGTCAATCGCCTCGGCGATGCCGAAGCGACCTACTTGGCCTGGGCCCAATCCAAGCCGCAAGACGACGTTCCTTTGGTGGCCTTGGGAGACTTCTATCGAGCCACAGAGCAACTCGACAAAGCGGCAGCCACGTACCAACAGGCGCTTGCCGTCAATCCGAAATCGATGGCGGCGCGGGATCGGCAGATTGCCATACTCATCGCCACCCACAAGCTCGATGAAGCCGAACGACAGACCACCGCCATTCTGCAAGCGAACAGCAAGGACTCCAGTGGCCGTCTCTTCGAGGCTCAACTCAAGCTGGCCCGTGGACAGATCGACAATGCCTTGCCCCTGCTGCAAGCCTTGAGCGGGGAGGAGCCTCGCTCGCCGGCCCCGCATCACTTCTTGGGTGTGGCCTATGCGAAGAAGGGCGATCTGCCCCAAGCCGTTCAGGAACTCAAAACGGTCATCGAGCTGGCGCCGAATACGATCGAATCGCATGCGGCACTGGCTGCCGTCTACCTCACCCAGGGATCGGCAGACCTCGCCCTCGAACAAGCGCAGGCTGTGCTGCGGCTCAATCCAAAAAGCGTCCAGGCTGCCACGATCATGGGAGAGGCCTATCTGCGGAAAAACGATACGGCAAAGGCCGGCCAGGTCTTCGAGTCCATCGTCAAGGTCGCGCCGAACCATGAGATCGCGCACCACCGGTTGGGATTGATTGCGCGCTCCAACAAGAATCCTGTCGAGGCCCTGGCGCATTTCGAACAGGCGCTCAAGGCGAAGCCGGATTTCATTGAGCCGCTCGCACAGATTGCTGCTATCAAGGCAAGCCAGGGCAAATTGGCAGAGGCGCGCGATCGCATTAAGCAGCATCGCGAATTGGTCCCCAAGAATCCGCTGATCTATAACCTGCTGGGTCAATTCTTCACTGCGACCAAGGAATATGACCAGGCGGAGGCATCATTCAAGCAGGCGATTGCGCTGAATGACGCCATCCTCGAATCCTACACCGGCCTTGCGGGACTGTACATGCAGACGAATCGATTGGATGAGGCGGTTCGAGAGTATGAAACTATCCTGTCGAAAAACACAAAGATTGCCCCGGCCCACATGATGATCGGCATGATTCATGAGTCGCGCCAGCAGTTTGACCAGGCACAATCACGCTATCAGGAAGCGGTTCGCATCAATCCACGGTTCGCCCCGGCAGCCAACAACCTGGCCTGGCTCATGGTCGAGCGCGGCGGGAACGTCGATGTCGCTTTGGGGTATGCGCAGACGGCGAGGGAGGTGACGCCGACCGATCCAAACGTCGCGGACACCCTCGGGTGGATCTATTACCAGAAGAAGGTCTATCTGAAAGCTGTTTCCCTCCTGAAGGAAGCAGCCGATCAACTCCATGAGAATCCGGTGATCTTGTACCACTACGGCATGGCTCAGTATAAAAACGAGAACAAGCCCGAAGCCCGCAAAGCCCTAGAGAAGTCGCTGCAACTCAACGCAAACTATCCTGGCGCCGCAGAAGCGAAGGCGACGTTGGAAGAGTTGTAGGCTGAAGGGATGCAGGGGTTCAGGCTGAAATCGCTAGGCTGAAGGGATTCAGGCCGAAGGTCAGAGGTCGACGTTCCGAACCCTTCAGCCTTCGCCCCTGAGCCCCTTCAGTCTGAATCCCTTCAGCCTCCTCCAACCTTCAGCCTGAACCCCTTCGGCCTTACCCCCTTCAGCCTGCGCCCCGCACGTCAAATTTCTTTACACCTCTCTTATAGCCTCGCCCGTTTCCTAACCAATCGATATCTCACGCAATCACAAAAATCTGTGCGAGTCAGCCATACGATGAGGCCAAGGTCTCTGTATAGTCTTTTTACAGAGTCTGGCGCAGTAAGAACTCCGCCCCTTCATGCGAAAGTATAACTGCTTGATAATGCTCCGTAGCAGAGATTGGGCAGGATATGGCACAGAGTCTGCTTAGGGGTTGCGTAGTGATACGCGACGAAGCCGTCCATCCTGTTCTAGCGTCGTGACGGGTTTTGCAACGCAGGCGCTCTTAAGAAGTGAGAAGCATGAAACGTTATCTGTTACTTGTCGGTTCGTTGGTGATGCTGTGGGGCGCGGAGGCAAAGGCTTCGAACATCGAAGTCGAAACCTATCACGATAGTTCAAAGACAGACGGAGCCTATACGTCGCACAGGCAAGATGACTTTACCGAGCACACGTTCGGAGGCCTAAGGTTTGATGCAGGATATGCCTCCGATACGATGAACCATGGGTATTTCCACGGCGAAACTGGGCAGTCGCAGGATGCTGAGGAATATCGTACCCATGGTGGGACGATATTCAATGATTTCATATACAAGAGCAGTGATCGTGATGGGTCTGACGATGAGAAGTACAAGGTGAAAGGCGACTATCAGTATTCCAAGCATGACCGGGATGATGATCCGAAATATGACCGGGACGATAAGAAGGACTATGATCACGATAAGGATCACCCTAAACATCCCCATCACTATCCAAAAGTTCCCGAGCCAGCATCCCTCTTACTCCTCGGCGCCGGGTTGGCCGGAATTGGGATCTGGAAAAGAAGAAGGGGGTAAGGCTGAAGGAGTTCAGGCTGAAGGTTTCGGAACTTCAGACTCCGACCTTCAGCCTTCACCCCTTAACCCCTTCAGCCTCCTGGAACCTTCAGCCTGCATCCCTTCAGCCTACCTACCTGAGTATCAAGGGCCAGTTCTCGCAAGGGGGCTGGCTTTTTCTTTTTGTGTACGCAAATACTTCTGTGTGAGGTGAACGGAAACATGGTTGGTGTTTGGGTTTGACTCTCCTTTCTGATCCCGTTACGCTGGCGCGAGCAGATGGAGCGGGCGAGGGAATCATTGCAGGGCGCGAAACTCTGTCTGGATGCAGGGTTTGTCAATTCAGCTGCGAGTCGGGCCTTTTATGCGATGTTTCAGAGTGCACAGGTGGCGCTGGCCAGTGTCGGTGTGAGCCGATCCACATGGAGCCATCCTGCCTTGCAAGCGGCCTTGACGACCGAATTGATTCATCGCCGCAAACTGCTTTCGGCTCAGTTGCGGGACTATCTCTCGTCAGGTTTGGCAGTGCGGCATGCTGCGGATTACGGTCGCACCGGGATCAGCCTGAAGGTCGCTGAACGCATTGTGCGCCGCGCAGCTGAGTTTGTACGCGCAATGGAGGTTGTACACCATGATCTCTCACGCTGATCTTGTCAGTCGCCGGGCTGCAGTGGATGCCACATTGACCGATTTGGCCTTATACGCCAAAGCACTCTGTCCGGCCGCCGCCGTCGATGTCAGTCCACTTTCGTATGAAGATGAAGATGGACACGTTGACATTATTCCGCCAATCGATTGGTCCGAGGCCGATGTGGATCGGTTCGATTTAGCCCTTGCCGCACGGGCTGCCGAAATCTTCGACCGCACGGGACTCTATATTGTCTGTGCGGTGCTAGACCCAGCCGAGCGATAATTCTTCGCTGTCGCTCGGCTCCTTGCTCTTTTGCCCTGAATAACATACTGCACGGCTCCGCCGGTGTCCGGCGAACGTTGTCATCCAACCCAGGTGAGATTCTCGTTCTGTTGATCGCGCTTCGTGAATTGGAACAAGGGAAACATCTTGCGGTTGTGTATCGGGAACGGACCGACGACGGATTTATCATCACCGCTTTCGTCACGAGAAGAGTGCGTTCGCTTTCGAAAAGGAGGCAGCTATGGCCATTGCAGACATTCAAGAGTACTTAAATCGGTAGGCTGAAGGGGTTCAGACTGAGGAAGATAGGCTGAAGGGATGCAGACTGAAGGGGTTCAGGTCAGAGGTCAGAGGTCGACGTTCCGAACCCTTCGGCCTGCATCCCTTCAGCCTGTCTTCCTGACTGAAAAGAATTGGACAAGCAGGGCCAGTCCTCGCAAGGGGACTGGCCCTTTCTATTTGTGGAAGAGAGACAGTCGCGGCAAGCGGGACGGGCGACGGTTCGAGGTTGTAGGAACTTCGAACCCCGTCTTTTAACCTTCAGCCTGAATCCCTTCAGCCTATCTACCTAGACACCGGAGTGCCTGATTCACTCGATTTCGTTGACGGAAACTGGAGGTTCTGCCATCCTGGCACAAACCGCTGAGGAGGCATCATGGCGCAGAAGCAAAAGAACGCACGAAAAATTGCCGTTGTTGGACTCGGTTATGTGGGCCTTCCTATTGCTGTCGCATTCGGGAAGCAGCAGCACGTGATCGGATTCGATATCAACAAGGCCAAGATCGCGGAATTGCAGAATGGGCTTGACCGTACGGGGGAAGTGTCTGTCGCGGATTTGAAAGCGACTGACATTCAATATACCTATCAGCCCAGCGATCTCAAGGCTGCGGATTTTATCATCGTGGCCGTACCGACGCCCATCAATGAAGCCCTTCAGCCGGATTTGACGGCGCTTCGTAAATCGTCCGAGCTGATCGGGGCCAATCTGGCGCCTGGGTCGATCGTGGTCTTCGAATCAACGGTCTATCCTGGAGCCACGGAGGAAGTGTGCCAGCCGATTCTCGAACAGGCCTCCGGGATGAAGTGTGGAGTGGACTTTAAGCTCGGCTATTCTCCTGAGCGTATTAATCCTGGCGATAAGGAACATCGGCTGGAAACCATCGTCAAGGTGGTGTCAGCCCAAGACGACGCATCGCTGGAGATCGTCGCCAAGACTTACGAACTCGTGGTCAAGGCGGGGATCCATCGGGCTTCCAGTATCAAGGTGGCGGAAGCGGCGAAGGTGATTGAAAATACGCAGCGGGATCTGAACATCGCGCTGATGAACGAGTTGGCGCTCATCTTTGATCGTCTCGGGATCGATACCAAGTCGGTCCTGGAGGCTGCCGGAACCAAGTGGAACTTTCTCAAGTTTTCCCCAGGGCTGGTGGGCGGCCATTGTATCGGGGTCGATCCCTATTACCTGACGAGTAAAGCCGAGTCGGTGGGCTACCATCCCCAGGTGATTCTCGCCGGCCGGCGCATCAACAATGGCATGGGAAAGTTCGTCGCGGAACAAACGATGAAGCGGCTCGGTCAACTCTACAGACCAGCCAGCGATCTTAAAGTGGCAGTCCTGGGCCTGACCTTTAAGGAGAATGTGCCGGATTTGCGCAACAGCAGGGTGCCGGACATTATTCGTGAATTGCGCGAGTACGGGGTGCAAGTCCTGGTGCATGACCCGATCGCGCAGGCAGAAGAGGCGTTCGAAGAATACGGCATCCATTTAAGCCAGTGGGACGATCTCCACGATGTCGACGGAATGATTGTGGCCGTCGCGCATCGTAAATATACGGATATGGGGTTGCAGAAGTTGCTCAAGCCTCTCCGCAGTCAACGGGACGGCGTGGTGATCGATGTGAAATGTCTACTTGATCCTGAAAAACTGCCAAAGACGCTAAAATACTGGCGGTTGTAGCAGGCCTCGGTCAGGGATTCAGGCTGAAGACGATAGGCTGAAGGGATTCAGACTGAAAGCACTAGGCTGAAGGGATTCAGACTGAAGGCTGAAGCGCTCGGAACTTCGAACTCCGACCTTCCCTGTCCGCCTCTAACTCAGAACTCAGAACTCAGAACTTCTCTGCCCGTTTCGCTCACGCTTCAGGCCCTTCTCGGCTTCTAGAACCCTAAAAACATTCAGCCTATCAATCTGCAATTCCAGATTGGCTCTCGGCACTATTGCACGTGGTTTTGCATCCATCGCCTCTTCGTAAGGGGCACTCCCCCTCTTAAGCGTCATATACAGTTTCCCTGCAAAATACGGGTCTTCGCGCATTCGAGTGG
This sequence comes from Nitrospira sp., assembly GCA_037142015.1. Lineage (GTDB taxonomy): Bacteria > Nitrospirota > Nitrospiria > Nitrospirales > Nitrospiraceae > Palsa-1315. The sequence continues at coordinate 32 of JBAXBK010000070.1, read as the reverse complement.
GTCATTCTGTGGTCCGATCCTGCGTGATCGCC
>JBAXBK010000069.1:0-9196 GCA_037142015.1 Nitrospira sp. | reverse complement strand
GCCGCTCCTCGTAGGGATACAACATCTTCCGTCCCAGGTGCCAGTTATACACTTCAGGCATTGTCGTTCCTCCTCGTTATACGCTAATCGTTTCTCGTTATTCGTTCAACGACCGCGCGTGCGATTCACGATTCACGTCATCAGACTTTGATCTTAATGTGTTCGCCTTTGAGCCACTTGATCATGAACTCATTTTCCTGGCCCGGCGTGAAGCCCGTCCGCACCGGCTCCCAGGGCCCGCGGGCCCCGATGCCGCCGTCTTCGGCCTTGGTAATCCGGATCAAGCATTCCTTCGGCACCGTGTTGATTCCATGATTATCGACTTGATAGCCCCACTTGAACTTCCAGGCAACGGCATGCTTGCCCGGTAAGGAGTCGGTCTGGTGCATCGGCATCAACCAGTTCCGGGTAAAGGACTGTTGGGCGCCATACCGGAAGTTCGACTGATAGCCCGTATCCACCGCGATGGCGCGCCCGTCTGGCCGCGTCTCATGGCCCTTGACCGACTTCGGCGTGGCCACATAGGGCGCGTGCTTCGACATCGTGACATGGTACGGATAGGACGGATTGTACTTGGCCCGGATCATGAGTCGCGCGACCTTGTAGTAGGGATCCGACGGTTTCCAGCCCCGATAGGGCCGGTCCACCGGGTTGCCGTCCACATAGACGTAGTCGCCGTCGTTGATGCCGCGGTCTTTCGCCGCCTGCGGGTTGATGTGCAGCTGGTGTTCACCGACCCCCGGGGTTCGTTTGTCCATGCGGTACGGATCGCCGAAGTTCGACTCGTAAATCTGCACCCAGTCGTTCACGGACCATTGACTGTGCACCCGATGGCGGGTCTTGGGTGTGACGCAGTAGAACTGGTAGCCCTTCTCCCACAAGGGATTGGCATGCCGCTTGATTTCCTGCCACGGCAGCTTGATGTTCCGCACCGTTTTGTCGTCATGGTGCTGCGCCGTAATCGGAATCCCGTAGTCGTCTGGCCGGACATAGGGGTTGGTGGTCATGATGGCATTCGGCAGATACGGGGTTGCTTCCGTGCCCTCACGGTGCGAAATGAAGTTTTCGCCGTATTCGATCGCTTCCGGTTCGGTCCGGTATGTTTCATACCGACCGGTCCTGGTCCACATGGGCTTCGACTCGTTCGTCTCTTCCCAGAACGCAAGCCGCGGATAGGTACGGGTCATGACCATCCAGCCCTTTTCCGACTTCAGCATGACATCGGCGCTGTAGCCGTAGAAGGTGCTGGAGGCATCGAGCAACCGCTGGGCATAGACATCGACACGGTTTTCGAAAACGAACTTGAAGTAGTCTTTCATCCGCGTGTCGCCGGTCATATCCGCCAACTTCGATGCGACGCCGGCAAACGTATCGAGGTCGTTCCGGGTGTCGTACAGGGGTCGGATCCCGCCCTTCCAAATCTGCACCCAGGGATTGGACACCGTGATCGTCATTTCGGGATAGGTGAACTCCATCCAAGTGTTACAGGCAAAGGCCAGATCACTATGGTTGATGTCCGAGGTCATCTCGACATCCTGCGTAATAACGGTCTCGATGTTCGGATCAACATTGTGGACCAGGTCATAGTGGTGCTTGGCGTTGTTGACATGGTTTGTGTTAGACACCCACCGTAACTTGCTCGGAGTCGGCATGTGCGTCTTGCCCGTGAATACCTTGCGCCCATACTTGGGTGTGTTGATGATCAGAGGGGTGTCTCCATGACCCCAATAGCCGACCTCTTCGCCGTAGTAATACTGTTGGATCTTGATTTCTTTACCGTGCGCGTTCGGATCCAGGGTGATATTGAAGGGATCCTCTCCTGTATGCACACCAAGACCACCGCCCGACCATGGCGTGGCTGTAAAACATCCAGCCTTATAGTTACCGGCCCAGGTACATTGCCCGGCACCGAACTTCCCGACGTTGCCGGTGGAGATGAGCACCATCGCGGCGCCACGTGAGTTAGAAGTCTGGTGAAAATAATGGTTCGTGCCTTCGCCGTTATGAATGGCGGCGGGCTTGATCGAACCGGAATCCCGTGCCCACCGGACCAGCAAATCTTTCGGCGTCCGACAGATCTGATGGACGGTGTCCAGATCGTAATCCTGAAAATGCACCATGTACATCTGCCAAATCGGCATCGCATCGACTTCTCGTCCATTGAGCAGCTTCACGCGATAGGTGCCGGTGAGGGCTGCATCAATACCACTGTCCTGATAGTGCCAGCCAACCTGCTCCCGGCTGATCGGAACTGCCTGTTTTTTGGTCAGATCCCACACCATCTGCCCGCCCAACCGTGCGACCTGATCAGGCGTCAAGGATTGTACCCGGCCCGAATAGCTCTTGGAGAAGTCCGGGAACTTAAAATCAGCCACCACATCGCGCGGGTCGAGGAACTGTAAGGTATCAGTACGGATAAGCAAGGGCGCATCGGTATGACCCTTCAGGAAATCGACATCGTGCATATTCTCATCGACGATGATCTTCATGGCGCCTAAGAATATTGCACCGTCCGACGTTGGCCGTAACGGCATCCAGTAGTCCGCCCGATAGGCGGTGGGGTTATACTCGGGCGTGATTACTACCACCCTGGCGCCCCGTTCAATACATTCCAGCTTCCAGTGGGCTTCCGGCATCTTGTTCTCGACGAAGTTCTTCCCCCAGCTCGTATTCAGCTTAGAGAAGCGCATGTCAGAGAGGTCAACGTCAGACCCCTGGACACCGAATATCCAAGGATGGGACGGGTTCTGGTCGCCGTGCCACGTATAGTTCGACAAATAACGGCCGCCCTGGGCCTGCTCCGGACCGACCTTTCGAATCCAGGCGTCCAACAGCGCATTAACACCACCGTTCAACCTGGCATTGCCAAACTTGCCGATCATCCCGAGGACCGGCATGCCGGCGCGATGCTTGAACGTGCGGGTGCCGGCACCCTTCATCATCTCGATCATTTCCGGCGCATACCCCTGCTCGCGCAGCCGACGAGCCCCAGCCTCCCCACTGTAACGTGTGGCGACAATGACCATGGCCTTGGCCGCATAGGTAAAGGCCGTATCCCAAGACACTCTGAGCATATCGTCTAAATAGCGGCTGTCGAACTTATACTTGCGCTTCACTTCCGACGTGAGCTCCGGCGAGCCGGCGTCCATCCACTCCTTCCACCCTTTGCGCATCACAGGCCCCTTCAACCGATAGGGGCCATAGACTCGGCGATGAAAGGTAAACCCCTTCAAGCACATCCGGGGGTTATGGGCAAAGGTGCCGCGGTTGCCATAGAGGTCTTCATAGGTCTGGTGATCGTAGTTCTGCTCGACCCGCATGACGACGCCGTTGCGGACGAAGGCCCGCACGCGGCAGGCATGCGTGTCATTCGGAGAACAGACCCAGGTAAAGGACGAATCGTAGCGGTACTGGTCATGGTAGACCCGCTCCCAGGACCGATCCGGGTAGTCACCCAAAGGGTTCCCAACTTCAATGACCGGCTGGAGCGCGGTCAACGCCAAAACCCTGTCCGCGACGGCCACTGCGGCGACTGTCCCCACAGAAACCTTCAAGAACTGCCTACGTGATAAAAACATGGGGCACACCTCCTAAAGTTGAGGGATTCTATTGATGCAAAGTAAAAAAACTAAGCCTACCATCAGCTAAACCCAGATAATACGTTAGACCTTATTGCCTTTCACGCACTAAATGTCTCGTCAGGTTATGAGCAATATACGCACCACTATTCATGGAACTAAATTCAATTAAACGAAGCTTTTAAGTTATTGAATAGTTGAAGAAAAATGCGCTTAAGATAATTCCTCTGAAGTGATCGAAGCATGGCTTGTTGAGTAGTTACGGTATCATTGGGTTAACGTCTGACAAATTTAAAATATAATTCATAATAAAATCAATATCTTAATCTATAGTCTCATGCGTTACCATTCGGTACCATCATTGAGTGAGTGTAACGAATATGCCGAGCCACAGACGAAGGCTGCAGATCGAAAATACTGCAATGTTTCCATAAATATCCGACAGTCATAAAGCTTGACCCGCCCCGCGAATGTAGACCGATCGAGACCTGAGGCATTGGCCTGCGCGTGATCGGTGTGGGCCGCCAGTGCGGCGCTGCGAACCTACCCTGGCTCACGTGATTGTCTCCAGTAATTCAGGGGCGTCCTGGTCAGTCGGTGTGGTCGCCACGACCCACTCGGCCACACACGCCGCAGGCGCCCGATCTGCCAGCGCACATATGGGATCGAACCCGATTGCAGTCCCGCTGCCACCGCGCCAACTTCTGTCGCACATCCTCGAGCGTAAAAAACACTTCCACCGTGAGGCATTCATCCCGTAACCGTCCATTGAAGCTCTCGATGAAGCCGTCCTCGACCGGGTTGCCTGGCCGCATGAAATCCAGCTGGATCCCATGCCGGTAGGCCCAGGCATCCATGACCCGACTGGCAAATTCGCTGCCGTTGTCCACGGTGATCGCACGCGGTGCGCCACGTTGCATCACCACCGGCTCTAACTCCCGCGCCACGTTCTCCCCGGTGAGGGACTGATCAGCCACCAAACACAAGCCTTCCCGCGTGAACGGGTCCACGACGGTCAGAATCCGAAACCCGCGGCCAACCGCCACGCGCTCGCCCATGACGTCCCTACTCCACCGCTGGTTCGGGGCGGTCGCCCCTGGTTGCGGCACACGGGCTCGGCCCGCGGCCTTCGTGCGGTGCCGGGTCCGCCCCGTCAGCCCTTCGTCCGTCTACAGCCGATAGATCCGTTTGGCGTTCACACCTGCCCCCTTCCCGTCTCAGCAACACCGTGAGTCGCCGATACCCGACGCGTACTCGGCTCGCCGCCAACTCTCACACCCGCAGGCGCAACGCCTCTTGCGGATCACGACGACTCCGATACTGTAAGGAGGCTCGCGCCATCGGCACAGCCTTGAGACCCGGCGCTCACTGACCTGATAGGTCGTGTGCGCCCAGCGTGCCAGCACACGCCGGTCCCGAGGCCGTCCAGCTTGTTTCGCACGATCTCCTGCCGCCTCTGGCGATCGAGCGAGAGATCCGCCCCCAAGCGTTTCAACGTGGCATTCTCCTCACGGAGCTGCCGCAGTTTGCGCAGGTCACTGAGGCCCAGCCCCGCATACTTGCGCTGCCACACGTAAAACGTCTGCTCGCTGAGGCCGACCTGCCGGCACACATCCACCACGGTCGTGCCACCCGCTGCTTCCCGCAGGGCGGCCAGAATCTGTCTCGGTATGCCCTCGTCGTCGTGCCCTCGTCGGGGCCTCCTTCTGGGTCAAGAAGACCACGCCGCGGGCCGGTTCCTCACGCTCCCGCTGGCCTACTTTTCGGGTGTTGGGTCAGTCGAAAGATGAGGTGACTGAACTTCTTCGTGCGCTTCCCGCCCAGGGCATCATGCAGTGGAAGGTGACACAGCTCGAAGCATTCGCTCACCGGGCCGACATCGAGAAGAAGGTGGTTCAGGGACTCCGTTCTCAGAAATAGACTGACACCTTTATCCGTTTATATTTTCAGGGATACGCCGGTTTATTTCTGATCACTTGGTAAAAGAACGATGCAGTTGGGGTTAAACCCCTGATTCTTCAGCGTATCAACGCTCCCAACCACCTCTCCTTTCACTAGGTCAACGACCGAGATCGATCCATCACTCATTCCTTCAAGATTCAGGAAACTGTTCTGGACGAAGAGATAGCTTTCATCAGAAGACAGAGCCATGTGATGTGCGCCTGCGGCTGTCGCGATGGCCCGTAGAAACTGAGGGTGCCGTGGATCTTTGTTATCGTAGATATTGACATACCCTGGCTTGGCGGTCGTGACGTACAACCGATCGCCCTTGCGGTTATGCAACATCTCCAGAAGCACCCCCTGTTCACGTGGGCCGAAGTCATCGATCTGCTCAAAGCTAAAGCTCTTTGACTTCGGGTTCCATGCAGCCGTCCACAAAGTTCCCTCTAACATATTTGTAATATGCGCAATGGGGGGATCCGCACGGGGGGAAAACATCACTTCGACCGGGGCAGCCTTGGAAGGCGAGGCCTTCAACGACACTTTGTGCGTGGAAAGCACCTTGCCGGTGGTGGCTTCAAGGACCGTAATCGTCTCTCCCGCTTGGGATACATCGCCAGGCATCACGGTACTGGTAATCAGAACGCGATTGATCCCATTATGGATGGTAATGCCATGAGGGTGACTGATGAACGGGTCACCGGGAGGTGGCGCGGCAATCGTCTTGAGGGGTGCGTCATTCCTCGCATCTCCCATGATGACGGTACTCGATCCCATACAGGTGAGAAACCAGGTTCGCTTGTCGTCAGAGAACACAATATCTTCTTGAACGCTGCAGTCTGGAATCTCCACCGCCTTCATCCTGTAGGGGGAACGTTTCAGATCAAGCACGTGTAAGACAGTTTTTCCCAGCGCCGTAACATAGACTTTGCTCATATCTCGATTGAAGTAGAGATGATGCGCCACGAGGTCAGGCGGGAGTGGAATATCCATCAATATCTTCCCGAACCCTGAGGATTTGGGATCGACATCGATGATGGCCAACCCCTCTTTTCGAACCGAGTTTTCAGGCTTACTTTCATAATTCAGCATGGCCAGGATTTCCGAGTGCGCGACAGAGGCAAGGAGCACGACGAGAACGAAGGAGATTGACCCCGAGAACAATGAGCGTTTCATGGCAGCATCCTTTCTGAATAATGCCCGTCTCGCTTCGCACCCGCATGCTTTCACGACAAACTGTCATGAGGACATGCGGGCTCATCATATACTGGCACACAAACAAAAACCCCCAGCCCGGCTGACGCCGGACTGGAGGTTTTCTCATTCTGCCATCACGCCCACCCTAAAGAAATGAGCTGGTCTCTCCAAGAGACCGGATTCACTACTACAGCTTCAGGGTAAACCAGGTGGAGAGCGCCTTCATGCCATTCCGTTCAATGTTGTTCCCATCCCACACTGCAAACGCGATGGGCACAGACATACCTGCCTTGAACTGGGTATCATTGGCATCACCGGTTTCCAATGCGCGCTTCACCACTACGCGCCAGGTTGGACCAGTGTATCCACCACCCTTGACGGAACCGGAGGGTTCCCACACACCGTTTCCGATGACATCCTGATGCGCTTGGGTCGTAAGGGTACTGAAGCCATTGGCGTTCAGATCCTCAACCGAGCTCACACGTAATGTCGGGTCCGACATAATGTTGCCAGACCAGATGCCGGGATTGAATGGCCCAAGGCTTCGACCGATCCGATCAGGATAGGTCACGCCGCCGGCCGGCTCTTCGAAATAGTAGTCCCAAAAAATGCCTGGATATTGATCGTCCACATCCCAGATGCCTGCGCTATCCTTGCCTATGTCCTTCTGCCATTCCGCATTCCACCGCCAGATGTTGGTGGTGCCGCCTGACTGGCCCATGCACTGGAAGGGTGGCGCTCCTGCCGTGTTGACCGGAAACATGACTGCCGCCTGATCGCGGAAATCTTGGGGACCGATGGTTGTATCGTTCTTGGTCTGATCGATCCACTCGATACGCATACCGATCTCTTTACCGTTGGTCATGGCTTTCACGAACACCGACTTCACCGAAATATTCGGGTGCATCGGCGTCGTGATCAGCTGCCCGCTCAACGGAATGATCACCCCTGGCACACCCTCCCAAACAGGATTCTGACCATCCATCGGGATCGCTCCCTTGATCATCTTGGCCGGAATCGTCACCGGCTGACTGACAGCCAATGGTACCTGCCCAATCGTCAGCATCACGCCAACGACTAACGCAGCGAGAAGAATGCCAAACACCACACCTTTACTGTGTGTCCGCACTACTCTCATAGGATACTCCTCCTCTCGATTAAAGAATTAAGATCAACGTCACGCCAACGATCAATGCGGAGTGTTTATCGTGAAGAGTGCCAAAATTACGCCCACGATCAACGAAGCGACAAGAATACCGATCTTCAGTAGCTTGCTTTGCGGCTTCTCTACGCTCATCTGTGGCTTCTCTATTTTCATACGACATTCCTCCTCTCGATTAAAAAAGTCAAGAGCAGAGGTTCACAATATCTGCCGACCACCATGTTAGGCGGTTCCGACCGGCCCCTCTTCCTTATCTTTTCCTTGATCCTTCTTGTCCAGAAACGAATCAGCACCGACTTCATTCAGCAACAGGCTCAGCTCATTTCCCTGGTCCTGCGCACCGCATTCATAGGTCTGGCCTTCCGGTGAATTGAACGTCGCCGGGCGATAATCGGTTTCCGAGTAGGGCGCTGGAGCAACGCCCAGAAACACGGCTTCGAAATCCATCCACTCCGCCATCAAGTCCGCCACGTGTTTATACAAACCAGAATCGGCTTTCTTGACCAACATCCGGCAAAACAGCGGAACCCACCGGCCGACATGATTCTTGACGAATTTTTTCTGCGCGTCCAGGACAATCTGAGTCTTGTCCGATCCATCGTGACAGCGAGAATACGACTCTTTGTATGCCAGGAAATGCATGAACTCGAATTCCACGCTCAAATGATCCAACCGTTCATGGATATCCTTGGACAACTCCACACCGAACGCGCGATAGAATCCGGCGATATCGCCCATCACTTGGGATTGAGCAAACACATGGTCGTTCCCAAACAGTGTTTCGTATGGAGGGCAATCGAGCGTGATGACATTACTAAACACCCGGCGATGCTCGGTTTGCAGATCACTGAGCTGCCAGTTGACACATTCCGATGCGACAACTTTTTCGATCTGATCGAACTGCTTGCGGAGCAACGTCAGCTTCTGCTTGGCCCGTTCACCGCCGATTCCGTTGAGCGACACATCCAAAGCATCGAGCGCCGCCCGCCCATCCTCGACGTATTCTCCGCATTGCACGTAATCGAGAAACTCTTCGTCTTCAGGATAGAGCAGACTCCACGACACAAGAAGATAGAGCTTACTGCGGCTGAGGGCGCATTCGACTGCAGGTGAATCTTTAATCGCTGGCAAAGTGGGAATCACCGCGGCCACGGCCGGAGGATTTGCTTGCACCGGCTGTTTACTCGTCATGAGAATCAGCTCCTCGGTTTACCCTGTTACCCACATGAATTTCCCGGACATGTGAGGCCAGTCCCTTGGCAGGAACTGTCGTATGGTAGGTATCGGACCACGGGTTGTCAAGCGAGATTTTTCTATC
>JBAXBK010000068.1:0-10201 GCA_037142015.1 Nitrospira sp. | reverse complement strand
GGAACGCATGCGCAGATACCTTGCGCTAGCGAGACGAGCGAGACTGGCGGGAAAAGCGCAACTCGATGTTCGAAGTTCCGGGTTCGAAGTTCTGAAAACCTCGAATTCTTCCCCGTCTCGCCCGTCCCGTGAGTCGCGCTCCTCCCGCGTGCGTGCATCGCTTTGCGCGAATAATGTGCGCCTTCAGCTTTACATTCAAATACGTGCCCAATATAATCCGAGAGTTTTGCATGCATGTTCGCCGAGGGACACGTGTGCCCCGACTAGGTGAACCTCTCACGTCGGGAACTTCCGCAGCCGCGATCATGGCACGCGCCCCGGATCCGTTGTGTGTGAGTTTGTGGCAGAGGCGCAGGGTCGAGGTCAAAGTTAGGATTATCCATGTCGCCGGTAATATCTTCCTACGTTTTTCAGGGAACGCAGATCCGGTGAGGGGAGTTTGTTGCTCAGCGGGGCTTCGTTGGCTTTTCGTCATGCTGCTCGTCACCCTGACCTGCGAGATGCCGATAGTGCTTGCGGTCGCTGCTGAGCAGGCCGAAGTCAAAGTGACGGCGATCGAGATTCGAGGGAACAAGCGGATCGAGTCGCCGGCGATTGCCGGCCGATTGACGTTGAAGCCCGGCGATCCCTACACCCCTGAAAATGTCCGTGGGCAGATTAAGATTATCTACGAAACCGGATATTTTGAGGATGTGCAGGTGGAGACGCAACCGGGAGCGGGCGGGGTGGCTTTGGCCTTTTTGGTCCGCGAGAAACCGTTTATCACCGAAATCGTGTTCGATGGGAATAAAGCACTCAGCGACGACAAACTCAAAGAGAAGATTACGATCAAGAGCCAGGCGTTTCTCGATCAGTTACAGGCCAAAGAGAGTGCGGAGAAGGTTCGTCTGGCCTACCAGGGAGACGGCTATTTCAATTGCCGGGTGATTCCCATCGTGCAGTCCCTGGACGAGGATCGGAAGCGCCTGACGTTTCTCATTAAAGAAGGCGAGAAAGCGCGAGTAAAGACGGTCATTTTTGATGGCTTGCACGCGGCGACAAAAGATGAAATGTTCAAGGTGATGGCGACCAGGGAATGGATTCCCTGGTATGGGTTGATCACCCAGATGAAGTTGCCGTCTGCGCTCTCGGATGCCGGCGTCTTGAAGCAGGAAGAAATGAACAACGACGTCGAGCGGGTCAAAGAGGTCTTGCTCAACAAAGGCTATTTAAACGTCCGGGTCGGATTGCCGACCGCGGAACTCGACGACGCGAAGCAATGGTTCGTCGTGACATACACGGTCATCGAAGGGGAGCCGTTCACCATTGGTGAAATCGGATTCCGCGGGAATACGGTGTTTGAAGATCCGGAGCTTCGCCAGGGGCTCAAGATCAAGGAAGGGGAGATTTTTCAGCGCCAGAAACTTCGTGACGAAATTACGCGATTGAACGATCTCTATGGGAGCAGGGGCTATTCGTTTGCCGATACCTCGCCCAATGTGATTCCGAACACGGCGGAGAGGACCGCAGCCATCATTCTGACCATAAAGGAAGGAGAGATGATGCGGATCCGTCAGATCAATATTAATGGGAATGAGAAAACAAAAGATAATGTGATTCGCCGTGAGCTCCGCGTCGATGAACAGGATGTCATCGATACCCCCGCGTTGAAACGGAGCTTTCAGCGGCTTAATAACTTGAACTTTTTCGAGACAGTGGAAATTCTTCCTGCGCAGGTAGGTCCGGATAAGGTCGATTTGAACGTCCGCGTGAAAGAAAAGCCGACCGGTCAATTCAGCATCGGCGGCGGATTCAGCACATTGGACCAACTGGTCGCGATCGCCGATATCACGGAGGGAAACATCGGTGGGAATGGCTGGATGGGACGAGTCCGCGGTCAGTTGGGGCAGCAGCGGACGATAGGGTTGATCACGTTTCGCAATCCCTATCTGAACGACTCTTTGACGTCGATGCAGCTGGACATCTTCAAGAGCGCGACGAACTACTTCACCTACTATGAGAGGAAAACCGGAGGCAGCGTGACGTTCGGCCGGTGGTTCTCCGAGTATGTATCAGGGACTATCAGCCCGTTCGCAGAAGATATCGAATACACCAGTCCGTCGGCTACGGCGCCGCCGATCATCTTGAATCAAATTGGGCATCAGTCAACCACGGGATTTCGGACTTCACTGACTCGCGACACGAGAGACTTCCACATGGATCCCCGCACCGGTTGGAGAACTTCTGTCGCAGTTGGTCTCGGCACGTCGTACCTGGGGGGCACCAACGACTTCGTTAAATACACCTTCGATGTCAACAAGTATACCCCGCTCCCTTACGATACACGGCTCTCAGTCCGTGCGCGCTACGGTGTTGTGCAGGGCCTCAATACCAGCGGCCAATCTCAGCCTGTTCCTCTTACCGAGCTCTACTTTGTTGGAGGCATTAATACCATGCGAGGGTTCGTCTTCGGAAAGGCGGGCCCAGTGACGTCAAATAACACCCTTCTCGGCGCGGCCAGTCAGTTGATCTTCAACTTCGATTATATTTTCACGATCTCAGCTGAGGCGAAACTCAACGGCGTGATTTTTTTCGATTACGGAAAAGGGTTCGCCGGTGATACCGTCTCAACCCCCTTGCGGTCCTCGGCCGGTTTGGAGGGGCGGTGGGTTTCACCCTTTGGCCCCCTCCGCGCCGCGTACGGAATTAATCTGGATCCAAACCCAGGAGAACGCAAAGGGGTCTTCGAGTTTACCATCGGTACGATATTCTAACGGAGCAGGCAATGGCCACGAACGAGAGGTAGCGATATGATCAGGATTAATGTCGTCATGCGGAATGTATTCTGTGCGGGAGGTCTGTTGATGGCGCTCCTCGCTGTGTCCGGCTGTGCTACCGGCGGGACCAAAGTCGAAGGGAAAATAGGGGTCGTCGATCCGTCCCGTGTTCTCAGTGAGACGAACGCCGGTAAGAAGGCCAAGGAGTCTTTGGGCGCATTCTCGAAGAATCGCCAGGCCCTGATCGAGATGGATGAGAAAGAACTTCGTCGAATGGAGGAAGATTTCGGGAGGCAGGCCAGCGTGTTGAGTCCGGCTGCCAAAAAGGAACGCGAAGATCAATTTCGGCGTCGGGTGGCGGAGTACCAACAGAAGGCGGGCGAATTGAACCGGGAGGTTCAGGAAAAGCAAAAAGATGTGCTCGAAGGGTTCCGCGAGAAGGTGGGGCTCGTTGTGGGGAAAATATCGAAGCGTCTCGGATTGCAGGTCGTCATGGATAAGGGGAAAGGCGGCCCCACGTTATATAGCGATGAAGGACTCGATATTACGGGTCAGGTCATCGAAGAGTTTAATCGGGAGTATCCATAACCGGCGAGAGGAGCGAGACTCGCGAGAATAGCGGGACGGGTGGCGGGCTAAAGGCTGAAGAGTTCGGAACTTCGATCTCCACGTCGCGCGCATCTCGCGTCACTATTTGAGGAGGATTTGATGAAACGAACGGGAGTGATGAGTTTGATGGGCGCAGTAGCATTGTGGCTGGCGATGCTGTCGCCGGCGCTGTCTGATGAAACCTTCAAAGTCGCGGTGATGAATCAACAATTGGTGATTGAGCAGTCGAAGGCCGGCAAGCGGGCCTTCGAAGAGCTTAAGGCATACTCCATGACCAGGCAAAAGATCATCAATGCCGACGATCAAGAACTGAAGGATCTGCAACAGGCGATTCAAGACGGGAAATTGTCCGACAGCGCGAAGCAGGAGAAGCAAGGTCAGTTCCAGGCCAAGCTGGATGCCTATCAACGCCGCCTGGCTGACTTCAATCGCGAGATTCAGCAGAAGCAACGTGAAATGGTTGCGGAATACTCGAAGAAAGTGCAAGCAGCCGCGCAGGCTGTGGGAGAGAAGAACGGGTTCATCGCGGTGATCGACAAGGGGAGTGAGGCGGCAATTAAGATCGTGCTCTATCATCAGCCCGCGTTGGATGTGACCGATCAGGTGGTGAAGGAGTTCGATCGGCTGAATAAATAATGGGAGGGGATGAGGGCTGATGAGCTTCTATGCTCGCGCAACGCGCACGATAAGAATGTGCTCGTTGGACGCGCGCAGTGGAAGCTCAATCAGCCCCCATCCCTGAGGAAGTAATGAGCAAGCTTGGAAGGATCATTTGAAGTGTCGCCAGTAAAATCTTACTTGATGGTGTTGATGTCAACATAAGTGTCAGGATGCTCAAAAAGGCCGTCCAGCAAGGCCGCAGCGAGCGAAGAGGCGAGGCGTACGCTTCGGTACGTTGAGCCTCTGAGCGATGTGAGAACGCCGCTGGCGGACTTTTTCAGCATCCTGATAGAGGAGGTTCCGAAGATGTCCGTCATGGAACAAGCAGAAATTCAGTCCATTCTGCCTCACCGGTATCCCTTTCTCCTGGTCGATCGCGTGCAGGAGTTGGACCCCGATAGGCGGATCGTCGGGTTCAAGAATGTAACGATCAATGAGCCGTTTTTCCAAGGGCATTTCCCTGGGCGTCCGGTTATGCCGGGGGTGCTGATTCTTGAAGCCATGGCTCAAGCCGGTGCGATTCTGGCGTTGAAGTCGTTGGGAAACGCAACACGTCCGGTCGTGTATTTGACCGGTATCGACGGGGCGAAATTTCGAAAACCGGTCGTGCCCGGTGATCGATTGCGGTTTGAGATCGACGTGATCAAGAAACGGGCGCCGTTTTGGAAAATGCAAGGCAAAGCGTTTGTTGAGGACGAACTCGTCTGTGAAGCCGAAGTGACCGCGATGGTGACGGAAGAGAAAGCTGGTCAATAGTCAATGGTCACTTGTCAATCGTGGGAAGGTAACGGATTAGCTTGCAAATGACTAATGACCTGTGACCAATGACCGTTTCTACTGGAGGTTCAGAGTGCAGATTCATTCAACAGCGATTGTTCATCCCAAGGCGAGTCTTGCCGATGATGTAGAGGTCGGACCGTTTTGTCTGATCGGTGAGCATGTCACGATCGGGAAGGGAACCAGACTGTTGTCGCATGTGACGGTCGACGGATGGACGGAGATTGGCGAGCGGAATGAGTTCCATCCCTTTGTCTCGATCGGCGGACCGCCGCAGCACCTCGGATATAAGGGGGAACCGACCAAGGTGGTGATCGGCGACGACAACATGTTCAGGGAATATGTCACAGTCAACCGCGCGACGGTACAAGGCGGTGGGGTGACATCGCTCGGATCAAAAAACTTTCTGATGGCCTATGTCCATGTGGCGCATGATTGCCGACTCGGCAACCATCTCATCATGGCCAATGCCGCCAGTTTAGCCGGCCACATCACCATCGGCGACTATGCCATCATCGGGGGATTGACCGGGATCCATCAACATGTGCGGGTCGGATCGTACTCCATGGTCGGCGGCTGTTGCGCCCTTGGACAGGACCTCCCGCCGTTCATGCGGGCTGCGGGTGGCTATCGTGCGCGGATGTACGGCCTCAACTCAGTGGGGTTACGCCGGCAGGGGTTTTCAACCGATCGAATCTCGGTACTGAAGCGGGCCTACGAGATGCTCTTTCGATCGGGACATCGAACCGCTGAAGCGGCCAAGCTCGCCAAGGCCGAGTTCGGAGACCAACCAGATGTCATGGCGGTCGTGGGATTCCTGGAGGGGACAAAGCGAGGCATCTGCCGGCCGGTCGGTAAAGATCAAGAGGATGAGGAATAAGCGCGTGGCATTACGTCCTCAGGTCACCGATGGCGAACGGATCGGGCTCATTGCCGGCAATGGCCGGTTCCCGATCATCTTTGCGGACAATGCCAGAAAGCTCGGTTATCACGTGTCGGCTGTGGCGCATGAAGGCGAGACAGAGCCGGAGTTGGCCGGCCATGTGGACCGGATCCATTGGATCAAAATCGGCCAGATGAACAAGCTGATCAAGGCCTTCAAGGAAGACGGGGTTCGTCAGGCCGTGATGTTGGGCGGGATCAAGAAGACGCATGTCTTTACGACTATCCGTCCGGACTTTCGCACCTTGGCGATGGCGACGCGCTTGGCGCTCTGGAAGGATGACGACATTCTGCGCGAATTTGCAAAGGAGCTTGAGGGAGAAGGGATTGCCATCTGTGAATCAACCTTTGGGCTTGAGGGGATCCTTGCAGAAGAAGGGGCGTTGACCGCGCGGGCCCCATCGGAGAAAGAGTGGGAGGACATCCGCTACGGATGGGATGTGGTGCGTGAGATCGGACGTCTCGATATCGGGCAATGTGTGGTGATCAAAGATCGTGTGGTCGTGGCCGTCGAGGCGGTCGAAGGCACCGACGGAGCCATCAAGCGCGGCGGTGATTTGGCCAAGGAGGGCGCGGTGGTGGTCAAACGATCGAAGCCGCAGCAGGACATGCGGTTCGACCTTCCGGCCGTGGGGCCCCGGACCATCGAGGTGATGGCGTCGGTCAAGGCCTCCGTGTTGGCGATCGAGGCAGGACGAACCATCCTGTTGGATCGCGAGATCGTACTGGAGAAGGCCAAGTCGGCCCGTATTGCCATTGTCGGGATCAAGCCGGATTGATGGGTGAACTGTGATGCGTGACACTCAGCACTCTCGGTGTGTCCGATGAAGCCGTTTCGGGCAGGGGTCATCGGCGTCGGGCACCTCGGGCAGCACCATGCGCGGCTCTATGCCTCCTTGCCTGGAGCGCAACTCGTCGGTGTGCTCGATCAGTCAGTCGAGCGCGCGCAGGTGATCGCGGACCGGCATGGGGCACGCGTCTTTCGTACAGTTGATGAGTTGTTGCCGCACGTCGATGTCGTCAGTGTAGCGGTTCCTACCTCAGGCCACTATGCCGTCGCAAAATCCTGTCTGCAGGCGGGCAAGCATCTGTTGGTCGAAAAGCCGATCGCCGTGATGCCTGGTGAGGCGCAGGAGTTAGTAGAGCTGGCCAGGCAGCGGGGCTGTTGTTTACAGGTCGGCCACAGTGAACGGTTCAATCCGGTCATGACCCTGATGCGTCCCCATATCAAAAAGCCTGTGTTCATCGAATGTCACCGTCTCAGCAGTTTCAGCGAGCGGGGGACGGACGTGGATGTGGTGCTGGACCTGATGATTCACGATCTGGATCTCGTGCTGTCGTTGAATCCCGGCCCCGTTGAAGAGGTCCGTGCTGCGGGGGTGGCGGTGTTATCCTCCTCGATCGATATCGCTCATGCCCGCATTCAGTTCCGGAGCGGCGGTGTCGCCAACCTGACCTCCAGCCGCGTGTCGACGAATAAGATGCGCCGGCTACGCATCTTCCAACGAGACAATTATCTGTCGATCGATTTCCAGACCAGGCAAGGGATGATTTGCCGGCGCAGCACCGAGGCAGGGAGGCGGCCGACCGTCGAAGTTGAGCAGTTCCAGGGCGGAGACGAAGAACCCTTGAAGCTCCAGCTCGAATCGTTTCTTCACGCAGTCGGCACAGGCGCGAGGCCTGTGGTGTCGGGTGAGGATGGGGCGGCTGCAGTAGCTGTGGCACATCAAGTATTGCAGGCGATTGAAGCCTTTTCGGCAGGCCAGGAAGAAGGGCTAAGGGGGTAGTCGGAGTATGGGGATAAAAATGGGTAAAGAGATAGAGGGGTAGGGAGTAAAAAAGTGATAGCCTGTTTCTTCTCCACTTCCGTAACCCTTTATCCCTTACCCCCTGTACCCCTAATCTTAGAATGAGGATTTTGATCGTGACAGGCGAAGCCTCGGGTGATCTCCATGGGGCTCATTTAGCTAAGGCGATCATGGCGCTCGATCCGAAGGCCGAGCTGGTCGGCATTGGCGGAGCTGCGATGCGGGCTGCTGGTGTCAGTCTTGTGCCGGGGGTCCCGCAAGTGGATGTGATGGGACTGATCGGGCTGTCTGTAGTCCGCGCCATCGTGCAGCGCGTGCGCGCTATCAGGCGAGTGCTGAAGGAAGAGGCCTGGGATCTTGTCGTGCTGATCGATAATCCTGGGCTGAACTTTCATTTCGCCCGGGTGGCCAAAGCCGCCGGTCGCCGCGTGCTCTATTACATTGCTCCACAAGTGTGGGCATGGCGGCCCGGGCGCATGAAGTGGATTCAGCGACGAGTCGATCATGTCGTCGTCATTCTCCCATTCGAGCAGGATCTCTATCAGCGGGCGGGAGTGCGGTGCACGTTCGTCGGCCACCCGTTACTCGATTCGGTGGCGCCGCATTACGATCGTGAGAAGCTTCGCGCGGAATTCGGCTTGAGCGAGTCCGCCCGCGTCGTCGGATTGTTGCCAGGAAGTCGAAAGAGCGAAGTCGAAATGCTCTTGCCGGTGCTCCTCAGCGCGGCGGCTCAACTGGTTGCAGCTGAACCGGGAACGCAGTTTATCCTGGCGCAGGCCTCCTCAATTGACGATAATCTGATCCAGGCCCTGTTGCGGCACAGTCCTGTGCCGGTCCGTGTGGCGCACGACCAAGCCAGTGAGGTGATGGCCCTGTCCGATGCGTTGTTCATTGCATCGGGAACCGCGACATTGCAGGCGGCGGTGGTGGGGACCCCCATGGTGTTGCTGTACAAGACGACGCCGGTGACGTATCGGCTGGCGCGTTGGCTGATCAATGTAAAATGGATCGGGCTCGTGAATTTGGTGGCCGGCCGATCGATCGTGCCGGAATTGATTCAGGATGAGGCGACGGCCGAGCGGTTGTGTCAAGAAGTCTTGCGCCTCTTGCGCGATCCGTCGGCGTATAATGACATGAAGGAAGGGCTGAGACAGGTACGGCAATCATTGGGAGAACCAGGCGCATCCCGCCGGGCTGCAAAGGTAGTATTGTCTGAATGTCGACTCTAGATCGCCTCATACGATTGGTCCGCTATCTGAAGCCCTATCGGGTTCGGTTGGGTGCGGCGTTCGCGTGCTCGGGGTTGGTGGCCGCCTTCTCCGGCGCCTATGCCTGGCTCGTCAAACCGGTCCTCGACGAGATTTTCATCAACAAGAATGAAAGCCTCCTGCTGGTGCTCCCGCTCGCGCTCTTCACCGTGGCGGTACTCAAGAGCGTCTTCAACTACGGGCAAAACTATCTCATGAACTATGTCGGGAATCAGGTGATTACCGACATTCGACAAGAGTTATTCGGCAAGCTCATTCGGCTGCCCGTTCCCTATCACGATGTGAATACGTCGGGACGGTTGGTGTCTCGTGTGGTGAACGACGTTACGTTGATGGCCAACGCGGTGGCGGGAGTGCTGAAAGATATTTTTCAACAGGGGCTGACGTTCCTGGCCATGATGGGCGTGATCTTCTATCAGAATTGGCGGCTGGGCGGTCTCTCGGTGATCGTCATTCCCTTGGCCGTATTCACGATGGTGCGGATGGGGAAGCGGTTGCGGGCGCTGGCGGCAAGCGGCCAGGAGCGGATGGGGGATATGGCCTCCACACTTCAGGAAACCTTGTCCGGCATTCGCATGGTGAAGGCCTATGGACGTGAAGAGGCGGAGGCGGCGCGATTTCAACAGAGCAACCGCTCGTTTCTCAGTACGACCATGAAGGCGATTCAAGTCTCCTCCCTCGGATCGTCGCATATGGAAGTGATCGGTGTTGTGGGGGTCGCGGCGATTATTTGGTATGGCGGCTTCCTCGTGATCAACGGCTCCATGACGCCGGGAGAGTTTTTCTCATTTCTGACGGCGATGTTCATGGCCTATACGCCGATTCGGAAGCTGTCCGGTTCTAATAATCAGATTCAACAGGCGTTGGCCGCGGCGGAGCGGGTCTTCGGAGTCTTGGACCTCAAGACCGAGCAGGATGCGGAGAAGGGCCGGTTGGAGTTGTCGAGGATTGCGCAGTCAGTGACGTTTGACGATGTGACGTTTCATTATGAGAGCCAATCGGTGCCGGCGCTTAACGACATCAACCTGACGATTCGCGCCGGAGAAATGGTGGCCCTCGTCGGCAGCAGCGGCAGCGGAAAGACGACGCTGGTCAATCTGATCCCGCGCTTTTACGAACCGGCGGCCGGCCGCATTCTCATCGATGGGGTCGATATTCAGTCGTACACCCTCCGCTCACTTCGATCGCAAATAGGCATGGTGTCGCAAGATGTCGTCTTGTTCGACGACAGTATTCGCAATAACATCGCTTTTGGGCGTGAGGGCGCGACTGACGAAGACATTATCCAGGCGGCGCGATTGGCTTATGCCCATGATTTTGTCGAACGCCTTCCGGAAGGGTACCGGACGGTCGTGGGGGAGAAAGGGGTAAAACTCTCCGG
>JBAXBK010000067.1:0-10213 GCA_037142015.1 Nitrospira sp. | reverse complement strand
CTTTCCCGCTAGTCTCGCCGGTCTCGCGTAAATATCAGACGCGCCCAGACTAGAACAGCTGTGCGATCGGTGCCAATTCCACAGCAGTAGGGCTTCTCCCTACCAAGTGGTTATTGCTCTTGCGGCATGTTTTGTTAGCGAGCAAGCTGGATGGGCGGGAATGGGACGATAGATAGTTTTGTCTATCTAGTCTGTCCGGTCTGTCTCGTGTGTTTGGTTGAAAGCAACTAACCAGATGAACCAGAGAGACCAGACAGACAAGACAGACCAAACAAACCAGATCAACCAAATGAACAAGACAGACGCACCGTTCCGCGGCAAGGCCGCAGCGTCTGAAGTAGACCGAGATCGAGGTTTGTGATCGGAAGGTTGAGGCTAAGGTTCGGACAAAGAACGCGGGGTCTCTCTCTCAAACTTGAAACCGGAAACTTGGATCTTGAAACTTGAAGGCTCAGCGTTCAACAGCCTGCTAGCTCATTCTTGGCCCCTGCCACCAGGCCGTCTCTGTATTCAGATCCCGTTCAACTGGTGGCAAGGTGCCTTCCCCCAGGTCGTTCCAATCATCCGAGCATTGCTGACGGTCATCAGACATGGGCAAACTTTCGTATGCCTACGATCATCCCTGCGGCCAGCATCATGTACCACCAGGTCGAGGCCTCAGGGACCGATCCCCCTATATAGACAGGGACAAATTGAGTGACAGTCGGATCAACAACAGGCGGGACAAACGAAGGCGGATCATCGGAACAAGGTGCGGATCTTTCTTGACAGACCCGAATGTTATCAAATCCGAAGACAAACCCAGGCTGCTGAGCCCCATTCGCAGCCCCGAGCACCAAGGAACCGATGATGGCATTAGGGGCAAACGCATTGTCATAGTGAAACCAGCCAGCCGGACTGCCTCCAGTTTCCAGACTACCTGGAATACCGATACTCAATCCAAACACTCGCACAGTAGAGTCGAAGCTTTCAAACGCGTCAATATTCACTTGCAGGAAGGCCGTATTATCATGATAAATATCCACCCCCTTGAAGGTAAACTCGGAATACTTCCCGGCCTCACCATTATTTGAAAAAACAAGACCCGTGGTTGGAATGAAGGTCACCAGGTGTGACGAGGGATTCCCCTCCACAGGGAGTTGATTGAAGACGGCCATGGTCGTATTCCCATCGACATTCTGATTCTGCGTCCAGTCAACGGAACTGAGTGCGTTTGACACCTGAAACGGACCAGCATTCGTCGTAGGCGGGTCAATACCCTGGAAGGAATTCGGCGGGGTATTCGGCGTCTGCACCAGCGAGTCAAAATTGATCGTCGTGGCCAGTGCCGGAGTCGCCAATAGGGCACTCAATATTACACTCAACAATATACGTTTCATTAGTATCATTACTTCCCTCCTAGAGCGACATCGGCCGCGAGCACAGGCCACGGCGTTGGGCATCATACTGGGCCAACCAGCTTCCGTCATAATCAGGAGCACACCCTATCCAATAGGCATAACAATGGTCTATTCCTCAAAAGGGGGGGGAGAGGCTAAGTGGGAGGAAGGTTGGAGGTTAGAAGAGAGGAGGGCCTCACCCTACTAACGGGGTATTGACAGAGAACCGGGTTGCTAAATGTTCTTATTCTTACGTGGCGCCTCGCGTGGTCTGCCTATGCGGCGGTATGCCGGGTCGGCAGGTTATCAAAGCACACTCCATCCGGCGTGTGACCGTCAAGCGTTCGGTGCGGCCTTGTCTGGTTATAGAAGGTAGCGCTCCAATCCCTGGTGCGCGGCGCTGACGGTCTCGTAGGCGTGCAGATAGACCTCCTCGTATTTGATACTCTTCCACAGCCGCTCGACCAACACCTTGTCGCGCCAACACCCTTTCCCGTCCATGCTGATCAGGATGCCGTGGTCTTTCAGCAGCCCCGTGAACTCCAGACTGGTGAACTGACACCCTTGATCAGTAGTGTCCCAACGTTTTCCAGGTATGCGCTTGTAAACGAATGAACTGCAAACAGTCTTCCATGATTTCCGCTGTCACCAACTTGAACCGTGACTGCACGGTTTGCGACCCTGCGATGAGGTCCATCGCGGACGCGGAGGCAAATCATGTATGCGGGGAAGCTGGTGTTTGCGCAAATCATGGAGCATCTGCCGCTGCACACGTTTCGACGAATTGTGGCCCGCTATGCGGGCGAGCGGAAGGTGAAATCGTTCTCGTGCCTGGATCAGTTCCTGTGCATGGCGTTCGCGCAACTGACCTTTCGGGAGAGCCTGCGCGACATCGAGGCATGTCTGCGCGCCCAGCGCTCGAAGCTGTACCACCTCGGGATTCGTTCGACGGTCGCACGCAATACGCTCGCCAACACATCAGCGACGGGAAGATGCACGAGGTCAACATCCTCGATCAGCTGTTGCCCGAGCCGGACGCGTTCTACGTGATGGATCGGGGCTTCCTCGACTTCGAACGCCTGTACCGCTTTCACGAAGCGGGCAGCTTCTTCGTGACCCGCGGCAAGTTGTTCTTCACATCGCTGGCCTGAACGGGGCACCAGCCTTGCTGGCACCCCGTCTAGAATCCGCTTAGCGGTGCCGTTCTGGTGTCTGCGGCATTTCAGCCCGATGGACTTCTGGTTTCTGCATTTCGGGCTTATGGATTTCAGGTTTCTGGACTTCAGCCCGATGCACTTCCGGCTTCTGAACCTCTGGCTTGTGGATTTCTGGCTTCTGGACCTCCGTCTGAATTTCACCGGCAGCAAACGCTCTACTGCCACCCACAAAGCTCACCAACACCGCCATAACTGCCAACATCTTGATACTCATGCCATCCCTCCCAGCTCAGTTAGTTAAGGTTAATTCTGTACAACCGACTTCCTGTCTGAAGCCTGCTGTCTCATCTGTACAGTAAGACGAGACATCTTTAGAAACGTAAACGGTGGACATCTCATGCAGCGGAAATGCGGTCCACCATAAGGCCACGGCCATCCCTCGTGTCGCGTTGCCTCTACCCAGCCAGCCCGGGCGCTGTTATGCAATGGACGTTGTCCATGACCGACTCGCCAATGGCCGACGGTTCAAGTGCTTGGCGATGACCGATCTCTGCTCAAAGGACATGCCGGTGATTGAAGTGGATACGTCAATAGGAGGAGAACGGGTCTGCCGTATTCTGGACAGGCTCTTTATCGGACGACCGTTGCCGGAGACCATGATCCTGGACAACGGACCAGAATTCTCAGGGACGGCGTTGGATGCGTGGGCGAGTCAGCACGGGGTGCAACTGCACTTCCTCCAACCGGGGAAGCCTGCCCAAAACGCGTTCATTGAAAGCTTCAACGGCAAGTTTCGTGATGAGTGCTTGAATGCGCACTGGTTTCTAACCATACAAGAAGCACAGGTCGTGATTGAGGCCTGGCGCAGAAAATATCATGAGGAGCGGACGCACAGTACCATTGGGGATATGACGCCCATGGAGTTCATTCACCACCATCAGAACCGGACCCAGGCCGCACAGGAGTTCACTTCGTTGGCCGTGGTGTAACAAACGGGGGAAGGTCAAGCTGGGTGGGATGGACGCGAAAGTGCTCAGCTAATTCGGCCAGGGCCTTGTCGCCTTTGACCGCGGCCAATGCCACCTGAGCTTTGAACGATGCCCCGTGATTGCGTCTCGTTCTCTTCTATTGCCGTGCTCCCCTGGTTCGCCACCCTCGGGTGGCTTCGGTGAAGCAAGGCTACCACTTATCACACGGTCAGAATTTCCGAAGCCTCTCTGAACGGCGAATGGAAAACTGCTGCAGGCCTGAAGAAGTTCGAGGTCGAGGTTGAGTGAAGGTTCGACCCCCTCATCTCAACCTCAACCTTAGCCTTAACCTTCTTTCCTATGGCGCAACCGTCACGTAGAAGGACTGCTCGGCAGACAGATTACCCGTATCGGTCGCCCGCAACCTGAGACGGATGCTCCCCGCTGCGGTCGGCGTCCAGGTGACGACGCCCGTCGTCGCGTCGATCGACAGGTTACTAGGATTCCCCGTCAGCCCGCGGTAGGTGATCGGGCCGCCGTTGGGATCCGTCGCGAGCAATGTATAGTTGTAAGGCACGCCGACCTTCCCCGTCGTAGGCGGCTTCGACGTGATGACCGGCGGGAGATTGGCCGCGACAGTCATGGTGAGGGTCTGCGTGGCATACAAGCCACCGGCATCCGTCACCCGCGCCTTCACGGTACTGACACCGACCTGGATCGACGACGGCACCCAACTGATCAGACCAGTGGCCTGGTTGATCTTCATGCCGGCCGGGATCGGCGCAATCAAATTATAGGAGAGGGTATCGTTCGGGAGATTCGGATCGGTGGCATCCAGTTGGTAGTTATAGGGTGTCCCTACCACTCCGCCGACAGGCCCCGCCCCGTAGAAGGATGGTGCCTCGTTTGGAGGAAGGAAGGGCTGGAGACAGGAGATACCCTTGGCCGGCCTTCCTCCTGCGCCGACGGAGGGCACCAGGATGGTCAGATCGTCCAATTTGCCGTCATTGTTCTGGTCGACGCTTGAGTGACCGTTGAAGTTGATCAAGGACGGATGGTCGAAGGGCGCCTTCTCGCAGCGCACCCGCTCATCGGTCAAGCCCTTCAAGAAGGCCACCAGGTCTGCTCGCTCCTGAACACTCAAGCCCAGGGGCTGAATGTCGATATCCAAGTTTGTCGGATTGTTGCCCCATTGAGGGCTGTGGTCGAACCCCGATGTACCGCTGCTGTTGTCAGCCGGTCCACGGTGGTTACCGCCTCGATTATAGAACTCCACGACCTGATCCAACGTGGCATAAGCGCCGTTGTGAAAGTAGGGGCCGGTCAATTCCACGTTCCGCAGGCTGGGCGTTTTGAACGATCCGTCAACGGCATCACGTTGTAATGAATCTGTCACCGGCACGCAGGGTCTGTCCCCGAACATGCAGGGGTTGACGACAAAGGGGTCAGGCACAACCTGCCCTGCGATCGACTGTTTGAGTTGCCGGGCAAAAGACAGGGGGTGGCCGAAGGGATCGTCTGCGCCGATGCCAAGGTCCCGGTTCGTCGGCGCCACGCCGATGTTGTAAAATCCATTGTCATAGACGGCGGCCTTGCGGTCGCCCATGAGCATCCGCTGGACGACACTCTCCTGGTTGATCGTCTGAGTGAATTGCAGTTTGAACCCGGCGCCGGTGAAATCCGGACCTTCGTGGCAGGTGATGCATTTGCCCTTGCCAGCGAAGATCGCCATCCCCCTGGCCTGTTGCTGCGTCAGCGCCGCAAAGTCCGGTGGAACGACAGTGTTCACGGCCCCGAACAATGGAGGCAGAGGATTCGTGGCATTGGGAGTAACCGATACGATGCCAGCGAACCGGTCGAACTGGGTCTCGTCTGAGACGAGCGTGGACTCGTACATCATGACCGCCAATCCCCAGAACAGGGTGAAATTCTCCTCCATCAACGTGTAACCCTCCGGGGAGGCATAGCCCGGTGCCAGCCAATACTTGTCGTGGAACGCCTCCTGAATCAACGATGAATAGGTCACTCCGGTCTTGAGCCCGGAGTTCGCATCCGCATAGGCCCCCAGTACACTGTCATCAAGCTCCACTTTTTGCCCGAACAGAGGCCTCGGTATCAGAGTAAGCAGTTTGCGACCAACCTGTTTAAACGACCGATTGGCGCAGGACATTTCAAAGTCGCTGAGAGTAGGCCCGACTGCCTGCGACGCCAAAGCCGCATTCTCCAGATCCATTACTTCGGGGAGGACGGAGCCATCAGCCTGCCGCACAAGGATCCGCGCATTGGCATCACGACGGCCAAAGGGATTGACGCCGTTAAAATGGTTGTTCGCCCGGCCATCCCAGAATGAACGGAACTGGAAGATGGCATTGATCATGGTCGGTGTGTTGCGGGGCTCGACTTTGCGGGCCAGTTTTCCGTTGACTTGGAAGATGCCGGATGTTTCCAACGCACAGACCTCTTGGCCTTGGCCGGCGAACTCGGTGAACATGCCGGAGAAGGTTCCCTGCGAGGACGTGGCATCGGTGGAATCGAACAGGACGGTGGAATTCCGGTCCAGCGGATTGCTCAGGACGTGGAACGGGTAGTCCCCCGCTTTCAGCTGATAGTTGGGCCCGCTGCCGCCGGTCATCGTCGGTTTGAAAACTGTATCCTCCGGCACAGCCCTTCCCCCCGGATTCAGCTGGTGCTTCGTCCGACTGTCTGCGCCTGCATGGAAATGGCAACTCGCGCAGGCCTGCCCGTCGCTGCCTGCCTGTTTGTCCCAAAAGAAGGCTTTGCCCAGCACGATGGCCTTCTGGCGATCTTTGATAACCGTATCGAGCTGTTTCGGCAGAGGGACCGCCACCCCTTTCAAGCTGCTGACGGTGGGCACGAACTGAAAGACCATGTTCGGTAAAGTCGGGCAGACTTGTTGTGCCACGGCGACGCCGGCCATCGCGACGACACTGGCCAGGGCCCAGAGTATATGCATTTTCGAACGTCGGAATCTTATGAAGATATTCATGGCGCTCCTCGTACGATTCGTATCTCCCGGTGTGGAGGTAAGATGGACCTGGTTCATGCCGACACCTGCTTGGAGCCCTCTACCCACCCGACATACTTGATGATTTCCCTCGGTTCCGACAGGACCGGACAGGCGGCCCAGCGGTCCAACCGTTCGTTGCCATACAAGACGACTCCGATGTGCTGGGCCTTGTCCGCATCGATGACAGGATCCAGATCGCGCAAGCCCAATCGACGCCGCAACGTCGTGACGTCCGACACCGAACCGGTCAAGAAGGTCCAGCCAGGCTGCACACCATAGTTCTGCACATAGCCGCGTAGGACTTGAGGGCTATCATGTTCGGGGTCCAGGGAGATCGAATACATGAACACATCGCGTCCGACTCGGTCCCCAAGCAACCGTTGAACACGAACGAGATTGGCAGTGAAGGTCGGACAACTGTTCGTGCAGGTGGCGTACATGAAGTTGATCAACACGACCTTGCCCTTCACGAGGTCCTGATAAAACCGCACCTCCGTTCCCTCATGCGTGGTGAGGGTGACGTCCGGAAAGCGCGACGCGCTCGGCCCATCCGCCGTCATGGGCTTCGGCGTCGGCGCTGGAGCCGGATTCGGCATCGGTACCGTCGTCGGCTTCTCCTCGGCCAGACCTGCCCCTATTGTCATCGCCGTCTGAATGAGAGAGATCCCCATGCTGGCTAGGAATGCGCGTCGTTTCATAGCAACTCCTCCGGTGACTCGATTACATGAAGGGCTTCGCTCAACCTTAACCTTAACCTCAACCTACTCCGTCTCCCTCGTCTCGTCTTAGCTCGTTCCGGCCACTTGCCACTCGCAACTTGCGACTTGCACCTTCCCTCAGGGCACCACGTCGAACCGCAACATCATGGCGTGGTCCTCGTGAAGCGTGTTGTGGCAATGCATGACGTATTTGCCCAAGAAGGTTCTAAAACGGATGTAGATCTTCACTTCCTCCCCCGGCCCAATCAGGATCACATCGTGGCGGCCCTGATCTTCAGGGCCCGGGAGCCCGCCGTTACGGAGCAGGATGCGAGACTCTTCCAGGTGAATGTGGATCGGATGGACCCAGCCCCCGCCGCCGTTTTTGAGTGTCCAGATTTCAGGCTGGCCCTGCTTGACGGTGAAGGTCGGGATCTCCCCGTCATAAAAATTACCGTTGATCGCCCAGGCGCCGTTCCTCCGCTCGAAGATGAAGCTCCTCTGATGCTGCTGCGCCGTGGCCAGATCCATATCCGGCATCTGGCGCAAGCTGAGCGGGACCTGGCTGAAATCCTGCTCTGCGCCGACCGCGTCCCGGTCCACGATGAATTTCAGGACCGGCGACCCTGGCAAAAGACGCCTGCCAGTCGGCATCCGTCCGTCCCTCTGCTCCGCCACATTCTCCAATATAATTTCCGTGCCGATCGGATATTGGGAAAAGTCGATAACCACGTCCCGCCGCTGTGCCACGCCCATGGCCACTTGGTCCACCAACACCGGCGCCGGCAAGAGGTTGCCGTCAGTGGCGATGAGCGTCATCGGAGCCGCGTTGCTGAGCACGAAGCCCCAGACCCTGGAGGGACCAGCGTCAAGCATCCGGAAGCGATATTTCCGGCGAGCGACCTTGAGATAGGGTTGAATTTTGCCGTTGACCAGCCACTTATCGCCGAGGAAGCCGTCAAAGTTGAAGGGGTCGAACCAGGCTATGCCGTTATTGTCGAAGGCCTTGTCCGTGAACATCAGCGGGATATCGAAGGCCCCGCTCGGCAACCGTAGGGCTTGTGGATTCGGATCCTGCTCGTTGCCGGAATCCACGTCGTCGAAACAGAAATGGAAGCCGGCGAGGCCTCGCCAGACGTTTTGGGAAGTAAAGTCCGCGCGATGGTCGTGGTACCAGAGGGTGCCGAGGGCTTCACGTGGGTCGTTCCCTGCGTAGACCTGAGGATAGTGATGGTCTCGATATTGGCCTGAGATGAGGAAGCTGGTCGGATGTCCGTCGCTATACCATTCCTGATGTCCATTATGGTTGTGGGTCGAGGTCTCCGGCACGCCGATGCCGACATGGTTGATCGGGAGTTGATTGCGGAACCGCACGATCTTCGGATGGCCGTAGCGCGAGACCATCGTCGGACCAGGGACGATCCCTTCGAACCCCCACACCTCCTGCGTGGGCAGTTCCGGATGAAAACTGTGCATGCCGGGCTTGATATCCATCTGATAGAGTTCGTTCACCGGACCAGGGTCATTAGGGCTGCCGAACCCCTTGTCCATCTGGTGTTCCGCCGGATTGACCGGAGGATCCAGACTTGCGACCTGTTGTAGCACCGGCGGGATCGGCAGGGGCTCGATCCAGGGAGTCGTCGCCGGACTCCGGCCTCCAGGCATCCCCTGTAATCCTTCCGCCACAGGCATTGGATCCGTTCCCGGCGGGGGCAGGGGAACGACTGGACACACGGGGTCCAGCGGAATTTGAGAGAAGGCCGCGGACTTGAGCAGGCCCAAGCCAGCTAGCGTGGCGCCTCCGGTCACAAGACTCCATTTCATGAAATCACGACGCGAACTCATAGCGACGCCTCCTGACTAAGCTTCATCCAGTTGCTCATTCTCCGTAACTTGCCTCTGTCCGCTCGACTACTGCTTGTGCTGTGGGTGAAGGACTGCTCCTGTTCTTCATCATTTTTATTCATTTATTATTTACCAATGGTGTCTGGTATCTCATGGAATCACCGTGAGGGCTATTCCACAGAAGGTGGGAGGGGCCTACAAAGGGGGGGGGGAGGCGTGCGCGAAACGCGAGACTGGCGGGAAAAGCATGACAAGCAGGACGAGTGGGATGAAGCCAGTTCTGAGTGCTGGGTTCTGAGTTATCTGACCTTCAGCCTCGCTCATCGCCACAGACCGCCAAAGGTCAACCAACCATTAACCAGTCAGCTGAAGATCGAGGATGTGCAGGCAGGATGGAAGGGTTCCAGGTGATATAGAAGGCCGCGGTGGAACTGGTGGGTCTGGTTTGTTTAGTTCGTTTGGTTTGTTTAGTTTGTTTAGTTGTTCGGTTCGAGGAGCGAGCGAAACCGGATTTGCCTGAGAAACCAGAGAAACAAAACAAACCAGATGAACCAGATGAACCAAAGAAACAAGCTACAGCTGCGCCGGCTTTCGATCAGCCCATCGTGCCGGACGCATCGCGATACTCAAGACGGCGACAGTAGAAATGACGGCCACTATGCTCAAACCGACCATCTGAAACCAACCAAGCCAGGACGTCATGAGGTCCTCCCTCCCGTGAGCACCAAAAAAGGCTTGTTACCGAACGGATCAGAGGTCACGCCGCAAGGCGTGACCTCTGATCACCCTATTGCCTAGATGATGTCGCTCCGGACCGCCTTGCTGGCATTGTTATAGTTCCCCGTCACGTCCGTGAAGGCCACCATATCGCGGTACAGGCCCGCGTTGACATGCGTCGTGCTGCTCAGGTTCAAGCCGCTCAGGCTCTCACCATTGACGCCCGTCACTGTGCCCGTTGCCTGGTGCGCTGCCCCATCGAAGGTCACGTGGTAGCCAGTCAGGCTGATCACAACGTTGGCCTTGTAGATGTCGCTCCGAACCGCCTTGCTGGCATTCTTATAGTTCCCCGTCACGTCCGTGAAGGTCACCATATCGCGGTACAGGCCCGCGTTGACGTGCGTCGTGCTGCTCAGGTTCA
>JBAXBK010000066.1:0-11323 GCA_037142015.1 Nitrospira sp. | reverse complement strand
CCTATCGCTACCCCATCACCAAGAAAGGCGCAGGGTGGATCGTGCTACTTCCTTTCGCCTGGCTGAACTTCTTCACCAATGATTTGAAGGGTGCTGTGCACGGAGCCACGCTCCAATTCCTTATCGACGCGCAACGCGATGGCAATCTGTAGCTACCTTGCGACGACCATGGTACCGCACAGGACACAATTCCTGCTGCGGACAGCCTTCCTCATCCCAACTATTGTCTGTGCCGCCGACTACACCGGCTCCGTTACCGACGTTCTCGATGGTGACACCCTCGAAGTACTGCACGACCAACATTTTGAACGAATCCGCATCAACGGCATCGACTGCCTGAGAAGTGGATAAATACTAGTACTTTCCATCTCGCCCGCCTTGCGGTTTGAACTGTACCCTTTTCATGAATTTGTTGCACGCGGATGTGGTGAGCGCATACTTACGTTCAAAGATCTGCCACGCTGCTTCTCACCTTTCTGCTACGGAGGGGACCATGAAGCCCACATTCACACAGCCTTCCGATTCACAATCAGTCGATCGAAAAGTGCTTCTGCTGCTGAGGCGGAAAGGAGCACAAGCAATAACAGGTCTCACCATGCTGACGGGCATCGGGTGGGGGCAAGTCTACGTGTCAGTGGACCGTCTCAGCCGGACGGGAAAAGTCTCGTTGGTTCCCGTTTACCCCAATGAGTACCGCGTGTCGGTCGGTAGGGCAGTTCACTAAGGTTATCCAGCCTCCCACGCTTCCGTCCACACCACAACAGCGAAGCTATGTCACCGTACAGGTGGGGTTCCCTTTGTAGGCCCCCCGCCTGCCGACACAGCCCCCTTCAACCCCTCATTAACACAAGCTACTCAGATCTGACATAACGCGGGTCGATGCAAAGAGTGGAGTTATCTCCCTACTTTAGAGTTAATTCCTTGTGGTCTGCCCCGTTTCCAATGCGTCCTCTATGCTTCCTCTAGAGGATCCGTCCACCGAACCAGGAAGTCACATGGGACAATCAAGGAGGTAGACAGATGGCAACCATACTCGTCGTTGATGATCAGGAACCAATACGCGCACTCCTCCGTGATGCGCTGGAAGGGGACGGCCACGAAGTCCTCGAAGCGGCTAATGGCCGTCTTGGTCTTGCGTTATATCGCAAGCGATCAGCGGACTTAATCATCACCGATATGGTCATGCCGGAGATGAACGGCCTTGATATGTTATTGGAGCTGACCAGAAGATGTCCCAACGTCAACGTCATCGCCATGTCCGATGGTCGAGGGAGCGCGGGTTGGCTCGACGCGGCCAAGTTGTTGGGTATGCGTCAGACGTTTCAAAAGCCCTTCGACATGGAGGAATTACTCAGTGCCGTCCGATACGATTTGGTACACTAGCTGGCACGGATGACTTCTAGCCGGCCCGCACACGCCAGTGGTCGGTGCTGGAAGGATTGGAGAAGGAAGCACGAGAGGCGAAAAGGCTTCTGGGCTGCTCCGCAGCCGATGCCGCCGTGGGAATGGCGAGTAGAAACAAAATAGCGACAGTCTTCCAAAGGAGAAGCACATGCCTGTCCGCCGCATGGCGGTGATCGAGGACTAGGACGGGAATCACATTACGATCCACAAGCGGCACACCAGTCAGTGCGTGTGCCGGTTACTTTACACTGATCGTCCCTACCTGTCCCTCCACCTCCATTATAGTTCCGAAGGCCTTGCACTTGGCTTGCATCGTTCTTTGCAAAAATGTGAGTTCCTGATCCTTCGCCAGCCGGACATACAAGTCTTCGATGCAGACGGGATGGAGCACGATACGCGCGATGCGGCCTCGGTCGAGTTCCAACATAAACAGGAAGGAGAGATCGTTGCGTTCGGCTGGATCGACCGCATAGTCGTCGATGAAGTCGCCGGTTGAGTAGAGGATGGCCTAGCCCTTGAAGAGTTCGATGCCTTGCGATGTAATGACCCCACTGGCTTTCCGCCCTATTGTCTTGTGGATGTCAGTGATCAAAACCCATCGAGGAGCGATTTCTTCTTCGCTGCGTATTCGTCGTCAGTGATCAACCCGTCGTCGTGAATCTGCTTGAGCCGTTTCAGCTTCCCTTCGAGAGAAGAATCTAGATAAGCGGAAGAAGGCGATCCCTTCTCCTGGCCACCATCTACCCGGGAAGCGTCTAATAAGAGCTGTTGATAGGTGAGGGCTAACTGTGGAGCCTCGGGGATCAGGAAAGTCCCACGCCTGTTGTCTTCTCGATGCAGGCTCTGATATGGACCAGGCACAAATTCATAGAGTGCGCCCGCAATCATGTGCAGCGGATCCTCCCACAGCAGATCTCGGATGTTCGACATCGTAAAGGCTTCACGATAGTTCCCCAAGATAAGATACAACTGCGTATCTTTCACAAACCAGGCCCCCGTCGTGATTTCGGTAATCTCTTGTGTCTTCGGGCTCGTCAACCCGAAAACCACCACCTCCGAGGGCTGCGCCTGGGCAAACGCTCGCGTCAGGGTTTCGCTGAGATAGTCCACCTCAGCCGGAGTAAAGGCCGGCAGCGTCGGGCCGTTCGGACCAGGAAAAAAGAATATACCCTGTCCGAGTTTCTGGACATGGATACTGCGCAAGATCGACTTCCATTGTTCTGCGCTCCAATGGAAGGGATGGGAAAAAGATTGGGTGCTTTCCGCATGACGGTCTTTCGTGGAGACCTGCAGACGGACAAATCGATCCGGCTCTTCACACATGCCGCAGACCACCCGACTGGCTGGTGCCGCCCCGAGACTACAGGCAACGGCCAGTACAGCCATCAACAACATGGGAGTTGAACGGGCTCGCATTTCTTTCCCGCCCGCTGTCATTCTGTTTCTCCACAAAATGAGTGAGTGGCGCGGGGCACAACAATATCCTCCTCTAGTTTGTGTTCAGTAGGCAAAGTCGAACCCGATGAGCATCGTTTGGCCGAGCAGATTCCCGCATGCGGGAGCGCAGGCTCCGTTTCCTGTCCCCCCTCCCCCACTATAGTTTGTTCCTACGCCTTCAGTGCGATAGGTGTTGTATTCTATATGCAGCGCAATATCGGTCCGGTTCGACTGGTGGATGAAATATCTGGCCAGGAACGTATGGGAGTCGACGTCATTGTAGTTTTTGGCAAACGTCGGATTGCCTTGCCGCTCATTTCTAATGATGTCATAGCGATAGGAGAAGAACCATCCGGGCGTTCCGACCAGCGGCAATTGGCTCGGGTACCAGTCTAACTCGACAAAGGCGCCATTCCATGAGGCATTCTGGGCGTTTGCAATCCCTTGCGATACAAAGAGGTTCTTGCTGTCGTTTCCGTGCACTAACGCACCAAAGAGATTCCATTGTCCATCGTAGGTGAAGCTCACATCGGCCCCGATTCGATAGAATGGCTGACCGCTCCCGGCAACGCCCTGGCACTCGGGACAGGTGGCATTCGCCGCAGTAGGAGCATTTCCGTAGATACCGAAGAGGCCGACCCGATGACCTGACACGATTCCATAGCCCCCAAACGACTGCGTCATACGGCCGTAGAAATTCACGTTTCGCCCTCCAGTGCCACAACCATTCACTGCGGAGCAGTTGCTGGAACCGCCTAAGAATTGGTCCGTGTTCGTGCTGAGCCCTGCCAGACTGTAGCGGAAAAACCCGTCTGTGACCGCCGTCTTGGTAATGCCGGCCATTTCAACACCAGGTGAATTTTCTCCGATTGCGAAAGCGTTGGGGTTGTTGTAGACGCTGGTCCTTGTCCCGCCAATCGTAGCTGTGTATGGGGTACCAGCAACATAGTGATACATCACGAAGGGCGTGTTGAGGGTGGGGCTCCGTTTCTCGCTGAATGGCACATCGAGTTCAAACTTTCCGACCTTCAGATTCATGAGATACTTCCCTGGCTCATCTTTGACACCAAGAAACCGTTCGAGCCGATTGAACCGGACATAGGCCGCCTCCAAATCACCGTTTGACCCTCCCGTGCCAAAGCCGGCGCTCCCAAGCCCTGGCGTATACACGAGGCCAAACGAGATGTCGCGGTGCAGGAGGCCAAAGCTTAAAATGTCCAGCCCCGTAAAACCAAACCCACCGGTCGAGACTCCGCTGCCATCCGTTCGGACACTGGCCGCTTGGTAGCCGACCGTCGTCCGCATTGAGAGGGGCCAGAAGCCCATAGTGATGTTGGGATGAGTCGGAAGGTCCACATCCGCGCCGAATTGGTACCCCTGGTCGCGAAATGTGTTACCGAAATCGTTCAGCTTCGGAAATCCCGGCACGTGGCAGACGTTGCACGGCAATCCGTATTTTCGTGCAAACGCAGGAATGGCATGAGCCTCAGGCACCAGGAAGCTGATTTCGTAACTGAACAGGCCAATCAGTGTAAGCAGACAGACGACGAGGCTACGTTTTGTAGTCACGCGAATGCTCATGGTTGTGTCCCTTCCCTTCACGCCGGCATGCGCCGGTGCATTGAGGTATCACGGATCCTCTCCTGCTCGAAGCGCTAGGGCCAAACAACGTGATGCTACGACTGCCCGGCGCAAAATGTTCGGACATAAGCCACAACCTTCCACCCTTCCACTTCCGACAGCAATGCGGGGATGAGTGGTTGCATCCCTGTGCCTGGACTGCCGTATTTGATAATCCAAAAGAGTTCCCCGTCTTCCCGCTCTTTCTGAAAGGCGCAGTTTGTGAAATCCATTGGCGGATGCTTCTGCATATGCGCAGCAGGCCCGTCGCCTTTACCGGTGATCCCGTGACAGAGATGACAACTCCCTTTCCCTTCGTAGAGCGCTTTACCCGCTGTGACAATTTCTGGCGGGGCCGTGCGAGCCTCTCCAAAAGGAGCCTTATAGCTGAGTGCCTCCTTCATTGCTGAGGAGGGGACTCGGTCTTCGCTAGCCTCGCGCGGGGCGCCAGCCGCTATGGTGACCACGGCCAACATGGCCGGGAGCATGAAGAAGCCTAAAAGTTTTCGGTAGTGCATCGAAACACCTCCTTTCCCGTATGAGCCTTGCCCCGTACTTTTCCTGATACTCCAATTAAAGAAGTCCGTCAACGCTCGTCACATTGAGCAATTTACATTCCTGGTGACAGACAGGTTTCAGGGGAGACAACCTCTCAGGCAATCCACGTGATGCTACGATAGGAGAGGATACATCGCTTTCGGTAATCCCCCAGAGATGGGGCCTTTTGCGACAGTTGCCAGTCTCAGCTTGCCCAATAATCCACACCAAGCCTCTTCCAATATGAAATGAGTCTGAGCGGCTGAAGTTCTGGATCGGTCATGATGCAACGTATGGTGATCGACATGGAAGAAGCGGGGCAGGTGCGTCCTTAAGCGGGAATCGGACCGAGCTTCGTACCGGCAAATGCCTCGACAGACTTCAGCCCGACTGTCCCCCCCCCAGGCGCAACGTCAAAAAAACCGTGGGGCTGGATGTGCTTGAGCGCACGTGCCAGTTACTTTACATTGATCGTCCCTACCTGTCCCTCCACCTCCATTATAGTTCCGAAGGCCTTGCACTTGGCTTGCATCGTTCTTTGCAAAAATGTGAGTTCCTGATCCTTCGCCAGCCGGACATACAAGTCTTCGATGCAGACGGGATGGAGCACGATACGCGCGATGCGGCCTCGGTCGAGTTCCAACATAAACAGGAAGGAGAGATCGTTGCATTCGGCTGGATCGACCGCATAGTCGTCAATGAAGTCGCCGGTTGAGTAGAGGATGGCCTTGCCCTTGAAGAGTTCGATGCCTTGCGGAGTGTGGTTGGAGTGGCCCCAGTAGAGATCGGCTCCGAGATCGATGACCTGATAAGCGAGCGCCCGCATCGCCGCCGAGGGGAGGACCCCAGTTGGGGCCGACGTGCGCGCTGACAATCACGAGATCAGCCTGACGGCGGACCTGTTTCAAGACCTGCGCAAGCCGAGACCGATAGGGTTCGACTAAGCCATTCGCATCATAGACACTGTAGTGGACGCCTGGTTTCTTCTCTCCCGCTTCCCATTCCGGTTCGTTGTCCGTGAGGGAGACGACTCCGAGCCGGCCTTGTGGCAAGTCCAGAATGGCCGGTGTAAGCGCCTCCATCAATGAGGCACCGGCGCCCGTCCGCTTGATGCCGGCTCGATCCAGCAGCGCGAGGCATTCGATCAGCGCATCTGTTCCATAATCAACACGTGATTGTCGGCCAAGGTGACGCAGTCGACCTTGGCGGAACAAAGAAAATCGATCGCACGAGGATGGGCGCGAAAATGAAAAACTTTGGAATCGGGCTGCCACTCACGCCCCCGGTCGCTGATCACACATTCCAGATTGATCAGCCGTCGATCCGCCTTGAGCAGCAGCGGCAACACATCGCTCCAAATCTTGTCCGGTCCAATCGACTGATTACGGATCACATACTGATCCACCAGCCGCCCCAACATGACATCCCCGGTCAGTGCGATCTACACGGCATACCCATCCCCTCCGCCGGACGTGATGCGTGAAGCGCGAGGACCGGACAGTCTCTCTTGTTTATCTGGTCTGTCTCGTTTGTTTGGTTGAACCAGATAGACCAGATGAACCTTCAAAGCGAGTTGGATCGCGGGCGGCATACGAGAGTGATTCGCAGGGGCAGGAGCCTGTCTGACATGGCTTTCGTGACGAGGCGAATGAGGTGCGGCCAGATGCGAGGCCGCAGGCCCGGAAAAACCGAAGGCGTATTCACTGGAATACGTTGAGGATTTTTCAGGGCCGAGAACGACGCAGATGATCGTGGATCGTTCGCCGCAGTAGAACGGTCAATGTCGGACAGGCTCCTAACTGAGGGAAATTTCCACAATACTCGAATTTAGCTGCTGCAAGGAGGGGCAATCGGACGAATTCTAGAAGTTCTCCGATTAGCAGGAGGAAGTCCCGAATGGCTCCAGTAAAACCAACAGGCTGTTCAAAAAGTACGAGCAGCAAGGCTGCAGCGCCAGTGGGAGGCTGAGGTCAAGGTTGAGCGAAGATCAGATTCATTTTTTCTCAGCCTTAACCTGAACCTTAGCCTTCCAATAACGCTGGCGGACTTTTTTAACAGCCTGCTACACGTCCACCACACACTGCGCTACCCAACGCCCCTCCTCATCCCGCTTCACAGGCAGCTCGGTGTAGGTCGTGCCTTTCACTTCGGCGGCCGGTTGATGTCGCGCCACCTCGATCGGCTCTCCCCATGCCGTCGCGTGCAGCGAATGGTCGTTGACGCGAACATCGAATCGGCTGAACAACATTTTCCGCGTGGCCATTTCGCAGACGAGCGCATTCAGCCAATCGACCAGGAGCAACTCATCATCAGGCGCCTCACAGACGATCGGCACCGATTGTATCGGAGCCACAGACTCCAGGTCGGTGATCACGTCCGTCAAAGCATGCGCCGCGCTTTCAAATGCCGCCTCCTTGGTCAAACCAAACCCTCGCACACCGATATCGGCCTGATGCGGGAAATGTTCCCAGCTTCCTTGCACGGTCTCAGACCGAGGGGGTTGCATGATTAATTAATGGTTCTCGTAAGGATCGCAGAGCGTCACGGAATACTTCATTATCGTCGGGCCTGTGTACTGCTCCATTCCTAAAGCCAGTCCTGATGAGCCTTCTCCGCCTTTTCTCCCCACATTTCACTGAGCGGTATCTCTGTGATTGGGTGATCCGCATCGTCCCGTCCAGATGATCCTCCACGAGCACCGCGTGGGTGTGGATCGGCGTCTCGATCTGAAACAGCTGGCCGTGGTGGGCCACGGTCCAGTCGCGCCGCATGACTCGGGTCGTCTTCAGACACAGGCTCCGGTCCAGGTCGCGGCTCGCGGGACAGGGCCGATGCAGATCGGCGGCCTGCGCAGGCTGGACGGCAAAGCGTCGATTATAGCCTGGCCGCCACGCCTCCACGAACTGATTGGCGGCCTCGATGGTCGCGATGCCCGCCAGACGCAGGTCTTTCACCAGGCGATCCTGCAGGGTCTTGAACAAGCGTTCCACCCGGCCCTTGGCCTGCGGGGAGTGGGCATGGATCACCGCCACCCCCAACTCCGCAAGGCTCCGCTCAAACTGACTGTGCGGCCGTCGACCGGCCAATTGCTCCTCGACCGTCGGCGCGGCCGGCGATTTGTAGGTCGTATGCTGATCCGTGTAGAGCGCGAGCGGCAGGCCCTAGTGCGTGACGTAGCGACGGAAGCTGTCCATCGCGGGGATCGTACCTTCATACGCGTAGAACCGGGCAAACACCCGACTGCTCGCATCGTCGATGTAGGCCATCAGCACACACCAGGGCCCGCGCCCCTCCACCCAGTCATGGGGCGAGCCGTCCAGTTGGATCAGTGCCCCCACGTGGGTTTTCCGCTCTCGCCACGCCCGGTGCGGCCGCTTCCGCCGCTGGAAGTGCGTCACCCCGGCGGCCCGCAGCCATCCCCGCAAGGTCTCGGCACTGAGTGTGATCCCCTGCCGTTCGGCCAGCTTCTCCACCGCGAGGGTTGGCCCAAAATCGCGATCGTGCTGTGCATACAGCCGGAGCACTCGGGCCTTTAGTGCGGGCCGGTACCGTCGATTCGAGGGCGTGCCTCGACTCCAATGCACGAGACCCGCGTCGCCTTCGGCTCGGACCCGCTGGATCAGCCGCCGTATGTGGCGGGCCGTCACCCCCAATACCTCGCCAGCCGCCCGCTGCCGCAGGGCCTTGCCCCTCGCTTGCCGAATCACATGGACCCGCTTCAACTCCTGCACACGCATCCGCACCGTTTCCTCTCTGACCATGCTGCCCTCCCAG
This sequence comes from Nitrospira sp., assembly GCA_037142015.1. Taxonomy (GTDB): domain Bacteria; phylum Nitrospirota; class Nitrospiria; order Nitrospirales; family Nitrospiraceae; genus Palsa-1315. Next base: position 2,551 of record JBAXBK010000066.1, on the reverse strand, counting down.
TGAGGGCAGTGAGTCTACACAAGAGGACCTTTCTACTTTGGTCAAAGCGGACATTCTCATGTTGGGATTACAGGACTGACCGGGGAATACGCAGACATGATGTCCACCTACACCCGTACCGGTATCCTTGACCGGGAAGGGCTCGAAAAAATTGGACGAGCTCTACATGTTTCCTATGTCTTTCAGCCCGTCCTGGCCTCTTTCACCCAATCCATGTCCAGCCGGTTGTCGATACTTGGTCTCCGGATCCTACAAACCCGCGTCACCTTCCTCCGTCTGACACTGCAATTGTGGGACACCAGAACAGGGGAAATCATCTGGGAGTCATCCGGTGAAGCGACGCTAGCCACTGAGGATGTCCGGGAGGCCCGCATCTCGTTCGACGAGATTGCCCGCCGATTATGGTCGCGCATGCTCGACGATCTGTTCAAGGGGTTGACGGTGGAAGAGCATCACTAGCCCGCATTATTCATGATCTCATGAATAATGCGGGCTAGGATCTCCCTTTGCAAACCACCCACGATGGGATTTGGATCGTTCCGAGGGATTCACACTTCAGGTAAGAAGGACGACGAATTCTAATCTCCGGGAATTCAAGCGACCTTTCGCCACAGCACAGTTGCTGTATCTGTAGCGGATTTCCACAAGCATCTGCAGCAGTCGCTTCATGAGTCAAATCCAAACCCATGAATTTCCTACAAGTGGACGACGGATTGGTACTCAGGCGCATGGCCTCATTCTTGCCATTGGAATCATACGTGTCAGCCAAGAAACATATTGATTCGTGGTTCAGCCTACAGAAGGAAGGGTTCCTGCTATGAGAACGAAGGTATGCTCGGCCTGTCTTATTTCCGCCGTTGGACTCATGGCCTTGACGATCCCCCTCGTGACTATCGCAGCAGAGACCGTTCAGCGGACGGTACGAGGTACGGTGATGGCAGCAAATCCTGCCGTCGATCCTCAGACGATTGTCGTGAAAGTCATACTGCCCAACAAGGAAGAGTTGATCGTGGGGGCTCGTGTCCCAGCTGACACTAAGCTCACGCGAGGCACACGAGCTACCAAATTGGCCGAACTCAAGGTGGGAGAACCAGCCGAGATGACATACCTGAAATCGCCGGATGGTTTGACTGCACGATCCATTCACGTTCGATAACCAAGGAGCCCCCATGTCGACGAGGCGCAACCTGTCCTATTTCCATTTCTGCCTCTGCCTGCTAGCAGTTGCAATGTTGTCCGGCTGCGCAAGCCGGAAGATCACCACGTCGGCAGGGGACCAGAGTTACGTGTCGAAGCCGACACCTCAAGTCCAAGCACCTGTGGCAACCAAGCCAGCGCAAGTCCAGATTGAAAAGCCGACGCCCCCGCCTGTGGTAAAAGAAGCAAGGATCGCGGAGCAACCGATTGCCCCACCCCCGTCGCAGCCGCCGATACCTCAAGCCAGGCCGATCCCAGAGCTCTCCGATATCTTTTTTGACTTCGACCGGTTTGCGATTCGCGATGATGCTCGATCCGTGCTGGAAGGCAATGCCGGTGTTCTGAAGTCGCAATCCGGCGAGAAGATCCTGATCGAAGGCCACTGCGACGAACGGGGCACGAGTGCCTATAACCTGGTCTTGGGCGAACGCCGCGCGCAGGCGACTGCAGGGTATCTCCGGGACCTTGGAGTCCCTTCATCACAGATACAAATCACGAGTTATGGGAAGGAACACCCATTTTGCACGGAACACAGTGAAGACTGTTGGCAGTCGAATCGACGGACACACTTCAGCAGATAGTCAGCGAACATGTGAAAATGCCGATCGAAAAAATGGTCCTTGAGAGTCCTTGAATGTAAGGAGGTTCCTGTGAAGAGACGTCGGATGTTACTCATGTGCTGGCTCAGTCTCATCGCCTTGGCTGGATGCGCCGGCCCCGGCGAAGTCATTCCGCTCGAAATCCACCCCACCGTGACCGGATCGGAAGGGGTCGCAAAGCAGAGGGCCGCCATTCGGGTAGCGGTGGGATCGGTTGAGGACGGTCGGAGCCATAAGGCCGGCCTTGGAGTTCGGACACACCTGTGGGGAGGTGTCAGCTATTTCGATGTCCCCGGAGGCAACCCCGCTGACGTGGTCGCCCAGGCCCTGACCGATTATCTGACCGCGAAGGGTTGGCAGGTGACTAAGCGAGGGGCCGGCGACAAGGAGGCCGATGTTGTCCTCACAGGGAAAATCCTCGACTTATCAGTCCAGGCCAAGAGTCGGGTAGGCTTCACCGAAGTCACGACGAAGACCAAGCTCGCATTACAAGCACAGAATGTCGAAGACGGGAGCACGATCCGCATGACCCTGAATGGGAGCGGAGGCGACGACGTCTTTTGGTTCGATCCGGAGGATGCTCAAGCGCTTGTGAATGACGTCTTGACCGACAGTTTTGGCAAGTTGGTCGAGAATACGACCGTTGAGAACAAGCTGCTACGGCTGAAAAGCCCGTAACAATACCAACTGCTTCCAGCAAAGGAGAATTCCGGTGAAAGTCCAAAATATCATGACAGGCGAGAAGATTTTGTGAA
>JBAXBK010000065.1:0-11431 GCA_037142015.1 Nitrospira sp. | reverse complement strand
TTATTTTTTTAGCATGGAATGCTCCGATTCGCAATCGGTGCCGCCGTGGGAGTGGCGGAAACTTGGTCGAGCGCGACGGTAGACGTTTGGATTTTCCGTCCTGCCCTGTTTGCAATTCGTCTCGTACCCCTTGAGAACAGCCGTTCAGGTGCTCTGAACCGCCGTTCATAGTGCGAGCTTCATGATCCAGCCATCCTGGTGACCTTCCGGTCCAGCTAATCGCGCAAAGCCCTTTCTGCCATGCACTGCGACGAAACCGCTCAGCTTGACCGTTCTCGGCGCATTCCTTGCTGATGCGACAGAGTGAACCTGGATTGAGTGTTTTGAGGGAGGTGCCTCATGCGCGGAGATTGGCCAAACTTCGAGAACACACAGTCTGAGAAGACGGTCGTGGGCAGTGCATGTAACCCGAAGAAAGTTTCCATGCTCACGTGGTTCGTCTTGGCCCTCCTGATCGTTGTCCTTTGCCCGACCCCCCATGCAGTGGCTCAAGAGCCGGGTGAGGCAGCGCCTGTTGGGGAAGTTGCAGCCGACTCAAAGAAGGCCCTTCCACCACCAAAAGAATGGCACGAAGAACCGACGAAAAACCTCTTCACATTAGCTTTGGGAGGGGCTATTTGGCCAAGCCTTGGCAATAAAGAATTCGGAACGACGTCGGCCACTGCCAACGGCTCGGGTCAAGTCTCCACTATGGGCTTCGCGTTCGAGACAGCGTATCATCGGCATATCGCACACTGGGAGCGCGGCGACCTCTATCTCGGCGGAGAATTTGGCGCCTTCATTTTTCACAACAAAGATTCCGGAGATATAACTCAATCGTCAACATCGCCGATCACAGGTGATCTCGATGCGAGTGTATGGTATGCGGGTCCCAGCATCAAGTTCATGATGGGGCAGGGACGATTGAAATATTTCCTCGGTGGGGGAGGCGGCTACTATCACCTTGACCTCACGGAATCGAATGAAATCCCACACCCAACATGCACAAACTTTGGTCCTTGTTTTGAAACCAAACGCTCGGTGAGTAAGTCGGCAATGGGAGGGTATGTCTCACTGGGGGTAGACTTGGCTGCATTTCGTACGGACTCAGGATGGGTATGGCGACTTCGTCTTGAGGACAAGATCCACCTGGTCAACTTTGGGAGTCTTGACAGTTTCGCTCAGGGAACTGGGAATTTGTCGGGACCCATCAACGTTATTCAAATTGGAGTGGTTACGGGCTTTTAGACACGCGCCATCAAGTGGGGTAGGTCGCGGAACGTGCGATCCCTCGCTCGTGCTACACCGAACCGCTCCATAGGGTATTCAAGGCGAGGCGTCGGGCTCCCGACACAAGCCCTCGTCCGTAGCCGTTGCCGCCGTAGGAGTGGCGAAAGCGATAGGGGAAGGACCAAAGGCTATGGAACCTTCAATCGTTGAGATCTTCACCTTCTTAGAGCGCACAAAAGAATGTGCTCACGCTTGGGCTCAATCACAGCCTGAGCACGAAGAAGCGTTGGGTAAGTTTATTCAGGACCTCGATCAGGTCGGATTGGAATTACAAAAGAGCGTCTCGGTAAAAGCGAGATTCCGAAGTGCAAGGCACAGGAGCACGGCGGAAGGGAATATGCATGAAATAGTTAATTGCTTAGTACCCATAATAACATTCGCCGAGATCATCTCTGAACGGCACCCGAAATATACGGTTCCCTTGAAACGGTTTCAGGAGGAATTACGACGGGTTAAGCAAGAGCTGATTAAGAAAGTATGTCCTGGCGTGTTCTCGGATGAGGGTTAACAAAGCGCAGACGCGCCCAGCCGGTGCCGCCGTGGGAGTGGCGGAGACGGAGCAGGTGAGCGTCGCGTGGCGGTCTAGCTCCTTCTTCATCCTCACGTTGCTCTCCCTCTCACACCGCGATGTACCAGACCGACTCTTACAAAATAGAATGGGCAAGTCCCATTTTTTTATTTTGACATCACTAGACTCATAAATTCTCCTCCTGAAAAGCACGGAATGATGTGCTCGTACTAGGGCAGTTACCTCTGTTGCTCATGTTGAATTTTTCCATGTTCTACCTTCCAGAGCCCAATGCTCGTACTCACATAAATAGGCATCTTGTGAAGAAGACTCAAATAAACATGTGTTTCAATCGGAGTGTTAGAAACAATGTGCGTTGTCATAAGGCCGACAGACTTGTGATTTCCTTGGACCATCCTTGGCATTCGCCCGCATGTTTTCGACAGCGGTATCACCTGTTTCACTTCTCCGCCATCAGGCGACACGTCAATGCGAGAATGGCCTCCAATCATTACTTCTCCTGGCGTTGGGGTGGCTGCAAGAAGATATACAACCCACCCCTCCGCATCTGCGACCTTGCCTGGAAGGACAACTGGATTGTACCGATAAGAACACCGCAACGTCATTGCTCGCAGCGCGGTCTGTCGAGCTCTGAACATTGCGAGTTGTTCAGCTGCTAGCGGAGGTGGATGAAGACGAGTTAACGCTCCGGCTGACGGACCTCCGGTGCGGAATGTAACGTCATAATATGCCGCGTCCTGACCCTCTGCGTCTCCAATATATCGAACAAGCCAGCGGTCTTCCGTTCTCAACGTGATCCATCCTCTCACCCTCTTTTCGTTTTGTGCGATATTCTCTCGGAATAGAGCATCTGACGCTCGCGCTGAAATGTCATCCTGATCAAAAATCGCTCTCCCGATTTCTTCCGCCCTCTGAACTGTGACCTCAGTGCCTGGGGGTAGCGATAATGGTTGTTTGATCACTGGGGCAGCTGGCATGGTGTGGCAGGATGCGAGAGGGAGTACCACAAGACCTAACAGAAACATTATTAACGGGCTCATGGAAGTCTTCAGCCTGGGTTGGTGCTCTTCGTTAGTCATGCGAGCAATCACAATGCCAGGGAACACAAAAGCTTGGTTTTGTGGATTATCAAGAGGTACGCGTTTGCAAGTTGATTTCCATCGTAGCGATTGAAGCATCAAATGAGATTCAGGCTGGGATCTAAAACGATACGGGACCATGAACGGTGTTAGGGACAATCTCGTGGCACGTGACGAGTGGCTTGTGGTATGCCAACCGCTAACTGGTATCGAAAATATGCGCCGGGGGATACGGTGCTTGAGGGGTTGGAGACGCACGCACGAGAGGCGAAGAAAGGCTTGTGGGCCGATCCGCAGCCGGTGGCGCCATGGGAGTGGCGGAAGAGGTAGCCAAAGGCGGGATATCGGCGGGCTGTGAATTATCGATCAACGCAAGTCGAAGACGAAAAGGGAGAAAAATATTTAAAAAGATCAAGGAAAATCATCACGAAACTCTCTCCCCAGCTTCTGTGGACAAGCCTGTTCATAAGATCCCCCGGCTGCCCCAATACCGCGCATTTTTCGATCACTAAGACGTCATTGCCTAATAATTGAGCATTGATTGAAACAAGCCTCGAGCCGCAACATATAGGGGTATTGTTAATAAAATAAATCCGAAACAACTATTCCTAGAACATTCCAGGTATTCTACGTATCCCAAGATGAATTTCCGCTCTGGTAGCATGATTCGCACTCAAGTTATGCACAGGTGCCGCTCCTGGACTGTGGTTTCTGCTTCATGATTCGGAGTCAATGGGATGTTGGTTGCTCGCCACTTTAGACGCAGACTACTGATTCTCTCTGTATCCATTTTAGGCGTCGTCATCTCCTCCTTCTCAGCCGTACTCGCCTCGGACTTTACCGACCCCGCGGGGATCGATGAAAGATCAATACATTGCTGATCGCCGTGATTTCGTAAAGTATGAGTCGTTACTCGATCTCGTCGAGCTGCGACCGGCTCGACACAAGCTGACATTCCTTCCCATGCTCACTGAAGCGGAGGTACTCATTCATAGATCTTCTTAACGCACGCACCATCGACGATCTATTCTGAATTGGGAAGAGTTACGGTAGGTTCAATACCGTCACCAAAGACCGTGTCCCGCTCGTAGTAGACTTGTCAACACATCTAGGAATCTTCCGTAGCAGTCAGCCCATGCCCCTCATTGGGTTATTGACGGTTTCTGGGCTCCGCCCCCATACTGGGTTCCCATGCGCGCCCTATTCGTCATGATTCTCCTGGCTGCACTCGTTCTTCCCGCTGGGCATGCGTCAGCTTCGCGACCAATCAACATTTCAGCAGAAGAACTGCAAATGCTGCGCACATGGGCATCCCAAGGCAACGCGTTGGCGCAGAACAACCTCGGGCTGCTCTATGACCTCGGGGATGGGGTGCCTCAGGATTACACGAAGGCGCGGCAGTGGTACGAGCAAGCCGCCGCCCAGAATCACGCAGGTGCACAGTACAACCTCGGGCTGCTCTATGCCAATGGACATGGGGTGCCACAGGATTACACGAAGGCGCGGCAGTGGTACGAGCAAGCTGCCGCGCAGGGAAGAGCGAATGCGCTGTACACCCTTGGTGAAATGTATGCCCATGGACAGGGCGTCCCGCAGGATTATGTGAGGGCGCGACAGTGGTATGAGCAAGCCGCTGCCCAGGGCAGCGCGGATGCGCGGGGATGGTTCGAGAAAGCGGCGGCTCAAGGGAACACGAATGCGCAGTTCTACCTCGGTTCGCTGTATGAAAAGGGAGACGGCGTCCCGCGGAATTACGCAGAAGCGACGAGGTGGTACGAGAAAGCGGCAGCGCAGGGGGACGCAGATGCGCAGTTCAGCCTCGGATTGCGATATGCCCAGGGATATAGCGTCCCGCAGGACTATGCGAGGGCGCGACAGTGGTATGAGAAAGCCGCTGCCCAGGGCTACGCTGGGGCGCAGTACAAGCTCGGACAGCTGTATCACTTCGCGCTCGGCGTGCCACAGAATTACGCAGAAGCGACGAAGTGGTACGAGAAAGCGGCAGCGCAGGGGGACGCGGATGCACAGTCCAGCCTCGGGCTCATGTTTGCCATTGGAGACGGCGTGCCGCAGGACGATGTGCGGGCGTATATGTGGTGGAGCTTCGTAGTAGCCCACCCGACGGATAACAAGCAGAAGTCTACAGCAACCCAGCGAGATGGGGCACTCACACGCCGCATGACTCCCGCGCAACTCGCAGAAGCCCAGCGACTCGCACAACAGTGTCAGGCACGACAGTTCAAGGGCTGCTGAGGTGTTCTAACACGTCTGCTCTTGCTGTGTATCTCCCATATCAATCCTGCCCTCTTTCCCAAGCCCTGAATATCTCCGTGCAGTAAGTCCCGCTGAGAACCATCTACTTCTTGCCAGACGCCCCAAACCCTCTACACTCAGGTTCTGAGTCCCACGCCTCTTCGATGTTGGAGAATTTATACATGAATAAATTGCTCTGGTGAGAGCAAGGCAAGCCGTCTAGAGGAACGTAGGGAGTCATGTTAGACTGCCCCACTTAGTCAGGGGCAGGTTGGTACGAGAGAAAAATCTCTACAGGCATCGCCTGGGAAAGCACGCAGACGGAAAGCATGGAAATCAAAGTTTTCAATAATAATGTCGAGAAAGCCCTCAAAATTGCCAAGAAGAAACTGGCAGGTGAAGGACTCTTCCGCGAACTGAAGCGGCGGCGGTTTTACGAAAAGCCGAGTGTCAGGAAGAAATCCAAGCAGCTTGAGGCGCAACGGCGGCGTAACAAGTTGTTGGCGAAGCGTAAGCCAGAGTAAGCGTCCTTCCGTGGGCTCGCCCGCTTGGTTGATTCCCGCTCTCGTCATTCCTCAAAGGAAGTGAACTCTTGCCGCGTGATTGTTTAGTACGGTGATAAACCTAACCGAAACTCTCGTTCAGCTATTCACTCTGTCTCAGTGGTCAGGAACACAGTGCCTTACCCCTCTTTTTCGTCTTCCTGGGCGGTAGCCACACTGCACCCACTTCCCGTTCCGCTCTTCTCCAGGCTCGGTGGTCAAGGTTCATGACGGTGACCACCAGCGAAATGAGACAAGAGACGAGACAGCGGAAACCATCGCAGGCTTGCGGGCGATCTTGGGCCAGGACAGGATATTGAGTGAGGGTTCGTCAGAACTCGAATGATTCCGTGGGCCTTTCAGGAGGCTGGGTTGGGCAGACGACGCATACGGAGTCGGGACCGCGGACTCACGCGATCCCGACTCAGGATATGTCTCGCACGCGGCTACTTCTTCTTGCCGAGAATGGCGTCCTTGGCGGCTTTGGCCACGCGGAATTTGACCACACGCTTGGCGGGGATTTTGATCGCCTCACCGGTCTGAGGGTTCCGTCCCATGCGGGCCTTGCGGTTCACCAAGACGAGCTTCCCGAGTCCAGGGATCACGAACATGTTCTTCGCTTCCTTGTAGGCCAAGGAGGCCAAGTCGTCCAGGGCCTGGACGGCGGCCTTCTTCGTCAACCCGGTCTTCTCGGCCATGTGCTCGGCGATCTGCAATTTCGTCAATGACTTTCCCATCAGTCTCCTCCTTGTTGTGGTGTGAGCGCCAACTCGCGCCGACTGTTGTATGGGCGGAGAACTCTCCCTGTCAAGGCCGATCCGAAACCCGTGCCGCCGTGGGAAAGGCGGGAGGGATAGCCAAGGGGCGGCGCGTGGCGATAATGGCGAGACTTTGGCGAAATGAGCGAGGCGCTTCAACAGATATGCTCTATTACGACCGCCTGCCCCACTCCTTGGGCTTTTTTAATCAGTTGGGCCACTTGCTCTAGCTCCTCATCCGACAGGAGGCTCCAATTCATTGGCTCCTCCATCTGAACCGAATGACTGGTTGGCTTGCTTACCTCAAGTCGTTCGGTGTAGCCCCGTCCCTTGCCCTGTGTTTTCAGCGTAAAGCACACCGCCCATGCCTCGCCTCGCATGACCGCCTTGTGTAAGGCGGCCTCGGCCTCATCAAGGAACAAATCTCGTTCTTCCTCGACAACCTCTTGCAGCTCCGGCCAACGCTTCAGGGCATTGCAAATAGATTGACGGACGACCCCAAGACGACGTGCTACGGACGAAATCAAGCCATGCGAGGCTAGAGAGCACGGAGGACTTCTCCCTGCTGGAGGTTCTTGGTGCCACTGATGCGGCCTCGACGCCTTTCTTTTAGATGTCTATTCTTGTCCATATCCTAACTCCCTATTCACGATTTGAGTCGGCCACAATTTGCTCTAGCGTCATGCCTAGCACCACGTTGGCACCATGAAGAAATTCATCCGTAGAAATCGCAAGTTAGAATGGGCATGCTGATACACCATCAGCGGGTTGAGACAAACCAGCTGTTCGGTCTTGCAGCCCTGCACGCTCTCTAAATCGCCACATGAAGAAATCGATTCATAGCCCTACCTGGAAACTGTTGCCTACAGCCAAGAAACGGAGACTCAATTGAAAATGCATGCATTTGAACGGGCGACAGATCCCAAGTTATCCAACGGTCCAACCGTTGCATCATCCCTCTTGGCATAGCGTGGAGCACATTGAAACCCAGGAGGACATCATGATTCGTCAGATCGCCCTTGCGGGCCTACTTACTCTTTCTGCCGTTATGCTGACAGCTGGCCCCGTGCGTGCTCACAGTGGCGGTCTCGATGCCCATGGATGCCATCATGATCGTAAGAACGGCGGCTATCACTGTCACCAGGGGCAATTTGCGGGACAGTCGTATGAGCCGCAACAGGAGATGCTGAATGCTCTGGAAGCACTCAACCAAGAACCAACTGATCATCCGGAATGGTTGCAACCTCCTGACCTGTCCGACCCATCGAAGAAGGCACCTGAAGCATATACGATATTGCGGACCTCGCTTTAACGAGCGCTTTGGTGCCAAGCTGGTGCCAAAACAGCCTGACGCAGGATGATCCATGATGAGGTGAGCCATCACGAATCTTCCCCTTTTGCTGCTGATGGTTCTTGCTGAGTGTCCTGAGGTAGGGCTTCATCGGGACTCTTAATCAGCGGGCCGTAGGTTTGCCCCCTACACGGCCCACCAAATATCAACCACTTATACACCCTCCTCCTTCCAGCGGGTCTCAATGTAGGCACAGTGTAGGCAATAAAACAGAGAAAATATATTTTTTCTTACCCCTCTCCTCTCAGGCCTCAACTCAAAATCAGAGCCAAATAGTTTCACGTTTCACATACGCTCGGAGGGCATAAATAAAATTTCGAGTCAAAGACTCTCGAAGGGTCTTTGCCTGAAAAGGGCGATCAGTGGGAGGAGAGATCGAGTGAGAGGTGTGAGACCCGTGAACGAGATTTGCGTTGAAACGATGCGCAATTATTTTTGAACGACCACAAGCCGGAACAGTAGAACACCCCCCACGTGAGATCCGAGTCCGTTCCTCAAAACAGTTACAGCCCAGTGTTCAGGTTGTGGGTCCGGTCTGCAGAAGAGACCGTAAGGCGGCGCGAAGGGCGCTCGAGGTCCTCACCCGTCCGGGGTGAATCTGCCGCCATCCCCTCCGGTGGTGAGGCGATTGTCTACAGTGCTCGGCAGTCTTGGGCTCGTTGATTTCGAATAGAGCATGATTAGTAGAAAATTGAGAGAGGTGAAACGCTCACACAGGTCAGCAGCCTGGTTCGAGTTTGACCCGCTCTTGTGTAGCCAGTGTGCAAAGGGTGCTGCTCCTGCTTCAGTGGTGGGGTGATGGTTCAAGGGGTGCGCTATCGATGCTCGGTGTCAGTAGACACGGCTGTTAATGCGAGCCTTAAGAAGAGTGAGGCACGGGGCAAGCAGCGAGGGCGACTGAAGGATTGCTGAACGTCACCCAGTTCGGATGGCAGCTCCGGTGTTTCACATAAGAGCGGGCCATTTTTTATTGTCCCATCCCCTCCGTGCTTCTCAACCCTTCCTCCGCACGCGCAACACTTCCCCACACAGAGCACCACGCCCCATAGGTCTCATAAATCCAATACACCATGCGTAGGAAATACATCACTTGGGGAGAGCTCGCGAAGAAGAGGAAAAGACAAAAAAATGAAGCGGAAGCGGGTCTGAGAGATCTTGTTCTTATTGTGGAGGTCTTGGAGGAGCTTTAGGCTTCCCACTCGTCAGTGGGCCTGCACACCACCCCTCCGCTTGACCTCACTTCCTGTCGATGTTCCTCTCACCGAAGCCTCCGCTCAGTTATCAGATAACCGTCTTTCGCGCGAGGTCAATCGGTGGCGCGAGGTGTGAACAGGGGAGGCGATGGAGCCTGACGATCTTCTGTGCTCTTGCGACGCGAATCGGGGAGGACCAGCATTTCATCATGCTGAGCAATCAGAAAAGACTTCCGGCTTCTTTGTTTCGACCCCCAATGGTTCTCGCTCTGTCATCGAACGACGAGTACGGAACAGTTCGCGTGCTGCACCACCCGCGTCGACACGCTCCCGAGGAGAAACCGAGCAATGGCGCCCAGCCCTTTGGCCCCCATCACGATCAGATCGGCATGGTGTTTGGAAGCGATCTTCATGATCTCTTCAGCAGGCTTCCCAAGCTGACACACAGGCTCAGCTGTAAATCCCGCCTTGATCAGCTTCTGCACGCTCTCTTCGACCAACCGACGGCCCGCCTCCTTCAACTCCGGGTACTTAAGGAACGGCATCACATGGATCACGCTCACGTGAATCGGCACGCGCTCGCCCTTGCCGGCCGAACGGTCCGGCTGAAACTTGGTCAGTACAAACTTCAAGGCTTTGGCTGATGCGTCCGACCCATCGGTGGCCAAGGTGATCCGCTGCAACGGCGCCCCCTCACCCTTGACGACCAACACAGGGCACGTCGCATGATGGATGAGATTCGTCGACACACTGCCAAGCACGAAGCGGTCGAGGGCGTCGAGGCCTTTACTCCCCACCACCAGGAGCCCGTCCCGTTTCGGCGCGCGTTTCAAGATCACTGGGGCGATCGCCCCTTGCTCCTTGCGGACTGTGCCCCTGAGCTTCAGCGCCGCCAACTGCTTCTTGGTGTCTGTGATGGTAATGGCCGAGCGCGTTTCCATACGCGCAATTTCTTCCTGGATGTACCGCTCGCTGCCGGCTATCGCCGGCTGCGAGAGAAACGGCGCGCGGAGCGCACCGAGACCCAGCACATGCAGCACCATGACCGTTGGCGGCTCCAGGAACGGCAGTTGGGCCAGCCAGTTCAGCTCCCATCGCCCATACTTCGATCCATCCGTCGCCACGAGCACGTTCATGTTGGCCTCCTTTCGATTGAGTTCCCACCACGTTCGAACCGACAGGGTGAAACCGGCTGTGAACTGTCTCCGGCGACAATTCCGCGAGGGCCGCGCAGCAGCCCAGTACCGCGGAACTCTTGCGGTTCCCACCTTGGGAAGCCGAACCAAGCACTGGCGCGCAATCTGATACGACTGCGCCGTGATATCCACCCTCCGCACGTTTGCCAGGCCCCTGACGGGTCCACCAACAGCATGAAAGGAATCGGCGTGCACCATCCATGTTGAATCGACACCATGGCCGCAGTGCCTCCATCGAGAAGACACTGCACGGCACAATAGCCCAAATCCCACACCCGCGCAAAGGCAAAGGGGCACTAACTCTTCAAGCCAATCCACATCGGCTGCTTCGCCAGCCCTTGTAGAAGAAAGGGGGGGCAGGCTACTTTGTTGCGGGCCTTTCGGGGCCGACCGCGAGCAAGAAAAATGGTGTCAGGAATAGATTGCCTTATCTCTAGTTGCTATTTTCGGGGGGCGAGACGTTAAAAAACTTCCAGGCTCGTTTTCCTGGAACTATGCGAGTTGAACAACAACTCCTCTACTGGAACAAAGGGCAACGTGGCATGTCTACTGCGGCTAACCAGACTACAGGCTGAGTAACATTCAGCGGGCTCACTTGAGCATGACATATAACGTCATCAACGCGAGCCCGAAGATAGCGGTTAACACGACCCACTTGAACGATTTCTTGACTTCGGCCTCCATGTCCTGTCTAGCTTTATCAAATAGATCCATACGGCACCTCCTAGTCTTATGGTGCGGGAGCGGGCTCCCTGCAATTCAGTAAACCACCAATTCCGTTCTCGATGTCGTACGCCGGCAAAACCCTTAAAGTTATAATATCAGTTCTTCGTTAAATGTATCTCGACCGGACTTTCGTTTGCATCCATCACTGCCAGGTGGTTCGGAAGGCCAAGGCTTAGGTCGAGGTTGAGGGGAGTCTTAACCTTCACCTTCTTCTGTGGTAATGCCGCGCGTTGCCCGAGCACAGAAGATCAACAGGCTCCATCCCCTCCTCTGTTCCGCGAGCAGGAGGATGACCGGCTGCCCATCCCCGCCTTGCGGTTTCCTCAGTCCCCCTCCTAGAATGGATGACCCTGCGAGGTTCCCATGCCCTTCTCGATTCGCCTATTCCGTCGATTCCCTATGCAATGCGACATGACGTACCACGTTGGTCCATGCATCGATGCCACAATGACGGATACTGGAAATGACTGCGTCTGACAGCCATGATCATGAGCCGGAATGGGCTTCGTGGTCCAACGAGCAGCTCTTGAACCTC
>JBAXBK010000064.1:0-11653 GCA_037142015.1 Nitrospira sp. | reverse complement strand
ACCAAAGTAAACGAGACAAACCAAAAAGTTAGAGCAAGCAGCTTCGAAGCATCCCTTGCGTGGCTGATACGTTCGTGGTAGGGTGCAACGTGATCGCGTAAGACCTTCCGTGCTTGGAGGCTGCAGTCCTCCTGGAAACACGAAGTCTAACGCGATCTTTTTTGTCCGCACGCAGCCGTTCTGCATCTGCCGAGCACTCCGCCTAAGGCGTACCCATCCATCGCTCGCATTGCTAGCCCGACATCGCTGTGGGGTCGTCTTTTATTATTTAAAGAGGTGCATCCTTGTTTCAAGAAATATGGTCAACAGCCCGAGCCTTCTTCCGCGACACCGCAGGGAGTCTCTATCACATTATCGTCGTCGCTCTGAGCGCGGGCATTGCGCTTTTGCTCCCGGCAGGCGCCAAACAGTTTTTGTCGTTCTGGTCTCGTGTCGAACATGACCTGCTCTCGCTCATCGCCGTGGAAATGACGGTGGCGATCCTCCTGATCGCCTGCCTCAACTACTTCCATCGCAGCATACGGGACCGGGCTCTTGCTGCCGTGGCGGCCGGCGCCGGCCTCGTCTCGTTCTTCCCGCGCCGCACGCGGGGAGCGCAACGGCACATCAAGCAACTCAAGGAAGAGCAGGGAACCGGCCGAACCATTTCGGTCATCGGGTCAAGCGGCCACAGCACCTTTGTGGATCAAGTAGGGGGTCTGTCGTCGGTTCTCGACAAATGCCTGGGGGCCAGAATCATGCTGGTGAATCCCTACAGCCAGGAAGCGAGCGCGCGCATACAGGCGATCGGCCATCCCGAGTTCACGTTGAATACATTCCGGGAAGAAGTTCGACAAAGTATCCAGCTCCTCAAGCGGCTGAAGGCCATGGGGAAGGCCGTCAAACTCAAGCTCTACTCGGATTCCCCGTTAATGAAATTGGTGATCCTCGGAGACTACCTCTGGCTCCAGCATTACCATGCCGATCTGGATATTCAGACCATGCCGGAGTATGTCCTGCGGCACAACCGCAAGGACCACGGCCTCTATACCCTCTATGCCCACTACTTCGTGCAGCGATGGGAGAGCGCCGAGATTCCCGAATACGATCTCGACACAGATGAGCTGGTCTATCGAAGTAGAACCGGTAACGAGATTAGGAGAGAGCGGTTTGAAATTGAGACGGAGTCCGAAGAAATCGGAGCCCTACTGGAACCGCGAGAACTCACCGCCGAACCGGCCCAAGTCGGCTGAGCCAGTCGGCCCAACACAAGACCAGCAATGTGCAAGGAGACGCCTCCCCTGACCTAGAAGGATGCGAAAAGACTATTCTGTCCCGCCAGTCTGGCGGGACAGGCGAGACGAGGTGAAAATCCAAGCTGCCCACGTCGCGCCTTTCTCGCAAGTCACGCGCCTCACGCGCCACGCTCTGTGGTCCTGGCGGCCTTTTCAGCATCCTGATAAAGTACAGTCATTGTTCTTGGAAAGTCTTTCCCCCCATGTCCATCCAGTGGTTCCCCGGTCACATGAATACGGCGCGCAAAGAAGCCGCCAAGACAATGGAAGTGATCGATGTCGTCGTCGAGGTGCTGGATGCGCGCATACCGAAGGCCAGCTGCAATCCGCTGATCGAGGAACTGCGCCTGGCTCGCCAGCGCCCTAGCCTAAAAGTGCTCAACAAAGCCGATCTCGCCGATCCCACAGTCACACAGGCTTGGCTCGACCTGTACAACCGACAACCGGGCGTCAGCGCCGTAGCTCTCTCTTGTATTCATGCTGGCGATGCCGCCAAGCTCCCCCAGCTCTGTCAGCCGCTCGCTCCGCATCGTAACAGCAGCGCGAAGCCGCTACGCATGCTGATCATGGGAATCCCCAACGTCGGCAAATCAACCCTGATGAACATGCTCCTCAAACGCCGCATCGCTCGTGTGGGCGACGAACCAGCCGTGACCAAAGTCCAGCAGCGTCACAAACTGAACGACCACATGGCCATCACCGACTCACCAGGACTATTGTGGGGGACCATCAAAGATCCTCACGTGGGCCTCCTGCTCGCCACGGTCAACGCGATAGGCCACAAGGTCGTCGATGACGAAGCGGTCGCCGAGTTTCTCGCCACCATCCTGCTTGCGCGCTATCCAGCCAGGCTCACGGCCCGCTACGGTTTTGCTGTGGAAGGACTAACGAGTACGGGCGTGATCGACGCCATCGGCAAAAAGCGTGGCTGCCTATTGACCAGAAGCGGCGGCGGCATAGATCGAGACAAAGCGGCGAGGATCCTCTTGTCGGACTACCGCGACGGCACGCTCGGCCGCACCAGCTTGGAGTCGCCAGAGACTCAGACGGAAGAACAAAGCTGATGGCAACAGAGGGAATACTGGCCGGTTTGTCTGGTTGATCTGGTCTATCCGGTTACTCTGGTTCAACCAAATAGACGAGACAAACCAAACAAACCAGATAAACTAGAGAGACCAGAGGCCGGCGCCTCCCTCACAATCCGACTCTGACGAAGTCGATGTACCCTCGTTCGACGTCCGTGCTTATAAGCTCTACCTGCACCTTGTCTCCGACGTCGAGGCCACTCGCGCCTGTCACCATTCTCCCTTCGACCGGCGGCTCAAGGAGCCGGACCCATGTACCTCTGTCCGACGCGCCCGTCACGATGGCGTCGAAACGCTGCCCGATCCGCGATTCAAGCAAGAGGGCGGCAGCGGATTTTCGGAGCCGCCGCTCGACCTTTTCCGCGTCGTCCTCTTTCTCGGTACAGTGGTTGGCCAGATACTTCAGTTCTTCCGGATGGTACGGCGTTGATGCCCCGGCCAGCGCCGCTTTGATCAGCCGCTGGGTGATGAGATCGGGAAAGCGCCGGTTGGGGGCCGTGGAATGGGTGTACCCCTTCACGGCAAGCCCGAAATGTTCAGGAGAGCCATCCTTCGACTGATCCAGTACATACTCGCCTCTGCCAATGAGCTTCACGATGGCCAGGGAAAGATCGGGAAATCTGAGGGGATCAGCCTTCCGGCGTGCGATGAGGAACGATTCCAGCGCACCCGCATCCGGCTCTGGGGGTAAGTGCTCGCCCCAGCGTGCGGCCACCTCGATAATCCGCTGCCAGCGTTCGGGAGAGCGCAGGATGCGGCGGAAAGAAGGCATGCCCTTTCCACTCAGATAGGACGCCGTTGCCTGATTCGCCGCGATCATAAAGTCTTCGATCAGTTCCTTGGCGCGATTCTTCTGCTCGACCTTGAGAGCAGTCAGCACGTCCCCCTCAAATACGGCTCGTGGCTCGATCGTTTCAAGACTCAGCGCCCCCTGCTGGTGTCGTCGTGCTTTGAGCTGCTGCGCGACCTGGTCTTGGAGGCGGAGTTGCACATCGAGACCGGAGACGGCTTTAACTCGATCGGGCGCGGAGGTCTCCCCTGTGAGCCATGCAGCGACGCTGTTGTAGGCCAGCTTCGCGTGGTTGCGGACCAAGGCCCGAAAGAGGGTCGAACTGAGGACCGCTCCATCTTCCGCAATCACCATCTCCACGACGATCGCAAGGCGGTCTTGCCCTTCGCCGAGAGATGTCAGATCGGTCGACAGCTTTTCCGGCAACATAGGAAACATGCCGCCGGCCGTATAGACTGACGTCGTATTATGCTTGGCATGAACATCCAGGGCGGATTCTTTTGCAACCAGCGCGTCTACGTCGGCAATCGCGACCAGGATTGTGACAGACCGATCAGGATGTGGTTCAGCCACGGTGAGTTGGTCGAGGTCTCGGGAATCGTCGTTGTCGATCGACGCCCAGAGCAGACCGGTTAGGTCACGCATGTCCGAGTGCCCGTCAGTAGCAGCCATCTGCACACTGGCAAGCTCGGCCATTGCCGCGGAGGAAAAATCCGGCAAGAGGCCTCGTTCGACCATGGCGCGACGAGCAATATTCTTGAGATCAGTGCGATGGCTTTTCATTTGTCCTTCAATCTGGTGGTTAACCCTTCGAGGTGCATGGTTCTGATTGCGTTCTCGGTTTGTACCAGCTATATGATAGATGGTTGGGTAGTCTCAAGCTAGCTTCGCCTCCGTCATAAAAACCCATGAGTCATTCTGATGGCCGCGTTCACCTATGAACAATAAACTGGCAGTTACGATAATCCGATGGGCCATCGCGGTTCCGGCAGGGCTCGCGGCTTGGTTCGGAGCGAACTATTCTATTGGAACCACCTTTGGCTTTGTCCACGGATTTGAAGTGGTCGAGGAGTTTTGGGACGCGCCGGATATGAACGGGATGCCAATTAGTGGCACATATATTATTCTTGTCACTCGGCTTGTTGCCGCTGCCGCCCTTGTGGGAATGATTGTCTACCTTGTACCGCGTTTCCATAAACGGGTGGCGGCCATTGCGGCCGCTCTTGTATCCGTTGCCGCCCTGGGCTTCTTGGGTTTCGTACTGTTTCAAGCTGGGAATGCTGATCTAAAGTTCGGTCCCGATGGCTGGTACAGACATATCCTGGATGCGCTGAGCATTATTATGGGCGCAATATTCGGCGCATGGGTGGCATGTGGAAATCAGAGATACCGAACCCGCGCGTAGCGCATAAAACGCAAGAACTGACTGGTTTCCCTTGTTTGTTTGGTTAAACGAGAACGACCAGATAAACAAAACAAACCAGATGAACCTGCCCCTACCTCTCGCTTACTGTTTCCTCACCCGCCTGGCCCCCGTTCGTTGTCCCCGCTATGACCACCTCAGCCGCCTGAGGAGAAAAGGCCTGCTCAATGCGTTGCTTTCCATCGGTCGTTCGGATAACGATTCGGCAGTGACTCTTAAGCGGCCTTCTTTCCCCGACGCACCAGGGACTCAGCTTTCAATAGAAGTGACTTCAGCAACCGTGATTGAACAGGAACTGGCGGCAGCCCAAGCCGCACAGCAAGACGGCAACGACGGGAAGGCGCGCGTCTGTGCCCGCCGCGCCGTGGCTCGCGCCACCGAAGCGTGGCTCGCGCGGCTCCCAATGCCACTATGGCGCGGGGATGCAATGGCACAGCTCCGGCAAATTCAGCAACTCGCATCTTTCCCTCTTCCTATCCGCCAAGCGGCCGAACGATTGAGCACCCCGGTAACCCGCCGGCACACAGCCCCCTTCACGGCAGACCCCGTCGCCGACGCAAAACTCATTATCATTCACCTCTGCGGCGCCCCTCAGAGCACAGGTTCCGATGATGAGTAGTATGTTGAGAAAGTCCACTAACCTGCGAAGATCATTGCGCGTGAGAGTTGCAGGGTGAGATGCCAGAGCTATTCGCGCCGTTTCGTCCCGTTGATCAATTTCCGCCTGTGATACCCGCTGGAGGGCTCGTGAGAGCGGTTCTCTCTTCGATCCACTTGTAGAGCACCGGCAACACAATAAGCGTCAGGAATGTCGAACTGACCAGTCCGCCGATCACCACGACGGCCAGAGGCCGCTGCACTTCCGATCCGATTCCATGGGCAAAGGCAAGCGGCACCAATCCCAGCAACGCGACCAGCGCTGTCATCAAGACCGGCCGCAGACGCATCACGCAGCCGGACATCACCGCCTGCTCAATCCCCATTCCCTCCTGCCGACGAAGCGAATTCATATAGGACACCAACACGATGCCGTTCAATACGGCCACGCCGAAGAGATTGATGAATCCGACCGAGGCCGGCACGCTCAGGTATTCCCCCGTCACCCACAAGGCGACAATTCCGCCGATAAGGGCAAACGGGAGATTGAGAATGATCAGCGCCGCCTGTTTCATCGAAGAGAACGATGAAAGCAGGAGCAAGAAGATCACGACAATGGTGATCGGGACAATGATCTTGATACGGCCCAGCGCCCGCTCCATATTTTCGAACGACCCACCCCAGACAACATGGTACCCCTCCGGGAGCCGAACCTCTTTGGCCATCCGCTGCTGCGCCTCAGCTACAATACTTCCGATGTCCCGTCCGTGGGTATTAAAACTGACCGGCAGATACCGCTGGAGTTGATCGCGGTTGATACGCCCCGGTCCCTCGTGCATCCGGATGGTGCCGAGATCGCTGAGGGGAATGAAGGCCCCACTGCCGTCCGTCAATCGAATGTTCCCGATCGTCTCGATGCTGTTCCGATACTGTTCCGGAAACCGCACGACCAAATTGAACCGTCGATTCTCTTCATACACCCTGGTCGCGACTTCTCCTCCGATCGCAGTTGCAATGACCCCACGCACATCCGAGACGTTGATGCCGTGCCGGGCGATCTTACCTCGATCGATATCGATCGTGATGTAGGGCTGGCCGAAGAGTTGCTCTACTTTTAGGTCTTTGACGCCTCGAATCGTGCCGAGGACGCCGGCAATCTTATCCCCCGTCTGACGCAGCTCCTCCAGATCTGGCCCGAACAGTTTGACGGTCACCTCTGCTCGCACCCCCGAAATCAATTCGTCCACCCGTTGCTGGATCGGCTGGCTGAGGAGAAAGTTGGCGCCTGGCACCAGGGCCAGCCGCTCGCGGACTCGCTCTTTCAACCCTTCCATGGTGGAGGCCGTCGTCCAGGTCTCAATCGGGTGCAACACCGCGACGGAATCGCTTTCATTCGGCTCTTGCGGGTCGTTCGCCAATTCCGTGCGCCCGATTTTAGACACCATCATCTGCACTTCGGGAAATTCCAGCACCGCTTTCTGCACCTCCCGTTCGATCTTGATCGATTGCTCCAGCGAAATGCTCGGCAAGCGGATCGTGAGGGGAGCCATCGTGCCTTCATTCAGAATGGGGACAAACTCCGACCCCAAAAATGGAAAGAGCGCGATACTTCCTGCCAACATGAGTCCGGTTGTTGTCAGTACCACCAGCCGATGCCCTAACGCCCAGCGCAGCATAGGAAGATAGAGACGCTTGGCCCATCGGAGCACCCGGGGATCGGAATCGTGCCCTGCCTTCAGAGTCAGTAAACACAAAACCGGCGACAGGGTGATCGACAAAATGAGCGACACCATCAAGGCAATCATGATGGTATAGGCCATCGGCTTGAACATTTTGCCCTCCATGCCTTGGAAAGAAAGGATGGGCATAAAGACGATGATGATGATGATAATGCCGAAGACCACGGGACGGGCGACCTCCCGAGCGGCATTGAGGATGAGAGCCTGTCGAGGCAGGCCCTGATGACGGGGATCCGACAGATGCCGGTGGATGTTTTCCACCAGCACCACAGAGGCGTCAACCATCATGCCGATGGCGATGGCCAGACCGCCCAAGGACATCAGATTGGCCGTGAGATCGAACCGATCCATCACGAAGAACGTCACGAGCGGCGTCAGGACGAGCGTCGCCGCCACGATCAAGGCGCTCCTGGTATCGCCCAGGAACAAGAACAGCACGACCACCACCAGGAGAATACCCTCCCCCAGCGCCTTATAGACGGTCGTCAAAGCGGCGGAGATCAATTCAATACGATCGTAAAAGGGAACGATCCGCCATCCTGCCGGCAGCAGCCCCTTGTCCCGTATCTCGGCAAGCTTGACCTTGATCCCTTCTACGACGTCGCGGGCGTTTGCGCCGCGCAGCATGAGCACGATCCCTGCCGCCACCTCGCGCTCACCGTTCAAGACGACAGCGCCATGGCGAATGGCATGGCCGATCTGGACCTGGGCAACGTCGTGGATGTGCACGGGAGTGCCGCCCGCTTCCTTGACGACGATGTCTTCGATGTCGCTCAGTTTCCGGATCATCCCCACGCCGCGGACAATGTACTTTTCAGCATGGGTCTCCAGCACATTGCCAGAGGCATTCGCGTTGTTGTTTGCCACGGCGGCGAACACCTCGTGCAACGCGAGATCGTATTTGCGCAACAGTTCAGGCTCGACGAGCACCTGGTACTGTTTGACATACCCGCCTTGCGAGTTGACGTCGATCACTCCGGGAACACCCTTGAGCAACGGCCGGATGATCCAGTCCACCGCAGTTCGCTGCTCGATCAATTCGTGTTCCGCTGCGGCGGCGTCCAGGCCGGCATGAGAAGGGCCTTCCAGATAATACTGATACACCTCTCCCAGTCCGGTCGTATTCGGTGCCATGCTCGGTTCAGACCCGGGCGGTAAGTTTTCCTTCACTTCAATCAACCGTTCGAGCACGAGTTGGCGGGCAAGGTTGATGTCCATATGATCGTCGAACACTACGGTAATCAACGACAGCCCGACTTTGGTGAGCGAACGTAGTTCCGTCAGATGCGGTACTCCGGTGACTTGTTGTTCGATGGGAAAGGTCACCAGCCGTTCGACCTCTTCGGGAGATAGGCCGGGTGCTTTCGTGACGATTTGCACGAGCACGCTCGTCACATCGGGAAACGCGTCGATCGAAATCGTGCGAAAGGCATAGCCCCCCAGAAGGGTAAGAAGCCCGGCAAATGTGAGGATCAGTAGGGGGCGGCGAAGCGAAAACTCAAGAAGTTTATCGATCATGCTTAGTCTTTGGGCTTCAACAGCTCGGATTTCAAGGTAAAGGCTCCTTCCTTGACGACCACTTCCCCTTCCCGCAACCCTTCGAGGATCTCGGCGGAGGTCCCGTTTTTCTCGCCCATTTTGATCGTCCGCGCTTCAAAGACGCCTGGTTCCTTCTGCACAAACACGAAGCTGCGATCCCGATCATGCTGAACGGCTGCTTCGGGAACGACCAGGACATCTGAGGTCGGTTCGGATGAGACGCGGATCGTGGCAAACATTTCCGGCTTCAGGTGACCCTTGGAATTGTCCAAGATGAGGCGCACCTGCATGGTCCGTGTCGCGGGGTCGAGGACATCGCCGACATAGGAGACGGTCCCCTGGAACACCTCGTCGGGATAGGCCGTCACAAAGACCTCGACCGGCTGATTCGCAACGGCGGTCGCGCGCTGCACATAGGAGACATCTTTTTCCGATACGTTAGCCACCACCCAAACCGTCGAGAGATCGGCCACCGCAAACAGTTTATGGGTCGTTTCAACCAACTCGCCTTTGGTAAGGTCGCGCGTGATCACCCGTCCGGCAAAGGGCGCCACAATGGAAACCTGCGAGCGGATTGTTTGGGTCCGCTCAAGAATTCCGATTTCTTTGTCGCCCATGCCCAACAACCGGAGCCCTTCACGCGCCTCCTGAGTCTCGGCGCGGATACCGATCATTTCTCCTTCGCGGCGCTGCGCCTCCGCCTGGCCGATGACTTTCTCTTGGTAAAGAAACTGCGCCCGCTCATAGGCCTGCTCCGCCACATGCCGCCGCGCGCGGGCCTTGAGGTAGGCGGACTGGGCTAGTCCGAGATCACCGCTATGGAGCACCACCAACAGCTGATTGGCTTTGACCATCTGTCCCAAGTCGGCATGCACCTCGGCCACCCGCCCACGCACGAGGGTCGTAATATTCGCCAAGGCGTTCTCGTTCGGCCGTACGACGCCGGGAAAGGTACGGTAGGTACGAAATGTCGTTCGTCCGACCGGCTCCACCGTCACACCGGATCGGGTGACTTCATCCGATGGGAGCCGAACGAGGCGGGCCTCGCCTGCCGAATGTTTCGTCTTGTTCTCCTCAGCCGGGGCCGGAGCCGGCGCGCGGTCACAGCCCGTGAAGGAGGTCAATAGCAGCAAGCCGAAAAAGACCCTGCAGGTCGCACTCAGACGGGCTCGCAGGCACGCATGACTCTCGCATCTCTTTGCACATTGGCCGGAAGAAATGACCATACCGCTCATCTATCCTTTTCGCTTTATTTAGAGTGGACCGCCCAGGGCGCGCTCAAACCGCGTGAGCGCCAGGGAGAGTTCAAAGCGCGCCAGATTATAATCCACGGTAATCTGGCGTTGGACCCGTTGGGCATCGAGGACATCCAGAAGGCTGGAGGCGCCCTGGCGAAAGCTCAATTGAGCAATGCGAAGCGCCTCTTGCGCTTGTTTCAAGAGCCCTTCCTCATAGACGAGGATCTGATCTTGCGCCGTTTCCGCCTCTCGAGCATGTTGGTTGATGGCACGGGCGAGGTCGTTCCTGGCACGAATCAGCTCTGCCTCTTCTTTTCGCTGACTACCGAGCGCCGTCGCAATGTGTCCTTGCTGCCGATACCATAAGGGTGTCGGCAGAGTCAGGCCCCCCAGCACTGCCTCGCGGCCTATTTCCCTGGCATACCCGCCAAACAGGGTCACGTTCGGCACGCGGGCCTGCCGCTCTTTGGTGACGGTAGATTCAGCCTGCTCCACCAGTTTTCCCTGGCGTTTGAGGGTGGGATGTTGCGACAGGTCCCTCGCCGCCATCTGCTCCGGGTCCAGACGATCCCTGAGCGACCGGAATTCTCCTTGCACCTTGTACCGAGGTCCCAAGGCCCCCGCCGTCAAGGTGTCCAATCCGACAAGTTTCACGCGCACGACATTCTTGGCTTTCGTCATCTCTTGCTTGGCCTTGAGCACCTCCACATCCGCCTTCACCGCTTCGAATTGAGGGCCTTCGCCTGATCGGACGCGGGCTTTGACAATACGCGCCACCTCCTGAACGATCTCCAGGTTCTGTTGAAGAAGGTCTACGGTCCGTTCCGCCAGCAGCAGTTCGTAGAATAGCCCCTTCACCTCCGCAATGAGATTGAGCTTGGCTTCGTCGAGGCCGACCGTCGCGCCGGATAGACCGGCGGCTGCCGCGTTCTGACGGGCCGCCCGCATGCCCGGCCATTCCACCGTCTGATGTAGCGTCATGCCGTACTCGGTTATGCGATCCCCGTTGCTAGGGTCTCGAATCGCGGCATTCGCCGTCTGGGCGCCGACCGTGGGGTTGGGATAGGCCCCGGCTTGGGTCCGCAGGCCCTCATTCTGCTCGATCACGCTTTGAGCGCTCGCGATCGCCGGGTTCCGCTCCAGTGCCAAGTTAATGATGTGATCGAGTTCGAACGTGGGCATCTGCTCCTTCGCCTGAACGAAGGATGGCATCAGTGCCCCACTTGCCCCCGCTACCATCACGGTCATTAATACGGCACAATTCCAAAACCGAGCCAGCATCTGCTGCCTCCTTCGGACTCACGATGAGGTTGTCTGATCGAGATCGAAGATGAAACAGACCTTTGTCGCTGCGCTAACTTGATGCGGACGGAGGGTGTATCAGCCGGGAGACCAGAAGGATCGACGGAGGACTCTCGTTCATTGAGGCATGCAAGCGGCGTGATTCGCCATCTGACACAGGCACCCGATAAACGATGTAGCCGTCCGGCGTCTCTTGCGACGAATCGTCTTCGGAGTCGGCCACCGCCCCTGCCTCGCTGAAATCGCAGGTTTGCCCACTCCCAGTATCGCCGGTCGAGCCGCACAGAATATTGAAAGACCACCCGATCTGCATAGCCGGGTATATGGTGCTGCTTAGCAGCAGCCCGAAGATGAGGACGGAAAAGCATAAACGGATCGTTACCACAACACCTTATAAATACGAGGATGACAGGATTGTCAATCAGTTCGTCGAAATGTTCTGAGGGGCGCTCCTATAAGCTGTGGCTCAGCTAAGATATTCACCAGCATAGTACCCTTCTCTCAGTGTCTGTTACAAGAAAAACTGATGTCCCGCATTATCTCATGACGGTTCGTCATGAGATGGCGAAGTGCACGCGGAAAGCACAAGGAGCGGGAATAGGCTGGTTTTCTGGGTCTTCTCGGATCACAGTGGGTTTTTTTCCTCTCTCCGCGTTAACGAAGGTA
>JBAXBK010000063.1:0-11809 GCA_037142015.1 Nitrospira sp. | reverse complement strand
ATGTGAACGAATAGACATTGTAAATGGGAATAAACCCGTACAGACTTGTTTCCACACTCACGTTGAGCAGAGCATCTCCACCTTTTTGTCCCAAAGCCTGATCCACGGCATGGACGAAATCGCCCTGTCCCCAGGGAATGATTGCAAGAACGAAGTGGCGGCAAGCCTGTCCCTCGACTGGGCCAAGTTCTTGAAATGTCCTGCCAGATTTTAACAGGGTGGCCGGATCAGCAGAGCTCCTTGTCACAATTCCGAGTGTTCCAGATGAACTACATCCAGCCAGAAAAATAACAAACGTTGCAATTAACCACAGTGCATGTCGCATTGTCCCCTCCGTAGTTACATCGTTTCGCCATCAAGCTAAAAACATGAGCGTTAAGACATCCCTGGATTTTCTTTCCTGCCTGTAGAGATCAGTCGTTGCATGCACATTGGTAAATAAATCCGCTTTCAGTCAGAAGTGGTAGCCGATGCCAGCGGCAAAGATGTTCGCGTTATAATTTGCCGATAGATCAAGCCCGTTAACTCCCAGGAAATTACTGTGGTCGATATGTGCGTAATTGTATTTCCACTCTCCGAACAGTGAGAGGTTCGGAGTCACACGATACCTTAGCCCGAGTTGCGTGTTCAGCCCGACATCCGTGCTTGAACTGGAATCAGTGCCATCCGAAATTCGGGAAAAGAACACCCCGAGCCCCACTCCAGCGTAGGGCTCGAATGTTCCCGCTTGATACCGGACTACGACGACCAAGGGAGCCCAGGTCAAGACCCGATTCGTCAACCCTTGTAGCGTCCCTGTTGTGCCTATTGTGCCAGCAATAACGGCGGGGGAACGTGGATCGAGCGTAACCTCTTGCTGCTTAATATGCGGCGTTGAATTGAATACTTCGGTTTCGACGCCTAGATTGAAGTTCTGCCACTTCAGCGAATCAAAATAGTACCCTGCCTTGGCTCCATACATCAGGGAGTTCTGCAACGCGAGGTCGCTCAATCCAAAGGTCCTTGCCCCTATACCAAATTCCACGTTGCTAGCGTCTTGGGGGATGTTCACGCCCATTTGACCTGCGACATACAGCTCCGCCTGTACGGGGAGCGTCAGACAGAACATCCCCGTCGCAACAGCACACACTCCAAGTGTATAGCGTACGTGTCTCATGATCCTTCTCCTCTTGTTAACTGATTACGCTCGGAAGGAAGCTGAACCACGTCACGAGAGCGTAAATGGAGCAATTGCTGTGCCTGATGGAAATGTTGGCGTGTTCATTGAGGATGTCAAAGATGCACCGTCCCTATCGATGAAACACACGAGAAGAATATGGTTCAGTGGAATCTAAAAGGGTACGGAGTAGGATCTATTCTGATCCAGGCTGACCGTGGTGGAGACATTGAGACTCCTCACTGATATGAAGCGGGGAACATGCCAGCAAGCATCTCAATCAGAAACTATCGAATGCGCAAGCCGTGTACCTGATGGAAGTTGTGATCCGCCCAAGGAACATCTCCTCAAGAATGTGCCGGTCCTGTTTCCCCATCGCATGTCCGTGACCATGATTTGAGAATCGTCTCGGTTTCATTGCGCACAGCCGTTCAGGTCCTATGAACCGCCGTTCATAGTCCGGGCCTGATAATCCCTCCATCCTGATTGCCCACGGGTCTGGCCAATCGCGAAAAGTTTCTCGTACTAGCCCTCAGACCAGAATACCCTGCTAGCCCATCCTCGGCGCGCTCCTTGCTCATGCGGCAGAGTGAACTTGAACTGAGCGCTCTCAAAGAGGTGCCCCATGCGCGGACATTGGCGAAACTTCGAGAACACACAATCTGAGAAGGCGATCAGGGGCAGTGCGTTCTGGGCATCTCGTAAGGTTTATGTTTCGTAGCGTGAGAGCAATTTGCTAGAGGAAGTCCACATGATCTCATTCGCCGCTTGGCTAATCGCAAATATTGCGCTGATTAGCTTTCTCGAGCACGTTGTACACCGTCACTTCATGCACAGGCGAGTCCTTCCTCTCCACCTCTACCAGCGATTCCCCTTTCTGGAAGACTATTCCCGCGCTCATGCGATTCTTCACCACAGGACCTATTACCGTCGGTTCAACTTCGAACCAGATCCCTCAGGGAGAGAGATCGATTTACGATTGAGCCTCAAAACAGGGCTTATCCTTTATGCGTCCGTATCTCCACTCGTCATCGCACTTGCGGCATTTGCCCCGCTCGGCGCCATCGCGTTTTCAATAGTGGCGGCGACCCACATGTATTTATGGGGAGTCCTCCACCATGAGATGCACGTACCTGAAAGTCGATTCCTACACCAGTCCGCCAGCTACCGCTTTCTTGCCCGGTATCACTTCCTGCATCATCGCTACCCGAAAAAGAATTTCAATGTTGTCGTGCCTCTCGCGGACTTTTTCTTGGGAACACAGGCGCACCCCAGACCTTGCGACCTCCGGGAAATGATTCGATTGGGTTATCTCACACCTTCCCATCACGAGACAATTGACCGCCTGGTTCATCGGAATGAGTGTCCCTCGCTGCCGGCTCACGGCACGGGCTGACATGTCCAAGGTGTCGGAATGTACGAACCATTCATGCAAGTACGAAATATGATGACCTCACCAGACACACTCCAGCCTCGCGCGTCATCATCAGGCCAGCGGCAGCCTTACTTGTTTCCGGTCACCTCATGTTGGAGGCTTGACACAAATGCACTGCGATAACCTTTTCACTAAGACAACCTCGCATCTCCAGCGAAGACACACCTGGGACGCAGGGCGCGATATGGTCTTCGATGTAGCAATCATCGGTGGCGGGATCAAAGGGGCACACATCTACCACCAGCTTTGCGAGGCTGGCTATCGTACTGTCCTATTCGAGAAAGGCGATTTTGCCTCAGGCACAAGTCAAGCTTCTTGCATGATGATCTGGGGAGGGTTGCTCTACCTCGCGAACTGGGATATTGCCACGGTATGGAAACTCTCTTCGGCTCGCAATGTATTGCTTCGCACAATGCCGAATTGTATCCGGAAACAAACATTTCGATATTACCCGCAACACATCAGTCCCCTCAAACGACGACTCTTTCAGGCAGTGTTTCGCGGCTATGGCCTCTTCGGACCGAATCCATGGAATCGCGCAGCACCACCCCAACCCTTGACGCACCCTGAATCGTCCCCTAGTGATCGATCCCCGTTACCCCTGACTTTTGACGAAGCAATGGTGGGGCCGTCCGATGCTCGATTTGTGCTGCAACTTATTTTGCGCCACCAAAGCCCCGGTCACGTTCCCTTAAATTATTGTGAGGTGGAGAGAGGGCAGTTTGACCATCGACATCGCGTCTGGAACCTACAACTGCGCGATAAGATCCACCACATACGTGCGGAATGGAAAGCGCGATGTGTCATTAATGTGGCTGGGACCGCAACAGATTCGCTTAATCATCTATTCGGCATCGAATCCCCCTACACGCACATCTTGAGCAAAGGCGTTTCGCTGGTCCTCACACGCAACCCTCGGCATCAGGCGCCCGCCATTTACGATAGTGAGGGAACGGTGATGTCATATATCCCTTGGGGGCCAGTCTCTATCTGGGGCCCGACAGAAACCCTAATACAAGATCCCGCACAGGGCTGGGTCGTACGCTCAGATGAGATTCAGTTTCTGTTGCGAGAACTCCGACGACATCTCCCATACCCAGTGAGCAGCCGTGATATCGTGAGTACCCGTTGTGGCGTGAGAACGCTCGTGAGCGATACTGCCATTTCGCCGAATCAGTTGTCTCATAAACTCTCACGCCGTGCTCACGTCCATATAGACAGCGCGCACCCTTGGATCACTCTTTACGGGGGAACTTTTACTAGCGCCATGCTCATGGCGACACGGGTCAGACGCGCATTGCGGAAGCAGTCCATTTGGCCCTCAGCCTCCCATCGTTCCTTCCCGCAGCAGAACACCGCCGCCCCTGAACATGACTATTTTCCAGGTTTGACAGAACCCGTATGCTCTCCGCGGTGGTGTGCCAACTATGAGATGTGCTGGACCCTCGACGACTATCTTCGTCGGCGAACCAATATTGGACAATGGGTGCCTCGCGGGGGGCTAGGCCGAGACGATGAATACATGCCAGACATCGAATGCATCGCGGACGCGCTTCATGCCAACAATCCCGCTCAGGCCATGGAAGATGTCGACGCGTACCGCGCCCATGTCTCGACCAGCTTCGATCACTTGTCTCTTGCCGATCACGAATATGGCAATGATGCCATCCCCATGGATTGGAGCGTGATAAACTCATGACACCACGACACCTCTCGAAGCCCGCTATTCTCGGTGGATCTCCGGCAGTCACTGAAGATCATGCAAAAGCACTGCGTTGGCCAGTCCTTACTCAGGAGGATCACGACGCGGTCATCAAGATCCTACAGGACGGAAACATTTCGACCCATCCTGTTATTCGGGAACTGGAAAGTGATTACCGAACCCTGACATCCATGCCATATGCTCTTGCCCACTGCAATGGAACTTCCGCCCTCCTCGCCGCATTTTTCAGCATAGGACTTCAGCCTGGTGATGAGATCCTCGTACCTTCTGCAACCTTTTGGGCCTCTGTGCTTCCCATGCTTTGGCTGGGTGCCATACCTGTCTTTTGTGAGAGCGAACCCGACAGACTGGGACTTGACCCAAATGATCTAGAGCATCGAATCACTCCTCGAACCCGCGCCATGGTGATCACACACCTGTGGGGCCTACCGTCAAGAATGACTGAACTGATTGCCTTTGCCGAAAAGCACCACCTTCGAATCGTCGAGGATGCATCCCATGCACACGGTGCCTCCTGGCGAGGGAGACCCTGTGGGTCATTGGGGGATGTGGCAGTGTTTAGCTTGCAGGGAGACAAGCTCGCTCCTGGCGGTGAAGGCGGAATGCTTCTCTGTCGCGAGGAGCCATTGTTTCAACGCGCCATTTGTCTTGGTGACATCACCCGGATACTTGAACTACCAGGACCAGAGAAGCGATTCGCGGCTACGAGTTTTGGCATCAAAACCCGTATTGCACCGCTTTCAGCAGCCGTAGCCCGGGTTCAGTTGCAGCACCTGGGGGAAAG
Organism: Nitrospira sp.; assembly: GCA_037142015.1. Lineage (GTDB taxonomy): Bacteria > Nitrospirota > Nitrospiria > Nitrospirales > Nitrospiraceae > Palsa-1315. Next base: position 6,711 of record JBAXBK010000063.1, on the reverse strand, counting down.
AAACCTAAAGCGAAATGAGAACCTCGAATACCTTTCTCGTGCCCTAGAGACCATGGGCTTTCATACATTCATGCCACCACCACATATTCATCGCACCTACTTTGAATTTATCGTGCGGTATAAACCCGACCCCCACACGTTACCGATCGAACAACTTATCAATGCCCTACGGGCCGAAGGAATCCGCGTCTCCATTCCACGATATCCTCTCTTGCATCAACAACCTTTTTTCACAGAGGGGCACTTCCAAACGATCGCCCGCCTCCCCGAAAGCATCACTCCTCCGGACTATAAAGCCGATGCACTGCCGAGGACTGAAGTCGAAGGACAGTTTCTTCTCCGGCTACCGAGTTTCCCCAATGCCGACCGCCGAATACTCGATCAGTATATCGACGCGTTTGACAAAGTCCTGTCACATGCCAGTTCCATTTGTACGGCGTGAGTTATGGTTCACGCTGGTCTCATACTTCTCAATTGGACCTTTCATGCCGTGCACATCGGCATCCTCCTTCTCAACACATTTGGGTGGTTGTTTCCTAGCACACAAACGGCAACCCTTACGCTCCAGATCCTGACCCTGATGTCATGGTTTGGGCTCGGCTGCATCTATGGTTTCGGATACTGCTGTGTGACGGACTGGCATTCGCGTATTCAGAAGCACCTGGGACAATCTGGATTTCCTGGCGGGTACATCAAGTTCCTGGTCGACCGCATGACGGGCATGAATGCCGACCCTGCGACAACTGACCGAATCACGGCCGTCGTCCTCCTCATTGCAGTATTGTGCTCGATCTCCAAGACTCTTGTATGACTGCTCCCGATTGTGAATTCATCACATGGTCTGAGGAGTGGGTCATGCAAGGATAGATTGGCTGGTCAGCAACAGGACCCGTTTCAGATCACGGTCCCCACGTTGTAATCATTTACATTAGCCCGTACCCGCCCGCCATAATCGCCACACACCCATAGAACTCACGAGTCAGTACGATCACTCTACTAGGAGCGCTGTGGTGGAGGAAGAACTCTTCACTCCCGCGTTATTTATATTGGTGACCATGATTTGGGAATTGACTCGTGGCCATTGAGAACGGCCGTTCAGTTGCTCTGAACCGCCGTTCATAGTCCGGGCTTGATGATCCCGCCATCCGGGTGACCTTCCGATCAGCCCAATCGCGCTAAGGCCCGCCCACCAAGCGCTGTAACGGAATCGACCGGCCTAACCGCCCTAGGCGCGTTCCTTGCTCATGCGACAGAGTGAACCTGAACTGAGCGCTCTGAAGGAGGTGCCCTATGCGTGAACATTGGCGAAACTTCGAATTGCCCACATCTATCTGGCCGGCGACTTTGAACACATGCATGGGGGGATAGATTTTGTCATTTACACGACAGGAAGAACTAAAAAGGAGGCTTATCATGAAGAGCAACGGTATGAAGCACTTTGTATTACTTGGTGCCATCGTCCTGGGAATCGTTCCGCTGTCCGGCTGTGGGCACTACACGACTCAACGGACGAGCAACAGTTTGACCTATCTCAATCCAGGCGAGACTCAGCCCATGGAAGTCTCCAAGGCTATCTCCAAAACCTCTCTTCCTAATATCCCGGTTCCCATAACACTCGGTATTGCTTTCGTGCCTGAGTCCAGAACAATTACTGGCGGACGGGACATCAAGATTGAGCCATTGACCGAGAAGGTCAAAATGGAAATGATGCAAGAATTGACCGCTCAACTTCGCCAGTATTCAATCTTTGCAGGAATCGAAGAGATCCCTTCGACCTATCTGAAGGTCGGAGGCGGCTTTGCGAACTTAGATCAGATTCATGCGATGACTGGAGTAGATGTCATTGCTCTTGTGTCCTATGACCAAGTCCAGTTCACCGATAGAGGGCTCGTCTCGCTGCTCTATTGGACCGGAATCGGCTGGTACTTTGTGCCCGGAGAAAAAAACGATACGAACACAATGATTGATGCGGCCCTGTTTCACATTCCCACTCGGAAACCCCTTCTGCGAGCCACGGGTCAAAGCGGTGTATACCGTTACTCCACCCCGATGAATCAAAGCCAGAATTTGAGAGATGACAGTGAACATGGGTTCAAAGACGCGCTCCATATGCTGGCCGCAAATTTCAAAGAGCAGCTGGATCTTCTCAAACCCAAGTTAGTCCAAGGAGCAGCAGGTGGCCCAGTCGCTAGCTCAGGCAAATAAAGGAAACCAATCTTCCCCTGCATGGTGCGCGGACCTTTCTAGTAGAAAGGATTGGAAACATGACGACCAAGACTTGGGCAATGGCTCTAGTAGCAGCCTATGTCCTTGCTGCCAATACAGGCTGCGCCGTGTATCTGGCAGGAAAGGGACACCCAGGAACAAATCTTGAGGCCCTTGGAGTCGGAACCTCGGAACAAGAAGTTGAACGCCAGCTCGGAACTCCTTCTAGTAGTGAACCGTTGGGCGCAGGCAAGCGACTCTCTCGATATCGCGTTGAACTGACAAAACAGCCGAATTACGCACGATCAGTGGTTCACATCCTTCTCGATCTCTTAACCTATGGTATCTGGGAGTTGCCGGGAAGCATATATGAACTGAGGAGCGAGCACAGAGAGGGGGACGTGGGAATTGTGTATGGACCCGACAACCATGTCCTTGAGATACAAGACTCACAGGTTACACAAGTACAACCTGTGAGTGCCGGTGAACTGCAGACGCCAAATGAGCCAGTAACGGCGTTCTGGAATATTGTGATGAAATAAGAGCTTCAGCCTATCGAGAAACTGTGTACGCTGCTCATGCTCAACATGTGTTGTGGTGGCTGACCTCATACGAGCATCCGGATGCAGACCATTCCAACTTCCATTTCCTTGGAGGCTCAATGATGGATCTGGTCCGGCGCATGACCTCGCCCAGAGAGTCCGTCTTTGAATTCAACCCGATCATCCCGCTATATCGGTACCGGCATGAGACGGAGAGGGGAACCTCCCGGGATCTCTTCGGAGGGCTGGTGGGAATGGACAGGGCCAAGGAACAGACTCGCATGAAACTATTCTGGCTGTCTCTGTGAAGAGGAGTCGTTGTGCGAATCATACAGAATGAGCGGGGAAGGAAACATTTGCCTACGACTCCAAACACTGGCACACTGCGGGCCATACGAGGCCTTTACTGGTGGACAGTTTCCAACACAAAGCTACAGGTATCAGTCCTACTTCGCACCCTCTTCGCGGCCTGCTGATCGCGCAATTCTTCGGCGCGTTCAACGACAACGCCTGGAAGCTCATGGTGGCCTTGCTGGCCATCCGGCAAGCCACCGCGGGAATGGCGCCGGGTGCTGAGCTGGAAGCTGCGGCACAGACGCAAACCGCGCTCACCTTCATCATCTTCACCTTGCCGCTCGTATTGCTGTCATTGGTCGGCGGCACCTTGGCTGATCGCCTAAGCAAACGTACGGTCATTATTTCGATCAAAGTCGTCGAGGTGCTCCTCATGAGCGCCGGCACTGTGGCACTCTGGTTGAACCCCGCCGGCGGCATTCTGCCCTTGATCGTCTTATGCGGGATGGGCGCGCACAGCGCGCTCTTCGGCCCATCGAAATACGGCATTCTCCCCGAGTTGATTCCGCACGAACGTCTCGCCGCCGGCAACGGCCTGTTAGAGGTCTGGACCTTTGCCGCCATCCTGGCAGGCACAGCAGCCGGAGGCTTCCTCTTGCAGAGCGCCGGGGATCAGATCTGGATGGCCCCCCTCGCCTTAGCCGCCTTGTCGGTAATCGGCCTGATTGCAGCCTTTGCCGTTCCCCATGTCTCGCCCTCGCGATCGACCGGCGGCATAGGCTCAACAATCCGCGTCGCCTGGGCTGCCATTCAGACAGAACGCCTGTTGCGCCTTGCCATTCCAGGAGAAGCATTTTTCTGGACGATAGCGAGCCTCTTCGCTCAGAACATTCTCGTCTATGCCAAAGCCGTCCTGCATCTCTCTGATGCGATGTCGGGGCTCCCGCTCACGCTGTTGTCCGTCGGCATCGGCGTCGGCGCCATGCTGGTCGGACGGCTTTCCAAGAACAGGATTGAGTACGGACTCGTCCCCCTCGGGGCCACGGGTGCGGCCATCGCACTGTCGTTGCTCGGCGCCCTGACCCCACCATTGGTCGAAACATTTCTGGTATTGGGACTCCTCGGAATCTGCTGTTCCTTTATCTTCGTACCGTTGAACGCCATTCTCCAATGGAGATCGCCACCCGATCGGCGCGGCGCCGTCATTTCGTTTTCCAACACCTGTGTCTTCACCGGAATTCTATTGGGCTCGCTCGCCGGAGGCTCGCTCGCCAATGCCGGTTTTTCGACAAGCAACATTTTCCTCATCACCGCCGGAGTGACCATAGGCGGTACACTGTGGGCCCTCCGGCTGATGCCTGATGTGTTTCTACGGCTCGTGCTCGTTATCTTGACAAACACGTTCTATCGCCTCCGCATTGTGGGCCAGCAGCATGTTCCGCAATACGGCGGGGCGCTTCTCGTCCCAAACCATACGTCGTTCGTCGATGGCTTTATACTTATGGCCAGCGTTGATCGGCCCATACGGTTCGTGGTGGATGTCACCTATGCCACACATCCCCTGTTCAAATGGCTGATGACCGCCATGAAGGTCATTCCGATTACGTCTGCAGGCGACACCCGCATGATCCTCCGGGCACTGCGCAGCGCGGGGCAGGCCCTAGACGACGGAGAGATCGTCTGCATCTTCCCTGAAGGGCAGATCACCCGTACCGGCACGCTGCTGCCGTTCCGTCGCGGCTTCGAACGGATTGTGAAGGGACGGCAGGTACCAGTTATCCCCGTGCATTTGGATCGCCTGTGGGGCAGCATCTTCAGTTTTGAAGGCGGCCGTTTCCTCCGGAAATGGCCTGAGCGGATTCCCTACCCATTGACAGTATCCTTCGGCACGCCACTGCCGGCGGATACGCCGGCGTACAAACTCCGTGACGCGGTCTGCACACTCGGAGAGGAGGCCTGGCATCTGCGCAAATCCTATCGCCGCCCGCTGCACCGTGAATTCATCCATGCCATGAGGCGGCATCCCCTGCGCTTCGCAATGGCGGACCAGACCCGCCCACATGTGTCGTCGCTCCAAGCCCTGATCGGGTCCATCGTACTCGCCAGAGTGCTTCGGCCACATTGGGAAGACCAGCGCCATGTCGGCATCCTGCTTCCGCCGACCGTCGCAGGCGCATTGGTCAACGTGGCTGCGCTCCTGTGTGGAAAAACCAGCGTGAATCTGAACTACACGGTCGGCAAATCCGGCCTCGAAACAGCCGTGCGACTCGCTGGCCTTCGCACGATCGTCACCAGCCGCATCTTTATTGAGAAGGCCAAGTTGGAGTTGCCGGAAGGACCGTCGATTATTTGGCTGGAGGACGTGGCCCGCACCATCGGTACAGGACAAAAACTCGTCGCGAGCTTCCTCGCCCTCTGCGCCTCTGCGCGCCTGATCGAACGGGCCTGCGGACAGGACCGCCCACTGACCATGGATGACCTGGCCACCATCATCTTCAGCAGCGGCAGCACCGGTGAACCGAAGGGCGTAATGCTCTCTCACTTCAACATCGACGCCAATGCGCAGGGGGCCAACCAGGTTCTCCATCTCTACCAGGACGAACGAGTGCTTGGCATCCTTCCATTTTTCCATTCGTTCGGCTATCTCGTCTTCTGGTTGGCCATGTTCAAGAACGTGGGCATAGTCTTTCATCCCTCCCCGATCGATGTCACCGCCATCGGCGATCTCGTACTTCGCCACCGCATCACGTTCCTCGTCACCACACCGACCTTTCTCCAGCTATATCAGCGCCGTTGCACCCCGGAGCAATTCAGCTCGCTGCGCGCGGTCTTGACCGGCGCTGAGAAACTTCCGTCCCGACTTGCGCAGGCCTTTGAAGATCGGTTTGGGATCGGACCAATCGAGGGTTATGGCGTCACCGAATGTGCTCCGGTAATCGCCGTCAATTGTCCGGACTTCCGGGCCGCCGGATACTTCCAACCGGCCTCCCGGCGTGGCACTGTCGGCCAACCGCTGCCAGGCGTGTCTGTGCAGATTGTCGATCCCGACAGCTTCGCCCCATTGCCCCCAGACACTCCGGGCATGTTGCTGGTCAAGGGCCCCAACGTCATGAAGGGCTACCTGGGCCGCGAGGATCTGACGGACAAAGCCATGCACGACGGCTGGTATATTACAGGCGACATCGCGAAGTTGGATGAAGACGGGTTCGTGACGATCACCGACCGGCTCTCGCGCTTCTCCAAGATCGGTGGTGAAATGGTCCCGCATGGCAAGGTAGAGGAAGCGCTGCAGCAGGCCGTCGGCAGCGAGATGCAAGTCTTCGCCGTCACCGGCATTCCGGATGAAAAGAAGGGCGAACGCCTGGCTGTGCTGCACACGTTGGATGAATCCCGTATCCCTGAGATCCTTGGCCAGCTCGCTACCAATGGTCTCCCCAACCTCTTCATCCCTTCCCGAGCCAACTTCGTCAAAATCGAGGCCCTGCCGATGCTGGGAACCGGCAAGATGGACTTGCGAGGCCTCAAACGGATCGCGATCGAACGACTCGGTGGACGTGAAACGTGAAACGTTAGACGTGAAACGTATCTCGCGAAACAGGCGTAAAGGGTCGGAGAAGTTCTGAGTTCTGAGTTCTGAGTTCTGAGTTCTGAGTTCTGAGTTCTGAGTTCT
>JBAXBK010000062.1:0-11952 GCA_037142015.1 Nitrospira sp. | reverse complement strand
TAGAAAGGGGTGTCGTTGTTTTCACATTTAACCTAGGAGGTTCCCATGTTATCCATTCCAAAAGTGGTCGGTGTCATGTCTTGTGGTTTCTTGCTATGCCTTGGCCTGTCTGGTACTGCGGCTCTGGCTACAGACGAGATGCAACCTGGACAGCCTCCTGATAGGATAGGCGGTCAAGCTGGCCTGAAGGGTCATGAAGAGAAGCTGAAGGGCGTAGCTGACTCTGCTGCTCCGAGGGTCGGCGGTCAAGGCGGTCTCAAGGGCGCCGAAGACAAGCTGAAGGGCGTAGTTGCCGACACTGCTGATCACAGAATGGGCGGTCAAGCTGGCCACAAGGGCGCTGAAGATATGCTGGAGCGCAGCCCCGTGAAAAAGTGACGTTGGTCCTGTTCCGAGACAGATCTTAACAGTCCCGGACAAAGGTGATAGGAATCATTTCGGCCAGATCAATCGATGCTTGGGGTGGCCGCTGGTTCAAGAGCCAGGAAAAAGCTACGTGCTTCTGCAGATGGTATTAACCCGCCAAGGGTGGAACTCCAAATGGGGAGCGGTGCTTCACCGCTCCCCACCGCCAGAGCCGTGATCTGACCATTGTTAAACGAGACAAGCGGAACTCTCAGACGCAGGCAGTCAGGGGCCGAATCCCCACAGTCACCTCATCTTTCGGGCAACGGGGGGCGAAGTCCTGCAGAGCCATGGGGCCGCAACAGAAGAAGTAAGAGGTTCCGAAGCATGACACAGGTCTTCCGTCGGCTTCTCATCGTGGGCGGGCTTACACTGTTTGCGGTTGCGGGAGTGCTCGTCTTCGAAGCGATCTTGACCCCCATAACAATCCTGTCTTTTGGCCGCACTCCACAAGGTCAAGTCACCGGATGGATCGGCCTGGCCGTCATCCTCTTGGTGTACGGGTACCCCATCCGGAAGCGGGCCCATCAGAATCGCCTATGGCCACATAGATGGCTACAGATCCATATGGTGGCGGGAGTGGTGGGCCCCCTTGTCATCATACTTCATGCTGGCGTCTTCCATTTGCATGCCGTGGTGCCGATTCTTGCGATGGTGGCCATGGGCATCGTCTCGCTGAGTGGGATTATCGGACAGCACGTGCATTATTTGGCATTTCGAACTCTGTATACAAAGCGGCATGAACTCTTGGAGCAAGGTGTCAGTCCGGAGGAGGTAGAAACACGTCTGCTCGGCGTGGCTGCTAGAGAGAAAATGTTTCGGGTGTGGCAAATGATTCATGGCCCTATGACGCTCCTCTTTATGGCGCTGGTGGCCCTGCATGTCATCGGGGCACTGTATTTCGGGGGTCTGTATAGCCCATGAACTATGTGCCTCTTCCTCGTGTGGTCGTTCCGATTGTCGCAGTGGCGACCGTCGTCGTTCTCGCGTGGGTTGGCTGGGAATCGGTCTTATCTCCTGAAGCATTCTGGGCTCCCGGAGACTTGAGCCAGTATCACGCGAACGTGGACCACTGTATCTTTTGTCACGAGCCCTTCCAAGGCCCAAGCTCGGTCAAGTGCCAGGCCTGTCATTATAAAGAGGACTTTGCCGTTCGCTCTGAACTGACTGTCCGCGACCATCATCTTGAGGTGATCGCCCAGCGGAAAACATGCATGGCCTGCCATACGGAACATCGTGGGCCGCTGGCCGAAATTACGACTGGGGTACTGCCGGGGGCAGAGCACAAGCATAAGCAGGAACAGGCAGCCAGAGATAGGGATGCTGCTGCTGACATTGGCATGCCCGCAAAGGTCAAGTCTGCACGCGACGAATGAACGCAACGGTGGGGTTATGAATAAAACGCCGACAATTCAAAACGGGTTGGAAACATTGATTATTACCGGCAGCAGTGGGTTGATCGGCAGCGCGTTCATTGATCGCGTTGGAGAAAGCTACAGGGAGATGGGCTTCGACCGCAAAGGGCCGCCTCATCCGCCGCCTAAGACCGAACATGTCATCGCTTGCGACCTCAGCTCGGATGAGAGCGTCTACGCGGCGTTGGACGAAGTCCGTCGGCTCGGGCACAGGCGGATCGCCTCAATTCTCCATCTTGCGGCGTACTATAGTTTCGCAAGTGAGTCGAGTCCGCTGTACGAGCAAGTAACCGTGCGCGGCACCGAACGGCTGCTGCACGGGCTGCGCGACTTTGAGGTCGAGCAGTTCATATTTGCCAGCACCATGCTCGTGCATGCGCCTTGCGAGCCGGGAGAGCGTATAGTCGAAGACTGGCCGCTCAAGCCGAAATGGGATTATCCCAAGTCGAAGGTTGCGGCGGAGCGACTGATCTTGCGTGAGAGGGGCGACGTGCCGGTGGTGCTGATGCGCATCGGCGGTGTGTACGACGATCGCTGCCATTCGATCCCCCTCACTCAGCAGATCAAGCGCATTTACGAAAAGCGGTTCGTCGGCCGTATTTTTTCCGGCGACATCTCGCATGGAGTGGCCTTCGTGCATATGGAGGATATGGTCGAGGCGTTGGTGCTTGCCGTCGAACATCGCAAGGAACTACCCCAGGTAACGACGCTGCTCATCGGCGAATCGGAAACGCTCAGTTACGATGAGCTGCAACGCGCCATCAGCCGCCAGCTTCACGGCAAAGAATGGAAGACGTATCAAATTCCCAAGCCATTGGCCAAGCTTGGCTGTTGGCTCCAGAGCTTGTTGCCCGGCGCCGACCCATTTCTCAAGCCGTGGATGATCGATCTGTCTGACGACCATTATACGTTTGACATCTCTCGCGCCCGTACGCTTCTCGGCTGGAAGCCGCGTCACTCTCTGCGCAAAACATTGCCAACAATAATCAACGGGCTGAAGTTCGACCCAGCGGGCTGGTATCAGGAAAACAAACTGAGGACGAAAACTATTCCGGATCAGTAGGGTCCGGTTAAAACACAAATCAATTCAGTTGATTGCAGTCGTTGCCCTGTTCGGCTTTGTGCTTACTGCCACGAAGCACTTGCAGCAAACTCATCTTCTCGAAGTGAGTGACAGCAAGGTGAAGTTGTTGGTCAGAAACGCCAGCGTCTTGCAGGTATCGGGATCCTTGAATCGGATACGACGTACTCAAAATCGATCCCCTAGAAGAAGTTTTCGTGGCGGATATGGTCGACCTTCATGCCTTTATGGATCAGCAATCGTTTGGCCTCTTCAATCATTGGACGCCCTCCACATAGGTAGGCGTCAGTGTTTGAGGCTTCGTCGGCTGACACCTGTTCACCAATCAAGTCTGTCACGCGACCTCGCAATCCTGGCCATCCCATCGGGTCAGGTTGTGAGAGGATGATGGTCGGTTCGAACCAGGGGTGCGTCTCTCTCAGATCGCTCAGCATGTCGGTATAAAAGAGGTCAGAGACATTCCTCAATCCGAAGAATAATCGGATACGGCGCGTGCCCGTTTGCCCAAGGAGAGACAACAGCATCGATTTGATGGGCGCGATACCGGTTCCCGTCGCAATCATCAGAATGTCTCGCTGTGATCCGTCGTCCAATCGAAAATCACCGAAGGGGCCTTCGACCTGGATACAGTCCCCGGGGCGGAGCCGATGAATGAAGTTCGAGCAGAAGCCCCCGGAAACAGCTCGTACACAAATCTCGAAATGTTTCCTGTCGGAAGGATGCGACGAAATCGAGTAGGACCGCCGAATGACGTTGTTGATTCCTGGGACATGAAAGATCATGTATTGGCCCGGAGCAAAAGTGATTTCCCCCGACTCGACTGCAAATCTCTGCTCGCAGACCGTCAAGGTAAGCGGGCGATACTCTTTGACACGCACTGTGCACACACCGAGTGGGGCTGTCGCGTGTTGCGGTTTTGCGCTCGCCCCTAGAGTGAGCGTTCCGTGAACGTCCGCCAGGCACAAAAGTCGATACTGCGTAGGGTCTAGACCATTGCTTTCCAGCGTCCGAATCTCTCGGGCTCTCTGGGGCCCTAAGCTCTCTTCGCCTTGTACAACCTGCGTCGCACAGGTACCACAGGCCCCCGCTTTACACGCGAACGGGACAGAGGCTCCAGCAGCCTCGCACACGTCATACAGCCATTGTCCCTCTTCCGCATCGTAGGTAATCTCGTCCTGTTGAAAGGTGACGCGGTGCATTGTGCTCATCATCTGTTGCGGGAATGGTGGCAATCAGTTCACGGACTGTGCCGGCTTGAAGAAGCTGATCTGCATACATCTCCAGTACAGGCATGAGAGCGACCGGTGAGCCGCAAGCGGTTACGTGCGAACCATGCGTACGCTTTCAAGACCAAAGACTCAACGAAGAAAAGATGGCTCAACTTGGTGAGAACTCCCAGGCCCACAGCATCCCACATGGCTCGGAACACCTCAACGCCGGTGATCACGTCCCCGTCCGCCCAACGAGCATGAATGACGCGCCCCAGTTCTGCCGGGGAAATATTGATTGATGCGGTGTCATAGTCCGGCCGTGCGAAGTCGCAACATACCAGCCGCCGCCGCCGGTCCAATCGCCTCATGAGCGCGATCTCGCGCACGCAGATAGGACAGGCTCCATCGAAGAATACGGTGAGCGGGTATGCTGCCATCTGATCGGCCTCTTCTCGTTATCCGCGAGATACGGTCTGCCTCATCAATCGATCCAGCCTGTGATCCAACTCGACGAAGTCCTCCAGGACCGTAATATTGTATTTCACGAAAAGGTCACGCATGGCGAGCGCGCCATGACCGCCGACAGCGAGATTGGAGACGGGACTCACTTCATCCGCAAGGGCCTGGACCAGTTCCGTGGCCTTGTCATCGGATAGTGCGAGAGGAAATGACATGATCGTCAGGTCTGGCTCAACCTTGCCACAGAGGTTGGCCAGCGAGGCAACAGGCACGTTGGCGCCCAAATAGTAGACGCGGAAGCCGCGAACACGACAGCGATACGCAACCGTCAATGCAGCAATATCGTGTTCCTCACCGGGCGGGCAGGCCACAACGACGCTGGCGCCGAACTCGGCCACTGGCAGCTGATTCATTGCCGAGAACATCTTTTGTTGAATGTGCTTCGTGACGTAATGCTCGATGGCCACGTCTATCTGATTCTCGTGCCAGAGCTGCCCTACCTGTTCCTGGAGCGGGAGCAAAATCCCGTGAAGTACCTCCTCAAATGGAACACCCGCAACGGCGCGGTTCAAACGCTTCTCAAAGGTCACACGATTGAAGGGATTCAGGGTGGACAGTAGTTCACGCAGAAGCCCGCTGAATATATTGTCGACGAACGACACTTGTGGTGCATTGGCTCGTGCTTGTCCCAACAACTCCTCACGTCCCAATTTTGACAGCTCTCCAATCGAACCTCCGGCATCCAGCTGCTCCTTCAGGAATTTCAGAAGCGCGACATCCTCATCGGAATAATTACGGTAACGATTGGCGCCTCTAGTCGGTTTCAAGAGTCCAAACCGGCGCTCCCATACCCGTATGACATCCTTCGAGAGGCCAGTGATCTTCGCAACTCTTTGAATTCTAACAGTATTCATTCAATCTTCAGTATATATTTACAGTCAAATGTTTGTCAAATATTTATTTAAATAACACTTGACACATTGGACATAATGCATTATACATTAGACATACTTGCTACAAACAGTGGACGTAAAACCTAGGGAGGCAGTCATGGCAAGAGCATTCACGGAGAAAAAGAGAGCTGAGCAGATTGGCAGTCACACCATTTCTTCTGCGCTCCCGCATAAGTCGATGTGCTCCAGATGCGGAGGACTCATGGTGCAGGATTATTGTCTGGATGTACTCAGCAATATCGGCGAGTCGGAGTTTGCCGCGAAACGCTGTGTGCAATGTGGTGAGGTTATTGATCCCGTCATTCTGCGTAATCGAGGAACCCGGCAAGAGCTGATGGTGGCTCCTCAAGCATCGGTCTAACCATTTCAACCTAAGGGGTGTGTAAAATGAGAAAAGTATACGAATTAAAAGGGCTGGTGGTTCGTTTAGCTATGGGGATTGTAACCTTGACGGTGATGGGTTTGGATGGTCGATCCGTTGTCCAGGCTACAGATCATGAGATGAACATTGAGATTACGATCACGGACCTGGGGTTCGATGTAAAAGGCCATACCACACCCGATTCACTGACATCGATCGTAGTCCACAACAAGGGCACCATTCCCCATGGGATCACTTCCCCGGCGTTCACGATGGGAGTCCTGAATAAGGATGGCGATGGTGTGGAGATGAGAGACTCGAAGGGTAAAGGATTCAAGGCCTATCATCTCGAACCTGGGAAGACCATGACGTTGCGTTTCGCTAAGGGATCTCCGACAGATCTTACGACCGGGATCAGGGAAACGACGCAGGTCCCCTTCTGGTGTGATATTCACGCCCACATGAAGGGGGAATTCCTGGTGGTGGAAACGAGGGGTGAGGTCGGAGGCGGCTGAGTAGCTCTCAGAGCGCAGAGTTATAGTTCCCTACACGGGTCGTGCGGTCAAATGATCACACGACTCATAGAACACCCAATGGCATTTCATACTGGAGTTTGCGGCGAAACGCTGAGTCCAATGAGGCGTTGATGGTTTCTCCGGCAAGGATGCTCAGTATTTGAATTGTGTTTTTGGGAGCGAATGACTAGCATGTTTGCTGCGCCAGGACGGTCCTGGTGTTCCAAAACCAAGGAGGTTTCTTATGCGGAGTCACGGGGTGCTTCAGGTCGGATTGGGGGTGGCTTTGATGGCAGGATCCATCTCCGTCGCAACAGCGGCGGACATGGTACTGATCCCAAAGGGCGAGTTCACCATGGGGAGCAACGAACATTCAGATGAAGCTAAGCACCAGGTCGTGCTTGATGCCTATCTGATCGACAAGTTCGAAGCGTCGAACGCACGGTACAAAGAGTTTATGAAAGCCACTGGTCACCCGGCACCAGCCTATTGGGACGATCCTCGACTCAGCAAGGCCAGCCATCCGGTGGTCGGCGTGAGTTGGACTGACGCGAGCGCGTTCTGCAAGTGGGAAGGCAAGCGGCTTCCGACGGAAGCGGAATGGGAGCGGGCGGCCAAAGGTCCGCAAGGCGACAATCATTATCCCTGGGGCCATACACTCGACCCGAAGAAAGCCAACTATGGCCAGAACATTGGCCGTACGACTCCCGTCGATTCTTACCCCGAAGGCGTGAGTGGCTACGGACTCTATAACATGGCTGGGAACGTCTTCGAATGGGTAGAGGATTGGTATGACCTGAAATACTATAAGGAGAGCCCTGCCTTGAATCCGACTGGCGCCGAGAAGGGCTATAACTTTGCCAATCAAGGCCCGGTGAGGGTGCTGCGCGGCGGTTCCTGGCTCGCGCCGGAAACCTCCCTCCATACGAGTCATCGGTTCTGGAATCAGCCGGAGAATAACTCTTACGGGGTCGGCCTCGGGTTCCGTTGCGCGAAGTCGGTGCAGCAGGTGTCCGATGAAGCTATGCAAGCAGGCCGCGATGCGTTTATTCAGGCATTAGTCGCGATGGGTGTTGAGAAGAACGCCGAGGCGATGGCCGCCATCGAGAAGGCATTGGCTGAGGATCCTGGGAACAAGGAATACCTGGCAACCCGCGATCTGATCAAGAAGAGCATGAAGAAGAATTAGTTGAATGACGGGAGGGGGCGGCATCGCGCCCCCCTCCGGGGGCTCAAGTCGTGACGGGAGGTCTGACGTGAATGAGTCTGAAACCATAGTGGCGACCAAATTGACAGCGAACCCGGCGGCACTTCCGGAGAAGTCCCTCATTCTTCTCACAGGTGCCAGCGGGTACGTCGGCGGGCGCCTCCTGCCGTCGTTGGAGCATCAGGGGTATCGCGTGCGCTGCCTGGCCAGGCGTCCAGAAGTTCTCAAGCCAAAGGTCCGTCCATCAACGGAAGTGGTGGCGGGTGACGTTCTTGATCGGGCGAGTCTCGACTCCGCGTTGCGCGGAGTCGACGTGGCCTACTACCTAGTGCACTCCATGGGTTCGACCGGCTCGTTTGAAGAGACGGATCGACAGGCGGCGCGAAACTTTAGCGAAGCGGCGAAGGCAGCGGGTGTCAAAGGCCTTGTCTATTTGGGAGGCTTGGGCAGCGACGAAGAGGAACTCTCGACACATCTGCGCAGTCGGCACGAGGTCGGAGATATCTTGCGCCAGTCGGGCCTGCCCGTGTGTGAGTTTCGCGCGGCGGCCGTGATTGGTTCCGGCAGCGCCTCGTTTGAACTGGTTCGCGCACTGGTGGAGCACCTGCCGATCATGGTCACACCAAAATGGTGTAAAGGGAAAACGCAGCCCATCGCGATCGACGACTTGCTGGACTACCTGGTGGAAGCGCTTCGGATTCCCACCTCCAAATACCGCACGTACGAGCTCGGCGGTGCCGACCAAGTCTCCTACGCAGACATGATGCGTGCATACGGACGTCAACGCGGGCTAAAGCCTCTGATCATCCCCGTGCCGGTCCTCACTCCTTGGCTGTCTGCTCTGTGGCTGGGTTTGATCACGCCGGTATACGCGCGCATCGGGCGAGCGATAATTGAGAGCATCGTCCATGTCACGGTGGTGCGGGACAATGCCGCGCTCACCACCTTCTCTGTACGTCCGGTGGGAATCGATGAAGCCATTCGCCGCGCCATAGCCCATGAAGAGACGCATTTCGCAGCAACACGCTGGTCCGATGCGCTCTCTTCATCGGGCAAGTTGCCGTCGTGGGGAGGGGTGCAGTTCGGCACGCGCCTGGTCGATTCGCGGACGTTGACCGTCGAAGCGCCGTCTGAAGTCGTCTTCAAATGCATTGAGAGAATCGGCGGTGACAATGGTTGGTACGCATGGAACTGGCTGTGGCGGCTGCGCGGTTTCATCGACCTGCTCGAAGGGGGCGTGGGCTTGAGGCGTGGACGGCCTTTCGCCGCGACCCTTCACGTCGGTGATACGGTGGACTCGTTTCGCGTGGAGGCGATTGAGCCGAACCGCCGCCTGCGGCTTAAGTCCGAGATGCATTTGTACGGGCGGGCGTGGCTGGAGTTCGAGGTCACGGGGGCCGGCTCTTCAACAACGATCCGGCAGACCGCAATCTTTGATCCGGTGGGACTGATCGGGCAGATTTATTGGTATACGCTCTATGTGCCGCACCAGTTTGTGTTTAGCGGGATGCTGCGGGGAATCGCACAAGCCGCGTTGCGTGAAATGAGAGACCTCGATAGGGCAAAGATACCTAACGGGCAGACAGCGTCGCCTCACCGCCGCTGAACCGGGCATAAAGCGGGAGGCGAGGCTGCTTCCTATGAGGAAACCATCTTGTGATGGAGGTCTGCAATGCATGTGGCACACACCAATATGATCGTGACACTGGCGGCAGGATTCATACTATTGACTGCACCAGTCCATGCGGAGGAGCCCTTGATCCCGAAAGACATGCGGTACATCGGACAAGGGGGATCGGTGATGGGGCTCGACAAGGAAGAGCCTGTGGAATCAGGCAGGACACTTACGAGGCATGAAAAACATATGAAAGCTCCGTGGTCTCTTGAGGCGTTCCGTGATGAAGGTCCAGCCCATATGGTATTTCTCGACTCGTACCTCATGGATACGTACGAAGTTTCGAACAAGGACTATGGGGAATTCATGAAGGCCAAAGAGCATCCGGCCCCGGCCTATTGGGACGATCCCCGCTTGAATAAACCGCAACAGCCCGTGGTCGGAGTCAATTGGGAGGAGGCTAAAGCCTTCTGTGAATATCGCGGGAAGCGTCTTCCAACGGAAGCGGAATGGGAGAAGGCGGCTCGAGGGCCCGAGGGCAACCTCTACCCCTGGGGCAACGACTTCGATTCGGCGAAAGTGAATTACGGAAAAAATCACGACGCCACCATGCCGGTGGATTCCTATCCAGAGGGCGCGAGCTACTACGGCCTGCATCACATGGCGGGCAATGCCTTTGAATGGGTCTCGGATTGGTATGACCCGCGATACTACGGGCGGCTTGAAACGATGGTCAATCCGACCGGCCCGACCACACCCGCATGGGTAGGGGGAACCGGCACCTATGTCGACCGGCTCGCGCTCGGTGCAAAGCGGGTTATTCGTGGCGGATCCTGGGTCGCACCGGAAAAGACGGTCAGGACAACACATAGATTTTGGAATGGTCCGCTGAACAACAGTTACGGGGTGGGCCTGGGTTTCCGCTGTGCCAAGACCGCCCCACCCGAAATTGATGAGCGAATCAAAGATGCCTCCATCGTAGCCTATGTCGAAATGGGACGAGAGCGGTTTGTGGAGGCGCAGCAGGCGGTGAGTCGGGGTTTGGCCATCGATCCCAAGAACATCGAACTATTGGAACTCCGCTCTCTCATTGAACAGTCGATGAAGCGGCGGTGAGGGAATGTTGAAACGGTTGTTGCAATGGTTTGATCGTGACGGAGGCACACCTATGATACACGACAAGATTCTCTTTCCAGGGATTGTCCTCATCGCGCTACTCGGTGCTTCACCCCTCCAGGCTGATCCCATTGATACGGCCCGGCATCCTCAGCCAGAAAAGGCCCAGACGGTCCATCAGGCTAATCATGAGGTGGACCAGGCGTGGGAGGTCTATCATCGCGCGGCATTAGGCGGAACGGTCGCGTCCCCTGCCCTACAGGCCGAAATCGAACAGCACCTGCATGAAGCCAGGACTCTCATCACCCAGGCGCAAGAGGCAGCCGAGCGTGGAGACGAGCGTCAGGTGCAACATCTCGTAAGCCAAGTGAAAATCCACACCACCAAGGCCATCGAGGGGAGCAAGGAGCAGAAGAAATGACGCAAGGCCTAAGGAGCAGAGGAACTCGCTGGAGCACTATTGTTGCGATGATGGCTTTTGCCCATGCCGTCGTCATCGCGCCTGTCGTAGCAGCGCCTCCGGTTCCCAAAGAAGTTGACCCGGTCCTCATGGTGACGATTCCGGCCGGAGAATTCTTGATGGGAAATCCGCAAGGAAAAGGCCGGGCAGATGAGATGCCGCAGCGATCTGTGTACCTCGACAAGTTTGCGATCGATCAAGTTGAAGTCACGAATGCACGGTATCTGGCATTCGTTGCGACCACGGGCCATCGAAGCCCTCCGAATCCCTATGGCACCGACTCCCTCGCGTCCGTCAAGGGAATTGAACAGCTTCCGGTCGTGCAGACTACCTGGTACGACGCCAAGGCCTATTGTAGTTGGGCCAAGAAGCGGCTCCCGACGGAAGCGGAATGGGAGAAGGCCGCTCGTGGTACCGACGGTCGTCTCTTTCCCTGGGGCAATGAACCAGCAACATCGAAGCGGGCGAACTTTGACCGTGAGTGGGTGGAGGAGCAGACATTGCATCCGGTCGGGTCCTTGCCCGCCGGCGATTCACCGTACGGGGTGAAGGACCTGTCGGGTAATGCTCGAGAGTGGGTGCTGGATTGGTATGACGCTGAGTACTACCAGCATGGACCGGATCGGAATCCGCAGGGCCCTGATAAAAAGGGCGTGGTCCGATCAATTCGCGGTGGGTCTTGGCATAGCCCGATCTCGGACATCACGACGACGGCTCGCGGGCGCGGTGGATTCGCGCTGCAGACCCATGGGACAGGCTTTCGCTGTGCACGGGGTCTTGAAGGCCAGACCCAGCAGAAGTAGACGGTCGACATGGTGAGGTGATGACTTCGAATGACCATAAAAGAGATACGGAGGCCGGTTTCTTTTCCGCATCGAGGCAGACGCCGCGAATCCTCGCTGCGTCACCCGCTGAGATAGATAGGCCCCTTCCTACACCCCGGAGGGGCCTGTCTGCTCGGTGAGCAATGAACGCGGATGACAAGATGAATGAGCGGGACGATCGGCAGGGATAGGATAGGGAGTGGGTCTCAATACGCAGTGGTTTTCAATTCCGTAACAAGGAGGTCAGAACCATGGCGAGTACAACATTTGGAGGAAGCGACCGAGGGTACGACATGTCGCTCTGGTACGATTCGAAGCCGCTCAAGATTG
>JBAXBK010000061.1:0-12512 GCA_037142015.1 Nitrospira sp. | reverse complement strand
ATCGGCCCTGGAAAAATTCCAATCAGGGGCCTGCATTTTCACAGGCACCGGAACCGCCTCAACTGCGAGCAGCGCGCTGATGTGATACTGATAGTAGGGCTCGAAGAGGACAACCTCGTCGCCGGGATCGAGCAGCGCCAGGCAGGCACAATGAAAGGCCCCGGTGGCTCCCGCACTGACTGTCACGTCTGTTTCCGGATCAGCCACAATGCCGTTGTACTGCGCGAGCTTCTTGGCGATCGCCTGCCGCAGTTCGGGCAATCCATCGAATCGCGAATAGACATTCTTCCCCTGCTCCATCGCTTGCGCCGCAGCTCGAAGCACCATCGGTGGAACAGGCGTGTCGCAGACCCCTTGTGCCATATTGAGGCCCTTCGCCTGGACACAGGCCTGGGTCATCGCTCGAATCTCCGAATGGGCCAATCCGGCCATTCGTTGGTTGATGTGCCGTTTCATCGTTGCACTCCTCCTCGATCAAAGATTCTCTCTTGTCGCAGACCAATTCCATACAGGTCAAGTCCTCTTCTGCTCAGACCGTGAAAGAAGCCGGTTCAGATACGATAGTTGAGCTTCAATCTCTGACCATGAGGTCGCGATAGCGGAACGTCGAGACCGCCGGCTCAGCCTTGCCGTCTATTCTTTTTTTGAAAGGATGACTTCGAGGGCGAGACGAATGTGCTTGACCTCTCTACGGAGAGTGTCAGGCAACGTCTCTTATCCAAGTGCAGACGGCATGGTATTCCGCCTGTCTCTATTTGTTCTTATTCTTGAGAGAAGGTTGCGGGTGGGAACGAAACACCTCGTAGTACTGCAGCACTCTCCTGACGTAGGCACGAGTTTCTCGAATGCGCGGAACCTTGTGGCCTTTGACCCGGTGGACCCCGGCGTTATAGGCCGCCAAGGCCAAGGGAAGTTCGCCTTGGTACAGGTTCAGCAGGTGCCGCAGCTGCTTCGCGCCTCCGCGGATGTTCTGGATCGGGTCATAGACATCGTTCACACGCAATGTGGCCGCGGTAGCCTGCGTGAGTTGCATCAAGCCAACCGCGCCTCTGCGGGATACGGCATGCTGGCGAAATCCGGATTCGGTCTTGATGACAGCGCGTAGCAGCGCAGGGTCGAGACGATATTTCTTGGCGTACCATTTGATGGCCTGATGGATTTCCTGGTTAGAATACCGAGGGTAGACGCTGTCGTAGTCGGGCCTCGTTGGCGTAGGGACAGCAGTGACCAGCAGACACAACAACGCCAACGCACAAGAGATGCGCAGCAAGCGTAAATGGAGTGGGCTGCGCCTCCCGTTGTCGAGAGCCATGGTGGGCGGTTGGATGCCTGTGCGCAAAACAGCCTTCATAAGAAGCCTGAAAAGCTTCAAGATCCATGCCGAGATGGTTCTCCGCTAACGTGCGGATAGGACAGGGGAAACGGCGGCTATGCCATATACCGCGCTGTGGTGCGATCTGCACAGAGTGGACGTTTGGGAACTGTTGCCCCCCACGGGTGGCACAGTTCTCTCAGGGTGAAGACTTCTCTGAAATTATCGACGAGTGAGCCGGGAACGGCTACGCAGAATCGGACGAGAAGGGTTGATAGGGATCATACAATCTATCCGGTTAGTTTGGCTCAACCAAATAAACCAGAGAGACCGAATAGACCAAATGAACAAGATAGCTGGCGGACTATTTCAGCATCCTGCTACAGCAGATCGCCGAGTAGCTTGACCGCCTCTTCAGGCGAGGCAGCAGCATGGACAAGATGCGGCGCGAGATTTTTGAACAGGCCAACCCCGGCCTTGTCAGCTCCCAACAATATCACGGTCTTCTTTGCCTTCAATGCTAAGGCAACTTCTGAAACCGTCCCGGTACCGCCGAGCCCACAGGCCACGATGACGTCGCTGGACATAACGTTCACGTTGTTGCGCGCCTGGCCCAGGTCCGTGACAATCGCCACATCCACATAGCGGGACACCCGTGCTTTGCCATCAGGGAGAATCCCGATGGTCAAGCTGCCGGGCACCGACTTCGCCCCCTCACTGGCCGCGTCCATCACGCCGCTCGCGCGCCCTCCTGTCAACACCACCCACCCTTGACGTGCGATGAGTTCTCCCAAGCTTTTGGCGTCGGCCAATTCTCTGGTACCGGCCTTGGCCGGACCCATGACACCGATCACTGGTTTTCTGGTCGACTGTCGGATCGGACGTTTCACAGACCGCACCTCACTGGACAAAGAAATCGGCACAAGTTACTGGGATTGGGAATATACACTGAGGGCGGAGGATTTGTCGCCTGACTCTTGCGAAGTGTCAGGGCAATAGAAGCAGGATGCGCAGCTTATATTATGGCTTTCCCCACAACTCTTCAAGCCGCTGGGCGCGACCACAATTGTATTTGTAGAGTTTGTAGCGGATGGGATTCTTCTTGTAGAAGTCTTGGTGATACTCCTCGGCTGGATAGAACTGCGGGGCCATCACAATCTGGGTGACAATTGGCTCTTTAAATCGT
The DNA here is from genome assembly GCA_037142015.1 of Nitrospira sp. Classification (GTDB taxonomy): domain Bacteria; phylum Nitrospirota; class Nitrospiria; order Nitrospirales; family Nitrospiraceae; genus Palsa-1315. The sequence goes on along the minus strand of JBAXBK010000061.1, from coordinate 10,014 downwards.
CTCGATTGCTCGATCACCTGTTTAGAGCTATCCGATGCGCGTTTCTCATCCTCGGTCTGAAAGAAAATGGCGGAGCGATACTGATTGCCATGGTCGCAGAACTGTGCATTCGGTGTGATCGGATCAACGTTGCGCCAAAAAGCGTCTAGGAGCTTTGGGTAGCTCACTTTGGCCGGATCATAGACCACTTCGACCGATTCCGCATGGCCTGTTCGTCCAGCGGACACCTCTTCATAGGTCGGATTGGAAACCGTCCCCCCCATATATCCTGAGGTCGCAGACAACACCCCCTCAACCTTCTCGAAGACTTCTTCCATGCACCAGAAACAGCCCCCAGCGAAGTAGGCCTTGCCCGACGTCGCACCCGCTGCAGCCAGGCTGGTCGATTGGACGTTCCACGCTCCAATGAGGAGAACGGCCACGGTAAGAACCGATCGGGTGATTTGTCTTCTCATGAAACGGCCCTCCTTACAGACTCAGTCGAATAGCTGCGTGAGGTCTTACACCTCACGAGCGAGATGGGGGGAGTTCGAGGTTTTCGGAACTTCGAACCCAGAACTTCGAACTTCGTGTCGCGCCTGTCGCGCACGTCTTGCTTGTCTCGCTCACGCTTCACATTCGAGAACCAGCAGGAATGAAGTCGGCACGGGCCCAGGCTTTCTTGAAACGATCTTCAGCCTCAGCTGCCTGATCATCCCTTTGTTGCGCCCGAAGGCTCTGGATTAATCCAGTCAGCGCCCATCCATTGTCCGGATGGCGCAGAAGATCCGCATGATAGACTGCTTCCGCTTCAGACGGACGATCAGCCAGCAAGAGCACAGCCCCAAGATGATGCCGTACGGATAATGGCCAGAGCGGCGGTTCCGAGTAGGGAAGCGCCTCTTCCATCTTAATCGCCTCCTCGAACAGCCTGATCGCGTCATCATACCGCTGACGGCGGGCAGCAATCTCTCCTGACAGGATCCGCTCCGCAATCTTGAGAAGCGCCCGCTGGGTCTTTTCTTCCGTCGTGAGATCCCGGCGGATCTGCTTAGTGAGGCCGGCAAGAACGACATGTTCACCCTCAGCCCCGGGAAGTCGGCCGGTCGCAACAAGGGCGAGTCCTCGTCCCAGCCTCCACATCCCGTCCATCAAACGCAATCCCTTGGGCGGTACTGGCTCCTTGAGCAACTCCTCCCATCGATCGAACCGAATCATCGAAAAGATTGGCGTCGGGAGGTAGAATTCTTTCGAGCGATCTTTGCTGGCTTCCTCTACGGTAATCGTCGCCGCCACGTCACGAGCCGCTTTCATGGCTTCGACATTGCGACCCTCCATCGCCAAGGACGCCCAGAGAAAGTGGAGATTGTGCCGGTAGTAACCATCGGCATACTCGCCGGTTGGGTGCTGACTGGCGAAGTACTGCTCATCGACATGGGCTGCCTGCTGATTCCTTTCCACCGCCTCGTGGTACTTCCCAACCCGCATGTAAATGTGGGCGGGCATATGAACGAGGTGGCCGGCGCCCGGCATCAGACCTGGTAGCCTATCCGCACAGGGCAATGCTCGTTCCGGTTGCAATGACGCCTCGACCGCATGCAGGTAAAAATGGCAGGCCCCTGGGTGATCGGGATTCTTCACGAGCACGGCCTCGAGCGTGGTGACAATCTCCTCGGTGCCAGGCTGCGGTCGCCCATCCGGTTTCCAGAAATCCCAAGGCCGCAGATCCATCAGCGCTTCCGCAAACAGCGTGGCCGCATCGGCATCTTCGGGAAACCGCTGTGCCACCGATCGCATAACCTTCGCATAGGCCTCATCGAGTCCCTTGCGCTTGACCCCCTTTCGGCCAACATACCGTGTGACCAACGCCTCGATGTAGGCCTGCTCCACAGGGGTGATGTGGCCTGCTAGCCGACGAGCCTTCTGAACCATCTCGATGGCACGACGTTCGTCTTTTTTTTCCATCTCACTATTGATGTTGGGGCCGAGGGCCAGCGCAATTCCCCAATAGGGCATGGCAGCCTGAGAATCGAGTTGGGCCGCAGCTTCAAACGACCTGATCGCTTCTTCGTGGTTGAACGCATAGACGAGTCGGAGTCCCTGATCGAAATATCGTTGGGCCTGCTCCGATGTGGTAGTGATGGGGTGATGGAGAGAGCCTAGATTATCGAACAGCGGCGGATTGGCGGTCTGGTCGGCAGGCGCGGCTTGCGCCGGCGAGAGCATCGTAAACCAACACGCGATACCGACAACGAGCGTAACGAACATTGATCCTCCCCTAAAGCCCGCGTGAGACGTGAAACGTCAAACGTGAAATGTTTCGGAAGAAGAGCACACGATAGTCCTACGTTTCACTTTTTACGTCTCACGTTTCACCTTTCACGTTTTTTGAGGGCGACTTTTTCAGCACCCTGCTAGGTCTACCGCACTCGTCCGTCGTGATCAATATTCCGAATAAGGACGGCGCGGCCCCTGTCATCCACGAAGGCTTCAATTCGATCCCCGACAGGGGCCGGTCGATCGATTCGAGTATTTTCGTCATGCGCGATGCGATGTTCGACGCCACTGACGTCCTGAATGACATAGGCCCCACCCTCCACCGCCGTCACCTGGCCTGGCAGAGATATGACATTGGTCGGCATAGCGAGCCGCATCTCGCCGGTCGATCGGGCTCCCAACGTCCCCCGTACGATCCCCTGCCCAAGATCCTCTTGCTTCGAAGTTCCTGCGATGTTGCAGCCGGCGCCCAACAGGCTCGCTCCCAGCACTGCCATCTGACACCACTTTGTCATCCACACCATGCCCACCACCTTTCTTGTCCGCTCACAGCGGGCAAACCTCAGAATCGGGTGACGCTAGAAAAGTTGAAGTCGCGCAGCGTCATTGCCGGGACGAGCAGCTTGCCGGTTTCGGACGTGATCGCTTCAGTTGGACTGGTGAAGGCCTCGATCCGGTTGAAGACTCGCAGAGGGCTCTCGTGAAACCGAAAGTTCTTCACTGCCGACACAATCGCTCCATTCTCGACGAGAAACGTGCCGTCTCTCGTCATCCCGGTCAGGGTGAGATCGGTTGGATTGACCGTTCGGATGTACCAGAAATTCGTCACGAGTATGGCGCGTTCTGTTCCCTTGATTAATTCCTGTAGCGTCGGCAAGGACGACCCTCCCCCTGAGAGGCAGGGGGCGTCGAGTGTGGGGATTGTATCAATCCCTCGCCTCTTCGCGGTGAACCGATCGTACGCAAGCTGTGTGAGACGCCCCTCTGAAATCCAGTCGGACGCCACGGTCGGCAACCCGTCAGAGGTGAACCCAATGCCCAAAAGATCCTCGTGTGCCGGCAGATTACAGAGCGTCAGTCGCTTGTCGACGATCGGCTGGCCCAACTTGCCCGAGAAGGCACTCGTGCCTTTCTCGTAAGACTTTGCATCGAGCGTCCAGAGCAGCGAAGACCACAGCCCCGCAACGGCAGCCGGCTCAAGGATCACTGTATAGCGCCCCGGCGGCAGCTCGCGCACTTCCAGGCCTCGTTTGGCCTTCTCGATCGCGGTGAGTGTCCGCTCCTGGACCCTCAGATGATCGATGGACCGATGGGCCGCAGCGCCCCAACCAGTCGCCTCGCCAGCCTGAACCGTGAGGCTGAATCGTGCATCGGTCCGTTCTTCATGGGCAAAGAGTCCCGTACTCGCGGCCACTCCAACTGTCGCGGCCGACGAGGACACAATTCCGGCTGCTTCAAGATTTTCCATCCGGCATTGCCCAATCGCCTCGTTTGCATATTCCAGCCGACGGGCCGGTCCGGCCACGACAGTTTCAGCTCGCGTTGTAGGAATCGTCACATATTGCTGTGGCTCTACCGGCGGAAGATATTCCGGATCGTCCGGCGACAGATGCGCGATCTGCACAGCTCTGGCCACCGTCTCTTGCACCGCCCCCGCGGTAAAGTCCGTCGTGCCGGCGGTGCCATGACGCTGCCCGAACGCCACCGTCACATGTAAAGACCCGCGCCTCGTATCGACGTTCTGAACAACCTGATTGTTCGCAAACCGCGTCGTTCCGCTATGCTGATCGTGCAACGAAACAAGCGTGTGGTCGCCGGTCGAATGTTTCAGGACCAGGTCCGCGAGAAACCGGAACTCGTCCCGGTTCGTCAGCTTCGGCCAGGTCTTGTGACCGGTCGCACTCATGATCCGGCCTGCCCTCCGATGACGTTGACGTTGCGGAACCGCGCATGGGAGGCCGCGTGGGTCATCCAGCCGGACTGGGCAGGCTGACCCTTGCCGCACGTGATAAATCCGTACCGGCGGCGGTGCGACTGATCCGCGACTCCGTCGCAGCTGCCCCAGAACTCCGGCGTAATCCCATGGTAGACAACATCACGAACCATGTGGGTACGTTTGCCATTCTCGATCATCCAGAACGCGTCTCCGCCGAACTGGAAGTTATACCGTCGTTGATCGATGCTGAAGGACCCGTGGCCCTCGATGTAGATGCCCCGCTTTACATCGGCGAGCAGCTCGTCGAGGGTGGCAGCGCCCGGTTCAAGGCCGATGTTCGCGATGCGGACGATCGGAACACTGCTCCAGCTGTCTGCCCGATTGGACCCGCGAGAGCGGCTCTCCCCGATTTTCGGAGCAACTTCGCGATTGGTACAGTAGCCGACAAAGATCCCGTCGCGCACAATGTCCCATTGCTGGCAAACTACGCCATCGTCGTCGTAACCGGTCGCGGCAAGGGTTTCCGATTCACAGTTGTTGGCCACGAGACTCACGTGCGGAGAGCCGTATCGAAAGGTTCCTCGTTTGTCGGTCGTGAGAAAGCTGGTGCCGGCATAGTTGGCCTCGTATCCGAGCACGCGGTCGAGCTCACTCGGGTGGCCGCAGGATTCATGCATCGTGAGCGACAGATGTTCCGGATCGAGGACGAGATCGTACAGGCCCGGCTCGGTGGTGGGCGCCTTCACTTTTTCCACAGCTTGAGACGCGATGCGCGGGGCCTCAGCCAGGAAATTCGCATCCTCGATCAATTCATAGCCCATCCGAAGATGCGGCGTATTAAAGCTCCGCGAAGCGAACCGCCCGTCATGGACCGCCGTGGCATCGAAATCTCCGCTCAGGGCAAGGAGGTCGAACTCCAGTCGCGACCCTTCGGTCGACACAAAGAGTTTGCGGTCCTGACGGGCCCACAGGCTCGCGCTGCTCCGCACGATGCCGGGCTGCCGATGGACATAGTCCATCGTCTCAAGGAGCAGCGCGGTTTTTCTTTCGAGCACAACGGCAAAGGGATTGATCCGTTGCGCCGTGACGATCCGGTCTCGATGGATCGGCTCATCGGTGAGTTTCACCCGTTCGCTCGCGAGGGACGCGGAGCCTTTGGCAATCTCGATCGCCAACTCAGCCACACGTGGGACCTCTTCCAGCGACAGCACCGAACTGGCGGCAAAGCCCCAGGCGCCGTGATAGAGGACGCGGATCCCAAACCCTCTGTCCTGCGTTTCTCGAATAGACGCGATCCGGCGATCTTCGCCGCTGATGGTCTGAGTTCTGCTGTCGAGGATCCGGATATCGCCGTACTCGGCGCCAGAAGCGACAACGCGTTTCAACGCGAGTTCAGCAAGTTCGTCCTGATGAGGATTTGGATGAGCGTGCATGCTGTCTGTATCCTGACAGAGGCACCAACGCCGTTCAACTCAGGTTACATTGAACTTGGTTTTTCTCACACGATGCCCTACGATATTGCGTCATGTTGGATCCCGAACGGACGCCGCGTCAACGGATCATCGACTTGATCACGGGGACCAGGCTATCGTCTTACCAGTTGGCGCAGATGCTGGGCATTCCCGAGCGACAGGTCGAGGAACATCTGACCCACGTCGTGAAGACCCTGGCGCGCAACAAGACCAGGCGATTCATTCTGGATCCGGCCCGCTGTCAGGATTGCGATTTTGTTTTTCGTGACCGCAGGCGTCTGACGAGTCCAAGCCGCTGCCCTCAATGTCGAAGCGAATCCGTCGCGGCGCCGCGCTATGGCATCGATTGAAAGGACACCTATGATGACCGCACGCCTCATATTCTGCGCCTTTTGCTTCATGCTGCTACTCAGTTGTTCCGGCGACAAGGCTAAGGAGATGTTGGAGACCGCCGAATTCGAAGAGCGCCAGATGAACCTGCCCCATGCGAAGCAGTTGTACGAAGATGTGATCCGTCTCTATCCCACCAGCAAAGAAGCCGCCACGGCCCAGGCTCGCCTCGCCGCTCTCAAGCAGGCCCCCTAGCCCGCATTTTCATGAAAATTCATCGCGCGAGACTCGCGGGACTTGCGAGAAAGACGAGGCGGGTGAGGCGGTCTCAAGGCTGAAGCTGGGAAGGCCGAAGGTCGGAGTTCGAAGCTCTGAATACTTCAGTCTTCCCTTCGTCATTCGGCCTGCGGCTGCCGCGCCATTCCCGCTAGTCGCGCCCTGCGTTTTACGAACTCCCATCGAGATAATCCCACAAATCTTCGCCTCGGCGCGGGCGCCCCGCGAGCCATTCACGAAATCCAGAAATGCGAAACGACAGGAGGCGCTGAAGCTTGTCGCAGCGGAGGGAGAGGTCGGCTGGCCTGGGACTCCCAACGTGGTTCCGTGCGGAGCCTTTTATCAGGTGGCCTTTCAACTCCGGACACCAGGGCAGCAAGGCTTCACCGATTTCCCAACGCGAGAGCCTATCGCTCCCGCCCAGGTGATAGAGGCCCGGTTGCTTGCGATCGACGAGTTCCCAGATGGTTCGTGCAATCACACCAGCAGGAAGCGGACAGCGGAACTCGTCGGCATAGAGCGTCACGTCCTTGCCGGCCTTCGCGGTCCGACACATATCTTCGACAAAACTCCTGTCGCCGCGCTCCGAAGTTCCGGCAGTCAGAACAATCCGAACGACTGTATGTGCGGGATTCTGCAAGACAGCCTGTTCGGCTTCCAGCTTGGTCTTGCCATACACGTTGATCGGGTTCGGTTCATCCGTTTCGCCATACCAGCCGGCCCTCCCGTCGAAGACTTCTCCGCTGGACAGGAAGATGAAAGGAATGTCACGGGACAGCTGCGCGAGGTGCGCAGTGACCTCCACGTTGACGCGGCGGGCTTGTTCGGGATCTTGCTCGCAGTCTTTGGTTCTGCTGAGCGCAGCACAATGGATAAGGAGGTCGGGCTTCAGCGCATGAATCCGCGCTTCTACTTTTGATGTCTCAGTCAGTTCAAGCTCCGCGCGGGACAGTCCCTGAACATCCCAACCGGGCGCCCATCGGGAGGCGGTCTTCACGAGGTACTGCCCGATCAATCCCGCCGCTCCGGTGATGATCGCGCGAGGTGCCATGCTGGATGGATTACTGGCGAGTCAGTTTCCGGTATTTAATCCGGTGCGGCTGATCGGCTTCCTTGCCCAGCCGCTTCTTCCGATCCGCGTCATACTCGCTGTAGTTCCCTTCGAACCAGACGACCTTACTGTCGCCTTCGAACGCCATGATGTGGGTCGCGATCCGGTCCAGGAACCAGCGATCGTGACTGCTGATGACGGCGCAGCCGGCGAAACGTTCCAATCCTTCTTCCAGGGCGCGCAAGGTGTTGATGTCGAGGTCGTTGGTCGGTTCGTCGAGAATGATGAGGTTCGCACCCTCTTTCAACATGCGGGCCAGGTGCACCCGGTTGCGTTCGCCGCCGGAGATGTCCTTCACCTTCTTCTGCTGATCGGTGCCCGCGAAATTGAACCGGGCACAGTAGGCCCTGGCGTTGACTTCCGTCTTGCCGAGCATAATGGTCTCGTGGCCCTCAGAGATGATGTCATAGACGGATTTGCTCGGATCCAGGCTGCGGTCCTGGTCCACGTAGCCCAGCGTGACCGTCTCACCGATCTTGATCGTGCCCGCATCCGGTTTCTCTTTCCCGATGATCATGCGGAACATCGTCGTCTTGCCGGCTCCGTTCGGACCGATCACGCCGACAATTCCACCCTTGGGGAGGCTGAAATTCACATTCTCGTAGAGAACCTTATCTCCGTAGGCTTTGCTGACGCCTTTGCATTCGACGACCACATCGCCCAACCGTGGGCCAGGCGGAATGTAGATTTCCAAATCCGCGGCCTGTTCGTCCTGTTTCTGATTGACCAATTCCTCATAGCGGTTGAGCCGCGCCTTGCCCTTCGACTGACGGGCTTTCGGTGACATGCGAATCCATTCCAACTCATGTTCCAAAGACTTGCGGCGCTTCGACTCGGCTTTTTCTTCTTTTTCCAGCCGCACCTGCTTCTGCTCCAACCAGGACGTGTAGTTCCCCTGGAACGGAATGCCGTGGCCGCGATCTAGTTCGAGAATCCAGCCGGCGACGTTATCGAGGAAGTAGCGGTCGTGGGTCACGGCGATAACCGTGCCTTTATATTGCTGAAGATGCTGCTCCAACCATTGCACGGACTCGGCATCGAGATGGTTCGTCGGCTCGTCGAGCAATAAGATATCCGGCTCCTGGATCATGAGTCGGCAGAGGGCAACTCGGCGCTTCTCGCCGCCTGAGAGTACCCCGACCTTCGCATCCGGCGGCGGACAACGTAGCGCGTCCATGGCGAGTTCGAGCACGTTTTCCAATTCCCACCCATTCGCCGCTTCGATCTTCTCTTGCAGCTGGGCCTGTTTCTCGAGGAGCTTTTCCAATTCATCGGGACCGGCCTCGCCCATCTTGTTGCTGACGGCGTCGTATTCGTGCAGCATGGCCACGAGTTCTTTCTTGCCCTCTTCGACGATTTCTTTCACCGTCTTGTCCGGATCGAGCTGCGGTTCTTGCTCAAGAAGACCTACGCTGTACCCCTTCGAGCGGGTGATCTCTCCCGTGTAGTTCTGATCGACCCCGGCGATAATCCTGAGGAGTGAACTTTTCCCCGATCCATTAAGACCCAACACGCCGATCTTCGCGCCGAAGTAGAAACCGAGATAGATCTCGCGTAGCACTTGTCGTTTCGGCGGATAGACCTTGCCGACATTGACGAGTGAAAAAATCACCTGCTTGTCATTGGTTGCCATGGAGTGTCCGTTCTCCTTGTAAAATAGCCTTGCTGAAGGGCCACGATAACAAAAGCTTATCCTGTTGCACAACCGGTGAGATGGAGCTTGAGCAGAAGAGTTTGGCTCGTCAAATACCCAACTCCTCGGAGAGCCTGACTTCTGATTCGTCGTCAATTTCCTCAAGGCAGTTGAAGCAGGTGAACGGAAACCGGTCGATGGGTATGGCACAGACTTCTCCGACCGGCGATTCGTCCAAGGCAGGCCCGCCGCATTCTTTATGGATCAATGTAAGCATCGTTGCGCCTCATGGGGTTTCAAGGACAAGCCGACGAAACCGTTCAACCTGTTCATCACTGCTCAATCGATGATCGCCAGGAATCAGATTGAGTTCGAGCGGGAACGAAGGGTCGCGCGCGAGGAGTTGCTCGACGAACTCACGGCTCCCGCTGGGTAGAATCACCGTGTCTTGAAGACCGTGGAGGAGCGTCGTCTTTACCGGCCTGAGTCGATCGTAGCTGATCTTCCAATAGGCCTCGCTTTCCTCGACCCATTTCCACGAGAGCGGCCAATCCTTGTGAGCAGGCTCATCGTCCCAAGGCATCCAGCCGTTCGTCTTCCAGGCCTGCCGCCGGGCTGCCGGAATCTGCTTGGCGCGTACCCCCATCATGTTGAAGGCGGGGGCGATGAGGACGAGCTTTTCGACAGCGGGATACTCCTGTGCCATGAGCCAGGCGATCCAGCCACCGAGCGAGTTGCCCACAATGGTGATCGGCGGACCATTCTTGATGAGTCCGAGCACCGCACGCGCGTCGCCTATCCAATCGGAGAGCGTATAGTCAGTGAACTGTCCGTCTGAATCACCAAAGCCGCGCACGTCGTAGCAGCAGAACCCCCAGTCTTTCTCTTCACACCACTGTGCGAGCGCTTTGCTCTTGTTGCCCCACCGTTTCGAGAGGAAGCCGGTGATGAAGAGGATCTGTCGATCCTTCCCTTCGGTTCGATCCCCGCGGATCATTTT
>JBAXBK010000060.1:0-12519 GCA_037142015.1 Nitrospira sp. | reverse complement strand
TGTTGCAAATTCCGCCGGACGTGGAACTGGAACTCGAAACGAATCTTGCGTATCGTACGGTAGAACCGAACCTTGCGAAGTTGCTGGAGTATGCTCTGGCGAATCGGCCGGACATCCGATCCAAACGGCTGACACGGGACAAGCGAAAGACTGAACTGCAGCTTGCCAAGGCGATCCGGATTCCCAACGTGACAACTAATCTCGGCTATTCGGTGCAGGGGCCGCAGGGCCCTGACAACCAGCAACAGTGGGGTTTGAGTCTTTCGGTGCCACTGCCCGTCTTTAACCGGAATCAGGGCGGGTTGGTCGAGGCTGAAGTCGCAGTCAGTTCGATTGACGCGGAGATCGCGAAGACGGAGATCCAGATTCAGAACGAGGTCGCCGTCGCGTACCGGAAATTCCTGCATGGGAGGAAACTTGTTGAGGCCATGAACGGAGCCATCACGCAGGCGTCAACACTGTTCGGCGTGGCGCAGCAGGCGTTCGCCAGGAAAGAGATCGGGATTGTGGATCTGGAGAATACGCGCCGCTCCTATGCCGACACGGAGGAGAACCATCTGGAGGCGATATTCGGCTACCAGCAGAACTGGCTTCGGCTCGAGTGGGCGGCAGGGCGTGATATTACGCTCTAGCAGGGTCCTGAACAAATTCACCAGCGCCAGAAGAGCGTTATTGTGTTTATTTGGTTTGTTTCGTTTGTTTCGTTTGTTTGGTTAGACAAGACCAACCAGGTGAACCAAATCAACCAGATAAACAAAACAAACCAGAGCAACCAAATGAACTAGCCAGACCAGCTTGTCCAAGACGCGCCGAACATGTGGTCTTCCGCTGATTTTGTGGACACCTTCCAGGCATAATTGCCAGAGGGAGGTGCGTGATGGGCAAACCGCGACGGAGTTTCACCCCAGAGTTTAAGCAGGACGCGGTGGATCTGTGCCGACGGAGTGGGAAGAGTGAATGTCAGGTTGCCCGGGAGGTCGGGATTCCCCAATCCACCTTGAATCGCTGGATGCGGCAAGCCGCAGGGGCGCCTGCGGGGAGCAAGAGCTTTTTAGCGACGGAGGAACTGAAGCTGATACGCCGGGAGCTGGACCAGGTCCGCATGGAGCGCGACATTTTAAAAAAAGCCGTGGCCTTCTTTGCCAAGGAGTCAGCATGAGGTATTGCTTCATCCAGGCAGAGAAGGCGGCCTATCTCGTGGAGGTACTCTGTCGGGTGCTCGACGTCGCCCGCAGTGGATTTTACGCTTGGCGACACCGCCCCCTGAGTACCCGGGCGTATGAGAATCAACGGCTCACCACGCGGATTCACACGTGTTATCAGGCCGCGCGGGGACGATATGGAAGTCCGCGGATTCATCAGGATCTGCAAGCCCAGGGGCTCCGAGTGGGCCGCCATCGGGTGGCCCGGTTGATGCGGCTCCAGGGGCTCCGCAGTCTGAGTCGGCGCCGACCCTGGAAACGACTTGCTGGAGTGCCGCCTGCCATCAGTGGGGCGAACACCTTACAGCGGGAGTTTGCGGCGGCTCGGCCCAATCAGAAGTGGGCAGGCGATATCACCTATGTGCCGACCCGGCAGGGCTGGCTCTATGTGGCTGTGTTGATGGATCTCTACTCGCGCCGCATTGTGGGCTGGGCGATGGACGATCAGCTGACCACGACCTTGACGCTCAATGCACTCGAAATGGCCCTCCAGCAACGCTCCGTGCCGGTGGGGCTCCTACACCATTCAGATCGCGGCACCCAGTACGGTGCCCTGGCGTATCAGCAACGGCTAGCGATCCGTGGCATCCGGTGCTCGATGAGCCGTCCCGGTAATTGTTGGGACAATGCGGTTGTCGAAAGCTTCTTTGCGACCCTGAAAACGGAATTGCGTGTGACGGAGGCGGGGTATGCGACGCGGCAGGCCGCGCGCACCGCAATCTTTGAATATGTGGAGGGATTTTACAATCGGGCCCGCCGTCATTCCACCTTAGGCTATCTTAGCCCCGTGGAGTTCGAAGAACGGGCCGCTCACTCAACCAGCGGTGTCTACTGAATCGGGGGAAGTCCACATGTGTGAGCTACGCTGCGAGAAAGGAAAACTGAGATGGGTTTGAATCTGTTATTGGTGTTTATCCCGATCGCCGTAGGGCTCGACTGGTATGGCGCCAACCCTGTCATGGTGTTTGCCGCCGCCGCGCTCGCCATCATACCGTTGGCCGGCCTGATGGGGCGGGCTACGGAACATCTCTCGACCTATGTCGGAGCCACCATCGGCGGCCTGCTGAGCGCGTCCCTCGGAAATGCCCCGGAGCTGATCATCTCAGGATTTGCGCTGAAAGAGGGGCTTGTCGATGTCGTCAAGGCGTCGATCACCGGCTCGATTCTTGGCAATACGCTTTTTTCACTCGGCCTGTCGATGATCATCGGCGGGTGGGGCAGGGAACGTCAGCGGTTCAATCCCACCGTCGCGGGCATGAGCGGGGGGCTCTTGTTTGTGGCGGCGGTCGCGCTGCTGATCCCGGCCATGTTTCATTTCGCGAGCGGCAAAGAGCGCGAGGTGAGCATGGAAATCGCGGTCGTTCTCTTTGTCGTCTATATTTTGAGTCTCGTGTTTACACTCAAGACGCATCGGCAACTCATCCAGCCCGGACCTGACGCCTCCGGTGCGGCGGAGGCGCATGAAGCCTCGCACGAAGCTCCATGGAGCAAAGGGAAATCCATCGCCATGCTGGCCGGTGTGACCATTGTGATCGCCGTCGTGAGTGAAATCCTCGTCGGAGCGATCGAACCAGCGTCCGCCTCGATCGGGATGACACCCATTTTTACCGGCATCATTTTTCTCGCGCTGGTCGGCAATGCTGCAGAGACCATGAATGCCGTGGGGTTCGCCCGAAAGGACCAGATGGATTTATCGTTTGGGATCGCGGTCGGAGCCAGCACGCAGGTAGCGTTGTTCGTGGCCCCTGTGCTCGTGTTTGCTGGCTATCTGATGGGGAAACCCATGGATCTTCACTTCACCGCCTTTGAGATCGTGGCGATCGTCCTTGCTGTCGCCATTGTCAGCCGCCAGACGTCAGACGGAGAATCTCACTGGATGGAGGGAGTGATGCTGATGGCCGTCTATTTGATGCTCGCGATCGGGTTTTTCTTTCTGCCGGCATGAGGGGGACGACTCGATAAACCGGCCTGCGAGTGCCACGCGGCCGGCAAGAGCTGTCCGCTACAGCAGTAGCCAGAGGAGGATGGCTCCACCAGCCAGCCACTTGATGAACTCATTCTCTTTCTCCAGTGATTGGATGCGGCTGGTAAGATCGGCAGGAGAGGGCGGCTGCGCAGCCTGCGTCGCTGGCGCGGGTACGGCGCTGTCTTTAACTTTTGGCCGGCTCCGCGGTGCGGGTGTACCGGTCCTACCTGTGGCCGGATCAACGGATTGCGCGTTGGCCGCCGCAGCCGATTCGCCTGTCCGGTGCGCTGTGCGATCAGGCACGATGGCGTCTAGTGGATTTTCTTTGATCGTTTTTCGCTTTGCCATCTGAACCCTATTTCCTACAGCGGGTGGACGGTTACCTGAGAGCGGTTGCTCGTGCCGGCGATTGAGTCTCTTGTTTCATGACGTCGCTCGCCAGCTTCCGGTAGTCCACCGCTCCGGCACAGAACGGATCATAGCGATCGATGGGTTGGCAGAACGAGGGACATTCTGCCAAACGAATGTTTTCCCGGATCATCGTGTCGTATACGAGCGGACCAAAGCGGCCTCGGAGTTGCTCGACCACTTCCTGCGCGTGGCGAGTTCTCGCATCGACGCGGCAAGCCAGAATGCCGGCCACCTTGATATCGGGATTGAGTCGCTCCTTGATGATCTCGATAGTTTGGAGTAGCCGCGCAAGTCCACCAAGACCCATGACATGGCACTCCACGGGAATCAGCACCTCCTTGGCTGCGACCAGCGCGTTGGTCGCCAGGATGCCGAGCGTGGGAGGACAGTCGATGAGGATATAGTGCCACCGTCCCTCCATCGCGGCGAGTCGTTGACGCAGAATCGTTTCCGCTCCGACTGTACTCGCGAGGGCTTTCTCAGCTCCGACCAGCCAGGTAGAAGAAGGAACTATCTCGACACCGTCAGCCGACGTCGGTTGAATCAGTCCGGCCAGGGCCAATCCGTTGGTCAAGACGTCCAGCAGACCTCGTTCACCGTCTTTCGCTCCGAGCCAACTTGACGCGGAAGCTTGCGGATCGAGATCCAGCACGAGAACCCGCCGACCCTGCCTGCCTAATGCCGCCGCCAAGTTGACAGTGGTGGTGGTCTTTGCGCTTCCGCCCTTTTGATTGATGATGGCGATGAGGCGCATCATGATCGGGAGGCTCCGTAAATCCTCGCACCTTTCCTTCATGATGGCGCGAAGGCGTATTCTATATGACTTTCCCGCCAGTGGCAACGGTCCATCTTGGCATGAATCGGCAGGAGTCCGTCGAGCTTTTCGAAGAAGTTGACTTTAGGCAAATGGTTCCTCTAGACTAAAAAAAGCTTCAACGACTGGCAAATCATCAGCAGAGGAATGATCCAACCAATAAGGAGGGAGCTATGGAAGTTGTGATCGGTGGCATAGTCGGTATGGTAATCGGTGCGGCAGCTACGAAGGTGGTCATGGGTGTCGCGTCAAGCGTAGGGACGGTGGCGTGGTCTGCGGCAAAGGAAGTGGTCAAGGGCGGGCTGGTGGTCCAAGAAGCCGTGACCGATATGTGTTCCGGAGGGGGTAGCTATTTCAGCGACCTCGTTGCGGAAGCCAAAGCTGAACTGGCTGCGACCCCGACGGGTGACACCTTGCCGGCCAAGGTGTAAGCGACAATTTAACGTCTGAAGCAAGTCCCTCCGGGATTCCTCTCAGGGCAGACCTACTCCCTCTGGTTCCTGTAGCCGGTGGAGCGCTTACTCATGATCCCTTCGACGGGATACGGTACAATCTGTCGAAGGGGCTCGCGACCGGAAATCCACATTCGTACGACACTGAAAAACCAAATTGAAGTAGAGAGCTGGCCCAGCGGCCGAATACTCGCACACACCTAAGGACTTACCCCCCCCCCCATAGACGGGTTGTAAATGATGCTTAGAATTAGGCATAATCCACGAACTTCAGCCACCGTTGTTCGAGCACGTCGCTAACTAAAGGAGGTCAGCTGTGGAACGCGTCGTATCAGGGATCGGGGCCATTCTCCGTCCTATTGCCAAAGAGCTGATTAAGGGCGGAATCGTTCTGGCTGACAACGTTTCCGAGCTTGCTTCCGAGACGGGCGAGAAGTTCAAGGATCTCCTCGCCGAAGCAAAGTCCGAGTTGGAGACGTCGAAGACTCAGACTCAGGAAACGAACCAGAGTGAGGGCAATGATAGTAGTAAGGATTGAGCGGATGAACCGCCGGTAGTCGAGTGAAGGAACGAGGGGGGTGACTAAGGACGTCCAGGAGCACGCAGTCGGCGCCGGTACTGATCGAGTAGCGCGGCGGGATTCGCAATCTGATTCAGAAAGGCGAGTGCGGTACAGTTTTTCCTGAGGAGGGTTTTCATGGCCGTGGAAAAGAGAAAGGCTGGAAATCGCGTCAGGGCCAGGGTGGTTGTCAAGCGGGACCAATCAAGTGTTGAGGATGTCCAGGAAAAACCTGATATCCTCCCCAAGACGAACGAAAAGGGAAGCGACGGCACTCTTCATTCGGACACCGGCAGCCTTGTGGTTAGCGTTGATGCGACGAAGGCAACTTCCAAGGCTGTGGAAGGCGGCGTATCAGAGATTGAGGGCATTTTTCGTTCCATCGCCAAAGAACTGATCAAGGGTGGAATTGTTCTAGCTGACAATGTCTCTGAACTTGCCTCCGAGACGGGCGAGAAATTCAAGGGTCTTCTCGCCGAGGCAAAGTCCGAGGTGGAGAAGACTGAGAACCGAGGACAGCAAACGAACAAGACTAAGGGCAAGGACGGCAGTTAAGGACTGAGCGCTTGAACCGCCTGCGGTTGAAGGCAGGTGTTATTAGGCGGCGAAGATCGCCCACTCGTAAGCAGCAGATAGTGCTCGATCAGCAATGTGAAATTCATATTCGGAATTGATGGAGGCAGCGGCCGATTCATTTCCGAGAAGGATTTGTATCATCGTGAAAACGATTCGGGCCGAAAAGCGAGTCGAAAAGGTTGGGAAAAAGCGGAGATCATTGAACTCTGAAGATGGCCAGGGGAATGGCTTTGTCTTCAGTCTCCTCCCGAATGGAAGCGAGCGGGATGCTCTCTTGGCCCTGCTTCCTCACCAGATATTACCAGGCCAGGTGAATGGCAAACATCCTTCTGCGTCTGTTGCGAGTGCTGCACCCAACAACGGTGATCATCCCTCTGCGTCGGTTGCCATTGCTGAACCCATAACATCGCGTGCGAAACCCACCGATACGCTGGCTGATACCAGCGTGGTCCATGCGATTTGTGGCCGCATCAGATTGCGGGTGCCTGCGCTTAAGACCTCGCCCGGCTTGGCCGAACCACTGCAGCGGCTTCTCAGGGACCAGCCAGGCGTGACCGGCGTCACGGTGAACGACTGGTGCTTCAGCATGACGGTGACCTGCGATCCTGCCGTCTGGACGCCCACCAGGCTCTGTGTGTGGCTGCAACTACTCTCGGCAACAGAGGTTCTATCGTACACATCTGCGAATACATCGACGGATCAGACACCGGCCCCGACTGATGAGTCGGGAAATGAACTCTGGTATTCGAGCGCCGGAATCTGTCTGGTGTTCCTCGTCGAACCGCTGGTGCTGCCGCTGGTACCCCTGTTGCTTCTGGCCAGCGCCCTGCCGATGCTCAAGCGGGCCCATCACTCGTTGTCGGAAGACGGCAAACTAAACGTCGATGTATTGGATGCCTCCGCCACCTCGTTGCTCGTCGTGCAAGGCGCCTTCCCGATGGCGATCTTCATGGTCTGGCTGATCAACGTCGCGGACTGGATTCGCGACCTCACCATGATGCAATCGAAGAAGGCGATCGAGGAAATCCTTGGCTACCAGAACATCGAGGCCTGGGTGGTGCGGGATGGACAGAAAGTGCGCGTCAGCGTGGCAGAGGTTCAAATCGGCGAGACCGTGGTCGTCTATCCGGGCGAGCGTATTGCCGTAGATGGCACCGTGCTCAGCGGCAAGGCTCTGGTGGACCAGGCTGCACTCACCGGCGAATCGCTCCCGGTCGAGAAGGAGGAGGGTGCTCTCGTCTACGCCGCCACGGTGGTGCGGGAAGGGAAAATCTATATCTGCGCCGAGCGGATTGGAAACGCAACCGAGGCCGCTCAGATCCTGCGCCTGGTGGAGGCCGCGCCGGCTCGTGAAACCAAAATCCAAAATTACGCCGTCAAGTGGGCAAACGATCTCGTGCCCTACAGCTTTGTGGGAAGTGCCATCGGAGCTGTGATGGGAGGCGGTCTTCAGGGCGCGGCCGCTGTCCTCGTCGTCGACTACGGAACAGGAATCAGGATTGCGGCCCCCACGACTGTCTTATCCGCCATGACGAAGGCGATCAGGAACGGGATTCTGATCAAGGGCGGGCGGGCTCTGGAAAATCTTGCGGAAGTGGATGCCGTCGTCTTCGACAAAACCGGCACCTTGACCACGGGGCATCCCGACATCCTGAGTGTGGTGCCGGTCAACGGCAGCACAGCCGATGAGGTGCTCGCGCTGGCCGCGGCAGCGGAACGGCGGATGACGCATCCCGTGGCGGACGCCATCGTCCGGGCTGCCGAGGCCAGGCAGCTGTCGATCCCTGAGCGGACCGCGTCTGATTACAGCCTGGGTCTCGGCGTCGAAGCGATCGTAAACGACTCTGTGGTTCTTGTGGGAAGTCCCAGGTTCATGACGCTTCGAGGGTTGACCCTATCGCCGGAGGCGCAGGAACAGATCTCGATGATGCAGCAACAGGCGATTTCTCCACTCTGCGTGGCGAAAGACGGGCTCGTAATCGGATTACTAGCCATCTCCGACCCCTTGCGGCCTGAGGCGCGGGACGTGGTCCAGGCATTGAGGGATCGGGGAATCAAGCATATCGTGATGCTGACCGGCGATCACAAGGATGTTGCCAGGCGAATTGCCGCAGAACTCGGGATCACCGAGTTCCTGGCCGAAGTGTTTCCCGGAGAAAAATCAGAGGCGGTCCAGCGTCTGCAGCGTGAGGGATATAAGGTCGCCGTTGTCGGAGACGGAGTCAACGACTCTCCCATGCTGGCCTATGCCGACGTGGGCATTGCCGTCGAAGGGGGCACGGAAGCAGCCCGGGAAACGGCGCCGGTGGTGCTCCTGCATGGAGGGCTCTGGAAGGTTCCTCTCGCGATCGATATCGGCCGCGAAACGGTCGCGTTGATCCGGCAGAATTGGAAGATCATTTCAATTCCGAACACGTTCGCAGCCGGTCTGGCCTGCATCGGCTTGCTCGGACCGATCGGGGCCACGCTGCTCAGCAACGGGTCGGCGATTATCGCGACGCTCAACGGCCTGCGCCCGATCATGGACCAGCAGCCGATCAAGGTCGTTTCTCCAGCGCGTGCAGACATAAAACTCCTGCCTGCACCGATGACTGAGAAGGTCACCATCGTGGGATGACGAGGTCGTACGAATGGCCCGGAATGATCTGAGACCATCCGATGTGCCGCTTGAGGGAGTCAGTAGCTCCTCGTCTGTGCCTCAACTCAATGGACCCTTGGCGGCCACCCATGTCATCCATTCGATTCCGGGGCGTGTCCGGCTGCGCGTGCCGGCGCTCAAAGCCGATTCGCATTTGGCCGGCGGGCTACAAGCATTGCTGTCAGCGCAAGCCGGAGTCACTGAAGTGACTGTTGCGCCAGGCTGCCAGAGTGTCACGGTCCTGCACGATCCCGCTGTGTGGACTTCGAAGTCTCTGTGCCTGTTCCTGCAAAGGCGTAATCGTGGCGAGCTTGAACAGTATGCATCTGCAGTGTTGCCCGAGGCTGCGACCAGCTCGTTTGCGATGACCTGGTTACAGCCGTGGCGATATCTGAATACGGAAGAAAGTAGCCCTGATTCCAAGGGTGTGCCTCAGGCAGCCGGGTCAGTCAAGCCCGGCTATTGGATGGTGGGATATGCCAGCATGGTCGTGGGGGTGGCGATGTTTGCTGTGCCGGGGGTTCCGGGCGTCCCGTTCCTGATCCTGTCCACGTACTGTTTCTCCAAGGCCACCATCTTGAAGACCAGCGATGAGCCTGAAGCCGGAGAGCCAGTTTCCAAAGCAGGGCAGTAGGTCTTCTCCCTGCCTCATGCGCGTTGCCTCGTCGAGCGTTTCGGCTGACTTTCTTTCACAACATATCCGCCATCCACCCTCGGCTCAAGAAATACGGGCCGCTCCAACGTGCGCCAAATCCTGAGGCCAGTTCATGAGAGCAATGCCGCTGTTTCTAAAACACACGCACACACATGACCGCCTGTGCGCCGTCTCGGACGGCGTGTATGCGTTCGCCCTCACCCTGCTCGTCCTGGATCTCAAAGTTCCTGAGGTTGCTGGGATCACCAATCCCCAGTTAACCACTGACCTGCTTCAGCAACTTCCCAACTTTTTCGCCTATATCATTTGTTTTTCTGTGGTCGCCTTCTACTGGATGAATCATCACCGGGTCTTTCAGTCAGTAACGAGGTGTGATGGACGTGCTCTGATACTCAACCTTATCCACTTGCTCTTCATCTCGCTCGTTCCGTATGTCGCCTCACTGATTGGTCATTATGAGGGAGACCGTATCGCCACGATCATCTTTTCTGCGAATCTTGGGTTGGCCTCCCTGTCGATGAACGTGTTGGGGCAGTATGTGTTGGCGAGGGAAGAATGGCGGACGAATGAGACGGGCGGAACCTGGGTGAAGGTTCCGTTGTGGGTCGTCTATGCCGGGCCCGGACTCGCGCTGGCGTGCATCGGTATCTCCTTCGTGAACAACTATGCCGCGCTGTTCCTCTGGCTCCTTCTGCCGTTGAGAGACCTGTCCTTTATGCTCCGGGCATCTCCCGGCTCGCCACCCATCAACAAGCCCTGAGCGTCTGACTGACCCATTCCGTTGTCTTATGCCTACCAGGAGGACTGGAGGCAACCTCCTTACAATGAGACAGATGTATATAATGGTGTTGGTCTGTGGCACAAATGAGCATGAGAGGCCATTGCAATTAACATAATTCATGCGTAAGCAGTCATATATGAGCTATTGATAATTATTAACTTTAACTATTTCTCTCGTGACATGATTTTGGTCGAGTCCATGTGTAAAAGAAACAACAGTAGGCTGTGTACGCCCTGTGCTGGCTTGTTTAAGTGCAGAACCTCACAAACGCCTGGCCTTCTGCCGACAGCGGAAGGCTCAGGAGCGGCGAATGTGCGCTGGAGGAGCATCTCGTTACCAAACTCTCTCCTCAGGGCAGTGGTCGGTACAATCGAAGTGTCCGCCCTTGGAACGGCTTTACAGGCTGTTTCATTTCAGATAACATTTGCGCGTGAATTATTGAATGTGAAGGAAATGAATATGGAGGAGAGGAACATGGAAGAGAGCACAACCGACACGATGAAAACGGAGACGGAGTCTTCGTCCGATTCTGTTGCGGGTAGCAACAGAAGTATATTCCATACGATAGAGGACGGTCTGGACGCGATGGGTCATGGAACCAGGAAACTCTTTCACGACCTACCGGGCCATGGGCTGATTGTCGGTGGCGCCGCGGGTCTGGGCGCGGCCATGCTGGTTGGCGTCGGCGAGTTGGCAGTGGCGGCCTTCACGGCCTATGTCAGCTACAGATACTTCGCGTATGGAGAATCATTAGCCGTGGCGATTGAAAAGGCGATCAAGTTCGAGGCAGGCAAGCTTGAGGAGAAGGAGATTGACAAGCCTATCCTGGAGGACGTTTAAAGTTTTGCGTGGACATCACGTGTCGCCTTACGCATGTTCCCTGTCAAGTAGTAGCAGTGTGAGACGACCCACCACAGGCTGTCGCGACGCGGTTAGCCACGTCGCTCTTTCGGTTCACGTCGTTGTCCACAGAAGTCTGTATCACTTCACGTCGGACAGGCGTAGCTGTTTCCCGCCTATCACTACATAGGCTGTTCCCGGCCACACGAAATGTCGGCCTTCCGGGACGTGGATCTGAATCCCGGTGAACAGGCCATAATTGCTTCGCGAGGGATCGACAGTCAGGTGAATCATCCGCTCGATTTCTTCGAGGATGACCCCATGAGCAATCCTGGTCAACGACGGTAAATCCGGGACATCGCCATACCGGATCTTGCCCAACAGATATCGCTTGAGAACAGTCTGCTCTATGTCATCAGGATCAGGCACCAAATGGAGAGACCGGCTTTCGAGTTCATGTTGAAACGCCACCAAGGCGCCACAAGCATGGGAGGCTTGCTGGCGACCTGGACGGAAATAGACGCCGAATTCCCCCTCAGGCCCGATTGCAATATGGGGCAGGGCGTAATACACATATCGCTCTAGGCCGCTTTCATCAATAGGGGCGTGCTGCTGGGCGGCCAAGAACCCGGTCTTGCCTAAAATGGGCAGTCCACCGAGACCGGAAAACAAGAACGCTTCTCCCCAGGTTCTCTCAATATCTTCTACCAGGGGCCAAGTGATTTCGTCGCGGCAGACACATGCAAACGCGATCGTATTCTCCGGCCGAAATCCTTGTCTCAGCAGTGCCTCATAGGATCGGGCAACAAACAGGTCCTGGGGAATCGCTCCAGGAAACTCACGGGTCATGGACGTTTCCCAATTCATCGTACCCTCCTGACTCAGACTGAAACCGGAACCGGGATCGTATTTAACCCGCATTATTCATGAAGGTCCTGCTGCAAGCGCGGATGCCTGACTCAAGCGAGACGGACGAGACTGGCGCGAAAGCGCGACAGGTGAGACGGACGACGGTTCGAGCTGCGAAGTTCGTGGTTTTGGAACTTCGAACCCGGAACTTCGAGTCGCGACTGTCGCGCACGTCTTGCTTGTCGCGCGCCACTCCGCCATTTCGCGACGAACTTTCATGAATAGTGCGGGTTAAAGGGACATTCTCGTTTCCCAGCTACGAAAGGTGTGAAACCTATCGTGGTGGTTCGGTACTGTCAATGAAAGAATACTCGGGCCTAATGGCTCCTCGGTAATGAACAGAGCGCGATTGAAATCAGAGGTTTTTACGGACAACGGGGATTAGAAGAAAAGCCGTATGGACAAGAACACATAATCGGTATTCTTATCGTTGGGGGCGCCGGCAACGCCTTGATTCAAGAGATTGGAATAGTAACTCCCTTTCATCAGCTACATCCATCCTCCTTCGAGCAGCAGATTCGAGCTGACGGTGCAGGAGAGACGCAGGTCGAGTTCCGACCCCACGTACTTGCCGGCCTGTCTGGTCTGGTCTTGCAGACCGGCTCCGACGAATTCGTCTTTGGACTGGGCTAGCCACCAAAATCGTTGTTTGAAGATGACTTGGACATCCTTCAGCGGTTCCACGGACGCAACATAGCCGGGGGAACTGATGTTTG
>JBAXBK010000059.1:0-12527 GCA_037142015.1 Nitrospira sp. | reverse complement strand
CGCTTAGCGAACAGCGCGAATATATCGCAGCATACATCGGAATATGTCAAGTAGGCTTGTGCGATAAATCGGGTGGCTTACTGCAATAAACAGAGCGCCCTAACGATACGTGACGGATCAGCGTCAGGAGTTATGCAGCATGCGAGGCAATGGAAGAGAGCGGCCTGTGGGTTTCTCGGCGTTACGGTCTTTCACGATCGATGACGACGGTGATCCCATCCACCCCTGATTGTATCGGCTGACTCGTCCCCTCTAGATCTCCACTCTGGGGCATGGCCTGGCCGGACTTCGAGAGACGGGCCACAATCACCACAGGGCCTGCGCTGGAAAGTTTTCTGGAGGGCATCGGGCTAGTCGAGTCATCGAGTTGGAACGTAAAGGGCAAATCTTTTTTCGTTGCACGCACGATCGCCACAGGCATCGGTGGCCCACTCATCTCGCGGGCAAAGACAAACAATGTATCTGTCGCGGATGCTTTGCCGGCTAAGCTCGGCGCCACAGTCACCGTACCTCTGATCGCACGCGGTTGTCCCGTCTGGCTGGCTAGCGGAGCCGGCGCTGCCGATTCTTTATCCATTCTCTCATGATCGATGACAACTGCGATCCCCTCCCCCCCAGACTGTATCGGCTGGCTCGTCCCCTCTAGATCTCCGCTCTGGGGCATCGCCTGGCCAGACTTCGACAGACGGGCCACAATCACCACCGGTCCTGCGCTGGAGAGTTTTCTGGACGGCATCGGGCTGGTTGAGTCATCGAGCTGAAACGCAAACGGGAGATCTTTCCTCGTCGCCCGCACGATCGACACGGGCATGGGTGGTCCATTCATTTCGCGTGCAAACACAAACAATGTATCCGTCGGTGATCCCTTGCCGGCAAGGCCCGGCGCCATAGTCACTGTGCCTCTGATCGTACGAGGCTGTCCGGCCTGCCCGGCGACCTGGGCCGGCGACGCCGGTTCCGCAAACATGGGCGCCGTCTCTTGACCGCCGCCTGCTCGGCTCCGGGCTTCAGCAATGGCAGCCATCAGTTGTTCCCTCATCTCCGGGTCTATGTCCGCAGGAAGGTTCGCGCGAGCTTGTTCCCAGTCCTTGGCCGCGCGCGCAAAATTCTTTCGGTTGAACGCCACGGTCCCTGCCAGCATCAACGCCTTCACATTTCGCGGGTCGATCTTCAGCGCTTGTTGAATCAAGGCTTCGGGTCTCCCCTCCAACTTGCGACCGTGAACGACACCCAAGGCGTCGGCATAATCGGCCAGTAACTGGGCATCGTCAGGAATTAACTTCACGGCTTTCTCGAAGATCAGCGCTGCATCGTTATAACGCCCCATTCCCACATACGAATGCGCGAGCATTACCCATCCCGTTCCATCGTTCGGATTCTGCTCCATTTTCTGCTTGAGCCGTTCAACCAATCCTTCGAGTGCGTCAGCGGACGGGTGGCCATCTTCCGGACTCCCTTGCGCAGATAACGCAGCAACTGGTGGCTGCGTCATGGCGAGCGGATTACCCAGTTGCCAATAGAGCAACCCGCAGACAATCGGAACGATGATGGCAATGGCAACAGCCACCGGCCTGCTATTCACCTGCCGCCGAGCCATGGCGGGAGTCGTCTCCGCGGTGCCTGTTTCTTCCAGCAGACGGCGCTCGAGCTCACGTCGCGCCTGCTGATACAATTCGTCGGTGAGCACACCGTTGGCGAGGTCTTGCGCCAGCTCTGCGAACTGCTGTCGGAAAATCGACAGTGTCTTTTCCTGCTCTCCCGTTGCGGCGGCTGTGCGCTTCAGAAGCGGCCACAGCAGAAGACCGAGGATGAGAAGGGTCATGGCCGAAGCAATAAGCCAGAATATGAGGGTCAAGGGCGATGCACTCCTTCGGAAAGCAGTTTCGCGACACGGCCATGCTCGGCTTCCGACAATGTCACGTCAGTAAGCTTTTTCTGTCTCCTGCGTAGCGCAAACACCAATCCCGTCGCTCCAGCTCCTAATAAGAGAAACGGCCCCAGCCAGAGCAACGTAGTCGTGAGCTTCCAGGGCGGTCGGTATAAGACGAAGTCTCCGTATCGAGTGACGAGAAAATCAATAATCTCCTTGTCGCTCATATCTTTCGCGATCATTTCCCTCACTTCTCGGCGCAAGTCCTCGGCCAACGGTGCATTCGAGTCCGCCAGCGTCTGATTCTGACAGACCAGGCAGCGCAGCTCGACGGCGAGGGCTTTCAATCGCGCCTCAGCCTGCGGGTTCGCAGCAAGCGGCTGGGCCTCGTACGCCGTAGCGAGACTTGGGAGTAGCAACATGAGCACCCACAGCCATCTCATTGGTTTTGCAACTCCCTGACCAGGGGCATAATCTTTTTCTCCAAGATGTCCTCGCGCAGCGGGCCAATCTGCTTGTAGCGGATGACCCCCTGCTTATCGATCACGTAGGTTTCCGGTACACCGTAGACCCCGTAATTAATGCCGACACGCCCCGGCTCATCTACGGCAACGATCTGATAGGGATTGCCCCACTCCTTCAACCACGCCAAGGCTTCGCTCCGTTGATCCTTATAGTCCATGCCATAGATGGGCACCTCCCCAGACTGCGCGAGATGGATGAGCACAGGGTGCTCGTCCTTACAGCCCCCGCACCAGGATGCCCAGAAGTTGAGCAGCCAGACCTTGCCCTTAAGCTCGTTCGACGAAATCACTTTTCCGGAATCGTGGAGCTGCGGCAGGGAAAACTCAGGCGCCGCCTTCCCGACCAAGGGTGACGGCAATTCACGCGGGTTGAGCGTCAGCCCAACTGCAAGAAAACCGACCACGACGATGAAGAGCCCGAACGGGATGAGAAACCGGTTCATGAGACGATCGGGCGTGCCATCTGGGCCGTAGCCGGCACCGCAGCCTCTTTCCGCCGCCAGGCCAGCCGATAGCGCCGATCGCTGATGGCCAGGACACCGCCCGAAGCCATGACCAAACAGCCCCCCCAGATCCAATCGATAAAGGGCTTGTGGTAAAGCCGCACGCTCCAGGCTCCGCCCTCAAGCGGCTCTCCCAACGACACATATAGATCGCGCAGCAAGCCCGGTGAAATCGCCGCTTCGGTCATCGTCTGATTCTGGACAAAGTAACGGCGCTTCTCGGGATACATCACCGTCACTTCACGGCCATCCTGACTCACGTGAAACGTCCCCCGTGCCGCCACATAGTTCGGGCCATTGATCTGTTCCGTCCCGTCAAAACGGAACGTATAGCCGCCGATCATGGCAGTCTCACCGACGTTCATCCGCACGTCCTGCTCCACTTCGAAACCCTTCACCATGGTCACACCGACGATGAACAGGGCCACGCCGCAGTGGGCAAGTACCATGCCCCAATAAGCGCGGGGCAGCGCGGCCAGGCGGCCCCCGACGCTGCCGCCCTCGGCCTGGAGCAGCCGCTCCCGCAGATCCACCAGGATCGTCGCCAAAATCCAGAAGGCTAGCAGGAGTCCCAGACTGATCAGCGGCGTCCATTGGCCCATGAGCCACGGCACCGCCACGGCAGTCGCCAGGCTGACGCCGAAAGCCCAGCGCAGGCGGATGGCCAATGCCGGCAGGCTCGCCTGTTTCCATTGGGCCAGCGGCCCGATCCCCATTAAAAATATGGCGGGAGTCATCAGGGGAAGAAAGACTGTGTCGAAGTACGGGGGGCCGACCGAGATTTTGCCAAGATCCAGCGCATCCAAGAACAAGGGATACAACGTACCCAGGAGCACTGAGCCCAAAGCCGCCACCAACAACACATTGTTTGCCAACAACATCCCTTCGCGCGAGATCAGAGCGAAGCTCCCTCCCAGTCCGACGCGCGGCGCACGCCAGGCGTACAGAACCAGAGAACCACCGATCACCACTGCCAGGAATATGAGAATAAATAAGCCACGCTTTGGATCGGTGGCAAATGCATGCACTGAAGTCAAGACTCCAGAGCGGACTAAGAAGGTCCCGAGTAGACTGAGCGAGAACGCCATAATGGCGAGCAGCACGCTCCAGGCTTTGAAGCCTCCCCGTTTATCGGTAACAGCCAGCGAGTGCATCAAGGCAGTGCCGGCCAGCCAGGGCATGAAAGAGGCATTTTCGACCGGATCCCAGAACCACCAGCCGCCCCATCCCAGCTCGTAATACGCCCACCCACTCCCCATCGCAACTCCCACGGTCATAAAACACCAGGCGACTGTGGTCCAGGGGCGAGACCAGCGTGCCCAAGCCGCATCCAGCGTGCCCCCCAAAAGTGCCGCGATCGCAAAAGAAAATGCCACGGAGAACCCCACGTACCCCATGTAAAGCATCGGCGGATGGATCACCATGCCGGGGTCTTGTAACAGAGGATTCAGATCGCGCCCATCGAGTGCGGCAGGTATCAACCGCTCGAACGGATTGGAGACGGTCAACATGAATAAAAGAAATCCCACACTGACGAGGCCCATTACGCCCAAGATGCGCGCGCGCATCGCCTCCGGCAGATGGGTGGAGAAGAAGGAGACAGCGACCATCCAGATGCTGAGGATGAACATCCAGAGAAGCAACGAGCCTTCGTGCGCGCCCCAGATGGCTGCGAGGCGATAATGCAGCGGAAGCTGGGAGTTCGACGTGGCTGCAACATACAGTACGGAGAAGTCTTTGTCTGCAAAAGCATACCCCAGGCAACAAAAAGCCAGTAGGACCAGGAGGAATTGCCCTCGCGCCGCCGGCTTCGCGACGGCCATCAGCGAGGAGTTCCCCACCGCGGCGCCATAGATGGGCAGGCATCCCTGCACCACCGCCACGCAGAGCGCGAGAATCAAGGCGTAATGACCAATTTCTGGAATCATGTAAGCTCCTAGCGTGGATTGACAACCAGGGTGCCGCTGCTCTGGGCCCCTGCGGTCTTGGCCTTGGCGAGCGCGTCCGCCGCTTCCGGCGGCATATAGTTTTCATCGTGCTTCGCCAGCACCTCACTCGCCAGAAATGCTCCATTGGCAGCGAGTTGACCCTGGGCCACTACACCCTTCCCTTCCTTGAAAAGGTCAGGGAGTATCCCCTTAAAGGTCACCGGCACTCGTTTCGCCATGTCGGTCACGATAAAATGTACAGTCAGTCCATCGCCTTCGCGGGTGAGACTTCCGGCTTCGACCATTCCGCCTATGCGGAAGCTGCGCCCCTGGGGCACGTCCCCATTGGCCGCCTGCGTCGGCGTATAAAAGAACACGAGATTACTCTGGAACGCATTCAACACCAAGAATGCCGCCACAGCCAACGCACCCAGCCCCAAACCGATAAGGACAAACCGCTTCTTTCGAGGTGTCATCGTCTTCGATTCCTCCTACGACTCATCACGGCTCCCTGCCGCCGCCGCATGCCGCCGCCACACCGCGAGAACTTCCCCTCCCATGCACAGGGCCGTGACGCCAAACGAGGGCCACACGTAGAGGCCGTACCCGCCCATCGCAAAAAACTCTGCCAGGCTCCCCCACTGCATCAGCGCGCCTCCACAACATCCGGCATCGACGCCTGCTTGCCCCACGACGGTTGTCGCTCCCGTTCGACAATCACGCAACGCATACGGGCCAAGGTCACCGCGATGCTGTACATCCAGAAGCCGAACATCATCACCAACATCGCTGTCACCATCGTCCCCGCCATCGTCGGCGCCGCTGTGATGCTGACAGAAGCTCCTTGATGCAACGTGTTCCACCAACGCACAGAAAAATAGATGATCGGGACATTGATCACCCCCACAAGCGCCAAGACGGCGCTCGCGCGATCCGCGCGGCGCAGGTCGTCGATCGATGAGCGCAGCAAGATGATCCCGATATATTGAAACAGCAAAATCAACTCCGACGTCAACCGAGCATCCCACACCCACCAGGCTCCCCAAGTGGGTTTTCCCCACATCGACCCCGTAAACAGCGCGAGGAACGTAAACATCGCCCCGGTAGGAGCGATGGCCTGCGCCATCATGAACGAGGGTCGCGCATTGAGCCCCAATCCGAGACCGGCCCAGATAGCCATGATGACATAGAGAAACATGGACATCCAGGCTGCCGGCACATGTACGAAAATAATGCGGTACGCATCACCTTGCGTCACATCGGTCGGCGCCACGAAAAATCCAACGTACAGGCCGACCCCGATCAACCCCAGCGCAAAGGCAGCAAACCACGGGATCATCCGCCCGGCTAACGGGTATAAGGCCTGCGGCGATGAATACTTAAACCAGTTAATGCCTGTGGTGCTCATAATGATTTCTTATTCCAATGCAATGCGTAATGCAACAGCAGTGGCCCATGGCGCAAACGCAAATGAAAACAGGAAGCAGGCTCCAAGTAACGACAGATTTGCCTCGCTGCCGATTCCGGCCAAACTATTCGTAACGGCGCCGGCCCCAAAGATCAGCACCGGAATAAAAAGGGGAAGCACGAGCAGTGCAACCAGCAAGCCACTCCCGCGCAACCCAAGAGTTAACGCAGCACCCACCGCTCCAATCATACTCAACGTCGGCGTACCAAGCAAGAGCGATAACGTCAACACCCACAACGAGTCCCCGCTCAGGCCGAACTGCAAGCCGAGAAGAGGCGAGAGCAGGACCACCGGCAGACCCGAGATCACCCAGTGAGAGAACACCTTACCAACAACCAGCACCGCCAAAGGCTGAGGGATCAACAGCGTCTGTTCCAATACACCATCAAGATAATCGGCTGTAAAGAGACGCCCGAGTGATAACAGACAGGCTAGCAGGGCCGTGACCCAGAGCACGCCGGAGGCGATCACCCTCAGAACCGCCGGCTCCGGCCCGACTCCTAACGGAAAGAGGCTCGCGACGATGACGACGAAGAATACCGACATCGCCACATCCGAACGATGCCGCATGGCCAGCAGAAGATCCCGCCGGACGACCCCGCGCAACGCCTCACTCATGCTTGGCTGGCTCATCGAGTCAGCCTCAAGTGCTGGATGCAATCAGGCGGGAGATCGATCTCCTGGTGCGTGGCGACAACCACCATGCCGCCATTATTCAGATGCGCATGCAGTCGCTGGGTCAAATAGCTTGTGGCCGCAGCATCGAGTGACGCGAATGGCTCATCCAAGAGCCATAACGGACGTGTTGAAAGCCAGAGACGCGCCAGCGACACACGACGCTTTTGTCCTTGCGATAGCACCCTCGTCGGCAAGCGATGAACCGGTCGTACGAGGCCGACGGCCTCCAATGCTTGTTGCACGATTGCGCCGGAACTTTCATCGCCGGCCAGGCAGGCGGAGACCGTAAGGTTTTCGACCGGGGTTAGCTCATCCTTGATTCCGTTGAGATGCCCGACATAGGTCAGCTGTGCGCTATAGAGTTCCTTGAGCCGGCGGATGTCTTTCCCCTGCCAGAGGATTGTGCCTCCATCCGGAGACAACAGACCGCATAGCATACGGAGAAAGCTGGTTTTTCCGCTGCCGTTCTCGCCAACCACAGCCAGTAAAGTTCCGGGCTTAACCGTCACGCTGACGTCGGAGAACAACTGCCGTTCCCCGCGACTACCACTCAGTGCAACGGTTTGGAACATATTTGGAGAAACCCCACTGAGGTCGAAGGGAGAATAGCACGGCAGCGTCGAGTCTTCATGAGTTGTGCTGTTCGTGAGCCTGTTACCGGCACCGTCTGACGTCCCCAAAGTTGCAACTGCCGCTGAAGTCGTAAGCCAACCGCAAGGTCGATGTCACTATATCACCTTGGGGACTCGTGAAAAGGCCACCGGTTGGCTTCGCAATTGTCGCCCATCCGATACTGGCAAGTCAAAGAGACTGGAGGCAGAGACCATATTCAGTTTTTTCGCTTGCCTTGCACGGGGGGGAGGGGGCTAGAATCTTGCCCCATCTTAGTGGCATCATGGTGAAGTATCTGATATGCCATGTTGCTGATTCACGTCATTAGTTAGGTGAAGTCGCATGGCCGCACGAAATAGCGGAGCGTTGTAAAACAGGAGGGTCCGGCATATATGATAAGGCAAGCGACACGGGCAGCGGCAACAGTGCTCATTCTTGTTGCCGCACTGTATCACCCCGGCGATGCCGCTGCACATGGCTCAGTGAGCGGGGAAGACGATCCCTGCTTGCGTCGGGTAGGTGAGCGCGTGATACATTTCAGCGCCTATCAGCCTCAATATGAGCTGAGAGATCAATACTGCACGGACATTCCCAAGGAAGGCGACACCTTCCTCGTCGTAGACCTCGTAGATCCGGCCTTGCGCAACGAGCCGGTCGGAATGCGGGTCATGAAGGGGAACGGCTCCAATGAGTCAGAAGATCAGATCGTAGCAGATATTCGTCCGAGCACCCACCCGGATGGAGTGCTCCGTGGCGAAGTCCGTCTTGCCGAGGGTCTCTATACTGTCACCATTGCGGCGGAGAAACAGAATCTGATGCGGCGCCCCCAATATCTATTGCGGGTACACATGATCGATTACCAGAAGCTTATGCGTACCATGACCGTACCGGCAATAGCAGTGCTGGTAGTTGCATTGATTGGATACATACTCATACGATCGAAATGGCTGCGGAATTGGTGGGCAGTCCGCCGTTCCTAGGAAACCGGGCGCTACGGCCTGCGAGCACATGATTCAACATTCGAGAGGGAGGATACTGACAATGGTTGTGCAATGGCTGAAGCCTATCGGCTTGTGTGTCTTGACGCTGGCAATCGGGACACCATTCTTCTCCACGCAGGCCCAGGCACATGGAGGACTGGCACTGGCAGAAGACATGTGCAGGCTCACGATCGGCCCCTACAACATGCACTTTACCGGCTATCAGCCCGACAACACACGCAATAAGGAATTCTGCGAAGATATTCCGGCGACTGGTCGCACGGTTGTCGTGCTTGATTATATGGAGGATGCACTCCGCCCGTTGCCTACCGAAGTTCGGATCATCAAGGATACAGGCTCGGAGCAGGATCTTCAGGCCATCACGGTCCTGCACCTGCCGCCCAAGGTCTACCCCGCTGGCTCGGTTAATTTCGAACATAACTTCGACCAACCCGGCAAATTCGTTGGTCTGGTTACCGTCGGTGATAAGCATGTATCGCGATTCCCGTTCTCGGTAGGGGAAACGAAGATTTGGTTACCCCCCACCTACTTTTTGATTGCGCTCGCAGGAGTTGCTGTTGTCGGGGTGATTTTCTTTGCCATGCGCGGTCGTGGCAAAACGTCGAACAGCACCGTTTCGTAGACGGACGGCCCTCCGGTCCAAGGCGCAGACGCGACTCTGGCTCAACAAGGAAATTGAGCGGTCTAAGGTAGATATAACGATGAGGATACTGACGATGTCTTTGCAATTTCTGAAACCTGTGGTCGTGTGTTTCTTGATGCTGGCGCTCGGTGGCCCACTCTCCGCTCAGGCCCAGCACTTTCACGAATTGGACAAAAACTTCTGCATACTCAAGTTCGGACCCTACGGCATGCACCTTACCGAATATCAGCCTGACCTCTCAGATCGGCAGGAGCTCTGCGGGGATATCCCGTCGACCGGACGCACGGTAGTGGTGCTCGATTTTATCGAAGGGGAGCTCCGCTCGTTACCCGTCGAGGTCAGGGTCATTAAGGATACGGGTTCGGAGCAGGATCTTCAGGCCATCACAATCGTTCACCTACCGGCCAAAGTCTACACGGGGGGGTTCATCAATTTCGAACATAACTTCAACCAGCCTGGCAAATTCATCGGTGTCATCACCGTTGGCGGCAAGGAGGAACATGTCGCGCGATTCCCGATTTCGGTAGGAGAATCGGGAGTGGTTTCGCACTTCATGCACTACATCATGGTCATAGTCCCGCTCGCAGTGATTGCCGTTGGAGCGGCAATCTTCCTTTTCCTGCGCGGACGTCGAAAATCCTCGCTTAGCACCGTTTCGTAGACAGACGGCTGCTGAGCCTGAGCACAGCAGTCCGGGACTAAAAGGAGGTCCGATGGAATCACCGGCAGCTTACGCAGTCAAGCTCGTCGTGGCAGGCGCGGCAATGGTGATGATAACATGCGTGCCTGTCGCCCCGGCGCTGGCGCATTCAATGCTGGTCAAGGCAGAGCCGCCGCGCCGGGCGGTCCTCGCCAAGACACCGGCACAGGTGCGACTCTGGTTCAACGAAGAACTCGAAGGCGAGTACGCATCGCTTATTGTGCTCGACGCTGAGAAGCATCCCGTTACCGAGATCAAGCCTCAACTTGCCCAGGATGACCCAAAATCTATTGTCCTGCCGCTGCCGGAGTTGACGCCCGGAAAGTATTCAGTGAAGTTTCGAGTCCTGTCGGTAGACGGTCACGTGGTGGAATCGTCCTTCGACTTCACTGTAAAGGGCAAAGTGCAAAAGAAATGATCGAGATCATCGGCGCGCTGCTCCGCTGGCTGCAGCTTGCGTCCAACATGATCCTGATCGGCAGCTGCGTTTTTCTTGCGATTGCCGTGCGCTCGAAAACCGCACTCGACGCCCCATGGATAGCTCGTCTGGCGAGGGCGCTACCGTGGCTTTCGGTCACGCTTCTGCTGGGGTTACTGGGCTTGCTGGCCACGACTACCGCACAGGCCACGGGCGTGGCTGAAAATGCGTGGCGCCCGGGAGCCTGGATAGAACTCTTACAAAAAACCCGCATAGGACTCATCTGGACAGTGCGTGCGGCCCTTGCGCTTCTCGTGTTCGGAGTGGCTCTCTACATTCGCTTCTCACCTTGGGCGCGCTGGCGGTATATGCTGTTCGCGACCGTTGCCGCGCTCACGCTGGCTGCGGGATCACTCGCAAGCCATTCCGCAGCCGGAGAGCTGTCCGTAATATCAGTGCTGCCCTACGCGCTGCATATTGTTCTGGCAAGCGTCTGGCTCGGAGGGCTGCCGGCCGTTCTCTCAATAATGTTCACCACCACAGGGAAACGATCACCCGAAGAAGTGGATCGGTTCGACATCCAAACCCTAAAGCGTTTCTCTGCACTAGCGCTTCCCGTGATGATCGCTGTCGTGGCCACCGGCATCATCGTTGCCGATAGTATGGTGGATACGAGCTACGCCGCATTGGTCGCAACGAGCTGGGGCTGGTTTCTCAATACAAAACTTGCACTGCTTGCGGTGATTCTCGTGCTTGCCGCGTGCGCGCGCCACATCTGGATTCCGTCACTCGACCAGAACGCGGAAGTGGCTGCGACCGGCGGACGAGGACTTCGAAAATGGGTCCCCGTCGAATTCGTGATCGCGTTGGCGATGGTGCTGGTCGCGACAATGCTGGCTAACGCCGTTCCGGCGAAACATGATGTCATTGAAGATTGGCCCTATCCGTTCCGCTTCTCCATCGACGCGACCTGGGGCGGGTTGGGCATGATGATCGGCGCGGGAATAGGAGTCGCGTTGCTTATCCTGGCAGTTGGAGCGATTGCCCTCGGTCGGTCCAAGCGCTGGGAGACAAAGTGGCGCATTGCCATCCCAGCCGTACTAGCGGCCTGTGCGCTGATCGCGGCGCTGCCTCCCCTTGCCACTCAGGCTTTTCCGGAAACCTATCGCAAGACGCCGGTCCCGTTCGATGCCATTTCCGTTGCCAACGGTATGACTATATTTGCTGCGAATTGCGTGCTCTGCCACGGACCCCAAGCCAAGGGCAATGGCGTTCTAGCCAAAACCTTCCCTATACCACCGGTGGATCTGCTTACGGAGCCGCACACAGCCAAACATACCGCCGGCGATTTTTTTCACTGGCTGACCCACGGTATTCCCGGTACTGGCATGCCGGCGTTTGCCGACAAACTCTCAGAAGAGGATCGCTGGGATGTCGTAAACTTTCTCCATGCCACATCCCGCGGCTATCAAGCGCGCCTCATCAACCCTTACGTCGCCCCCAATCAGCCCTACATGGCCCCGCAGAATTTCTCCTATTCCGCGCATGACGGTACGAGCGGTACCTTGAAGGACTTCCGTCGGCAGAAAGCGGTCCTGCTGGTTCTGTTTTCATGGCCTGAGTCGCGGGAAAGACTCGATCAGTTGCGGCAGGCCTACGCCACCCTACGCGACGGTAATGTAGCGGTGCTGGAGGTGCCGGTGAATGATCTCAACCAGCAAGATCTCGCAGGAATAACGGCAGGCATGACTTTCCCTGTTGCGACGCAGGGGGCATCGGAGATCACGCGCAGTTATAGCCTGTTCCGTAGAACCCTCAGCAATCCCGATTTGGCCGGCGAGGGTGCAATGCCGAAACACATGGAGTTCTTGATTGACCGTTATGGCTATTTGCGGGCGCGCTGGATCCCTGCGGTGGATGGGACGGGGTGGACAGACATCGGCGAACTGATGCGGCAGGTCGAACAACTCAGCCGGGAAAAAGAACTCCGTCCGCCGCCAGACGATCATGTGCACTGAGCCTGTTCCTTCGCGGCAAACGTCAGGTATCTGAAGGTACGGATGTCGCCTATAGGCAGAAAAGCTCCTACGAACTTGACACCCAATACCTTCTCGTATATTTTTCCCTCTAATACGCTATGCACTTGACTCCAGTCCGTTTGTGGCATAGCCTAGCCAAACTG
>JBAXBK010000058.1:0-13433 GCA_037142015.1 Nitrospira sp. | reverse complement strand
TGAGCCACTTGAGATGCCAACTGGCATACTCCAAATCCTGGATCGAGTAGCGGACGGACTCCACTTCTTCGAGACAGCGAAACCTGGCTCGTTGCAGATCGCGCTGGGTTAGGCCGGCTCTCTTCCATCGAGCCGATCCACCCAGCCCAGACGTCCACGTCGAGAGTCGTTCGAATAGCATCGCTCCCATGGTAAAGGTAAAGGCCGCATGGAGAATGCCTCGGAGCGGGCGCAGGCTGCGGCGCCAGGGGGAATAGAAGATCTGCTGGTTACGGTCACCGTGATACATGACGTACTTGCGGAGTAGGAGATTCAGATGGTGATGGCTGTTTTCATGAATCAGATCGTCGATCAGATCGAGATTGTCCCGGTCGAAGCAGTTGATGAAGGATAGGCCCGGCCTGTGCCGATAACTGAAACTGACAACACCTTTGGCCTTGAGCGGGGCAATCCGTGAGGTCAAGAGTGCGAGAACCTCATGCCCTTCCGGCCAGGCCTCTTGAATGATGGTCCAGGCCTGCTTGATTCGCTTCACCTGCTCGGCTGATGTGGCAGCTACAGTACGAGGCTGACGATTCTTTCCATAGACGAGCGTCGGCCCGGCTGTGACGGCCCCAGACTCAGCTTTCGTTGCCACGACCGGCGACCGGTACGTCCAACTCCACTCCAACCGATTGTCTCGCCTCATGCACAGCGGCGTCACGGTTCGGCCGATCTTCAAGGACAACTCTTGCGGAGAAACTAGAATAACGGCTTGACCGGATGATTGTTTCAGGGCTCTCTTCACCGGGGGAGGGGCCTCACAGAAATCGCCCTCCATCCCAACGGCCATCGTTCCGAACATCTCTGCCCGTTCGACGTTGTGGCCAAGGTGTACCTCTATGGCCCAAGACGGAATCTTGCGAGACGTGCACCATAACATCGGAAGTCCCGGCACGAGACAGAGCGATTCCTGTGTCAGCTCCTGAGTGAGGCGGGTACAGAGTTCGTTGAGTCGCCGTTCGAGTCCCGATGCCTGCGAAAGCCCGCGCGGAAATAGATCATCCAGATAACTGTTCTCGAAGAACTTCTCTTCGCACTCGGCAAATAACTGCGCCGCAAACTCACGGGGGCTCCGTTCCTCTCGAATTTGTTTCAGCAAGTCGATGAAATAGACCAGGTCGTTCAGCGCTTCGATCCAGCCAACCACCTTCCACTGGGAAAAGGTATCCCGTTCGAGTGATTGCCCGAGGAAACGGAAGTACGCCACAGGCAAAGCCAACGATTTTGCAACGTCTGCATATTGGCTTTCCAAATCCAGACAGAGGTCGCCCAGAAGTCGCTTCATCGACAAGCGAAACTCTTCCAGAAGACGAGCCAGTAACGGCACATCGAGCAACGGCATGGAGAACGACGCTCCGAGATGGAGAAAGTTGGCCCGCATGATCCATGAGCGCTTCTGCTGCAATCGCCGATCCGCTACTACGACGAGCCTTCGGCCGGCGGGCTCGCCCCTCGGACCTTCAACGTACTACAAGAGTACGCCTCGAGTCCTCACGGCTCCGCGCGCCGGTCTCGCGACGCGGCTCAGCGATTTCGCGGCGAACCGTCATGAATCATGCAGGCTAGACTCTACCGGAGGAATGGCCGCGCTGCAAGAAGAGCGAGCAGGCGCAGTCTCATGACTGGCAGATGAAGTAGTCGCCGGGGGTTAGCGTGTGAGGGCGCCTATTTTTCTCGGAGTTCCGTGAAAAGCCTTCTTCGGTAAGTACCCAAGTTCATCAAGGCGCAGTTCTTTGACATGCTGCATCACATGATCGCTGAGATCAGTCTGCATGGATGCTTCCTGCTGCGAGGTGGAACCTTTTACTAGTGTGAAAGGCAATTCATCCTTCCAGAGCAGTTGGCCATCGCGATTCATGAGGTACAGATAGAGGCGTCGCGAGTCCTCTGCTTTCCACCCCCAGTCGCTCGGGTGCGAGGGTGAACCGACAGCAACACGACTGACGAGAACCGTATCGACACTGAGGCTCCGCGTGACTTCCTTGGCCAGGGTACTACGATCAATCTCTTCGGCTTTTGCCGAACGTGGACCGATCACGGTGGCTCCTGCCGCAATGCTCACCGGCGTTTCGACACGCAACGCGGTCTCCTCCTGCAACACGGCAGCAAGCCGCGCGCCCATCTCTGGATCGCCCTCAACCGGAAGGACTGCCACGCTCGTCACCTTCAAATTAGGAACAGCATCGCTCGATTGATCCTGCTTCGCCACCCATGATTGCTCAAACGGCTCAAAGGTCACGTTACTGCTCCTCATTGAATTCACTGCTACCGCTGCCACCCAAGCTCCTGCGACGCACCCTTGCAGCAGAAAGGACCCGGTCACAACCAGACTAAGGGTTATGACACGCGTATAATCCCGTCGGTTACCGCTTTGGACCATTCCTAGGCCACAGGCTTTTGTCATAGGGGAGAGTTCCATGACGAGATGCTTCCGCAAGAGAAATGCCTTAATAAAGCGAGCCTCGCACGGCATCCCCAAGCTGTCGAGTTATTTACTATTATCGACAGTCCAACGGAAATATTCCCTGTCAGACCCGCTGAACAGAGGGTCTAAAGCATACAGTTCGGTGAACAAGACTGAACGCCGATGGAGAAGAACGCGTGGGACACCGGAAGGCTGGGAGCAGAACCAAAATTATAGTGAGTACATCTTGATATCACAGCAAGGGATCACCGCTCGTTGATATCGTCAGCCGCGACACCACGGAGTTAGGCAGTCGCGTTATGCGACGTGACGGAGCCGCGGTACTGCCGTTTTTCTCTCGATCAATTGTGTAGCTCCTGACTGTTGGATCATGCGATGTTTCTGAATGAGCGGATCGACAATGTTCCCGCAGGACACACATCGCCACCCTTTCATCCACATTGGAATACTGCTCTCCCGTATGTCGATCAAATTATCTGCCACCATGAACCCGTCACATCTTACGCAATGCATGGAACCCTCCTCTCGTTAACGCTGGAGCCTGTCACCACGACACCGCACCCAATCACTTTCTAAGCCTAGCAGACCTGCGGCCAACCGCTTGCCCGCCTAAGAGAGCAATCGCGATGCCACGGGTGTCGTTGCGACTGCTTGCGTGTTTTCGCAGTGAATCGTAGAGTGCGGATGAACAGCATTCGGCCTTAATCGCTTATAGGTGTCACACATTGGCCCCATGCGGCAAAATTGATCTGGTTACGAGCGATAGCCCAAATGGGAAAACTCCCCTGTGGCCGGTTGGAGGCAAATGGTGGCACTGAACGCAACAGAAATTGCGAAGGTGATAGATGAATGTGCTCAGGCCCTAGCTGAAGGCTGGATTCAAAAGATTTACCAGCCGACAGACCGTACCGTGGTGTTGGAGATTCGCACGCCGGGACAGACCCACCGGCTCCTCATTTCATGCCATCCTGAAACCTCCCGGATTCACGTCATCACGGCGGCCTTTCAGAATCCACCGACACCTCCACCCTTCTGTCAATTTCTCCGCGCCCATCTGCAAGGAGCACGCATCGACCAAGTCGAACAGATTCAAGGAGACCGGATCGTTCAGCTTGCACTGACTGCCAAGGAAGGTTCCTGCAAGTTGGTCGCAGAACTGACAGGCAAGACATCGAATCTCCTCGTACTCGACGACGCTGGCCTAATCCGACGAGACTTGAACGGACTAAAAAATCGTGTGGGACAGCTCTACCATCCTCCCGCTCGCCAGCAACGAGAACGAGGCGCCGCCGACCAGTCGCGATTCAGCCAGAACATCTCAGAAGCCCCATTTTCTCTGTCGGCTGCCGTCGAAGCCCATTACTTCACGGCGGAAGCTACTTCCGTTGTCGAGACCGTGAGGAACACCAGGGCCGGGATTCTCGGAAAATCCATCAAGAAGCTCCGCCGCCGTATTGAGGCATGGCACGAAGACCTTGCAAAGGCAGAAAAATACAAGAACTACGATCGCTATGGCGAACTGATCAAAGCAAACCTCGGAACCATACGTAAGGGTCAGACCGACGTATCCGTAGTGGATTATTTCGATGAGGAGCTCCCCAACCTGACGATCCCACTCGACCAAGCCAAAACTCCCCAGGGCAATATGGACGACTACTTCAAAAAACATCGGAAGCATCTGGCGGCAGAGCGGGAGCTGCTGCCACGTATTGAAGAGGGGCAGAAAGAGCTGGAGACTCTGCGTCAGGAAATGACTGCGATTGAACAGGGAACCTGGCAGCTGCCCGACAAACCTCATCTCACCCCTGTGCGGCCTTTCCCGCGGGCAGGCAAAAGAAAAGATCGTCAGGAACAACGCCAAGGCCCCTTCCGCCGCTTCACCTCATCAGACGGTTTGGCGATCTATGTCGGAAGAAACGCGCGCGAGAACGATGAGCTGACGTTTGGCCTCGCCAAAAGCGAGGACCTCTGGCTGCATGCCCGTGGTACGCCTGGCTCACACGTCGTGGTGCGCTTGGAAAAAGGAAACGATCCGCCGCCTGAGACAATCCGAGACGCCGCCACTCTGGCGCTACTCTACAGCGACTTGAAGAAAAGCGGCAAAGGCGACGTCATCTACACGAGGCGCAAGTGGGTCAAGAAGGCAAAGGGCCAAGCACCAGGGGCTGTGATTGTCACTCAAGAAAAATCGCTGCATGTGAGTCTGGAGAAGAAACGGC
This sequence comes from Nitrospira sp., assembly GCA_037142015.1. Lineage (GTDB taxonomy): Bacteria > Nitrospirota > Nitrospiria > Nitrospirales > Nitrospiraceae > Palsa-1315. The sequence goes on along the minus strand of JBAXBK010000058.1, from coordinate 8,747 downwards.
TGGATGCGCTCAAAACCCGATCAGTCCACGAGTAACTCGTTTGAATCGCTCACTGCCTTTCCGCTCATTCCCTTACCATGCTATAGTGCCCACATATGGGCACCTCCTCGTCACAGATCGATTCGCTGCGAATTATCAGTGCGCTGCTCGCCTGCAAGGGACTTCACGAGTTCGACCGTACGTTAAGTCAGGAACTAGTCACGGCATTGCCGTGCAACCTTGTGGGATTCTACCTATACAGCGAAATGGCTAACGCGTTCGCTCCCGTTTCAGATCTGCTGATCGATCCCGGCTCCCCCGGCTATCTCATCGGACAACTGCCTGCTGAAGGAACGATGAAAGAAGCCGTAGTCCTACGCGGCCACGCACTTCTGGAAAACAACCTAGCCACTTCGCCTTGGGCGGAAGCGGTTGTCCTGAAAACTGCGCCGTTCCAGACTGCTTCAGTCCTCGCCGCCCCATTGACCGTGGCGCTTCCGGCGGGGAGTCAGCCCCCCCGTACAATCGCGATCATGGCCGCTATCGCCACTGGGAGAGCCGACGCCTATACCGAAGACGATCGGCTGTTTCTCCAACAGCTCGGCGTTCAGTTGGGACCAGTCCTTCACAATGTCCTCGCATCGGAAGAGCGTGACGCGCTCATGGTGATCAACAGCCAGGTTGTCGTCGGCACGATGACGATCGATCAATTCATACCGGTCGTACGAGACATGCTGCACCGCGTCGTGAGACAAGACATGACCGGACTGGTGCGGTTCGTTCAGTCGCCGCAGGGGCCGTGGTTCGACATCGTCTATCGCGATGGCGTCGAGATCGATCTCGCACAGCTCCGGCAATTTCCCTTCGAACGAATGGCTCCGGCGGAAATGATGGCTACAGGGAAACCGCTCCTCATCACAGGACACAACCACACACGTTTCCCTGAACGCTCCTACATCGAATCCGTCGGTATTCTCTCCTGCGTACTCTGCCCCTTGATCGTGCAAGGAGTACCCTATGGATTCTTGGCGATCGGCAGCAAGCGCCGCAATGCATTTTCTGAACGGGACCTCGCATTCGCCGAGCAGATTGGATTTCATCTGTCGCAGGCCATTACAAATTTCACGGCTTATGAGCAGATCCGATCGCTGAAAGAACAACTCGAGCAGGAGAATGTCTATCTGCGCGATGAGATGAAATCCTCGGTCGACTTCAAAACGCTGGTTGGGGAAAGCCCCGCATTACAGAAAACGCTGAAGGCGATCGAGAAGGTCGCGCCGACCAATTCAACGGTGCTCATCACAGGAGAAACGGGCACGGGGAAAGAACTGGTCGCTCAGGCTATTCACCACCTCTCGCCACGGAAAGAGAAACCGTTAATCACGGTGAACTGCGCTGCCCTGCCGCCAACCTTGATCGAGTCCGAACTCTTCGGCCATGAAAAGGGTGCCTTTACGAATGCCACGGCGCGAAAAATGGGCCGCTTCGAGCTTGCGAATGGAGGCACGATCTTCCTGGACGAGATCGGCGATCTGCCGCTCGATCTTCAAGCGAAGTTTCTCCGTGTGCTCGAATTGCAGGAGCTGCAGCGAGTCGGTGGCACGCAGACAATCAAGCTTAATGTGCGCGTGCTCGCCGCGACCAACGTCGATGTGGAACAGGCCGTTAAGAAGGGCCTCTTTCGATCCGATCTCTTTTATCGGCTGAACGTGTTCCCGGTTCGGATTCCCCCGCTCCGAGAACGCCGAGACGATATCCCCGTGCTCGCAAGGCACTTTGTGAAAAAGTATGGCGAACGGCACCGAAAGACCGTCACACGCATCGGCAGCAACACGCTGAAAGCGCTCGCATCGTATGACTGGCCTGGCAACGTGCGCGAGCTTGAGCACGTAATCGAACGAGCTGTGATCGTCAGCCACGGACCGGTTCTGACTGTTGAGGAGTTAGATCAGCCTGCTCATCATGACAGGGCACGCACCCCTCCACGCACGCTGGCCGACGCCGAACGCACCCATATCATCGAGACTCTCGGCCAGACCAACTGGATCCTTGCCGGTACGTACGGAGCAGCAGCCCGCCTTGGAATGAAGCGCTCGACCCTGCAGCATCGGATGAAGAAACTCGGCATTCATCGTCCATCCATCCGCTCCAAATAATCTGCCCATATATCGGCAGCCTTCTGCTCTTCCTGCCAACATATTGGCAGACGTATCGACGTGAATCTCACGGCTCAATCGGGATTCTCTCACTACTCTCTCTTACTTCAGCAACTTGCACATTGTCTATCGTACAGCTCTCACGGCTGGCACTGTCCCTGCTCTATACCTCAGGCATGGACCATCACACATCTCTAACTCCTGAAGACCTGAGCCGTACCATCGAAGACTACTTCGTTGAACGGCAAGCCGAGCTGCTTCCATCCGGCGAACAGACAACAGACGGAAAACGGTTTTCTTGGTGCGGCGACGTACTGGAATTCCTCACCGAAGGGCTTGCTGAGCGTCTCGCTTCCAGAGGCATCACCTTTTCGAAATCCTTCCCTGGCCCCTTTAGGCTCATGGATGAAGACCAACTGGCGAGCGGCAACCATGTGCGGCGCTTCTGGACGATGGCGCTCGACCATGGCTGCCCCATCGCCCGACTCTGCACCTACTTCTTTCATCGGCATGACCAGGTGTTGCTGCCGCAACCGCCCCGCGTCGTGGCCTATCCTCCAGACCATCTAGAAACCGAGGCGGCTGAATGAACTACATCGCTCTCAAAATGCTTTTCGGCGATCGCGCCAAGTACCTCATGCTGCTGTGCGGCTTAACCTTCGCCGTGATGCTGATCGTCCAGCAGGGTTCTATTTTCTGGGGCCTCATGATCTGGTCCCAGTCCAGCATCAGCAATATCAACGTGCCGATTTGGGTCACCGATCCAGGCATCGCACAAGTCGATGAAGTCAAACCGATCGCCGGCACCGCCGTCGATCGCGTCCGCAGCGTCCCCGGCGTGGAATGGGCCGTGCCTCTCTTCAAAGGGCTCCTGCGAGCTCGTCTCTCGAACGGGGAATACCATCAGATCACATTGGCCGGGCTGGAATCTTCCAGCCTCATCGGACGTCCAGCCGAAGTCCTGGAAGGCCGGTTCGAGGACATTTTACAGCCGGATGCCGTCGCGCTAGATCAGTGGGCGGTTGAACGGATGGGAGGCCCCGACGTCATTAAGGTCGGCACGATATTCGAACTCAATGACAAGTTGGCCCGCGTCGTCGCCATTGCCAAGACACAAAAGAGCTTCACGAATATTCCAGTGATCTACACTACCTATGAACGCGCCATCCGTTATGTGCCACGCGAGCGCCGGATCCTTTCCTATGTCCTGGCCAAACCCAAAGATGGGGTCCCTATCGAAGAAGTGACCAAGCGCATCCACGAACAGACCGGCCTGGGCGCGTTCACGGCGGAAGAGTTCGGCTGGAAAACCATCGGCTGGGTGCTGAAGAACACCGGCATCGGCATCAACTTCGGCACCACTATTCTTCTGGGATTTATCGTCGGAATGGCCATTTCCGGACAGACCTTTTACCTCTTCACAGTCGAAAACCTCCGGCAGTTCGGCGCGCTCAAGGCGATGGGCGCTTCGACCTTCACGTTGGCGAGGATGATTCTCTTACAAGCGTTCACCGTAGGTCTGACCGGTTATGGCGTCGGCATCGGACTCGCCACGCTGTTTGGGTATTTGACGGCACGGGGCGGCGGATTGCCCTTCGTCGAAACCTGGCAGTTACTGCTCCTCGTGCTGGTAGGGCTCCTGGCCATCTGTACCTTCTCAGCCCTGATTAGTATCGTCAAACTCGCCCGGCTTGAACCGGCGATTGTCTTTCGGTGAGCGCAATGGACGACCACACAGAACCTGCGGCAGTCCGCGCACGCAACATCGTCAAATCGTTCGGTACCGGCGACACCAAAGTCACGGTGCTCAATGGTATCGATCTCGACATCTATCTGGGCGAAATGCTGTTGCTGGTCGGAGAATCGGGCGGCGGAAAAACTACCCTCTTGTCCGCCATCGCCGGCATCCTCGACATCGATGACGGCGACATCGACGTGCTGGGTGTGCCGCTCAGCCAACTGCCGGCAGGCAAACGCACGACGTTCCGGGGCCAAACGATGGGGTTTATCTATCAACAGTTCAATCTGCTGCCGACACTGACTGCCGCCGAGAATGTGGCGGTGCCCCTCCTGATCCAAAAGATCGGACGCTCCGAGGCCTTGCGACGAGCACGAGCCATGCTCGAACGCGTCGGCCTCAGTGACCGGGCAGCGTTCCTGCCCAAGAACTTGTCCGGTGGCCAGCAACAGCGAGTGGCCATCGCCAGGGCTCTGGTCAACGAACCGCGCCTTCTGATCTGTGACGAACCGACCGCTGCGTTGGACGGCCCGAACGGACAAAAGATTATGGAGATCCTTCGCGAAGTAGGGCGCTCGCCATCCCGCTCCGTCATTGTGGTAACACACGATAGCCGCATCTTTCACTTCGGCGACCGCATGGCCCATTTAACGGATGGACGGATTGTCAGCATCGAACCGATCTCACGCGAGGGAACGGCATGATCATCATGAAACGATTGAGTGTCTGGCTGGCCCTTGCCGGTGTGGGGTTTGCGGCTTGGACTCTCATCGGGGCCAACAAGACAGAGCCGATGCCGACGCCGATCTCAGAGCCCCCACGGTCGCCGTACGAACAGACCGTCGCCGCATCCGGCATTATCGAAGCCGTGAATGAAAATGTCCGCATTGCCCCACCGACCGCCGGGCTGATTACCAAAATGTTCGTGGTAGCAGGCGATCAGGTCACGGAGCAGGCGCCGCTCTTTCAGCTAGACGATCGCGATCTGCGCGCCCAGTTACTGAGTCGAGAGGCTGCCATTCCTCCCCTGCAATCCCAAATCGACGAACAAAAGTACCGGATCGGAGATCTCGACACACAATGGCGGCGGCTCAAGTCGGTACACGATGAACGAGCCGTCAGCGACGATGACCTCAAACGCACTTGGTACGCGCTCGAAATGGCGAAACGCAGCTTGCAACGTTTCGATGCAAATCTGAAACAGGCCATCGCCCACCGAGACGAGATCACGCTCCTGCTCGACCGCCTAACCGTCCGTGCTCCGCGTAACGGAACAGTCTTGCAGGTCAATGTTCGAGCGGGAGAGTACGCGACTCCGGGATCGAGCGAGCCGCTCATGCTGCTTGGCGAAACCCAGCGGCTGCAAATCCGGGCCGACGTCGACGAGGTGAATGCACCGATGGTTGCGCCACAAGCAGCAGCAGTGGCCTCCCTCAAATCGATGGCCGGTATGAAAATTCCGCTGACCTTCGTCCGCATCGAGCCCTATGTCGTTCCCAAGAAATCACTGACAGGGGAAAACATTGAACGAGTCGATACGAGAGTGCTCCAGATCATTTACCGGTTCGATCGCCCGCCGTTCCCCGTCTATGCCGGGCAGCAGGTGGATGTCTTTATCGAGCGACGGGCTTCGAACAACCGCGAACGCGTGCAACCCTCATCGATTCCCCCACCACAGGATAAGACACAATGAGCGCCACGGCTAACCGTCTCGCAATGATGATGGTAATTCTGCTCCTCTCGTCCTGTGTGCAAGGGCAGGACTACCGACGCCCGTCGGTGGACGTGCCTGACGGCTGGTCACGCATGACCAACACCACCGATACCTCGATTGCGTTAGATCACCAGCCGGAGGCCGAGTGGTGGAAGACCTTTCAGAATGACGAACTCAGCGGGCTGATCGAACGAGCCCTACAGCAGAATCATGATGTCAAACGGGCGGTCGCCCGGGTCCTCGAAGGGCGCGCCTCCGTCATGTCGGCTGCCGCCGGCCTCTATCCTCAAATAAATCTCTCCAGTAGTTACAGCAACATCGCCGTGTCCAAGAACACGTTCGCCGGCTTGGGACTGGCGACCGGACAACGACCGAGTCCACAGACATTTGCCACCCCTGGAACGAACTTCGAACTCTGGAACAGCGCTTTGGATCTCCGGTGGGAAATAGATTTCTGGGGCCGTATTCGACGGGGTCGTGAAGCGGCGGCGGCTGACGCCCAGGCTATCGAACAGGATGCCCGTGCCGTCGCGCTATCGTTGATCAGCGATGTAGGCCAGTCCTACTTCCGGATCAGGGAACTCGACGAGCAGCTGGACATCGCCAAGCGGACCCTAGCCGTCCGGCAAGAGTATCTGGAGATTATCAAAAAACGCGCTTCCGTCGGCTTGGCTTCCGATTTCGACGTGAAACGCACTGAAGTGTTGGTTGCTGAAGCGGCGGGCATCATTCCGGATCTAGCGAGAACTCGAGCCGTGGAGTCGCACCGACTGGAGGTGCTGAACGGAATGTCTCCGGGATCGCTTGACCTTCACAGCAAACCGCTCCGTGCTGTCGTCATTCAGCCGAACATTCCAGTTGGGCTTCCCTCTCAACTTCTGGAACGGCGCCCGGATATTCTCCAGGCGGAAGCTACCCTTATGGCCTCTAACGCCCGCATCGGCCAGGCCCGCGCCTATTTTTTCCCCACTCTGGCCATTACCGGCCAAGGCGGCCTACAAAGTATCGAGTTTTCCAATTGGTTTACCGGCAACAGCTCGAACTACAGCATCGGTCCGTCGATTACCCTGCCGATCTTCCAAGGAGGGACCAACCTCGCTCGGTTGGATTCAGCAGAATCGCGTCATGTGCAGATGCTGGAGAATTACCAGCAGACTATTTTACAGGCGTTTCGAGAAGTCGCAGACTTACTGACTTCCCTAAGCGCGAGGGCGGAACAGCTCGCACGACAGCGTGAGCAACTCTCTGCTGCACAGGAATCCGTACGCTTAGCCGACATTCGATACCGCAAGGGCCTGGTCACGTATTTGGATGTGCTAGAGGCGCAGAGGACAGCACTGGCAGCAGAGACCCAACTGGTCCTCACTGAACGCACTCGCTTGACGGATATGGTCAGCCTCTTTAAAGCGCTGGGAGGAGGATGGACCATGTAGCTATGAACGTGAATAATCTCGCCATCGACCCTGTCCGGTACTATGCTGTTCTCAAGGCAGGCATACCATGTCAGGACAGCATAATATTGTGCCTCAATCCCATTCCCCTACCATCCTGCTGGTCGATGACGAGCCGTCCATCACGATGCTGTGCAGGACGATACTTCAGCAGGCAGGCTTTTCGGTCCTCGATGCCGATGGCAGTTCAGAGGCACTCAAAATCTGCACACAGCACGAAGGGCCTATCGATCTCCTGCTCACAGACCTCATCCTCCCTCCTCCAGGCTTTCAATTGGTCTCAAGCTCCAATCAATTCCCCCATGTACATGGCCACGAGCTGGCCATCCGCGCACTCCGCATACGGAAAAATCTGCGAATAATCCTCATGTCCGGCAATATCGACAAGGACTTGGCAGGATACGGCATACGCCGGGGGAGTCTCCCATTTCTCGCCAAACCATTTGAGCTCCAAGCCCTGGTGACACTGGTGCGACAGATTCTCAAAGCGCCTCCGCCTTCGATCGAGAGTCTGGCGATAGGCCCTCCCGAAACTCCAACGGTCGGGGATGGGTGGGTTGATTAGCTGACGGCGACCACCTCTCGTCCCGCGACAACACGTAAAAAAATGGGCTGCTATCTTGACGATACCAGCCCCCGTTGGTATTCGTTGTGGTCGCGGGTACAGACTACCAGCGATCGCGCTTACCGCCGCCGGCACCACCACGGCCACCACCACCGCCGGTGCGAGGCTCCTGAGGACGCGCTTCATTCACCGTTAAGGTCCGGCCACCCATATCTGCACCATTGAGAGCGGTAATAGCCGCCTGCGCTTCTGCATCCGAAGACATTTCGACGAAGCCGAATCCACGTGACTGTCCCGTGAACTTGTCCGTGATGATCCGCGCGGAAGCGACAGCGCCATGCCGCCCGAACAGATCGCTCAACTCCTGCTCAGTCGCTGAGTAAGGCAACCCACCGACATAGATCTTTGAACCCATCTGGGGCTCCTCCTTTGAGAATGATGATATTGTCTTGTACGCGAGGAACGGGGAAGGAGCGGGCCGAAGACGCGAACAGTGCGGCGACTTAGGTCTGCCTTCCGACGAGATTCTCGGGCAAGGCAACATCGATGCTGCAGGCCTGAATTTTTCGCTCCACCTCACCGCCAGGCCCCTGCAATAAGGTGGAGTTTTAGGCTATCACAGCCTTTTTGAAAATGGCAATCCAAGTCCTGGCAGGCCACTAATAAAGTCCGCCGACACAAGGAAGGTTGAGGTTCAGGCTAAGGCTGAGCAAAGATGAGAACTTCAGATCTTCACTCAACCTTGGCCTCGACCTCAGCCTACATTTGCAGGCTTACTCCCCGATACGCACCAGCAACCCCCGTTCTCTGCATAGCTCGAACATCCAATGAAAGAGGGCAATGGCCATGCCGAGCAGCACTAGATTGAGACCGGTCGCCCACCCAAGATGGGTAACCGGCTCTGCAGAGGTGTTGAGCACGGCGCGCATCCCTTCAAACACATGGGCTGCAGGATTTGCCCAGGCAATGACCTGCAACCACCCCGGGAGTACTTCCATCGGATAAAATACACAGGAGATCGGCTGAAACAGAAACACCATACTCCAAGCCAATACTTCAGCCTCCTGGCCAAATCGCATGATGAGAGCCGTGGTCAGTACCCCGATAATCCATCCCGTTATCACGAGATTCAAGACGAACGGAA
>JBAXBK010000057.1:0-13473 GCA_037142015.1 Nitrospira sp. | reverse complement strand
AAGTCAAACGACGTTGGTTGTGAGGTGGCAACTCGCATGCTATGCTCAGCGACAATGATATTGGTCGGCCTCACAGGCGGCATCGCCACCGGCAAAAGCACCGTCGCCAAGATGTTCAAGCAATGCGGTGCGGTCGTTATCGATGCCGACGAATTGGCCCACGATGTCGTGAAGCCAGGCAAGCCTGCCTGGCGGGAGATCGTCGAACTTTTCGGAAAGACATTGCTCAACCAGGACCGCTCGCTTAACCGGCAAGCCCTTGGAAGTATAGTCTTCCGCAATCCAATAAAACGCCGGCAACTCGAACGCATCATCCACCCCCGCGTCGCCCGCGAGCAAGTACGATTAACCAAAGCTATCGCTCGCAAGGATCCCAAGGCTGTTGTGATCTATGAAGTCCCGCTCCTCTTCGAGGCCGGCGTAGACAAACGCGTGGATAAAATCATCGTCGTCACCGCTGACCGCGAAACACAAATCGCGCGCCTCATGAAAAGAAACGGCCTCTCATGTGCTGAAGCAATTCGACGAGTTAAAAGCCAGATGCCGTTAGCAAAGAAGATTGAGCGAGCGGACCATATGTTAAGCGGGATCCTCCCTCGTCCCTCACTCCGCCGGCACGTCGACCAGCTCTTGAAACATCTTCGACTCCTCGCATAAGACCCAACCTCTGCCGTGCATTCCTTCAACCCCTTGTGTTAGATTTTCGCCCATGCGCAATGTCATCATCATTGGCTCCGGCCCAGCCGGCCTGACCGCCGCGGTCTATGCAGCGAGGGCGAATCTTTCGCCACTGCTGATTGAAGGCTGGCAATCCGGCGGACAACTGACCACGACAACGGAAGTCGAGAACTATCCCGGCTTTGCCAAGGGCATCATGGGACCAGAGTTGATGAAAGAAATGCGGTCTCAAGCAGAACGTTTCGGCACGGAGTTTTTGACCGGTGACGTCACAACCGTAGACCTTAAACAGAGACCCCTCTCGATCACCGTTGACACTGAACAGACCATCCACGCAAAGACCGTCATCATCGCCACCGGCGCATCAGCCATTCAGATCGGGGTAAAGAACGAGGCGCGCCTCACGGGGCACGGCGTCTCGACCTGTGCGACCTGCGATGGGTTCTTCTTCAAGGGGAAGGAACTAATTGTTGTCGGCGGCGGCGACAGTGCAATGGAGGAAGCGACCTTCCTGACTAAATTCGCCAGCAAGGTCTCGATCGTCCACCGACGCGACAAGCTGCGGGCTTCCAAAATCATGCAAGACCGCGCAGTGAAAAACGAAAAGATCACATTCATATGGAATTCCGCCGTTGAATATATTCTTGGGAATGATGTGGTCACCGGTGCCCATCTCAGGAATCTCGTCACCGGCAAAACGACAGACTTGCCTTGCGCCGGCGTCTTCGTCGCCATCGGGCACCAACCAAACACCGGCCTGTTCGCCGGCCAGATCGAGATGGATGCCAAAGGCTACATCCGAACGGAAAAGGGAACTGCCACCAGCGTCCCAGGCGTATTCGCCGCAGGCGATGTGCAGGATTCGGTATATCGTCAGGCAGTCACTGCAGCAGGCTCAGGATGTATGGCGGCCATCGACGCGGAGCGTTTCTTGGAATCGCATGATCACAGCTCATGAAGGCATCTAGGATGCTCAAAATGGTCGTCCAACAAGGCCGCAGGCGAGACAAATACCGGAGGCGGCTGATTTCCACCCACCCGACCCTGAGCTGCCGAGACAGCTCTTTCCCAAGTGGGGTACGTTGAGGATGTTGTCAAGCCGAGAACGAGGCTCGCGGAACGGCGCGTCCATGGGCAAGGAGGCTGTATTGGCAGGCTCAAGGCGGGCGGGTGAAGTAGCCGCCTGGGCGGGGCGGGTGAGAAGTCTGCCATTTTCAGCATCCGACTAAACCATGCGATGCGCTATCGTCCACTACCACGAACTCGCCCTCAAAGGCCGCAACCGGGAATATTTCGAGGAACGGCTCGTACGCAATATTCAATGGACGCTGAAGGATCTTGGCATCAGGCGGGTCGAGAATCTTCGCAGCCGGATTCGCGTCGTCCTGCCTGACACGGTTCCAGACCAAATTATCAAAGAACGGCTCGCACGAGTCTTCGGGATCGCCAACTTTTCGCTCTCCCATGGGTTACCGCTCGATCTGGCCAAACCAGACATGGGAATGCTTAGCAAGGCGATCATCGAGTCGCTCCGGTCGGAATCTTTTTTCACCTTTCGCGTCTCAGCCAAGCGAGCCGACAAACGGCTGACTCTCACCTCTATGGAAGTCGCGCGGGACGTCGGTGCTGCCATCTGTGAAGGAACCGGAAAAAAAGTCAGCCTGAAAGATCCCGACCTCACAGTCTACCTCGAATTGCTATCCAAAGAGGTCTACTACGCGATCGAGAAGATTCAGGGGCCTGGCGGCATGCCAGTGGGGGTCAGCGGGAAAGTCGCCTGCCTGATCTCCGGAGGGATCGATTCACCGGTTGCAGCCTATCGCATGATGAAGCGAGGATGCCGGGCCCTCTTTGTCCACTTCTCTGGCCGACCGCTCGTCAGCCGTGCCTCAGAAGAGAAAGTACGCGAACTCGTGCAACTCCTTACCGTTCATCAATACCGGTCGACGCTCTACGTCATTCCGTTCGGAGAGATTCAACAAAACATTGTGGCGAACGCACCGGCCCCATTTCGCGTAGTGCTCTACCGGCGCGTCATGATCCGCATCGCGCAGGAACTAGCCAAACGTGAGCACTGTTGGGGACTGGTCACGGGTGATAGCTTGGGGCAGGTGGCCTCGCAAACACCAGAGAACTTGACGGTCATTGAGGAGGCGGCAGAGTTGCCGCTCCTGCGCCCGCTCATCGGCATGGACAAGGTGGAAATCACCGACCAGGCTCAGCAGATCGGCAGCTTCGCCATATCGATTGAACCAGATCAAGACTGCTGCTCACTCTTCACCCCGCCGCACCCCAGCACAAAAACCAGACTCGATGACATTCAAAAGGTTGAACGGATGTTCGATATTGGCGCACTGGTGAAACAGGGTCTCGACAAGGCTGAGCTGTCCGAATTCACGTTTCCTCAGTAGCAGGATGCTCTCAAAACCCGTAAGAAGTAAGACGTGAAAGGTGAAACGTGGACTGCCGAGTGCATTGCCTCCGAAACGTTTCACCTTTGACGTTTCACGTCTCACGGTTCGTCTGCTAGCAGGAGATTCGCTGCCCCCTAATGTGGTCGCCCTGACTGCAGCTTCTGCTGCGCGAGCGCCTTTTCCCTTATAATTCGAAAATGCGTGTCCAGGTCTCGCCGCATCGCTGCGGCGACAATCCAATCCGGCACCATCATGTCGATCTCGACGAGCAGTTCGAACTCGGCCTTCGTATGAGCCCCACCATCAATGGGAATAAGTTTCCAGAACCGGCGGTACTGTTTGAAGTCGCCCCCCTTCAACTCTGTCAGCAATCCACCGGTCGGCAGAGCCTTCGTCTCGATCAAGAGTCGTCGTTCTCCAGGGAGCAGGGCATGCTCGATACGAATATCCGTAAATGCCTTACCGTCTTGCTCCCGTATCTCCGCCATCCGCATCCGTCCGTCAAAGAGCTCAGGCCAATGGGCATAGTCGGTCAATATTTGCTGAATGATTGCCGGTTCCACCGGAAAAAGAATCGTGGCCGTCGCCGTCACACCGCCGGTGGGTTCCATACGAACATCCAGCACGACCGGCTCGGCCGCACGGCTCCACCCGGACCAGCCGAGCACGAGGCAAACTAGGATGGTAATCATCACACGCCATAACATACCGCAAGTATATAGACCCGTTGAGAGTCACGCGAGGACAAACAACGAACCGTGAGACGTGAAACGTCAAAGGTGAAACGTTTCGGAGGCAATGCACTCGGCAGTCCACGTTTCACCTTTCACGTCTTACTTCTTACGGGTCTTGAGAGTATCCTGCTAATGCATCGAGCTCTGATTGACGCATACAAACATCGCTGTGCTAGGATGCCGCACGATGAAACGCTGGTCCCTCCTGTTATTGATACTCATCGGCCTGTTGAGCCTTTCAGACGCAGCTCATGCGCAACCCATGGACGACTCACACGCCACGACAGAACAGTCTTGCAGTTTCGGTATGGCGAAGGGAGAGGCCTCGCAGAGCTGTCACGTTCCCTTCCCCGCAGGCTGCCTCGTGGCCAATGTCCCAGGAACCGATAAACCCTGGACGACCTTCTCCAAGGGTGGAAACATATTCTGCCGATTCGACGAGAAAGGCACGGACTGGAAAACTAAAATCACCGGCTCCTGCACCCGCTGCAAATCTGACCATTGTTCGGCCCAGTTTGTTGTCCGCTTTGACTGCTCCCAACAATCTCACTGACAGGATGCTGAAAAAGTCCGCCAGCTTCGTTCTCGCATCGTTCAGACCCTCAACGTACCCCAGAGGGTACGCCTCCGGGCCTTCACTCGCTGCGGCCTTGCTGGACGAACTTTTTGAGCATCCTGGGTGGTCTTCTCCTGTTGTCCCAAACGTCACAACCAGTGAACTTCTAGAGAGCCCACATAGTTTTCCACAGGCTCCTAACCATGTCTCTTACTGAGTCGATCAAAGCAGAAGCGCGATCTCTTGGGTTCGACGCCGTCGGCATCAGCCGAATCCCCAATAGCAGTCAGCCATCAGCTGAACTCCCTTCTTCCCTACCCCCTGACCCACTGACCCCGTTACCCCATCGCCTATATGACTGTCTCGCGGAATGGCTCCGGCAAGGCTACCACGGTACGATGGCCTGGATGACGCGCGACCCAGCTCGTCGAAGCGATCCGCAACTGGTCTTGCCTGGATGCCGATCAATGATCTCGGTCGGGATGAACTACTACACCGACAATCGTGCGAACGAGCAGCCTGGAATGGGACGCATTGCTCGTTACGCATGGGGTAAGGATTACCATGCAGTGATGAGCCAGCGACTCGCGCAACTCGAAGCGAGGATCGCAGCCCTGGCCCCAGGCGTCACCACCAAAGCCTACACCGATACAGGCCCGATCATGGAAAAGGCCTGGGCGCAGCAGGCCGGCCTTGGCTGGATCGGAAAACATTCCAATCTCGTCTCGTCCGACTGTGGCTCCTGGCTCCTGCTTGGAGAAATCCTCACGACCCTGGATTTGACAACAGATGAACCGGCCACAGATCTGTGCGGAAGCTGCACCCTTTGTATTCAGGCTTGTCCAACCGGCGCCATCGTCGAGCCCTATGTCGTCGATGCCCGACTCTGTATCTCCTACCTGACCATCGAACTTCGTGGCGGACGCGAGGGCATCTCCGACGAGCTTGCTGCTCAGATGGGCAATCGTATTTTCGGCTGTGACGATTGCCTGGACATCTGTCCCTTTAACTTACGAGCAGATGCGACGACCGAACCAGCCTTCACCCCCACCCCCTTGACCATCGCTCCCAATCTCCAGGCTCTGGCTCAGATCAGCCAGGAAAATTTTTCAACCATGTTCAAGGAAAGCCCCCTCAAGCGTGCCAAACAGACCGGCCTCCTTCGCAACGTCGGGATTGCACAGGAGAATCACAGACGACAGATAGGAGGCCGGACTTCTTAGCCACCCCTTTTTTCTTGGCCGGAAGAGGAGTAGGCTATTTGCAGTAATCGGTAGTTCGCGTGGAGGGTTGACCCCTATGCATCCTCCGGTCCTGCTGCTCATCTCGACCGATCCCCAGACCAAACTGGTGCTTGAACAAGCCCTCGCCGATCGACAGGCCACCATCCTTGCTGCTGCAACAACCGAAGAGGGTCTGCACATCCTGAAAGGCCAGGCAAACGTCACACTCATCGTCTGTGATGAGAGCCAGGGGCAAATTGCCAGCCAGGTGGTCCTATCTCAAGCTAAACGCATCGCTCAGAACCTCCCAGTGATCATCCTCGGAACAGACGGATCGGCAAAGGCCGCGGTCGAGGCATTGCACCGCGGTGCCACCGACTATCTCGCACAACCGGTTACGACGAAAGATCTCCAGGCTACCATCAACAAGACTCACATCTTTGAAGCCTCAGCGCCCCAAGCACGAGAAGAACGTCTCTCAGCCTTCGATCAGATTGTCAGCCGGTCGCCTCAGATGAAGCTGCTGAAGCATCTGGCAACCGAAGTCGCCCAAACCGATGCAACGACCGTCCTCATCACCGGCGAGAGCGGCACCGGCAAAGAACTCTTTGCCCAGGGAATCCATGCCGCTGGTCCCAGATCCAAAGGCCCCTTCGTGGCCATCAATTGTGCCGGCATCCCCGAGCATCTCCTCGAATCGGAATTGTTCGGCTATCAGCGCGGCGCCTTTACCGATGCAAAGCAGGCCAAACTGGGACGGTTCCAGCTCGCAGAAGGCGGCACGCTCTTTCTGGACGAAATCGGTGAGATGAGTGCTTCCGCACAAGCAAAGCTCTTACGCGTTTTAGAGACTCACCAGGTCGATCCACTAGGCGACACGCGCAGCATCCATGTCGACATCCGCGTGATCGCTGCGACGAACGAAGATTTGCCGGCTCAGATCAAAGCCGGTCGATTCCGCCTGGACCTTTACTATCGACTGAACGTCTACCAACTGCGTATCCCGCCGCTCCGCGAGCGACCAGAAGATATCGAACCGATTCTGACATCCTTCCTGGAAACCGCCAGGCGAGATCATGGCTGCTGCATCAAAGGCATCACCCACGCCGCTCTGACCATCTTGCAGGCCCACGACTGGCCTGGCAACGTCCGGGAACTGCACAACGTGGTCGAAGGGCTCACCATCACATGTAAGGACGAGATCATCCAGCCGAACCATCTCCCCGCCTCTCTGCGAGACGCCAAATTAGCTGGGTCGAACGGAGAGATCGAGAAAGCCTCGCTTCTGGCCTTTGGCCTCTCCGTTGACGAGATGGAAAAAAAGATGCTGCAGGAAGCGCTACAGCGCACAGGCGGCAATATTTCCGAAGCCAGCCGGATCCTCAAGATCACCCGAAATACGCTGAGATATCGCATGGCAAAATACCAACTCTCCTAGCAGGATGCTGAAAAAGTCCTCCAGCTTCGTTCTCGGTTCATCGAAATCCTCAACGTACCCTCCGAGGGTACGCCTCCGGTTTCGACTCACCTGCGGCCTTGCTGGACAGCCTTTTTGAGCATCCTGCGGGAATCCTTCCCGGTCGTGCCACTCGACTTCGTTCGTCGCAGGCACACATGCCGACCATCGAAGTTCTGCTGTGGTGAAATGGTTTTCCCGCAGCCTGCTAAGATACTGAAACAAGTCCCCAATATGGATACGCGCACAACTTTTCAGTAGGCTTGCTCACAATTGATTGCTGAGACTGACTTGTTATGCTGCACAGGTAGGCTGCAGCAGACTTAATAGTTGGGCATCACAAGCGACGGGTCGGCGATGAACGTCATCTACAAGATCACATACCCGAATGGGAAGATCTACGTCGGGCAGGATCGGACTGACAGTATCAACTACTTCGGGAGTCCTGACGACAATCTCATCGCGAAGGATTTCACCAGAGAGCAGAGACGTCGGTTCACCATCACACGAGGCATTCTCTGGGAGTCAGAGACGGCCACGCCCTCCGAAGTCAGTCAGAAGGAAGTTCAGTTCATCCTCGGTCTGAGATCGAACGATCCGTCTATCGGTTATAACCAGTGGCCAAAGTTCAAGGCGCAAGGTGACGCCCAACCTATCAATGCACCGGAGGAGTTCTGAATCGCTCACCGCAGCCAAAGCGGCGGGAACTCCCACCATCAGATACGGGGTCTTCCTTCAATGCATATTTGACTTTATTGTTATCGCTTTCGTAACCTTCCTCGGAGTGAAGCAAGTCAACTGCTTTGAAAGAAAGCGCGTCCAGCACCACCGGCAGGGCCGCCACCAAGCGCCACTCCTGCAACGAAATTTTCCACGATGTGAGAATGAGAAGATTCATACGATAGATGACCCGCGCAATTCAGAAGGAGAAGATCATCATGCAGACATTCAAAATCGCCATCCTGGTAACAAGCTTGGCCGCTCTGGCAGGCTGTGCGAACTGGGATAAGAGCCCCATCTGTACTAACAATCAGGGATGGACGGCTTGGTCAGACGTCCGTTGCAATGCCGACAATGCACCGAAGGATGTGGCCGCCGGCCTCCAGGCTGGGGCAGGAGATAAAGATAAACTCGCAGCCGACCTTGCCTCGGCCACGCAACGGAATGTCGAACTTGAGAGGCAGCTGGCTGATCGTAACAAAGAGCTCGTCGGTCTTCGCAGCGAACTCTCTACCGAGATGGCTCAACTGAAAGAAGCCCAGCGTAGATTGATCCCGGCGCTTCGTCCTCAGATCGAGAAGGGTGACATCACCGTCGATCTTAACAACGAGCGGTTGTTGATTCATCTGGCCTCCAGCTATCTGTTCGGGTCCGGCCAAGATGTACTGAAACCAGCAGGCGCAGATGCACTGAAGCATGTCGGGGCGGTCTTGAAAGATTTCCCAGAGTACAAGGTGTCAGTGGACGGTCATACTGACAACGTGCCAATCGGGGGCGTACTGACAAAAAAGTTCCCCACGAACAAGGAACTCTCTGAGTCCCGTGCAGCCAATGCGGCGAAGGCGCTGATCGAAGGTGGTCTTGGCACCGCGACGACGCATGGGTATGCAGACACCAAGCCGGTTGAACCAAACACGACCGATGTGGGTCGGGCGAAGAACCGTCGCGTCGAGGTTCGCGTCACGAGGTAGCACTTCGTGCAGGAGAACGACGACGGGGCCTCTCCATACCGGAGAAGCCCCCGTCGCCTCATACGTAGGTCTCACTGCGGCCATGGACGAGGCCACAGATGATCCTTCCAGGCTCACTCGTTATATCTTCAGAAATGGAGGCTGATTGATCATCCACTGCGCGCAACTTTCTCACCTGCCCACCCACTGGCACGCCGAGACGTGCCATGAGCCCGGACGAGGGCCTTCGAAGGCCGCGCGTTGCGCGAGCACAGAAGATCATCAGGCTCCATCCCCTTTTCATCCACCCATTTAGCCTAGAGGAAAAAGAGAGCTCCAGCTTAGGTCGTGGATTTTCGAGGCCGCCTGCGAGTTACTACCTTACACTGATCTCCAGTTTCATCCCATCCCGCTCAACAGTCACAAGCAGGGGGAGTGATATCGGATCCGTCCAATTTACCAATGGCTGACCATTCAACGCTAGAATCTGGTCACCTGGTTTGAGTCCTGCCCTGAAGGCTGGGCCCCCTTGGAGAAGACCGAGTAGCCGCATCCCCTTGCCGGGCCAGCTGTAGTCAGCGACCACCCCCAGAGGATTGTCGCCAAACGCCGCCGCCAAGGCTGCTAACCCGTACGCTGCGGCTTCTTCGACCACAAGTCGACGGGCAACGGGATATGACTCATAAAACCGACCTGTGGTGACCTCTGCCGCAGAGGGACTGTTTGTCGACGAAGCGATCTGCCGAAAGACCGTGATACCGCTCTCCACATTAAGAAGCCGAAGTTCAAAGGACGCTGACATTGGCTCGCCAGAGCCCGATACGGCCAGGCGATAGGTCAGCAGACTGTCCGCACCGACGAGTTTGCCCACGCGAATCGTCGTATCTTCATCAACTCGCCCGGTATATTGAATGCCAACCTCATCGAGAACTGTTCGCAGGTCCTCCCGTTCCACAAGCACCAACGCCCGATGTCGTGTGCGCAAAAAATTTAGCGTCAGATCAAGCCATGAGATGACCCGGTTATCTGTTGTTCCAGCGACCGGCAAAACCGCCAGCCGCTGTGGCAGCGGGGAGATGGTGGGAGGCATAAACACAGGAATCACGGAAACCTGCAATCCTCCCCTCACGAGAGCTTTTATCGACCGAGATCCCTCCGTCCTCGAAGCCTTGCCACAGACTTTCCAGGCCAAAGAACGAATGACATCAGGCGTGCCCCACATGCAAAGCTGATTGTCCTGTAGCACTAGGTAGTAGGTGTTGGCAGGCTCTGCTGGGAAATAGCAGTTAGGAAAAAATGGACAATGCAAAAGGTACCCCATCCACTCGCCTTTTGGATAGAGCCGGTACTCCCATATGGCTTGCTGTCCATCATCCTGAACCACACGATCAGGTTTCCCCAAATTCTTCAATACTTGCTCTTTCGGCGTCGACACGGCCAAACGGTCCTCAAGTTTTCCTGCATCGTACACGTAGGGGAGAAACACCCCGCAGCCGGACAGAGGAAGCCACAACATGAGACAGACCAGTGCCCGCTGCATGGCGCTTGCCCTATTGCCGTAGGGAATGCGGAAGGTTTTCTCAAAGGGGGCTGTCTTCAAGTTAACCATAGGCGACCTGTTAGTGGAAGCCGTGAATGCCAACCACATGTGGCCGATACCCTTGATCTATTCCGAGTTGAGTGTCGCGCTCAGAAGCGAGGAATCGCCCCATGCATCTAACCCCTCGCTCCCCCCTGCCTTAGGGAATCGGCTCTCACCGTCCTTCGCTGGGTGGCTCCCCAGGATTGATGAGGATCGGGGCCTTCAGTTGGTCCGGCAAGAGAATCAGTTTGGAATTGGGGCTGTCATACAATTTGTACCGAAGATAGGCTGATGTGAGAGTCTGTGAGATAGTCTCCTGCGCCTTGGCTTGTCCGGCGGCCCGGATACGGTTCCCTTCTGCCTCACCTTCGGCCCGAATCCGAATCGAGTCGCCCTCGCCTTTCGCCCGTGTGCGGGCAATCTCGGCGTCCTTGGACGCGATGGTCAGCTCGAATTCTTTTTGTTCTTTCTCCTGTTCCTTCGCCTGTTTCTGCTCAATCGCGCGCAAGACGATCTGCGGGAAGTCGACATCGGACAACGCGATACTATGGATTTCCAAGTGCCGGCCTTTGAGCTTTTCGACCACCACCGCCTGAATCTTGCTCGCAATCTCCGCACTCTTCTCCGGCACCGTCACCATGTTATAGCCGGAGACCA
The DNA here is from genome assembly GCA_037142015.1 of Nitrospira sp. Lineage (GTDB taxonomy): Bacteria > Nitrospirota > Nitrospiria > Nitrospirales > Nitrospiraceae > Palsa-1315. The sequence goes on along the minus strand of JBAXBK010000057.1, from coordinate 2,503 downwards.
CACTCCGCACCGTGGCCATAAACTGGGGCTTGACAATCCGAGGATAGAAGTCCGGACCCATTTCTTGGGCCAGAAAATACAGCTCCTCCGGAATGGGACGGAGGATGATGGCCGCCTTAATGAGCACCTGCAAATCATCCGCACTCAAGGCATCAATGTCCTCGGTGAAGCTCTGCCACCGAATATCGTAGAGGTACACGCTATTCCAGGGCGCCTGGAAGTAATACCCGTCCTTCAGCGTTTCAGTGGAAAGCCCTTGGGAGAACGGACGCCAGGACAACCCGCGTTGGCCTGGTTGGACGGTGGTGCCGCAGGCCGTGGTCAACAGCAGTCCGACGAGCACAAGACTCGTCATGGTTGGGCGTGTCATAGATTCCTCCCGGTACGGCCACGCCAAGCGTGGCAGGTTAGTGACCTCGTGATCGTGTCGACTGATTGGACGAATGATCCCCACCCAGTTCCAGGTGCAGATCGGCGAGCCGGTCCTGCTCACGTGCAGTGTCTTCGTAGAACTGAACTAAGAGCCGTGTGCCTGTCACCCAATCAGACTCCGGTCCGAAAAGCCGCTCATAGGCCACAATCGAACCGGTCAATGCCTCGGCCTGTTGGCGTGACTCCGCCGCCTGGCGGCTGTAATACGCCGCGATTGCCCAATGGTCTTGGCTGGGATCGCGCGAGGCGGGGTCCAGCAGAGCCGTGGATCTTCCGCTGCAACCAGACTGGAAGAAGATGGCAAGGAGCACAACGAGGATGGCTGTATGCATCGTGGGGTCTCCTCCTTCGTCCCCAAAGGACAGTCACTGGGCGAGATGCACACGCGGTTGAAGGAACCCGATCGCCGCGGCAACACTGAGCGATGGCACCCTGATTATCGCATTCGCATCCACTTCAGCACAACATCACGCTGCAGCCTTCAGTGGGGGGCTTCAACAGTACCAGAGGGTGATAGATGCTTACAGCCGGCAAACTATGGATATAGTAAGCGGGGCGCGGAATATGAAAAGCAGCCAGATATTGGTGCCAGCACTATTTCGGCCAGATTGGTTAATGCATGGGTGGTCGTTGATTCACGAGGAACATGCTCCAGGGCAATCTCACGGAGAACCGCCATGAATAATTCGGGCTCCGTATTGACTTATCGAGGCCGCTCAGAATATTTCAATGAGCCTCTTGACCGCTCCTGAAAAAAACGATGATGGCCTTATTGTTCCCAGGCCATGTGGAGTGTGAGCCCGTCCCTTCGCAGTAGCGTGTTGCGACATTATTCTTACAACCCCTGTACGTTACACAGCCCTCAGCGTCTTTTACAAGGCTTGCCGTATCGCAACCGTTACAGACAGCCCACCATTGTATCGCCTCTTTCCCATACCCAGGAAAATGGGTGTCCTGGCTACTGTGCATAACCATCACGGGAAGTGGGTTCGGACATTGATAGGCTTTTAAATCCTCACCCCTGATACCCGCCGCACTCGGAGCAATCGCCGCTGGAATATGTTTGGTGCCATTGATAAACGCGATGGCCATAGCCACAGTCCCGCCATCGGAATGACCGGTGAGAAAAATCCGTTTCTTGTCGATGCACCATCTTTTTTCGACCAGCCCCGGTATTTCAGCAAGCTCCTCGATCGCTTTGGGGGTCATCGTGCGGTGATCGGCGTAGGCCACAATAAACCCTGCCGCCGTCGCTTCTTGCGTGAGGTGCACAAAGTCTTCTGACTCATATCGATTTGTTTGCGCCGGCGCATAGACCATGAGTAACGGATGGGCTAAGCTTGCATTGTAATTAGCCGGCGTTTTTACCATATACCGAATACCTGTCGATGTTTTCTCATCGTTGCTGACGCCGGCAGTGCCGGGTTTTGTTCCTGGGTCGCAATGGCCTGTATTACTGCCGACTACATAGATAGTCTCGCTCAGCACATTGCCAGGCTTCACATCTTCAGCATTATTCTTACCAGCAGGTTGGATCGCGCCTACGCCGGAAAGACCGATGACCAATAGGCTTACTGCCACGGCAATGATCGTGGGACGGCCAAGCCGTTTATGTCCGAAGCGTATCCATTCCGGCTTCACGATCCCAACCGCTAAGAGGGCAACCGAAAGGACGGTCAGCACCCTAAAGATCATTGAGAGCGACTCGTTCATCAGTCTCACCTCGTATAGTTCACTGCGAGAGGATTAGGAGAAAATCTGAAACTCTTTCGTATAGGCATGGGTCTATATAAATGGGCCGAGAAGTGGGAATGTACCAAACTTCAAACTCATTCACGATCGAAATAACATGGGCGACCTCCATCTGGGTAGGAGGCCGCCCATGTTTGACACTGAAAGCGCCGAAACTTTCTCTATTCTAGACGGACGGTTGGCCAGCCACGCGCTTCTGCATCGAGAATGCGAGGCTAGCCCATTGACACGTCTTAGTACGGGATCACCTTCAAGCAGTCCTTACTCTCGTTGTTCCAGACCACATCACACAGATTCGACATGCGCGCCACGATCTGCG
>JBAXBK010000056.1:0-13642 GCA_037142015.1 Nitrospira sp. | reverse complement strand
CACAAGGAGCGACGCCTAGACACTCCACGAGTGTTCCTGTATAACGGGAAGCCATGGAAGAACCCTCGAATGGCGTTTGCGGCGGCCTGTCGTAGGGCAGGGGTGACGGGGCTCCGCCTGCATGATCTCCGGCATTGTGCGGCCACCAACTTGAGGCGGGCAGGGGTGGACACGACCACGGCGATGAAGATCATCGGACACAAGAGCGAACAGATGCACAGGCGGTATAATACAATTCAGACGGAAGACCTCCACGAGGCCGCTGCGAAGCTTCAGAGGTACAGGGCTAACACCCTAATAACACCTGACTCTGACCCGGTCTCTGTGAAAAGCGTAAGTCATTGTAACTACTCAGTCGGGGCGTAGCGCAGCCCGGTAGCGCGCCTGCTTTGGGAGCAGGATGTCGGAGGTTCAAATCCTCTCGCCCCGACCAAACCACTTCGGCGAGTTCTGAGTGCTCAGTGTTGAGTTAGAACACATAACTGACCGGAATTGTTTCGCAACTCAGAACTCAGCACTCTCAACTCACAACTTCAAAGAGCGAGCCCGTAGCTCAGTCGGATAGAGCATCAGCCTTCTAAGCCTTTCCAGTACTCCCACGCAAACCCTTGTCAGTAGAGCTGAATGCCGCATCTAGAGCGGCGTTCCCCCTGTTTCACCACTTGGTTCTATTCAGGTGGAGTGAGGTCATTTTTGGCGATTTTTGCCGTAGAATGAACACGCCGGGAACACGTAGGGTTTATATTTAGAAATGGCTTGTTTTAGATTCACTACAGCGTTTCCCGCTTTAAATCTGCTGCACGGGCTTCGGTGCGACGATGCCGGCCGCATAATCGTTCCCTCGATGGCCCAAGATCCCTTCCGACCTGCCCGTAGTTGCGGCTTTTTACTCTCTGGTGCTAGACTTCACTGCGGTTCCGCCTACCCATCGAGACCCGTCACAGGGTGATGCCGATGTCCGCTCCCCATCTTGAAGAAGCCCTTAGGCGCAGCGAAGAGTTCGCCGCTCGTCTCATCGAAAGTAGCAGCGATTGCATTAAGGTTCTTGATCTCAAGGGGCATCTCCTCTCGATCAATGCCCATGGCCTGACGGCGTTGGAGATCTGTGACTTCGGCCCTCTTCTCGGCTCGCCCTGGGTCGAATTCTGGGACGGGAAGGATCGGGAGCACGCGAAGGCCGCGCTCGAACAGGCGCGCCAGGGTCGGGTGGGGCGGTTCACCGGGTACTTTCCGACGATGCAGATGAATACCCCTAAGTGGTGGGACGTTTCCGTGACGGCCATTCTCGACAAGGACGGTCAGCCGGAGAAGTTGCTGGCGGTGTCCCGCGATGTGACGGAACTCAAACAGACGGAGCAGTTACTTCGACAATCCCACGAGCACTTGGAGCAGCAGGTCGCGGTGCGCATGCGTGATCTGGCCCAGACCGGTACGGTTCTCCAGGAGATCGTCGAAGGCGTCGGATCCAAAATCGGCGAACAGTTTTTCCCCTCGCTCGTGCAACAACTGGCAACCGCGCTCGGCGTGGACTATGCCTATATTTCCGAACTCAGCGAGGACGGCACCACGTTTCGCTCGCGGGCGGGCTGGGGCAAGGGCCGTCCGCTTCCGTCGTTTGACGTGCCGACTCACGGTCCCTGTGAGACCGTCCTGACGCGTAAATGCGTCCACCACCCGAACCAGCTTCGTGCGTTCTATCCCCACGTCCAGCTGATTCAAGACATCGGTGTCGAAAGCTACTGCGGTGTTCCGATTGTGGATGCATCTGACAGAGTTGTGGGACATCTGGCCATCATGGACTCCAAGCCGATGCCAGATCACCTGCGCGCGACGTCGATTCTCGGTATTTTTGCGACGAGAGCCGCCGCCGAATTCGAGCGGCTGCGTTTCGAACGCGCCATGCGCAAGAGCGACCTGACACTGCGAAAGATCGACGAGGGGACGGCTGCGACGACCGGCGCGGAATTTTTCAATTCCCTGGTGAAGAGCTTGGCCGAAGCCCTGCAGGCCAAGTATGCCTTTGTCTCCAAGTTCGTGGAAGGCAACCGCGCCCGCGTGCGGACCCTGGCCTTTTGGAAGGGCGACGGGTTTCTCGACAATTTTGAATACGACTTGCCCCATACGCCCTGCGAACGGGTGCTGGCTGGAGAGGTGTGCCTCTTCCCGGAGAAGGTACAGGATTTATTCCCAGAGCATCGGGAGGATCTGGCCAAGCTAGGCGTTGAGAGCTATTTGGCGATTCCCGTCTCGGACCGCTCCGGCACAGTGCTGGGGCACCTCGCCGTGATGGATACCAAGCCGATGCACGACGATCCTCGCGTGCTGTCCGTGTTCAAGATCTTCGGAGTCCGAGCTGGGGCCGAGCTGGAACGGGAGCGTATGGACGTGCAGCTCAAGGAGAACGAAGAACGACTGCGTGATTTGTTCGACGAGGCGCCGATCGCGTACGTGCACGAAGGCCTGGATTCCCGGTTCATCCGAGCCAACCGTGCGGCCATGCGCAGCCTAGGCATCACGCCGGACGAAGTCCCTCGCACCTACGGCAGTTCGTTGGTGCCCGACACGCCGGATGCACAGCGCCGCCTGAAGGAGGCATTTGACTCCCTCGGGCGCGGGGCCGACACCAGTGGCGTTGTATTGGAGCTGCGTCGCAAGGACAACGGCAAGCCCCTGTGGATTCAGTGGTGGTCGAGACCCGACAAAACCGGACAGTTCACGCGCACGATGTTCATCGACATTACCGAGCGGGTGTTGATGGAACAGGAGAAGGCGAGGCTCGAAGCCCAGAACGTCTACCTCCAGGAAGAAATCAAAGGCACCCATAACTTTGAAGAGCTGATCGGCTCGTCCACGACACTCAAGAAGGTTTTGAAAAACGTGGAACGCGTGGCGCCGACCGACTCGACCGTATTGATCATCGGCGAGACCGGGACCGGCAAGGAGTTGATCGCGCGGGCGATCCACAACTTGAGCCCACGCAAGAACAAGCCGCTGGTCAAGGTGAATTGCGCGGCGATTCCAGCCGGCTTGATCGAAAGCGAGCTGTTCGGTCATGAGAAAGGCGCCTTTACAGGCGCCCTGACAAAGAAGATGGGTCGCTTCGAGCTGGCTGACAAGGGGACCATCTTCCTTGACGAGATCGGGGAACTGCCGCTCGACTTGCAATCCAAATTGCTGCGTGTGTTGCAGGAAGGGGAATTCGAACGGGTGGGCGGGACGCAGACCTTCACGATCAACGTACGGGTGATCGCGGCGACCAACCGAGACCTCGAACAGCTCTCGAAAACGGGCCACTATCGGCCCGATCTGTATTACCGCCTCAACGTGTTTCCGATTCATTTGCCCGCGTTGCGCGAGCGCGAGGGCGACATCCCCCTGCTGGTGCAATATTTCGTCCGCAAGTTTGCGGTGAACTTCGGCAAGAAGATCGACCGGATTCCGGAGCGGATGATGTCGGCGCTCCAGCGCTACCAATGGCCGGGAAACATTCGTGAACTGGAGCATGTGATCGAGCGCGCGGTAATCTTGAGCGAAGGGTCGGAGTTGGAACCGATCGAGTGGCTCTCGCCGTCACACGGCAAAGCTGGCGCGGCGAAGACGCTGACCCTGGAAGAGATGGAACGGCAGCATATCGTCGACGTCCTGGAACACACGAACTGGCGCGTGAGCGGCGAGAAGGGCGCGGCCAAAATCCTCGGCCTCAATCCCACCACGCTCGAAGCCCGCATGAAGAAGCTCAACATCACTCGCGTGAAACGTGAGACGTAACACACACTGATCGCTCGCATCACGCATTCCCCCTTCCTTTTTCTTTCTCCCTGCTATCAGCCATACGCCACTAGCTCTTTTCCCATCGAAAGTTCCCAATTAATTGGGACATTCCCACTATGTTAGGAATTGACCTCCGCTGCCCGTTCGCTTCTTCTATCGATACCGACGAGACTCGCCATGTCAGATCAAGCACTTATGATCGCTCGTCCGCCTCACAATGAGCCTGGTATCACTGTTGCTGTATACCCGGTCAACAGACGTACACAAGGGGGCGGGAGGGGCGATGCTCAAGATTACGAAGATTCAAGAAACCAGGAGCGACGTACTCCTCAAGTTGGAGGGCAAGATCACCGCAGAGTGGGCCGCCCTCCTCGACGGCGAGTGTCGGTCGCTCCTTCAACAGGAGAAAACCGTGCATCTGGATTGCTCCAATGTTGATTTCATCGATGCCATGGGGATTGAGGTCATGAATAACCTTCTTCGGACGCAAGTCACCCTTATGAGCGCTCCCGGTTATGTCACGGAGTTGCTGGAGATCGGAGACCGGTCATGAACGCAGACGCCACCACCAATACAGAGTCCATTGGTCACAGCCCATCGATCAGCCGGAGGTCACAGACTACCACGTCATCAGGTCTCATGAAGCGCGAGGATACACTCATGGCGAGGCTCAGGTGCGGTGACGAGGGGGCTTTCGATGAACTGGTCAAGCAACAGCATGGCACGCTCATCCGAATGGCCATGGGCTATGTGGCCGATCGGGAAGTGGCGGAAGAAGTCGTGCAGGACACCTGGATGGCGGTGATCGGAAGCCTGAATCGGTTCGAAGGCCGGTCGTCGCTTCGCACCTGGGTCTGTGGGATTCTGATCCACAAGGCCAAGGATCGTGGCGTCCGCGAGAAGCGCCATACGACCTTCTCAGTTTTCGAGTCCTATGACAATGACAATGAGGAAGCGGTCGATCCCTCTCGCTTCCAACAGAGTGGCGAATGGGCCGGGCACTGGGTCTTCCCGCCTCAGCCCTGGGACGACCAGACGCCGGAGAAACTCCTGGCCAGCCAACAGGCGGTCAATGCATGCAGCGGGCGATTGAGACGCTCCCTGCAACCCTCAAAGAGGTCTTGATCCTTCGCGATGTCGAAGGTATGGATGCGAAAGAAGTCTGCGAATTGCTGAAGATCACGGAAACCAATCTCTATGTTCGGCTCCACCGGGCGCGGGAGCGAGTCAGGGCGGCAGTCGAGGCCCATCTAGAGGGTAGAAACAAGGCGATGTAAGAAACGTATGAATGGGGGGACTCAGGGGTGACACCTCAATTGGAGGGCCTCTATATGAAAGACGATACTTCACAATGGACCCGTAGCGGACTCAGTTGCCGCGATGTCACGGATCGAGCCTCTGAGTATCTGGACGGCTGTCTTCCCATCCTGACCAAAGTCCGTGTCGGTCTGCATCTCTCGTCTTGCGCCCACTGCCGTGTCTATGTGAAACAGATTGATCTCATTTCCTCTGCGCTGAGGAGCCTCCCCACGCTCCCTCCATCGACAGTGAATCGTCTTCGCCTGCGCCAACGGTTTGCCGCGTGCCACGGATCGCCTACGTGAACGAGGTCTGTCGCGCATTCGACACCAGGGCTGGAGAATGAGTTGCGTACGACTAACAATGATGGCCAGACCAGTTGGTCTGGGCTGGTCGAAGGGAGGTTGTGTTCATTCGAATATTCGAAGGGCGTAGCGTTTGTGAGGGCTTGGGTCTTTATTATTAACCAGGAGGTCTCCGATGAAAAATATCATGCTGTCACTCGTTGCAGGTATGTGTCTGGTCGGTTTCAGCTCTCTTTCATTTGCCGAAGATATGGGGAAAATGAAGGATGAGATGAAGGGCGACATGAAGGGTGAGATGAAAGGGATGAAGGGTGACATGGGCGAGATGAAGGGCGACACGAAGGGTGAGATGAAGGGAATGAAGGGCGAGACGAAAGACAAGATGAAGGGCACGCATGATGAGATGAAGGGCGAAATGAAGGGCATGAAGGACGACATGAAAGGTGAGATGAAGGGAGCCATGGGGAAGTAGGTTTCTTATCCGGCCTTTGCCTGTTCGATCCTCACGGCCTGCGCTCGGGGTAACTGACCGCAGGCCGTCCTGTCTCTGCTTCCAGCATCTTGTAAGAATCGAGGTTGGACATCGACTAAGCAGCAGACAGGTCGTTCCAAGCCAGAGGAGACACGATCATGGCCTCACTTATTCACGAAGGATCTAGAATCGGTCAAGGTCGGGAGAGCGAGCCGGTCGCGGAACTCACGATGAGGTCCGAACATTTTCCACTCGAAGGACCCTCGGCTCCCGCTGGTTTCACCGCGAACCAGCGTGATGTCCCAGCTGTACGGCCTGCTTTAGCCTCGGTGGCCGAAAAGGTCTACCGCCATCGACTACCCGTGCGAATTAGCCATTGGCTCAACGTTCCTATTCTTATCATCCTGATCATGAGCGGACTCCAAATTTTCAACGCGCATCCCGCCCTCTATTGGGGCGATCGTTCCGATCGTGACCAGCCGTTGCTCTCGATTCGCCCTGTGCAGACCGAGAGCGGAGAGATGCGTGGCATCACGACTATTTTGGGTTACAAATTCGACACAACAGGCGTTCTCGGCTATTCGGATGGCTCGCGCCGTGCCTTTCCTGCTTGGGCGACCGTTCCAAGCGCCAAATTTCTGGCGATGGGTCGGCAGTGGCACCTGTTCTTCGCATGGCTCCTCGTCATCAATGGGCTATTCTTCACGACCTATGCGCTGATCAGCCGGCATGCCGCGCGTGATCTGGCTCCAACCGGCAAGGACCTACGTGGCATCGGCAAGGCCGTCAAAGATCACGTGGTTCTCCGGCATCCCAAAGGGGATGAAGCCAAGCGGTATAACGTGCTGCAGAAACTTGCCTATCTAGTCATTCTGTTTGTGGTGGCGCCGCTGATCATCCTGACGGGGCTCACGATGTCACCGACGATCGATACGGCGTTCCCCTGGCTGCTCACGATCTTCGGTGGACGGCAGGCGGCCAGGACGATTCACTTTATTGCCTGTTTTTCTTTCGTCGGGTTCATCGTGGTGCATGTGGTTGAGGTGATCCTGACAGGATTCTTCAACAACATCCGGTCAATGGTGACGGGATGGTTCGTCGTGAAACATGAGCATGAAGGAGCGAGTCATGAAACATGATCGTGCAATGGAGCGGAGACAGTTTCTGAAGGGGGCATTGGGCGCCGCGAGTCTTGTGGCGCTTGCGGGCTGCGATAACCTGACGCAGAGCAGTTGGTTCCCTTCGATCTTGAACAAGACGGAGAAACTGACTGAACGAGTCCAACGGGCCGTCACGCCGACGAATGCCCTGGCCAGAGAATATGGGGATGCCGACATCTCGAAGGTGTTTCCGGCGAACGGCAATACCGATCCAGGGTCGGAAGACTATGCCGGGCATGCGGCAAAGAATTTCTCCGAATGGACGGTAGAGGTTGGGGGCTTGGCTCAGGTTCCGATGAGTTGGTCGCTCGCAGCACTGAAGGAATTGCCCATGCGGATACAGATTACCCGGCATGACTGTGTCGAAGGCTGGAGTGCCATCGGAAAGTGGACCGGCGTCCCGCTCGGCGATCTGATGCGGAAGGTGGAGCCATTACCGAATGCCAAGTTCGCCGTTTTCCACTGCGCCGATGTGGACGATGAAGGCGTGGCCTACTACGAGAGCATGGCCCTGGCCGACTGTTATCATCCGCAAACGATCCTGGCCTATGAGTTAAATGGCACCCCACTGGACATTCCGCATGGCGCGCCACTTCGACTCCGTTTTGAACAGCAACTTGGATACAAACAGGCCAAGTATGTGAGGAGGATCGAATTGGTGGAGACACTGTCCGGCATCGGTGGCGGCAAAGGCGGCTATTGGGAAGATCAAGGGTATGAATGGTACGCGGGTATCTAGTCGTGAAGTGTGAAACGTGAGCGGTTCGATCAAACAAATCCGAAAAACACAGCTCCTTTGCTATGGCATTGGAATTCCTGTCTGAATATCCTATCCGGCGTGAAGGAACTTGAGCGGTGACCTAACAACTGGGGGCTGGTCAACCGTGGCGCCGTGGGAGTGGAGAAAGAGGAACAGGTGAGCGGAGCGTGGCGGTCCGTTGATTAACAGCATCCATCAGCATTCTGTTCAAGTTACTATGATTTCTCTCGTCGGGGTGGATCATCAAGTTCAATACAACGGTCCTTCAAGCCCTGAGATCAACATCCCTAGTTTCCCCTCTGTCGTCGCGACGGGTCGAAAACAAATAATTTGGGAATGGGAGAGATGGAGTATCGCGAAGTCCTCAAAGTAAAATTATCTACGTGAGGGCTCGAAGGCACTTGCGGGGACTCATTCGACTGTAAGAATTGCAGCCTTTGGACGACGAACGAATAGATCATGTCATACCGCAAATGGACTCAGCAGTTCTTTCCACAGGAACGGAGGTGGCCATGAAGGTCACGGAGATCTGGAGATATCCGGTTAAGACCATGGCAGGCGAGAAACTGCAACGGGCACGCATCGGCCCGCTCGGCATTGAAGGCGACCGAGTCGTACATGTCGAGGACGCCCGGGAACGGGTAATCACCTCACGCTCCCATCCGCGTTTCCTGGGTCATAAGGGTACGCTGGGTCTGGATGGCGAACCTCTGGTGGACCGCCGGCCGTGGGATAGTCCAGAGGTCGCCGCCGAGGTCGCAGATATAGCTGGGCCGGGCGCGAAGCTGGTGCGCTACGATGGCATTGAACGCTTCGATGTACTGCCGTTGCTGGTGGCCACCGACGGTGCCATCGCCGCCTTCGGTCACGACCATCGCCGTTTGCGGCCCAACCTCGTGATCGGTGCCGTCGAGGGATTGACCGAGCGCGAGTGGCCAGGCGGCTGCCTGCGTATCGGCACGGTGCTCATTGGGGTCCAGGATTTGCGCCTACGGTGCATCATGACTTCGTACGATCCCGACACACAAGTCCAAGACAAAGAAATCACCCGCGGCATCTATCGGAGGTTCGAAGGTAAACTCGCGCTCAATTGCTTCGTGATCGAGAGCGGCGAAATCGCTGTAGGCGACGATGTGCAACTAGTGCGTGGCCGTGCTTGCGCTGAATCCGCCGCCGCCGCAGTCTTCGCCGAGTAGTCTAACCAAGCCCAACAACAAGAGAGGCTCTAATGAACTACGTACCTGCCATCACAGACACCACAGTGCGGACCGGAACTATCGAGGTCCAAGGGCTCAACATCTTTTACCGCGAAGCGGGTAGGCCCGGCAGTCCCAAACTTGTGTTGCTCCACGGCTTTCCGGCTTCATCGCATCAATACCGCAACCTCATTCCAGCGCTGGCGCACAAGTTCCATGTCATCTCGATGGATTACCCCGGCTTCGGCAACAGCGCCTTGCCAGATCCGACTGAGTACTCATACACCTTTGACAAGACCTCGGACGTGGTCGAAGGTTTTCTGAACCAAAAAGGCTTCACCCGCTTCGGTCTCTTCGTGCAGGACTACGGCGGTCCGGTGGGCTTCCGCATCCTCGCGCGCCGCCCGGAATGGTTGCAATGGCTGATCGTCCAGAACACCAATGCCTATGAAGAGGGTTTCACGGCCGCCTGGGAGGGTTTCCGCAACGCGCTGTGGAAGAAACGGACACCCGAATCGGAAAAGCCGCTCATGGGCTTCCTGGAAGTGGACGCTATCCGGAGCATTTATCTCCACGGGCACAAGAAGCCGGAGTTGATCAGCCCGGACAACTGGAACATGGATGCTCGCTTCATGGAGCGCCCACAGGCTCGGCGAATACAGATGGAATTCTTCTACGACTACCGCACCAACGTCACCCTGTATCCGAGGTGGCAGGAGTTTCTGCGCAGTCGAAACCCCAAAACGATCATCTTCTGGGGTCAGGACGATATCTTCTTCACCCGCGGAGGCGGCGAGGCCTATTTGCGAGATTTGCCCCAGGCTGAGATGCACCGACTCGATTCGGGTCACTTCGCGGTAGAGGATTGCCTAGAGTATATCGCCAGGAACATCCTACGCTTCTTTGACGAGAAGGTAGCCTCAAAGTAGCGAGTTCGAGACGAGGCGCAGTTGCAGGTCTGGCAGTGAAGACCAGCTCCGAACCACACACGGATGGATGAGATGCAGAGAGGAACCTCGAAGAGATCACTTGAACTGAGGTTCCAATCCCGGCAGGATGCCAGATGGATTTTATCCTGCATCTCAAGACAATAGGGATCTTATACGGAACCAAATAATGGAGTTAGGCGTAAGAAAAAATGAAACGGAGGAAAAAATGGCTGGAGTAAAATTCATTGTGATCTACCCTCGTCCGAATGATATTGACGCCTTCGAGAAGGTGTATCAGGTCGAGCACGTACCCATGGCGGTTGAAAAGTTGGGCGGCAAGACCAAGACCAAGATCGTGGCGACGAAGGTGCTGGCATCTCCTCAGGGGACGCCACCTTTTTACCGTATCGTCGAGGTCCATTTCCCGTCGATGGAAGCTCTGGAGACTTGCGCTGCCTCAGCAGGGGCGAAGGAGACATTGGCCCATGCCGTGTCTATCTCCAACGGAGGAAGACCTATCTTTTTGGTCGCTGATGAGCAGACTTTCACCTTTTAGCATACGTTAGATGCCGTTCGGCTGGTTATTGTCAGGGCCGTGTGGACGCGGGCGTAGTACTGGGCTGTAAGCCTAACGATCGGCTTGACTTGACCCTTTGGGAAGTCAGCCGTCCGTAAGTTTGCGACCAGGCCAAGAACCCTCCAGTGATTTCTCCCCAAAATACTAGGCCACGCTGTGCTGGAATTTCATCACCTCGCAAAGAGCTAGAAGAGCAGATGGGTCGAAGGAAGCCCCGGAGGGCCGGAGGATTCCCAGTGAAACAGGTCAACGCTTCAAAGTATGAGCAGCAATCCACTCTTTCGCGTCATGCGCGACGGTGACAAGGGCTTCAAGGTCATTGAGACCGAACGAAGTGCCATTGCGCCACGCGCCGGACTGATCCTTGAACGGGCGAGAGAAGGTCGTTGAGAAGAACGGACCCTTCTCGCTGACATTCTGCCAGATTGTCGCTTTGATGTTCCCGCATCGCAGCGTGTTCGCAGGTTTGTTGTTGGTAGGCATCTTGTTCCCTCCTTGTTGAAATGAAGTTGGCTCTCTCACAGGAAGAGGAGAGCAAACGCACAGTTCACGGAGGAAACGCAAGCCAGGATTATTCATGAATGCCGTCGCGAGGCGTTCGAGACCGAAGCCCGCCGGGGCTTCTCGCAAGTAAGGCTGACGCAGGCGTACTGCCAGTCCGTCGAGGAGGCCGAACGAGAAAAGCCCCGCCGGGCGAGAGGATCGGACGACGTAGCAGGTACTCATGAATCGTCCGGGCCAGGCAGGGGCCGTCGCCGGCGTGCCGGAGAGAGCTAAGCGGCGGAAGTGACAGTGGGGCTGGCGCGAGTGGTGCGCCTCGCAGGTGCTAGCCGGTCGGCCTCTGCCGGAGGCTACCGCAACAACACGATGGGATGCGCAGGAGTCAAACCTATGGTCTGCTGATTAAGAGTGAAGCCTGGGGGATTGCTCGAGCCATGGATGCCCTTGGCAATCCCTTCTCCCGTCCACCAGGTTCGCGCCCGCCGCTGCCTTCCGGAACGTGTCAATGACATTGAGACACCAAGTTGCATGAAATTACTGTCGAAGGATCGGGAGTGGTGGCGGTGGTCTCCTGTTTGGGTGGATTGATCCAGGCCGCGGTTGGCAGCCTGGGCGGTTGAGGGGCCCTTCCCTTGAAGCGCTTGGGGTGAGCCAGGAATGCGATGTTGAGGGTGTCAGCGCGTTGCGCGAAGAGGGCGTGGGCGCGACCGTCATGCATGCTCTCTGGAGTCATAACCCCGATACCCGAGTGGCAGTGGATGGTGTTGTACCAGTGGAAGAAGCGCTGGCAGTGGGCGCGGGCGTCTTCGATGTTGCCGAAACGCTCGGGAACGTCGGGACGGTATTTGAGCGTTTTGAACGGGGCCTCGGAATACGGATTGTCATCGGAGACAGACGGTCGGCTGTGGGTCTTGGCGACCTCCAGATCGACTAGCAAGGCGGCCACGGGCTTGCTGCGCATGCTGGAGCCGCGGTCGGCGTGCAGGGTGAGCGTACCCGGCGCGATGTGCTGTTTGGCCACGGTCTCGGCGATCAGCTGTTCGGCCGGTTGTGCGGTTTCACGCAGGGCGATCATCCAGCCCACCACGTAGCGGCTGAAGATATCGAGGATCACGTACAGGTGATAGCCGCTCCATTTGACCGGGCCTTTGAGTTTCGTGATATCCCAACTCCAGACCTCGTTGGGCCGCACCGCGAGCAGCTCTGGTTTGGCGTACGCCGGGTGGACCCGCTGATGGCGCCGCTCGCGCGAGCCGCCCACGGTCGCGAGCAGGCGGTACATGGTCCGGACCGAGTCCACGTAGCGACCGTCATCGAGCCGTCGCGCGTAGACGGTGCGCGGGGCGCAGTCGGCAAAGCGTTCGCTATACAGGATATCGAGCAATGCGTGGCGCTCGGGCTCGCTGAATGCGAGGGGCGCCCGGGTCAAGGCGTGGGGTGCCTTGGCGAACTCAGCCGGCGGCGCCGGGCGTCTTGGCGAGAGATCTCGGCCCGGTTGATGTGTACGGCCGCGCACGCGGGGGCCAGTCCGATTTCGGGCGCCAATACGTGGAGGGCGTTCATCAGGATGTCTCCTCCTGATCCTCGGCCGTGGGCAGCCCAAGTAAGGTGCAGAGTTTTTTGGGACATCGATGATGGTCTGGGCAGTCGCCAGCTTGCGGCGTAGCCGCGCGTTCTCCTTGGTGAGCTCGGCCACGCGCCGGGTTTCGGCGAGGGTGGGGTTGGCTTTGCGCCCGCGTTTCTGCGGTTCAAGCCCTGCGCGTTCGGTCGCCGCGCGCTGCTTCCGCCGTGTGGGGACTAGAGGCCTTCGCGGCGCAACAGCGCTCCGATCTCGCCGACTTCGGTACAGCGGTCCGCAACGGCCAGGATGCGGCGTTTGTTGCCACTGGAGAACTGTCGCCGTTTGGCAGTGGCCGCCACTTCCGGTTCGGGCGCCGACGGCGCAAGGGAGGGATGCGGGGCCTGCATCGATACGGTCATCTGAGGAACAGCCATGATTGACACCTGCTTTTCTACTCTAATTGGTCAGAGGGAGGTGTCTCACGTCATATTGGCACAGGGGGAACCTGGGAGAAATAGCCCCAGCACGGTCACACAAAGTAATGCGCTAATCTTTCTCATCATTCACTTCTTCTTCTCCGTGAACTGCACAAGCCGACTTATTGTTTGGTTCTCTGTCCATCCTCTCTACCAGATGCTTTTGGCCTTACTTGCGAGAAGCTCCGGCGGGCTTTGGTCTCTAACGCCACGCGACCGCATTCATGAATCATCTGGGCTCACCAAATATCACGCACGCCGCGTACCTAATCTAAAATGCACTTGTCCTTGGTAGCAGTTTGCGGTTTTTCCAAGAATTGCGCCTGTGCAGAAGCTCCTCCACGAGGATGGAAAGCGGTCTGCATGAATCGAAAACGATTCGTTGGTGAATCAAGTTTGATTTACCGGATCGAATTGAATCTCTGACCCAAAACCTGAACAGTACGCCAGCAACAGCTTGAGCGGCAGGCCAGCGACCTACGTGACGGCGCATTGCACAGGAAAGCGACGGGATGGGCGAATCAAGAAGGGCATAGGAGCCTCGTGGTGAGGCCAATTGTAGGAAGGATGCGAAGGACGGCGCAAGGGCCAGAGTCCAGAATCAGGTCGGCGCACGTAGGTGTTGGTAAACAATC
>JBAXBK010000055.1:0-14338 GCA_037142015.1 Nitrospira sp. | reverse complement strand
GGCGATCACGCAGGATCGGACCACAGAATGACCCACTCGAATGCGCGAAGACCCAGTTTATTTAGTCTGTTTCGTTCGTTTGGTTATTTGGTTGAATGAAACTAACCAGATAAACCAAACAAACGAAATAGACCAAATGAACAAGACATCAGGGCAGAAACTTGAAATGACTCTTATCGATTGGCATACTCAACTTGTCGGCAATTCACACAAGGAATCGGATATGCCGAAGAAGCACACAATGACGGTGTATCTGTCCTTCCTGGTGACAATCCTCGGTCTCATTGCAATGGGAACAGTCGCCTTGGCACAGACCGAAGGGGAGACCCTTGCTTTTGCCGTGGTAAGTGAGACGCCAAAAGACAAGGCGCAAGTACCGGCGAAGGTCTCGATAAATGACGTCGTGTCAGATATGAAGCTCCTTGCATCGGAGACAATCCTGAATAATCTGATATGGAAAAAGATCGAGATCTGCCATGCCATCAGGATGGAAGGATACAAAGGCGCTGAAGGTTTCCAGATTGTCACGGTGCGCGTGATCGATGCCGGCATGCTGCCGATGTCCCTCCAGTCTATTGCCGGCGATTGTTTGATTAAGAAAGCGATCGAGGTTGCACCGTTGAGGGATTGACAGGAGAGGTTGAGGCCTAGACTATTTCAACCTCGGCATTCCGGACAGGAGGTCGGTTCTTCTGCCGACTCACACTCTTCAATAATCAACGGGAAGAGTTGTTCGCACTGTCGGCAGGGGCGAATTTCAAAGTATGCGGTGCCCTTATCATCGATATCGGTAGGTAAGAGCAATTCCTGCGGATCATAACCGATCGCGACACCATCGGAGAATTTGACAATGGCCAGTCGATCGTTAAAGACTTCAAAGCTTCCTTCCTGGCCTTTCCTAGCCAGGACATGCCCGACGACGAACACCGGCTGTCCCTTGCGCTTGGTGCGGAGGTCTCGTAAGGTGTGATGCGTGGCTGTCGCACAGGAAAACTGACCGCTGGAGCTGGTTCCAAAGATTGGCGTCGGCATCATGGCGTTGATGTAAGCATAATAGGGCTGATGTATCACAGAGATAAAAATGGCGTCAAGGCTGGCGAGCCACTGCAAAAAGGAGTTGGAACATGGCAGAGGTGACGATTTACCAAAAACCGACCTGCAGCACCTGCCGTCAAGCGGTGCAGTTGCTAAAAGAAAGCGGCAAACCATTCACGGCTATTAACTACTATGAGAAACCCTTCACGAAGGCTCAACTCAAGAATCTTTTAAAAAAGGCGGGGCTCTCACCGAAGGATACTTTGAGAACCAAAGAGGACATCTACAAGGATCTCGGTTTGGCGAAAAAGATCCTGTCTGACGATGAATGGCTGGATCTGATGGTGGCCCATCCGGATCTCATTCAGCGTCCGATTGTCGAAAGGGGCGAGAAGGTAATCTTGGCTAGACCGGCGGAGGCTGTGAAGGAGTTGCTGTAGTTAGCCCTACGTTCCATACTCGCTCATTGAGGAAACTCGTCCTGTTTCTGTAGGGGAACGCCGTACTGGCACATTCTCCTCGATCCCACGCTTTACAACGTTCCCTCCTGCGCCTTTGCCTTCATAGAGGGCGCGGTACGCCGACTTGATCACCAGAGTCAGTGTCGCGCTGTCGTTCAGTTTTTCTGCCACGCCGATACTTAGGGTGACAGGAAGGGCCTGGTCGCGTGGTCCGGTCTTTTGAGCCACGCGTTCCTTTTCCCACACTCGTTCTCTTCCTCTGAGAAACAGCGAGATCGCTTCGATCGATTTCCGGATAGTTTCCAACGCACTGAGAGCTTCTATAGTCGATTTTCCGGGAAACAATACGGTGAGTTCTTCCCCTGTCGTACGGAAGACTTGCCCACTTGTACAGACGGCCAGAACTTTGGGTGCGATCTGTTTTAAGATCTGTTCACTGACAGACTTTCCATGGACATTGGCATATTGAGTGAGCTGGTCGATACCGATGACTGCAACGGAAAACCGCTTCCCAAGTTGTCCGATTGCTTCGTTATAGGCCAGGCGACCGGGAATGCCGGTGAGTGCGTCCCGATAGGTTTGCCGATGGAAGGATTGAAGTAATGTGGCGAAGAGAATCAGTCCCGCTGTCATGAAAAAGTTTGTCGGATGCCAGCCATAAGGGCTCGCATGGTAGGCCACGAAAATGGCCACCAATGCCCAGATTGCTCCCCCTTCAAGAGCATCGCGATGAAGGACGAATCGTATGCCGTGCAGCAGCAACGCTATAGCAAAGGCCACCAGCGCCGGTTGTGGAATCGGCGTCCATTCCGTGAACAGCGGCGGAACAAATGCCCCGCTGAATAATGATCTCGACAGGTCATGCTGGTCCGGAAGGCAGAGCCAGAGCAGCAGAACAGGTTGGAGCAAGACGAGTAGGAGGCGTATTAGGCCACGAGATGTCAAAAGCGAATCTTCTTTGAGGATGGAAAAGGCCAACAGGTTGAGAGGGACGAGAAACGCGGTCATAGCAACAATGATTTGACGTACGGATTCCTGATCGGCTTCGGCAGTGGGAAGCAGGAGCATGGCTCGATCGGCCAGCACCAATACAAGCAGGGAGAGGATCATGCGACTACTGGCAAAGTACCAGCCAAAGATTAACCCAAACGTGAAGACAATGTAGGGCAGGGCGGCAATCGGCTGTTGCAACCACATCGGGAGTCCCTGGGGACGAAGAAATCCGATCGCAAGGAGAAGAATCAGCCCTCCAGGGAAGAGAAGCGCGAGGATAGATTTCCAGAGCTGCCTTAGCATGACTCATCCCTATGAATAGGGTAGACCGGGGCCCTAGCAGAACTGCCAGATCCATACCAGCCCGTCTCTATAGTGTAGAGAGCGATACAGTAACGATTCTGTAATACCGTAGTTTTTCGAAGAGGATTCCGGCATAGGGCAAGAGCTGCCCCAGGGCCGTTTTTGAACAGTCAGAGGAGGTTGTCAGACAGGAGCCAGAGCGGAATACACGACGGTGCGTCAACTCGAAGCATTTGAGGGAGAGTCTTGGGTCATCCGAAGAGCACCGGAGGTTCGGTCTACAGCAATGGTGACCGCGCCATCTAAGACTTGTAAGAGTAGATCCCCTGCCAGCTGGCGCCGCCAGCCACGGAGGATGGGCACATCAAGAGCCGTGCGATTCTGCTTGGCTTCTACGAGTGCTTGTAGGTCAGCACTGGTGGCCAGCATGGTGGGAGCAATCCCCTCCTCTGCTGCACGGGCCTTCAGCACAGCTTGCAGGAGTTCGACGATACCTGTCGACTCAGGGTCAGGTTTTCGCTCACTAGGAACCTCCGGCCAGGCCGATGGTGGAAGCGCGAGCGCCGAGGTAATGGCAGCTAGTAATGCTGCCCCGTGCCGATCGACCTCGGAGGAATGGACGCCACGGAGTCCATGGAGATCATTGACCAATTTCGGTGGATGGCGTGCGAGCTGGAGGAGCACCTCGTCTCGCATGACACGTCCACGAGGCACGTTCCGGCGGCGAGCTTCCGCTTCTCGCCAAGCAGCTAACTCACGAAGCACCGCAGCCCCTTTGGGCTTAAGCGTATCCCACCCTCGAATTCGCTGGTAGCGTTCCTGTGGTTCTCGACTTTTTTCTCCCACCGCCGTTTCAAGGCGTGCAAACTCTTCGCTGACCCAATCCAATCGGCCGAGTGTGCGGAGGCGATCCTGTAAATGCGTATGGATCGATAGGAGGAATTCGACATCTTCCAAGGCGTAGGCGATTTGGCCATCCGAGAGCGGTCGTGCACTCCAATTGGTGAAGGTATGGGCTTTTTCCAGCCTGGTGCCATGGAGTCGCTGGACCAAGTTTGCATAGGCGATTTGGGCGCCATACCCGACCATGGCAGCAGCGATCTGAGTATCGAAAAATGGCTTCGGGATCTGCCCTGCATGTGTGGCGAACAGATCGAGGTCTTGACGCCCGGCATGGAAGATTTTCTCGATTTTTGGCTCACAGATGAGTTCCCAAAAGACGTCGAGCGATCCGCCTGCCTGGACGGCAGGAAAGTCGATGACAGCAGCGGTGGTGGCGGAGGCGACTTGGATCAGTTCGAGTCGCGGGATAAATGTGTCTTCGCCGACGAATTCCGTATCCAAAGCCAGACGTGGACTCTGTCGTAACTTGTGGCAGAGGGTTTCAAGACCTTGCTGGTCGGTCACATACGGCAGAGGTGGATTGGGTGTCACGTGCATTTTATTCTGTCGGGCGGTAAGTGGCGTCTGGTGATCGGGGAGGTTCAACATTGCTAAGGCTCAAGTATTCCTTCAGGAACTGGTAGGCCTCTAACATGCGTCTCAATTCCGGTTCAGCGCTGCGGTCGCCATTATTTGAATCGGGATGAAGTTGCTTGGCCTTGTGGCGAAATGAGGCTGTGACATCAGCGAGCGAACTGCCGAACTCTACGCCCATCGCGGCGTAGGCGTCCATCGCGTTGTTGATCCCGCTTGCCCCCTGTGACAGATCGCCGCCTCCCCCACTGGCGGCTTTCAACATATCGGCGAGGCTGATTTTCCTGCGTCGGCGCCGGGGACGCTCTCGAATCTCACTGTCGAAATCGTCCCATCGGTCTTCGACAAACTCAAGACGGGATTCCAGACGCATCGCACCGGAAAGATCACGGATCTCTCCAATCTCCTCTTCAATCTGGAGCAATGATTTAATGATTTCCTCCAGCCCCTCTTCGACACGAAAGAAGCTGTCGACCCGCTCCTGCATCATCGTATCGACGGCGAGATCCAGGCTTTCTTCGGCTTTCGGGCGCAACGAATCGATCCGTTTTCTCATCCCATTCTGAAACTTGATAAATTTGCCTTGTGTAAATGGCATATGCCCCAGACTCTCTCCCAGGAGGCTGCAGAAAACTATGTCGGCACGCTAGAATGTCGATGGTTCTCACGTGTGAGACAAACCCGGTCTATCTGGTCTATCTCGTGTGTTTGGTTGAACGAAACTAACCAGACCAACCAGACAGACCAGATAGACCAAACGAACAAGAGGCGCGCATTGTAGCACAGCCAGGCCCCATGCCAGAAGAGCAGCGGAAACAGCTAAATTCAGGTGAAATATCGGGTTAAGAGGATGCGAAGTCGTCACTGAGTTTGGTGCGGCGGCGGGCCACTCCGGATTCACGTGCAGCTGCCGCTACGGCTTTTGCCACCCGCGGAACGACTCCCTTGTCGAACACGCTTGGAATAATATAGTCCGCACTAAGAGCTGCAGGGGAAATGGTCTCTGCCAGGGCCTTGGCCGCAGCCAATTTCATCGTTTCGTTGATGTCGCGTGCCTGCACATCCAGCGCACCCCGAAAAATGCCTGGAAATGCGAGCGCATTATTAATTTGATTGGGATAGTCGGATCGTCCGGTGGCAAAGATCCGGCAGTGGGAAGCAGCCAATTCACGAGGGACTTCAGGGTCGGGATTGGCCATGGCAAAGACGATGCGATCAGCCGCCATCAGGTCCAGGTCTTCCGCTGTAAGGATGTTACCGACGGATAAGCCAATGAAGACATCGGCCCCCTTGAGCGCATCTCGGAGTGTGCCTTGGGGATGGTCTTTGGTCATACAGGGGGCGAGATCCGTTCGGCAAGCCCGCAGTTGTTGGCCGTCCCCCCGCAAAACGATGCCTTGAGGTTCGCATCCGACAAGGTGCGAGAGGCCGGCGGCAAGCAACATCCTGCAGCAGGCGGTTCCTGCTGCACCAAGACCATTGACGACCACGCGGATGTCCTCCATTCGTTTCCCGATAACGGTGAGCGCATTCGTCAAAGCGGCAAGGATGACCACGGACGTGCCATGCTGATCGTCATGCATCACCGGAATATCCAAGGTGCCTTTTAAGCGGCGTTCGATCTCGAAACAGCGCGGCGAACTGATGTCTTCCAAATTGATGGCGCCGAACCCCGGAGCAATGGCTTGAACCGTACGAACAATCTCGTCAGGATCTTGCGTGTTGAGACAGATCGGCCATGCGTCGATTCCCGCAAACTCTTTGAACAGCATGGCTTTACCTTCCATCACGGGTAATGCGGCTTCCGGGCCAAGATTGCCAAGGCCGAGCACAGCAGACCCATCGGTGACCACGGCAACCGTGTTCCCCTTGCCGGTAAAGGCATAGGCTTTGGTCTTGTCCTTCGCGATCGCTTGTGAAACCCGGCCGACTCCCGGCGTATAGATCATCGACAGGAGGTTTCTTGTCGTAACGGGGAACTTACTTTGCATGCGGATCTTTCCGCCAAGATGCAGAAGAAAAATCCGGTCGGAAGCCGACAGCACTTTTACGTCCGGGAGCGCCCCCATCCGGGCGAGCACCTTCTCTCCATGCTCCTCGTTCCGGACATCGAAGGTCACGTCTCGCACCATACAGCTGGCCGTTGCAGAGACGATATCCACCGCGCCCAAGTTGGCGCCTTCCTCGGCCAGGACGGCTGCCACCTTTGCGAACATGCCTGGCGTATTGGCGAGTTCTAGACGAACGGTCAGTCGGTAGTTGGAGTAGGGCCCAATCTCAGTCATGGCTGGTCCTTAGTAACTATGCAGGTCGATAGGCAGAAGGTATTCAGGCTGAAGTATTCGGAACTCCGACCTTCTGCCTTCAGCCTAAAATCCTTCAGCCTGTGTTCGTAGCCTTCAGCCTAAACACCTGAGCAGTTACGATCTTTCGAATAGACTACCACAAGGCCGGCCTTGACCAGAACCAATTTTCTATGACCATTCTATTTCATCTCAATCAACGGTCGCAGGCGTCTTCCCTTTATCTGCTGATTGACCCCTCCAGGGCCTCGATGCTACCGTGTAACCATGTCCTCTTCACCGGAATCGGCAAGGTCCAATCGCCTCATCCACGAAACGAGTCCCTATCTCCTCCAACATGCTACGAACCCTGTCGACTGGTATCCATGGGGACCGGAGGCCTTGCAAACGGCGAAAACGCTGAACCGCCCCATCCTGCTTTCGATCGGCTATTCCGCCTGTCACTGGTGCCATGTGATGGAGCGGGAGTCGTTTGAAAACGAAGCTATTGCCTCACGCATGAACAAACATTTCGTCTGTATCAAGGTCGATCGGGAAGAGCGCCCGGATCTCGACGAGATCTATATGCAGGCCACGATCACCCTCAATCATGGCCAGGGTGGATGGCCGATGACGGTCTTTCTGACGCCAGATCAAGAGCCATTCTTTGCCGGCACCTATTTCCCTCCTGATGATCGATGGGGCCGTCCCGGATTTCCCAGTCTACTCAAAAAAATCTCCGAAGCATGGGAAACAGATTCCGCCGGGCTCACGAGTCAAGCGCGTCAGTTGACTGAACGGTTGAAGAACGAGCTCAAGACGGTGTCTCCGGTTTCAGTCAGCCTCTCCGTGCTTGATGAGGCCGTGATCCAGTTCCGCGAGAATTTCGATGAACGACATGGCGGATTCGGCAGTGCGCCGAAATTCCCCCCCTCCGCCGGACTTTCATTGCTCCTTCGTTGTTACCGTCGCACAGGAGAGAGCCGAACCTTGCAGATGGTCACAAGCACGCTCGATGCGATGGCAGCCGGGGGGATCTACGATCATATCGGCGGCGGGTTTGCGCGCTACTCCACCGACGAACGTTGGCTAGTGCCCCATTTTGAAAAGATGCTCTACGACAATGCCCTGCTCGCCCGGACCTACCTGGAAGCCTATCAAGTCACGAAGCGGGCCTCCTATCGCCAGGTCACCTTGGAAGTCCTCGATTATATTCTCCTGGAAATGACCGACTCTGCCGGAGGGTTTTATTCCGCGACGGATGCGGACTCGGAGGGGGTCGAAGGTAAGTTTTTCGTCTGGACGCCGGCGGAGGTCCAGGCCGTGCTGCAGAACGCCGAAGATACCCGCCGATTCTGCACTTGCTACGACATTACCGACCAAGGAAATTGGGAGCATCGGAATATCCCGAATCGACTGCGTCCCATCGAGGCCGTACTCAAGGAATTAAACCTCACCAGCGATGAGCTGAGCGAGACGATCTCTCGCGTACGTCCCCTCCTCTATCGCGCCCGCCAAACGCGAGTTCCGCCGGGACTCGACGACAAGATCATCACGGCTTGGAACGGCATGCTGATCTCAGCGATGGCCGAGGCAGGCCGTGTATTAGGAATCAGACGCTACATCGATGGGGCCATGAAGGCCGCAGACTTTCTCTTGCTGGTGCATCGAACATTAGAGGGAACACTGCTCCGTACCTCACGGCAGGGCCGAGCCCATCTCAATGGAGTCCTGGAGGACTATGCCTATCTCGCAGAAGGGTTGATCGACCTCTATGAAGCCTGTGGACAGGAACGCTATCTCGCGATCGCGCTTCAATTGGGAGAGCGGATAATGGATTCGTTCCAGGACAAGGATTTGGGAGGGTTCTATACAACTGCAACGGCACATGAAACGCTGATCATCCGAGCGCGTGAGGGGGCGGATGGTGCGACACCCAGTGGGAACGCCGTGGCAATTTCAGCCCTCGCCAGACTCTCCTTTCATTACGATCGCCAGGATCTGCGCGAGGCGGCAATCGGTGGGATTCGCGCCTATGGCCGCCAGATAGCACGGTATCCGAGAGCCTTTGCCAAGACGCTTGCCGCGGTGGATCTGTTAGGGGAAGGGCCGATTGAATTGGCTTTTGTCGGGGCGCCCGCCGATCCTGGGCTAGAGGCATTGCAGCTCGCCGTACGCGAGGTCTTTTTGCCGAATCGTGTGATTGCCTCCAGCGATGGAACCGGGACGCCATCAAGCCACCCCCTGTTGGCGGGCAAAGGGTTGGTGGAGCGAAAGGCGGCCCTCTATATCTGTCGAAACTTTTCCTGTCAGCGTCCGCTCACTGATCCCCGGGAGGTCACCGAGGCGCTGCTGTCAGCGTCGCGACGGACAGATCAGGCGATCCAACAGACATTGTTGCAAGGGGCAGCGCTTCCTGGATCTGCCAGTCCAGAGGGAACGGCCAGGTATGTTGCGCGTATCGTGCACTCACGCTATGACGGACGCATGGAACATGGGTATGGCCGGTTCGGCGCCACGGGATTGACGACGTCCAGACTCGGGTTCGGAACCTATCGGGTCGGTACGAGAGAGCCGGAACATCGAGAGGCACTCAAGAAGGCTCTGCGGGAAGGCGTCAACCTGATCGATACTTCGACGAATTACATGGACGGTGACAGTGAACGTCTGGTCGGTTCTGTCTTAAGCGAGTCGATCAAGAGCGGCGAGCTGACGCGGGAAGAGGTGATCGTCGTTTCGAAGATCGGCTATGTGCAAGGAGATAACCTGAAACAGGCGGAGGCACGGGAACATGCCGGGCGCCCCTACCCTGATATGGTCAAATATGGCGAGGGCATCTGGCATTGTATCCACCCGGAGTATCTGGCCGATCAACTCGCTTTGTCGTTGGATCGCCTTGGATTGGCTAAGCTCGATGTCTGTTTACTCCACAACCCGGAATACTTTCTGTCCGAGGCAGCGCCTCATGAAGGAGGAGATCTCGTAGCGACGCGGGATGCCTATTACCGCAGAATTGAACAGGCCTTCGCATTTTTCGAGTCGCAAGTGGCGGCGGGGCGGATCAGCTATTACGGGGTATCGTCGAATACAATCACGGCAGATCCATCGGACGCCGAGGCGACGTCGCTCTCTCGCCTATGCGATGCGGCACGAGCTGCCGCTGTGTCGCAGAAAGTAGCCCGTCACCACTTCGCGGTGCTGCAATGCCCTATGAATCTCTATGAAGCAGGCGCGCTGGTGACGCCCAATACCGGCGTAGATCAGCATGAGACGGTGTTGGAAGTGGCGCATCGAGAAGAGATCGCCGTGCTGGTCAATCGTCCGCTCAATGCCATGCCAACGAACAAGAGCGGTGTGGTTCGATTGGCGGATTTCCCTCTCGAAGGCGACCAGGTGGATTTCGATCGCCAATGCCGGACAGTTGCGGCGCTTGAAGAGGAATATCGCAAGAACATTGCCCCAGCCCTTCAACATAGCGGTCAAGGGATGGCCCCGGCCGATTTCTTTGCATGGGCTGTTGAATTGCTGCGCGTGCGGCCTCAGATCCAGGGTCTGGAACATTGGGAACAGATCGAGCATCAGATGATCGCGCCTCATGTCAATCAGGTGATGCAGGCACTGACACGCCAATTGACCGGAACAGCTGCTGAGCAATGGGAGGCCTGGCGCGATCGCTATGTGCCGCAGTTACTCATCCTGTTAGGCGGGCTTCGTCGAGAAGCCACCGAACGGAGTCGTGCCAAAACCGCCATTGTATCGGCGGCCCTAGATCCCCTGCTGCCGGAAGCCAGACGCAAAGAATCGCTGTCACGAAAGGCCCTATGGGTGCTGGCAAGCACCCCCGGTGTGGCCTCTGTGTTGAACGGAATGAGAACGCGGAACTATGTCGAAGACTCTCTGGCCATCTTGAAATGGGAGCCGACGCCGACGGTGAGACGCCTCTACGAAGGGATACGGTCAGGATGATGATCTGGCGTGTGTGAAATCAGCGAGCGGTGGTGTGCAGGCGCCTCGTGCTCAACGACTCGATTCGCATGGCGACGTCACGATATTGCGGCGCTTCACGCCGGAGCCATCGATAGGCCTCCAACGCGTCAGGGATGCGCCCGAGCGACTCTAATGTCCTTCCTAAGAGGTAAAGGATTTGGACTTGTTCTTTCGATGATGCCGTGGGTATTTGCAGGGCTCGACGAAAGGCCGTGACGGCTTCTTCCTGTTTCCCGCTCTGCTTGAGGCAAAGGCCCATTTGGGCCAAGCCTTTGAGCGCATATGCGGGGTCTTGTGCCGCTTTCTGAAAATGTTCCGCTGCCTGTCTGAACAGGCCTACATTCTTGAGCGCCGATCCTTGCTCATATGCTTCGTGTCCATCCAGTATCTCTGTCGATGTACCAGACACGATTGCCCCCGGAAGCGTTTCCTGGATCAAGACGCGAAGATCATTCTCCGCCACAGCTCGGTATGAGGCCTGATGGCTCTCTTTCATCAGTGATGTTGGGTTGGTCTCGCTCATACGCTAGTTTCCTAATGGAGATAATAACGAATGCCATGAAGATCGCAAGTCTTAGACCATTCAATGTGGTCTTCGAACTCGTTACGTTTCAATGTCTTTGAGCCTGTGGTTTTGGCTATAAGATAAGAAGAAGTAGCCTATGGTTCGGCAGATTCGTTCATAATTGATCCTGCTGCCTGGGCGGAAGGTTGAGGTTCAGGTTGGAGGCGGGCGGCTAAGGATGAGGTGACCCTCCCCTGATTTCATAGACACCTCCATAAGTGGGAGAATCATGAAATGGGAGGTCAGCATGCCAGACACCACACGGCGTCAGTTTACCGACGCATTCAAGTCCAAAGCCGTCCGGCTCACGCGGGAATCGGGCCGGTCGGTGGCCCAGGTGGCGCGGGAACTCGGGATTTCGGACAATGTGCTGTATCGCTGGAGGACTGAGCAGCAACAGGTCGAATCCCAGGGCCGCACGCGCCAGGCGGTGCGCACTGAGCAGGATGAACTGACACGACTTAAACGGGAAAACGAGACGCTGCGGAAGGAACGGGATTTTTTAAAACGTGCGGCGGCGTTCTTCGCGAGGGAATCCGCATGAGATACCGCGCGATCCAGGAACATGACCGTCGCTATCCCATTCGGCTGAGAGCTATGATTGAAAGTTGTGTATGGCAGGATCGGAAAGGGCGGCGTACTCTTGATGGTCAACCACGATCATCCACCTTTTGCAAGAAGTGAGTACACCGCATGAACCACGATACGGGAAGAACGCTGAAGAATCCAGGGGTGTCTGGCGAGGTCTGGGATGTGCTCACCGAGGTCTTGCGCCAGGGCGCACAGCAGTTGATCACACAGGCCGTTGAAACAGAAGTGGAGGAGTTCCTGCGACCATATCGCGAGCGGCGTGACGAGGCGGGTCGGCGGCAACTCGTGCGCAATGGCTATCTCCCGCCCCGTACGATCCAGACGGGCCTCGGGGGCGTGGCGGTGAAGGCCCCGCGGGTACGCGATCGCACCGGCACCATCCGCTTCACCTCCGCCATCCTGCCGCCGTATTTGCGGCGCACGAAAACGATCGAGGCCCTGCTGCCATGGCTGTATCTCAAGGGGATCTCCACGGGCGATTTCAGCGAGGCCCTCACCGCGCTGCTGGGCCCCACGCCCCGGGGCTGTCGGCAGGTACGATCAGCCGGCTTAAGGCGGTTTGGCAAGATGAGCACGCGCGCTGGGAGAAACGTGAGATAGGTCATACGCCCTACTCGTATATATGGGTTGATGGCATCCACTTCGGCGTCCGCTTGGAAGAGGCCAACCAGTGCATCTTCGTGGTCATTGGCGCCACGGCTGAGGGCAAGAAGGAACTCCTGGCCCTCACCGAGGGATTCCGTGAGTCGGAGGAATCCTGGAAGGACGTGTTGCTGGACTTACAGCGCCGCGGCTTGACGGTCGATCCCCAGCTCGCCATCGGTGATGGAGCCCTCGGCTTTTGGAAGGCCCTCCCCCAGGTGTGGGGCCACACCCGCACGCAGCGCTGCTGGGTACACAAGATGGTGAATGTCCTGAACAAGTTCCCGAAGCACCTGCAGGCCAAAGCCAAGAGTGCGCGACATCAGATTTGGATGGCGTCAACCCGCGAGCACGCGGGTCAGGCGTTCGAGGCCTTCCTCACGACCTACACGCCCAAATATCCGAAGGCGGCCGAGTGCCTTGCGAAGGACAAGAAGGCCTTGCTCGCCTTCTACGACTTCCCGTCCGAACACTGGCATCACATCCGGACGACGAACCCGATCGAGTCGACCTTTGCCACGGTGCGGCTGCGGACGGCGAAAACCCGCGGCTGTGTGTCGAGCACGAGTATCCTCTCGATGGTGTTCAAGCTGGCCAGGAGTGCCGAGGGCCACTGGGTGAAATTATGCGGGGCGGCACAGAGGGCCAAGCTCATGCACGGCGTGCCGTTCAAAAACGGAGTTGAAGTCCAGAAGGAGAGCCGTCAGGAAATCGCCGCCTGATCAGATCGGCGTACACAACATTTGACTATTTCTCGTCTCGTACGGATTCCGTCCGGGCCGAGGCTGCCATGGCACACTCGAGCATATTCGCATGGCCATGCGGCCACGCAAGGCAAGCCACAAAGACGGAAAGCGTCACGACACCCCATATCAATGGGTGATCGAGGGGGACATCAAGGACTGCTTCGAGCATATCGACCACCACCTGCTGATGAACCGCGTGCGTCAGCACTGCGCGGATCGCAGGGTGAATCGGTTGCTGGTGCAGTTCCTGAAAGTCGGGTCACTCTCGGAAGAGCAGTTCCTGCGAACCGACGCTGGCACCCCTCAGGGTGGAATCATTCCACCCTTGCTTGCCAACATCGCGCTGTCAGTCATTGAAGAGCGATATGAACGCTGGGGCCATCATCAGACCAAGCGTAGGGCGCGGCGGAGTAGCGATGGCATCACCGCGGCGATGGAGGCACGTTCCTCCGACCGCCGAGCGGGGCGGCCGGTGTATTTCCCGGTCCGCTATGCCGACGATTTTATCGTCCTTGTCAGTGGTGCCGCAGAGGATGCCGCGGCCGAACGGGAGAAGTTGGCGACCGTGCTCCAACAGGGCATGGGATTGCCCCTCTCACCCGAGAAGACACGCATCACTCCTCTGACCGAGGGTTCGGATTTCTGGGACACCGGGTCAGAATGCGATGGGATACGCGGTAGGGATGGAGACCACGTGTCGAGGTTCCGAAGGAGAAGGTTGCCGACCTGCGCTACAAGGTCAAGCAACTCACTGGACGAGCCAGCACACCACTGCCGTTGATCGAACTCCTCCAGAAACTCAACCCCATCCTGCGTGGGTGGGCCTACTTTTATCGTCACTGCACCGGAGCCAAGGACATCCTGTCGAATCTTGACTGGTATGTCGGCGACCGACTCTGGCGATGGATGCGCAAGAAGCACCCGAAGGCCCATGTATGCACGCTGTTACGCCACCGCCGTCCAAGTCGTCTCCGACGTACACCTCGGGTATGGCAAGAAGATGGTTGCGAGCAATTTCAGATGTCGTTGCGCAAGGTCGAGCGCTATAAGCGGGGGTGGAGGGCACATCCTGACTTCACCACGTTTGCCAGATACGATCCATCCTGTCCGGTAATCTCGGTGATCAACGCTTTTTTCAC
This sequence comes from Nitrospira sp., assembly GCA_037142015.1. Classification (GTDB taxonomy): domain Bacteria; phylum Nitrospirota; class Nitrospiria; order Nitrospirales; family Nitrospiraceae; genus Palsa-1315. The sequence continues at coordinate 118 of JBAXBK010000055.1, read as the reverse complement.
AAGTCCACTCCTTACATTTCGTTGGAAGCGGCTAAATTATGGCGTGATCACGAAGCGTTGTCTACAGGCTCCGTGGTCTTGCGCCACGCCTTCTCTCCACATTAGAATGGCCTCGCTG
>JBAXBK010000054.1:0-15205 GCA_037142015.1 Nitrospira sp. | reverse complement strand
CTCTCAGACCGCTCAACTTGACAGACCGACTGGTTTTAAGGATAACAGGCTACATCATCGAAGGGGGAGGCTCATGAAGACCAGAAATCCTGACATTCGGCCACTGGAGGAGGGAAACCTCTCTCCCGAGCCTGAGTCCATGCAGAAGTATTCGGATGAGGTGAGGGAACGGATCGCAAAGAAAGCCTACGAACTCTATGAGCAACGGGGACGACAGGGGGAGCGCGACGTGGAAGATTGGCTGAAAGCCGAGGAACTCGTCCGCAAGAAAATGAATAACACCTGCGAGTGAAAGAGCTCCATTCTCCCTGATCGAGCCATTTCGTTCACTGACCGACGTGCAGGCCGCCGGCCATCTATTACAGCATGGCCTCGAAACCGAGGCTCACGCTGGTATCGGCCTTTGATTCTGTCTTTCCCTTAGGCGCCATTGGTTGTGCTAATTCTCCTCAGATACAAGCCGAAATCAATCCCGCTATTGTGCCAAAGAATACCCCTTTCCTTTGGGAAATCACCCTGCCTTTCAGCGAGCGTAAGACGTAATAAGTGAAACGTTAGGCGTAAGGAGTGTAGCTGATCTAGTTGGTCGGTCTTGTTGGCCCGATCGGAAAATTCACCAGGCGAACCAAAGGAACTAGCCTGCCTGCTTAGAAGAAGATCGATTGCCAGAATGAAGTAATCCAATTCTTGAAGAAGGACAACCAGTCCTCTTCGGCTGGCTCGGGCAGCTGATTGCCTGCAGACTGCGGCTTGGGATTCGCCGCTGGTTGATTCACTGGTGCTGCCGTTGTCGTCACTGTCGGCTTTGGGACAGATTCGTTTGGAACTAGAGTGTGTACTGGAGGAACAAGGGCTGTTTGGGCTGGTGGAGGTGGTGATGATGTACTAAGTTCATCTGCCTCACCAAGTTTTGACGTATGGTACTCCACGGCTGATTGCAGCCTGGCCTGCTCTTCGGTTGAATGTTTGACCGCGTACCGCAAGTTCTTCTGCTGGGTGCTCAGGTGCTGGATCGTGAGATTGAGTTTGTTCAACCGCATTTGTGACACGGTACGCTCGGCCTTCATCGCCTTCCTGGCTTGCTTGAGCATCGACAAGGCGACCTCCCTTTGTCTTGCAAGGCCAATCTGGAGTTGTTGAAGGTCGCTGACTTGTTGGGTGAGCTCCTGCGTTTCGGTGCTGGCGCTGCGGAGTTCGGTTTTTACCGCTTCGAGATCAGCCGCGGCTGTATCGTAGGTGCGCTGCGTTACGCAGGCGCCGGTAGTGAGAGTGGTGAGACACAACATCCCGATTGCTGCGGTTTGAATCTTTTTGCCTCGCCTCATGGTGTTGTCCTCATCGCGATCGCTCAGAATGCTCTCCCCGGAAACGGCACGAAAGGGAAATGTTCGGCTTTATGATAATCAGTATAATTTTTGATGCGAACGTGCAAGCAAAACACCGATTTCTGCACGAATCCTCGCGAGAACATAGGCCTTAACTACCCACATGGGAAAGACGCATCTCGACATACCGAAGTTGGGCGGGTGAGGAATTGGTGAAAAACAGGCCTAAACCTTCCGATTGCAATTGAGCCTCATGTGCAGTAGCGTGGCCGAAACCGGTTAGAGAGAATTGTTTAGCTATGGTGACTGAGTTTGTCGTGACTGCAGGGGAGCTGCCAAAACGGCTGGATATCTTTCTGGTCAATCGTGAACCCAAGTTATCGCGGTCGGCTCTCCAACGGTTGATTGGGCAGGGGCGTGTGCGGATCAACGGTCAGGCCGTGAAGCCCAGTCAAAAGATCAAGCCTGGCGACGCAATCGCCTTCGATATTCCGAAAGCGGAGCCGCTGGAACTCAAAGGCGAGTCGATTCCACTTGAGATTCTCTACGAAGACGACGTGTTGTTGCTGCTCAATAAACCAGCCGGTCTGGTGGTCCATCCCGCGCCTGGTCATTGGACCGGGACGCTGGTCAACGCCCTCCTCCATCATTTTCAGACCTCCGGCGGCACGGTGTCGACGATTGGCGGGAAAGAACGGCCTGGACTGGTCCATCGTCTAGACAAGGACACCTCAGGCGTGATGGTGATTGCGAAGACAGACGAAGCCCATCGTGCCCTTTCGGCTCAATTCAAATATCACACGATCACACGGGTGTACGAGGCACTAATCTCAGGCGTACCTAAGAAAGGACATGGGTTGATCGAGCTGGCGATTGGCCGTGACAGGAAAGAACGGAAAAAATTCTCTGCCCATACGGCGCGACCGAAGGAATCCGTGACGGAATACAAGGTTGACCATCGATTCGGCAAGCTGGCCTCCCATGTGCTGTTGTACCCACGCACAGGCAGGACACATCAACTCCGTGTCCATCTGACATCCCTGGGCCATCCCATTCTGGGAGATCAGACCTATGGAGGGAAAAAAGTCTGCACGGTAGAAAACGTCGAGATCCCGCGCGTGATGTTGCATGCGAGGACCCTCGGTTTCCGTCACCCTTCCACCGGTGAGTTTCAGGAATATACAAAGCCGTTTCCATCTGATATTGAGCTGGTGGTTCAGGCCCTTGATAGTCTCACGCCGCCTCACGGCGTCAGAAAATCTTGACAGATTCCTCAGCTTGGCATATTCAGTGCCGCCTCGAAGGATAAGGTCATGCAGACTGCAGATGTACTGGACGTGATAGGGGGATTGATTGCTCAGCTAAAGATCTATGCGTCAAAATTGCCGCCGATCGTTCACCTGTCGGCGGTGCCGACCGGCGTGAAACCCAAATTCGAGGCGATCGAAGAGTATGAAAAGATCGTCTCTCGATTCAGGAGTCAGAGCGCCGGGACTTCCTATAGAGGCCTGAATGAATTATTTGTGGAATCGCTGGAAGCCTTCGAAGTCGGCCGATTGCTCGGCTCGGTTCATCCACTCCTCTCGGTGCTCGACCATCTGGAACGGATGCAGAGGGATAAAGAAATCGAAGTCGGACGAACCGACCAGGGGCGGACAGGCGAGTATCGATCTGCGCTGAATAAAATTCTACCCGGCAACAAGCCGGAGCTAGACGGAGCCGGACGGGGAATGTGAGGCCGAAGTTTTGAGTTCTGAGTGTTGCATTTCCTGCCAACTCAGAACTTATAACTCAAAACTTTCAACTTCGCGAAGCTATCAGTGGCCCATTTTAGGGCCGGCGGCATTGTCTCCCTGCGAAACGAGCGTGAAGCGAACGGTTGATCCACAATGAGGGCATTTGGCTCGAACCGTCGACTCATCGAGAGATTCATATTGGTTCTCTGTGAGCCACATAAGTTGAGCGCACTTGGGACAGCTACGAACTTGCGTTGCCATGACGTTCCTCGTACACTCCGTATGAATTAAACTGCTGTGATTGGGAGATAATCTAATACAAGATGCCCCCACCCCTCAAGCCCACCATCACCTTTTCTGAAAAGAAGAACCTCGACCCAGCCAAGCTTGTTCGCCTCTACCAACAAGCGCCATGGGCCAAAGGACGAACCCTTGAGGATGCACGCGAGATGTTGCTCCACACCGATGTGGCCGTGACCGCTTGGGATGGGGATCTGCTGATCGGATTTGGCCGGGTATTAACCGACTTTGTCTACCGGGCGACCATCTGGGATGTGATTGTCTACAAAACCTATCAGCGTCAGGGTGTCGGAGCGAACATTGTCCAGCGCATCCTGAACCACCCCCGCCTCAAGAAAGTCGAGCTCTTCTGGCTCTGCACCCGCATGCCAGGCTTTTACGAAAAGCTTGGGTTTAGCTCAAAGGAGCAGACTGGGATGGTTTGGAGCCGGTCCAAGCAAGGCCGACAGGAATAGCGAGCCTACTCCAAGTCTGGCATCATTTGTCTCTGTCCATCTATCAGACCTGACGCGGAGCCCCCGCAAACCGAGGGTTCCGCGTCACTCAAGCTGCCGCGAATATTCAGAAACTAAAAGAAGAGTTTGGCGCCAAAAAGAAAGCCGAAGGACGAGGCATTCCAGTCGTTGTTGAGACCTCCGCTCACAGTCGCATGTCCGTCATTGCGTTTATAGGCCATTTCAGTATTCAACGCAAACTGCTTGGTCAGCATATAATCAGCACCCCAACCAAGTCTCCAAGCAAAGGTGTTGCTAGGGCTAATTTGGTTACCGGCGTTTCCTCCAAAGCTATTCACGTTTACGCCGAAGCTCATGTTGGCATAGGGAACAACCGGGCCAAATTTGACCGGACGGACTTCAACGGTCGGGAGCACAGAGACTGTGTCTTGATGGCCCAAGTCCCGGTCAGGGCGTTCTTGATTCACTCCATGGCGTTCCCATTCCAACATCATACCGGCCATGAACCACTTGTTGAGGCTATACATAGCTTGGAAATTGACCAAGGATCCTACATCGGTCGAGCTATTAGTAGTCAACGATTGGGTCAATGGGGCAAATCCTGCGCGCATACCGAGCACGACTTTGCTAGGCTCTATTCCGCCTTGTTCCATCTTCCACTCTTCTGCCTTAGCTTGGCTGCCTATGGCAAGCGCGCTAATCACCATGAAACCTGCCAAACCCCATCGAGCTATAACGATACCCATTGAATAAACCCTCCGTATGTATTGGTGTGAATGGCTTACATATAAGCATTTCTCCGTGTCAGCAAGGCAAGTTCGGTACCCCGATCTCACTTCACTCTATTGTGATCTGATGACCGGAATTACCTATTCACTATGAATACTTACGGTTTTCACCTTTCCTAGGAGATTCCGTGGCAGTCCTGGCACCGCTCCCTATGAAGAGTAATGTCTCATAGTCGACACAGCATTGTATGGATAGCCCTACAGGAGGAGAGCCAAGATGGAAGTCGGCGAGAATTCAGATAGTAACGCGTGATATGGAGTTGAGATCAAGTAACGGCAAGAGATTGCCGCTGTCGCTTGGGAGAAAAGATGACCGCAACAAAAAACAGCACCGTGGCGAGTAACACAATGGCGGGACCGGAGGGAATATCCCAATAGGAGGAGATAAGGACTCCTCCCACTGAGCAGGTAATTCCGATAAGGACCGAATACCAAGTCAGCGTCGAGAGACTATGTGTCAGTTGGTAGGCGGTGGACGCCGGTATCAGGATCATCGCAAAGACAAGAATCGCACCGACAGTCTTAAGTGATATCACTACCGTGAGTGCAATCAGAGTTAGTAAGAGAAAAAATATGCGCCGGGCCGGTACGCCGGAAGCTTCCGCCATTTCCTGATCGAATGCGATGAAGTACAGTTCTTTCGAGAACAGCACAATCGCACCAATAACGACAATGCTCAACCCGGCAATTATGCCCAGCTCCTCACTAGTCACGGCAAGCACATTTCCAAAGAGATAGCCATAGATCTCGGCGTTATAGGTCTTCATGAGGCCGATAAAGAGAATGGCCAGGGCCATAGTGGCGGTATAGAGAATGCCGATAGAGACATCCAGCTTCATCCGGCCCTTTTCTTCCACCCATCCCGTGATCCAGACTGTGGCGAGACCAAAGAGAATGGCCATGAGCAGCGGTGGCCAGCCAATGAGATAACCGAGTGCGACTCCGGCAAACGCCGCATGGGCGGTACCGGCCCCCATAAACGCCAGCCCTCGAAGCACGACGAAGACACCGATGACCGAGCAGAGCCCCCCTACCATCGCCGCGGCGAGGAGGGATCGTTGCATAAAGTCGTAGGTGAGGAGGTCTAGCATCGTGCAGAATGGTTAATGGTGATGGTGGTAATCCTCGACAATGACGAGGTCTTTCTCTGTAATAACAAGGTCTTTGCCATAGACCTGGCTAAGAATTTCTGGCTTTAGCACATCGGCAGGAGGCCCCGCGGCGTAAAGGCGAGTCTTGAGGAGCACGAGCCGGTCCACCCGCGAACGGATCATGTTGATGTCGTGGGTGATCAAGAGGACGGTTAAGCCCAACTCTTCGTGCAGATGCTGCACCAACTCGATGACGTTATGCTGCGTCGTGATATCCAGTCCGGTCGTCGGCTCATCGAGCAACAACACATCCGGTTGCTGAGCCAAGGCTCTGGCGATGAAGACCCGCTGCTGCTGCCCTCCGGAGAGGTGGCCAAGCGCACTGTCTCGATGCCCCTCCATTCCCACATGTGCCAACGCATCCAGCGCGATCTTACGGTCTTTCCCTGATGGCCGTGTGAACAGGCCTAATGTGCCGTACCGCCCCATCATGACGGTTTCCAGTACCGTGACGGGAAAGTTACGATCGACCACTCCCTTCTGAGGCAGGTAACCGATCCTGGCCCTGTGGTGACAGCGTAGCTCATCACAAGCACAGTCGAAGATTTTAAGGTGGCCCTTCATCGGAGCCATCAAACCGAGAACTGCACGGCAGAGCGTCGTCTTTCCTGACCCATTGGGTCCGATAACCCCAACGAACTCGCCGGACTGAATCTCTAGCGAGATATCATCAAGGGCAACCACTCCGGGAAACCCAAAGGTGGCATGATCAAAATGAATAATGGGGGGAGACTGACTGGCCACGTGGGTGAGAGCTCCTCTTGTCCAAGACGCTGAAACCAATATCTATCGGCCGCTAGACCCATCCAGCGCATTGGTCAATTGGAGCACATTATAACGGAGCATGTCGATATAGGTTTCTGTATTCGGGAGGCCTCCCGTGAGCGTGGTGAGCACTACCACACGCGCCCCGGTCTCCTTGGCCAACAGATCGGGAATCTTTTGACTCAGCTGGATTTCCGAGACCACGACCTTAATCCGTTCCTTTTTGATCTTCGAGATGAGGCCGTGAAGCTGGAGAGCCGATGGCTCACTCCCGGACTGCGGTTGAATCGTCCCGACGATCTGGAACCCAAAACGCCGTGCGAGGTATGGCCAGGCAGGGTGATGGGCGATGAATCGCCGATCAACAAGGTGAGTCATCCGATCGCTCAAGTCCTGTCGAAGTTGATCCAGTTTCCGAAGATAGGAGGCCTGATTGGTTCGGTACTCAGTAGCATGTGCCGGGTCTACCTGAATAAGCGCTTCCGTAATGTGCCGCATCATAGTCATCGCATTCTCAGGATCCAACCACACGTGAGGATTCCCTCGTTCCTCTTCATCTCCGGCATGAGATGCGCCGCCACGATCGGGTCTGTCGCGAAGAAGCGCGATGCCCTTGGATGTGGTGACGACCCTGAGCGATGCGCTACCGGCATTTTTCACCAACGAAGAGACCCAGACTTCAAGCCCGATCCCGACTTCGAACAGTAGCCGAGCTTTCCGAACGGCAACGAGATCGCTTGGCTTAGGGGAATAGGTATGTTCGTTTTCATAGCCGTTCAATAAAGAGGTTACCCGTACATGGGGACCGCCAACTTGTTCGGTTAAATCCTTCAAGACAGGAATCGTGACGACGATGTTGAGAGGCTCTGTAGGAGGGGCAGCAAATGCCAGAGGCGTTGCGAGCAAAACGTAACTAATGAGGATTATCCAAGCCAGGCGCACCAATCGGAGAATTAACATGGGCGAGGACGGTACCACTGGATTCCCTTGTTGTCAACGCAACAACTTGGCCGGCCTCGAAAGCTCGGTCATGACGTTTTCCCTGCTTGACCCTTCCGGCGAGTTCCATTAGCGTAGCAATCCTACCGCACTTACAACGCATCACTGAAGGGGTCAAGAAATGCGCGTCGTGGGACTTATGTCTGGAACATCAGGTGATGGTGTCGATGCGGCACTTGTGGACATTACCGGGCGCGGGCGCACACTGAAGACGAGAACGCTCGCGGCGCACACGCTGGCTTATCCACGCTCATTACAGCAGCGTATTCTCTCCGCGTCAGTTTCAGGAACGGTCGCGGAGGTGTGCCACCTCAATGCACTTCTTGGTGAATGGTTTGCGAATGCGGCGATACAAGTCATTCGGCAGGCGAAACTTCAACTGAGCGATGTGGCATTGATCGGCTCTCATGGTCAAACTCTGCATCATCTTCCGCATGGCATCCATGCGCCAGGAGTCGGGGCCATTCGTTCCACCCTCCAGATCGCCGAGCCAGCCGTCATTGCCGAACGAACGGGGATTACCACTGTGGCCAATTTTCGCCCCCGTGACATCGCCGCAGGAGGCCAAGGGGCTCCCCTGACTCCTGCAGCACATGCGCTCCTTTTGAAGCATGCGCGTCGCGCACGCTTAGTGGTGAATCTCGGTGGCATCAGCAACGTAACCTATGTGCCGAAAGGGGGAGACCTCAACAAGGTGCAGGCATTCGATACGGGGCCAGCCAATATGGTGCTGGACAGTCTTATGGTGCGTGTGACCCACGGACGATTGTTGATGGATCGTGATGGGAAACTGGCCATGAAAGGGCAGGTCGATTCACGATTGTTGGGCAAGCTCCTCGCGCATCCCTTTCTGTCCAAACGGCCACCCAAATCGACTGGGCGGGAAGTATTCGGTCCTGGTCTCATCGAGGAACTAATCGCAATTCAGCAGCAACGCAACCTTTCGATCGAAGATCTATTGGCGACCTGCAGTATGTGGACAGCCAAGGCGGTGGGAACCTCGCGGCGGTGGATCAGCGGTGAGATCGATGAAGTGGTGGTGGGTGGCGGTGGCGTCCGTAACCGCGCAATTATGAGCCATCTCGCAACGGTCTTTGCCCCCGTTCCAGTCACCACATTTGAGGCCCTGGGGTGGGACAGTAAGGTGTTTGAGGCGGTGGCTTTTGCCCTATTGGCCTACCAAACCATAACTGGACAATGGGGCAACATCCCTTCTGTGACAGGCGCGAACCATCCTGTACTCCTTGGCACCATTGTCCCGAACGGTCCTCGCTGGCGTGAATCCCTCCCCAGGTGATAGAGACATGATGGAGTATGTATTCATCAGCCTTGCCATCGTATTCCTGGCATTTCTGGTTTGGCGGCTGAAGGTCTCGTCAACCACTGGGCCAGTCGTGAAAGAGCCATTTGTCCTTCCTCCTAACGTCACGTTGCGTCCCCAGCCTCTACTGACTGACACGGATCTCTTGCTCTACAATCTCATCCGTTTGGCAGTAGAAGACCACTATCTTGTCTTTGCAAGGGTTCCGCTCTGGTCTGTTATCAGTGTCGAGGCAGAAGGAACGGCTCGGTCGCAGGTGTTGAGACAGATCGCGCTAAAGCAACTCGACTTTGTGTTGGTCCACCCAGGAACGAAGACTGCGGAGCAGGTTGTGCTTCTTGAGGAAGGGTTCCCCGCTCAGCCACAGGAGGTCACTCGGAGACGGGAGATACAATCAGTACTACAGGCAGCGGGCATTACGTTGACTATGTTGAAACCCCACACTTCCTATACAGTGCCTCAACTGGCTCAGCTATTTGGCGTAGGTGAAGATGAGTGACTGCCACTGCGTATCGCCGACGCCTCCCTTGCCTTTCCTGAGATAGAACTAGTCGAGCGAGCTGTTGCTGATCCGTTGAGGGGTCGGATCCTCCTCCCGCATCGGCGCGGTGTCGAGGACTTTCCGTGCCGTCTCAGCCTCAGCGCTTTCAGGATATTGATCAACCACTCGCTCATACATCATATGAGCTTTCTCGTGATCCTTTAGCCTCGTATAGGTTTGCCCAATTCTCAAGGTAGAAGCAGCAAGTTTCGGGCTGAGCGGGTAGTAGGACACAACGTGGTAGTAGGATTTTAAAGCTTCTTTATAGCGCCCCAATCGGTACTGACATTCTGCCACCAAGTATTGTGCGTTAGCTGCCAGCGAAGACTGTCCGTGGAGTTCTAGAAAGAATCGAAAACCAGCCAGCGCGGCCGTGTAATCCCTGTTTTTATACTCCTCCATCACTCGATCATAGAGGTGTCGAGACGAATCCTGCACCTTGGAGGGGGCGGCTACGGCGAGGTTGAAAGAAAACAGAACCGCGACCATTGTTGTGAGCACGATCTTCAGTATGTTCATCATATCCCTCCGTACTGCTCGAAACAGACTCGCTACCCGTCCTCCTGCAATAACGCAATCGCCATGCCAACATGCAACTATCCAGTGTGTCTAAAATCAACGGGAATCCAAGAGCTTGACGTCATTCGATACCAGGATTTACCAAGTGGTTACCCCCACCACAACGACAGAATTGTACGATTTGTGCGTGAGGCCACGCCCTTGACATATTGAAACAGGCTCCTTATGAAGTGGCTTCAGTAAACGGTTTGCAGATACCTTGACTTGCATGTTTATGGCCGAAATACTGCGACGCAGCCGTGGACCGGCGCGCGACAAGCGCGAATAGCGAGACTCGTGTGAAGTGATCTGAGGACTACAGGTTGAAGGCTCACGTGTTTGGAACTTCGTGTCGCGCTTTTCCCGCTCGTCTCGCCCGTCGCGATCGAGTACGGCGAGAACAAGAAAGGCGAGATGAAGGGAGTGCGACATGATAGCTGATCCACCGCCGAATCCACTCGGGGGAAAGACCTTGATTGTCGACGCAAATAACGGCGACTCCTACCCGCGACCCAGTGCGGCACTACTCGATGCAGGAGAGCATGACCAGGTCTTTGTACGTCCCGGGGTCTATGAGGACAAAGTCTTTATCACGGGGCGACCGATTCATTTGGTGGGGGCTGATCGAGACAAGGTACAGATATTTTCCCGCCGTGGGGGCCCCCTCTATCTACAGCAGGTTCCAAGCGGTCGCATCTCCGGCATCACGTTTCGATACGTCGGTAGCGATCAGCATTCAGCGATGAACATGCTCGATAGTACTTGTGTCGTGACACAGTGCCGCGCCACAGAGGGTATTCTGTCTGGCGTCGTGATTTACGGACCGCAATCGCGTCTGACATTTGTTGAAAACGAAGTCTGTGGCAACCGAGAATCAGGGATTTTCGTATTTGCGGGGGCACAGCCGAGGATTGCCGATAATCTTTGCCGAGGCAATCACCATTTCGGTATTGCGGTGCGGGATCCTGGGAGCCATCCAGAGCTTGTCAGGAACCAGTGCCGAGAAAATATGCTGAGCGGTATTCTCCTCTTTCATCACGCAGAGGCTCTCCTCGTCGATAATATATGCAGCGAAAATCAGCATTGGGGAATGGTGATCACTCCCGACTGCCACCCTACTCCCGGTCGGGAGGCTCTCGACAGCTCAAATATTCTTGCCCCCAATCCGCGCGGGGCCTTGATTGTAACGGACCAGCCATTAGGCGACATCGGGAGATGATGGGTCGAGCCCGGTCTGTCTGGTCTATCTGGTTTTTTTCGTTTATTTCGTTGGTCTGGTTCAACCAAATGAACAAGATAGGCTAGTGGCCTTTTTCAGCAGTCTGCTACGGAAGGAGATTGGCCGAGTGAGTTCCGGAGGCTTCGTGGAGATGGAATGCACTGCCGCCTTGCTGTTTCGCTTGATACATAGCCATGTCGGCATGCTTCAGTAACTCGTCGACGGGATGATCATCCTGAGGATAGATCGTAATGCCAATGCTGATGCCGATGGAGATGCAGTGACCCTTTAACTCGAACGGCGTGGCAATGGATTCTGTGATACGTTTTGCCACCACAAGAACATTCTGTTCAGAAGAAACTCCTTCTAGAATAATCGTAAACTCGTCCCCGCCCATCCGGGCCACTGTATCAACTTCCCGCACACAAGTCTTGAGTCGTTCAGACACAGCCTTAAGTAATTCGTCTCCCATATCGTGGCCGAATGTATCATTCACCAATTTGAATCGATCGAGATCAAGAAGCATGAGACCAATCATTTGTTGCATGCGTTTGCTTCGAGCCGTGGCTTGAACCAGCCGATCTCGAAAGAGAATACGATTCACCAGTCCGGTCAAGTGATCGTACTGTGCAAGGTAGGTCAGGTGTTCTTCAAATCGTTTCCGCTCAATAGCATAGCGAATGGCGCGAGCTAAAAGTTCGGGAGGCCCTTGACCTTTGACAAGGTAATCCTGCGCCCCCTGTCTGACGGCTTGAAGAGCAAGGCTTTGGTCGCTCACACCGCTCAGGACAACAACGGGGATCGTCGGACTGGATGCATGGACCTCTCTGACTGTCGGAAGACCAAAGGCATCGGGGAGAGACAGGTCCAAGAGTATGGCATCAAACCGCTCACGGCTGAGAAGAGAGAGTCCCTCTGCGAGCGTCGTCGCCCGGGCAACCTGGAACTCCTCCGTGCTCCACTCAGAAAGGAGATCCTGCGTGAGCTGAGCGTCGACGTCATTGTCTTCGATGAGGAGTACTTTAATCATCCGATACCCTCACTATCGGGCAAATCCTTGAGTCTGGCAGCTAGTTTCTATGTCCGGACGGGTTACCTATAACGAATCGCAACTATGAGAAACTCAATTATAGCCAAGAGACGAGGGAGGATAAAGAAAATGCGGCAATACGGTATGAGAACGGCATGATGATCAAGGAGGCCACGCCACGGATTAGCGTGCCAGTATAAGATTCACGATACCTCTCCTCCCAATGAAAACTATGACCGCCCCTTGCAAGCAGATGCAAGTCCACGAGATAGCGACCGAGGGCGGTCAAGAAACGTCACGGTGGATAGCCGGAATGCGGACAATCTGGCTTTAACCGGCATGCAGCACTTCAGCTCGGCGACGAACCTCTTCGGCCTTTTTCGACTGTCCGAGGTTATCGTAGAGGGAGGCAATATTCGCATGCAAGTGCGACAAGAGTTGTCCCAACTGTGCTTCCTGTGCGATCACATTCGCTTCGAGCGCCAGTTTCTTCTCTTCACTCCGGCGGAAACGTTCCTCAAGCCGCTGTATGAGTTGGATCCAGCCCTTGATCTTTCCGGAATCCAGGTCAGGGAGGGCCGGCAAGGCTTCAGCCCGATCGAGAGATTTTTCGGTTTGATTCATCCAATTAATGAAGACGAGAAAATCTCCAAGCGTGATTTTTAGTGCAGATGAGGCGCCTTCTTCCTCGATAACCAAATCCTCCATTGCGACTCCTTGTAAAATAGATTATCTCAATGCGACGTGAAAGATGAAAAAATGCTTCAGCCGAATTACCATTGCAGTATTCTATTACCAGCTGCCAAAAAGGAAGCAGCGTAAGAGAAATCAAAGCGAGAGCCACCTCCGTTCCATACCTGCTTTTGGCGAAAAATGGTGCGCAGATCCAAGGTGAGCTACCCCTTAAGCCCCATCCAGTAGTGTTGGGCGAGTAATACTGTGTCGGCAGTGATATTGTCAACAGCTCCTTCGAGGGCTTGATACACGCAGTCTTTCCCAAGCTCTTGGCATGTTCGACGAAGTCAAAAAGAGCAGAATGTGGACGATGCCTACCCTTGAGGCGAGAGTGGTGGAACGTTTGGATAGATTCCTCGCGGAAAGCGTTCGGTACCGATGGCCCCTTCGCAAGCATACCCTGGTTCAAAGGGCCAGAGGAGGGATCGACCTTGCCAAGAGCCTTTCACCTGGATCGTGCTCAGAGAGACTCCAAGTCGAGCTGCCTCCTCTCGCACTGTGGAGAGGCATCCTTCGTAGGAATATGCGCGCCGACCCAGCAAGATCGGCTGGCCCGTCTGGCTATGGAACACAGTATAGGTCTCAGCGCAGCCTGTCAGAAACAGTATCACGATGAGGATGAGACCTCTCGTCATACACCTTCCCCCCTTATTAGCCGGTGCGACCATCTCAGGAATGTGCCCCTTGCCACGTGCTGGATCGAGGTGGCAATGCAAGAGGGAGCTCATTTTTGATGAGCCGACCTAAGCGGACCTGGTCCTCACCAGGCATTTGAATAAACTCGACACCAAACCGTTGCCCCTCACACCAGCGTACTTTGGCTAACCCGACGCGGAGGGGAGACGTAACGTCAGGGACGAGCATTCTCATCTCAAGATAGGAGCCAGGCTGTACTCGTTTTCGGCTCTCGACGGCGCAGCCAGGGACAGACACGTTGAGCACAGTTCCCTCGTCCACATAAGTCTCACCAGCAAACACAACAGGGAAGTGCGTATGGACTCGGTTGCAGTACCTGAGTTTCGCCATGTCAGTTAGACTCCCACTCGATCAGACGATTGAGACGGCAAAGAGTAACACAGTCCCCTTCGACCTGCGAGAGGGGATCTCCCACCATCCTTTCAGCGAACCGCAAAGTGCGGCAAGGAGAGCCAAAACAAGGAACGCCTCACCCTAATCCCCCTACGAAAGTTGGGAGTCATGAGTAGCCACAGGTCATTGTAATAATTGGATAATCTAGCACTTGCTCCTCCATGCCAAACGGCATGGAACCTGCGCTTGCAACGTCACAGAACAGGGTCAACTCCCGAGCAGCCTAAAGACGCGCCGAAGGATTACACAGGTTTCGAAACAGGGGGGAAACAATGACGAACCGAGGCAAGCTTCAAAACGCACCATATAATAGTGATGCCTTAGGGTGCCGGACCTTCAGCCTCACAATCTCTGCCAAACTTGCTGCCTGCGCAGTTGCGATACTGATGGCAAATTCAACACCCACTGTTCTTGCCGATGCGCCGGTCTATGGGTATGTCAGTCCCACGGGTCAGATGAGCCTTACAAATGTACCGACAAATGAGCGCCTCACAGCCGTTCACCGGAAGGCCCCGTATCGTAGTGGTGTGGCGAACCTGGAAGTGAAACAAGCAGTCATCCGGGCGGCTCAGCAGCACCGCGTTCAACCAGCCTTACTCCTTGCGGTAATGAAAGCTGAATCTTCCTTTAACCCAATCGCAGTCTCAAAGGCGGGAGCGGTAGGACTCATGCAGCTGATTCCGGAAACCGCCATCCGGCATGGTGTGCGCAACCTCTACGACGCGAACGACAACATCACCGGTGGAGCCAAGCACCTGCGTTATCTCCTGGACCGGTTCCACGGAAACGTTCGGTTAGCCTTGGCTGCCTACAATGCGGGCGAACGCAAGGTCGATCGATATGGACAGATCCCGCCCTATAAGGAAACACAGGATTATGTCAAAAAGGTGCTCGTATACTATCGCAGCTACAAGAAGGATGGTTGGATCATGCCGGTTGTGATTGCCGCTCCGTCTATACACGCAGGACGACCGTACTAATTGATCGTCTGTTACCTCTTGTGGTCATGGGTACCTCGAACATCTCTCCGCCCACGCCTGAGGCTCCGGCGCGTTGTATCACGAGGGCGTGGGTATGAGCCAGGATGTCCGCACGGGAGAGGGGTGACAAAGAAGGCGCTTACTTACCGGACGAGGTAGATATGGGAACGGGTGTGAGTTTTGACCGATTCGACTTGACTGAAACAGAGCGAA
>JBAXBK010000053.1:0-16438 GCA_037142015.1 Nitrospira sp. | reverse complement strand
CAGAGATATCTTTTTTTTCACGCTAGCCACTTCGCGCTGAGTCGGTCCAGCCGGCCCCCGCTGCTCCTGACGGCAACGCTGCACCTGTGGTTGCAGCGCAAAAGAATGGTGTGCTACTACATGAGCCGCTTCGCGGGAGCACACTATGGCGCACGACGACGAACAGGGACAGCACGAGCGAATATTTACATTGTCCGAGGCCAATCGCCTCATTCCCCAGCTCAATTCCAAGTTGACATCAATCCAGCAAGCCAAAGCTGTCTTGTCACGCACGAAAGAAGATATCAAAAAAGCCAGCGCCCAGGCCGAGTATGGCGGGGGCAGTACCGTTGGACACCTCTACATCTTGGGTCTGCAACAAGTCAGTGCAAATCTTCAGGCGATTCAGGAACTCGGCATCCTGGTGAAGGACCTGGATCTGGGTCTTTGTGATTTCCCCCATCTTCATGACGGACGAGTGGTCTATCTATGTTGGAAGCTCGGAGAACAAGAAGTTCGCTGGTGGCATGAGACGACCACCGGCTATAAAGATCGCTGCCCGCTAGAGGACTTAGCCTGAAGTCGGAACCCTAACCCTCAACCCTCGAGACATTTATGAAATTTGTCATACTCGGATTCGACGGTCCCGACGGGGAAACCAAACGGAAAATCCACCGGTCGGCACATCTTGCCAAGATAGAGCCTCTCGATATGCAGGGCCGAATAGTGCTTGCCGGGCCGCTTTCAGATAAAACTGGAAGTCTTATCGTCATCGAAGCAGACTCGCTGGAAGAGGCGCAACGGTTCGCCTGTGAAGACCCCTATACCATTCATGGCATATTTGATCGGGTTGAAGTCCACCCATTTACTCAAGTCTTTCCGAAGGAACGGTAGCCAGAGATCTGGCGCTCCGAACGCATTGCCCCCTTACCCATTGAGCGGTATAGTTGTCTGATGGAACTGTATCGGCGACTGTTCTACCTCTCCCTCTTTGCCTTCCTTCTATGGGAGCCCTCTGCCTTCAGCGCCTCCACGAAAACCGTCATTGCCGACAGTCAATACGTTATGGCAGACGGCGACACTCTGGCCGGCGCAGAAGAAAAAGTCCTTCAACGGGCCCAACGCAAAGCAGTGGAAGAAGCGGGAGTCTATCTCGAATCCACATTTCATGATGTGGAAAAAGAATCTGGCGGGAGAAGCACGCAAGCCAGCTCCCTGGAAATCAGAACGATTGCTGCGGCGATTACGGAAACGGAAATCCTCGAATCCAGCCGCTCCTTCGAACGTGATCGTCCCGTTTTCTTCATACGCATTCGTGCCACAGTCGATATCGGCAGTCTGACGGATGCGATACGCCGACTTCAATCCGACCAGCAACTCGCGCAACACTTTCACCAGCTGCAGCGGGAGAATCATCAATTACGTTCGCAATTGAAAGAGCTTCACCAACAACCGATCGGCGTCCGAATGTTGGAAATCAATCCAAACGGGAAATCTGCCTCACTCCAACAGGCGCGTACGGTGCTCGAAACGGCTCTCCATACATCGAATCTGCGGGACAAAATCCAGCTCAGCACCGACGCGATCACTCTTGATGATCACTACGTCGATCCACTGATTGTGCGCGGGCAAACCTATCTCCAGCTGGTCTCCCTCGCCTTCTCCCAACAAACGCAATCCTCGGAATACAGCGGCTATCTGAATAAAGCCAAGACAGACTTCGATCGTGCCATCGCACTCGACGCCAAGAATGTATGGGCGTGGATTGGGAAAGGAGATGTCCTCACCTGGCTGAAACAGTCAGACGAGGCTGCCGCTGCCTACGAACAGGTTCTTGAGCTCGACCCGTTCGCCGATATCGCCCGCCAGCGCCTGATTTATCTCTCCACGACGAAAGCCCGGCACCAGGCAGACTCCAAACAATGGCGCCCCGCGTTAGCCACTCTGCAGAAGCTCCTCAATACCCCAACGCATGAAAGCTGGATTCCCTATCACAAAGAGGCCTATGCACTGAGAAGCAAGGTTTTTCTTATGCTGAATCAGCCGGAACAGGCGCTTGCGGATCTGTCCATCGTTATCCAAGTGGATCCTGCGAATGTTGCAGCCCTGACGGCCAGAGCAAAACTCTATCGAAAACGGCTACAAGGGGAGCTCGCCAAAGAGGATCTTGAACGAGCCTGTGCCCTCGGATCCATCCCAGCCTGCAAGCAACTACCGTAACACCGCACAATATATCGCGCTTTATGCTTGCATCTAGTGTGCGAGCAAACGAGCCGATAGCTATCGAGCGCTTACCGATTGGTTTGACAGATTGGACAAGAGGACCCTATAATCAGACCGTTGAATGCACGCTAGGTGGGCGCGAGTGCTGCCTGTAGGCACTGCCCTCTTCCCTGGACAAAAGGCCTAAGCTTCCCTGGTTCGGTAGCCCAAAATTTCTCAGCCGTGGGGCTTCTGTGATGTTGCGGGGAGCACGGAAAAAGCTTAGAGTACTAGACGCTTAGAATCATCGGAAGACCTTGGTTTCCCGTTATTTACCCCTTTCGGAAAGTGAACTGCAATGACTCAGTATCGTGTCCTACCAGGCCCGGAACATTTTCTTCCTCCATCGGCAGCGAGTATGGGTATTTGCTTACCGAATCCTGGGGAAGCTCATATCAACGGTGTCATCGTTCCAGAGGAAAAGGCGTACGAGGAAGCGGCGAAACAATTCCTCATGGCCAAGGTGCCGACCCTCTTCCCAGGCCCCTTAGTCCTATGGGCCTGGAATGAGAAGGCGGCCAAGAAGGCCACAGCCATCCGCCACTTGTACAACACGCTTAAAGAATGCGTGCAGCCGGGGCAAACGCCCATGCTGATCCCGATGCCGGACTATCGCCCCAAATACCCGAAGATCAATCCTGAAGTCGAGATCAACCCCAACCACCCGAATCTGACCATCTGGCACAACAAGATCGATTGCTGCATGTTCATCGGGGTCCACTGCCATCAAGCGAATTTGTCGCTCAAAATCATTCGGGGCGGCACCTCCTGCTATACGATTGCCATGTGCGCTCAAGCAGGTCATGAAGATGCGATGCTATCCTTCCGTGACGCATCGGTTGAGAAAATCATGAGGCTGGCCGATACCGTGAAAAGATTAAAAGGGACGGTTCAACCACGGCTGACGTCAGCCAAGCACGGAGCCTAAACTACGCTACGCAGTTTGAGGTTCTGAAGACAGTGAAAGGAGCCTACATCATGGCAGACACACATTCCGTCATCGGCACAAAAAATAAAAAAGGGCAGACCTTTACCGACACCTGGACGATGATGAACGACGCACCGCGCACGCCGTCTTTTTTTACGGGCAGCGAGGTCATCAAGGAAGCGCTCCGGCGGGCCAGCTGCGACGTGATGATCGCCTATCCGATTACCCCGCAGAGCGAAGCGGCCGCCTTGATCGGCGAACTCTTTGCCGAAGGTTATATTGGCGACTACTTCCGTGGCGAGAGCGAATTCGCCGTCATGTCCCAATGCGCGGGAGCGGCCTTCGGTGGAGCGCGCGTGTTTACGACAACTGCGGGACCTGGCACGATGCGCGCGATGGAGAACTTTCCGATGTGGTCCGGCGCAAGGTTGCCGATTCAAATGATCGTCACCTGCCGTGGCATCAACTCACCGTTGTCGATCCAACCTGACACACTTGAAATTGCCTATCTTCTGAATACCGGCATGCTCGTGTGGCATGCGGAAACCGCACAGGACTTCTTCGATTGGATCCTCAAGGGCTACATGGTGTCGGAAGAGCCTGACGTGCACCTCCCCTTGGCGTTATGCTGCGACGGATTCTTCGTGACGCACACCAAGGACGTCGTTAACCTTACCCCGGCAGACATGTGCCTACCCCCGTACGACCCATACCGCTCCCCCGTGCCCTGCATGGACATGGAATGTCCGCCGGTTCGGATGATGCGCGACCCATTTGTCATGAAGAGCAATTACATCAGCTATGCCACCCACGCTTCCTGGCAGCAAGAAGTCTGGGCAGCAGTGGAACGGTCACGCAAACACACGATCAAGTGGATAAACGGGTTGATCGAGACCGAAAATATCGACGCTGAAGTCCTTATCGTCGCCTCTGGTACGGCAGTATCACAGGGACGTGAAGCCATCCGGCTCCTTGAGGACGAAGGCATCCGTTGCGGCCTGGTAAAGATCAAGTCCTTGCGACCCTGGCCAGGAGAGGAAATCCGTGAAGCCACAAAAAATGCCAAGCACATTATCGTCCCGGAGTTCAACGTAACCGGGTGGTTGGCCAAAGAAATTAAAGCCACCATCCCGAACAGCGAACGTGTGAACGCTGGCCCGCGTGTCTGCGGAGGCATGACGATGCCACCGGAGATTATTGTTTCAGAAATCAAGACCCTGCTCGGCATGCGTACCATGTCGATGGCCGGTCGTGGCAGTTGATCGTATCTATAGCAGCAAGAACAAACGACCTGAACCTAAATAAGGCGTACGCACCGAGGAGGCCAACATGAGCAAGGAACGTATCAAGATTTCGGATGACCTATACGACATCATGCCGTCCGACTACCAAGACCTGGTCAAAAGCGCGACCTACGGCAAAGAAGACCGGGGCTGGAAGGATATCGGTAACAGCAAGGAACTGATCGAGCAGCACTCTCTCTGCGCTGGCTGCCCGGAATCCATGGCCTTCCGATACATCCTGGCCTCATTGCCGAACCCCGAAGACACCGTCATGGTTGGCTCCACCGGCTGCACCAGCCTGGTGTTCCCCATGGTGGCTGTGCACAACATTCACTCTCTCTTCGGTAACCAAAACGCCATTGCCTCCGGCTTGAAGCGCGCCTTAAGCGTCCGCTTCCCGGGCCGGACGAAAGACGTAGTTGTGCTCGCCGGCGACGGCGCCACCGTGGATATCGGCCTCGACATGACGCTGCAAGCCTGGTTCCGTCAGGAAAAGTTCACCACGATTTGCTTTGACAACGAACTGTACGCCAATACCGGCGGTCAGGAGAGCGGCCTGATGCAGAAAGGGTTCGTCGCCAAGATGGCGCCGGTTGGGAAACTCTTCGACAAGGTTCGTCTGCCGGAAATCGCTCGTGAATCAGGCTGCCATTATGTGATCCAATGCACCGTCAGCAAACCCTCCCTCGTGGAGAAAGTAGTCCGAAACGCGGTCATGATCGCGCGCGAAATCGGCCCGACCTACCTCCAGCTCTATACGCCTTGCATTCTTGAAATTGGAAAGAACAGCATGGAAGGGCTCCAGGAAATGCGGGACTCGGAAAAACCGACCGAGCGGTTTGCCTACAGAGAGTACATCAGTGAACCGGCCAAGCAGCTCCTGGCAGAGATATCCGCCAAGGACAAGGAAAAGAAGGCCGCGGCAAAACAGCTCGCCTCTCAGGGAGCCTAGTCCGATTCTGGAGGAGAGACGACTATGATCAAGAAAAGACTGAACATCCGGATGTCGGGATTAGGCGGACAGGGCGCCGTCACCGCAGCGCATGTCCTGGCCATGGCCGCCAACCGCGACGGCAAGTTTTCGATCTCCAATCCCTTCTTCGGCGCCGAGAAACGCATGGCGCCGGCGGAGAGCTATTGTCGGATCGGCATCGAACGGATCTACGACCGTGGTGAGCTGGTATTTCCCGATGTCATTCAGGTCTTTCATCCCCAGGTCATCACCATGGGGAAGAGCTATACCATGCCCTTCTACTCCGGCGTGAAGGAAGGTGGCCTCGTCATCATCAACTCCGACCAAGAACTTCTGTCGGCAGACGACATAGAACGTCTCAATGATCTAAATGTTAAAGTGTTTTACATTGCGGGAACCGAACTCGCGATCGAGGTGGCCGGCACCGAGTTATCGACGAATATGTCGATGATCGGATCGGTCGCAGGTATCACCAAATGCGTCTCAATGGAAGCTCTGGACGGCGCCTTACAGGAACGGTTTGGAAAGAAGTTCGTCGCCTCCGGTGGAACCGCCTCCTTAGATGAAGCGATCAAGAAGAAATTTGCCAAGAAAGAAATGTTGCTGGCCAAGAATCTGGCAACCATGCAGGCGGCCTATGAAATCGCCAGTGAATGGGCCGAGAAGAATAAGTATGAGCTGCGAGTCGGTAATCCTGCCGTGGCGGCCTAACGAGAGAGAAGGAACCAGCTCGCATGTATAACGTAGCGCAAGTCATCGACGAAAAATGCGTGGCCAAAAAGGGATGCCGGTTGTGTATCATGTATTGTCCTGAGGCCAATTGCCTGGACCTCAATCCGACCAAAATGGTGGCCGAAGTGACCATCGACCGTTGTAAAGGCTGCGACCTCTGCGTGGTCGTCTGCGACGCAGCCAAGCATTATGCCATCACCATGCAGGCCGTCAGCGCCACCGGGAAGCTGATGTGCAAAAAAGGTGAGTCCGCCGCGCTTGGGCAGGCCTACCAAGGATAACCGTTTCGTGTAGCGGGTCTCCCGCGCAAGACCCCATGGCGCCTGCGCTATGGGGTTTTTTGTTGGTGTAATTCTGGAGGAACAGATGGAAGCTGAAGATAATGTGATTGATGAGCTCATTCAAGAAATTGCCGGGCTGATCCACGAGTATCCCAAAGTGCTCGAACGGCGTGCAGTTGAGATTCATGCCAGCGGGAAAGACCCGGATTTGGCGCAGACCCTTATCAAGGCTGCCGACACTATGCGCGACAGTGGAAATCTCTATCTGACATGGGCAAAGCACTACGCATCCGTCGCGGCAGGCAGGAGCGACGCGACCTCGAATGAGGACGAAACCGAAGATTTCGACGTGTAACTGGATAGGCGCAGAGAAGACTAGTATTGTCCTAATAGAAAAAAGTCTCCCACCAACGAATATCTTTTGTTAGAATACGCCGCCAGAGGACGCGACTATCTCATTCCCCGGTAGCTCAGTGGTAGAGCAGCCGGCTGTTAACCGGCTGGTCGCAGGTTCGACTCCTGCCCGGGGAGCCAATCTAAGAGAAAAGGGGCACTTCACAGAGTGAAGTGCCCCTTTTGCGTTCTTTCATCATTGAGAAATTGGCTTCTTTCCACCCGTCTTGCGTCTTAGGATCTGACGGGCTACGCTCTGGCTCATGAGCTTTTCTGTATGATGGCCTCCATGCCACCAAATGGGCGAGAGTTTACACCAGCTGGATTGTTCCGCAATCCGCATCTCATGACGATTGTCCCTGGCTATTGGCCTCGTGGAGGACTGCTTGCCGGAATCCCGACTGAGTCACGCCTCTTCACCACCGAGCCGCATACCCAGTTGCTCGGCTTCTGCCACTGGCAGCCCACTCGAACCGCGTGCCGGACCTTGATACTCGTGCACGGGCTTGAAGGCTCCAGCGAGTCTCACTATATGCACGGCATCGCTGCAAAAGCTTATCGTGCGGGATTCAATGTCATCCGGATGAATCAGCGAACCTGTGGCGGGACTGAGCACCTGACCCCGACGCTCTACAACACCGGCTTGAGTCAGGACTACCGAGTCATCGTCCAGGAATTGGCTCGCGTGGATGGTCTTAATCGCATCTGGCTAGTCGGCTATTCGATGGGAGGGAATCTCATCCTGAAAGCAGCCGGAGAGGCTGGCTCGTCAGAAGCAGCGCTGGCCGGCGCGATCGCGGTCTGTCCGAATATCGACCCCCCGAAATGTGTCGAGGCTCTGGAAAAGCCGCGCAACTGGATTTACCACAGACATTTTCTCGTGGAACTCAAAGCACGACTGCGACGAAAAGCTGCTCTCTTCCCCGGCAAATGGAATCTCAAGGATCTCGATAGTACCACCAGGATGAGTGAATTCGACCACCGCTATACGGCCCCGGACGGAGGGTTCGCCAGCGGGGCCGACTACTACAATCGCGTAGGGGCATGCCATGTCGTCGGTTCCATCGCCGTCCCCACCCTCATCATTACGGCACAAGACGATCCCTTTATCCCCTACTCCATGTTTACCGTACCGCCGATTCAGCGCAACTCCAGGATTCGAGTGCTGGCGCCTCGCCACGGGGGCCATTGCGGATTCTTACAATGGGCAAGCAACGGGGAAGATCATTTCTGGGCAGAAAATCGGATTATGGATTTCTTGCAAGAACGAAGATGAGGAGCAGCGACCCGTGAGACGTAAAAGGTTAAACGAGAAAAGTTTCGGAGGAAGAGCGTTCGGAAATTCTACGTCTCACCTATCACGATACTTGAGAGCAACGCGAGAACGCTGTATGGGATGCAGAAAGCCAGCCCGGTCAGAACTTTTGAAGATGGGCGCGCACTTCCTGCACGTAGGTTTTAAACGGATCAGGCATGGGAAAGGGAGCCAATCCGCGCAGCTGGAAGATCGACCAGTTGATCACGTATGAGGGGGAAAATCGTTCTTCCGGCTTGGGATCGTCTGGCGCATCAGGAGGCCCGCAAGCCAACAAATGGCGAACGAGTTCACCCCTCCCAAATGCCCTGGTGTTGCGTGGCGGATGGTCCATCGCCAACGTAATGGCCTTGTCCGTAATGAGACGTGGAACCCGCCCTTCTTCCATCAGGCCGTAGTAGAGCCCTTTACCTTGATGGAGATTGTGATACTCCAGATCGAGGCTCTTCAATGCCGGGTCTGCCCACGTCATTTTCTCCGCCTCGCGAAACGTGTCGAGCAGCCATAGCTTCGAGG
Source organism: Nitrospira sp. (assembly GCA_037142015.1). Classification (GTDB taxonomy): domain Bacteria; phylum Nitrospirota; class Nitrospiria; order Nitrospirales; family Nitrospiraceae; genus Palsa-1315. The sequence goes on along the minus strand of JBAXBK010000053.1, from coordinate 7,776 downwards.
CCCAATCGACGCGGCCCACCAGCGTCTGGTAGTCTCCGCGTAGATCCTGCAAGACCTCTTCCCATTGATCAAGCACCCAATCAGTTTCATCGTCCTGCCCGCGATAGTGCTCTTCCGCCGCAGCAAGAAACACTTCCTGAATATCGATGGCAGAAATCGTCTTCCCAGATTGCAGCTGAACGATCCATTGCCGGCTCTGATCCTGCGACAGCTCCTGCATGGTTTCGACCGGTTCATTGAGGTCAAGATTGAGCGGTGCATGTCCCTCTTCGATCAGCTGAAGGACCAGTCCCGTCGTGCCCAACTTCAAGGCTGTCGCCACCTCGGCCATGTTTGAATCACCCAGCAGAAGGTGAATGCGACGGAACTGATTCGGATCGGCCAAGGGTTCATCTCTGGTATTCACGATCGCGCGATTCTGCTGCACCCATTCGAAGAAATCGTTCACGATGTAGTCTGCGCGCTGAGAGATCTGAAACGGAAGGGGAGGTTCCTGCGCATGGCGATGGCTCACTTCTCGCGGCATAAGGAGCCGGTCCATCTGAACCCAGCCCTCCTGAGGGCTCGCCGCGCCGATACGCCCGGCCCCTGTAAAAATCTGCCTGGTGACAAGGAAGGTCACAAAGGGTCCGAGCCCGCGCCTGGTAAAGGGAAAGCGCCGTGAGACGAGATAGTTCTCGTGCGATCCAAATGTCGCATCGGTCTCATGATCCACATTGTTCTTGATCAACGAGACCGTGTCGTCCAGCCCGAGATCTTGAATCGCATCTTGCAGCAACTGATCGCCGGCACGGTCGGCTGCCACCACATCGCTGAGCGATTCGCATTCCGGCGAGGCCCATTCAAGATGTCCCATATCGAGGTACATGCGCCCGGCGTTCGTGAGAAATCCTCCATTGCCAGGCGGTTCATCGTGTCCCCGGTGGTGCAGATCGAGGATGCCTCGACGCTGAACGTGAAAGAGATGGTCTCGAATCTTGTGCGCGAACCAGGTAGGGGAATGATCGGGCCGCTCTTGATTCACCAAGAGTCCGTATTCGGTTTCAAGTCCGAAAATACGGTTCAACATCTCAGTTCGCCACAACGGACTGAAGCGCCACTGGCAGGAGGCGAGAAAGATCTGCTTGCTTGAGCGGGCGATACTTGGAACTTCCGGGAGCCTGGCGCTCAAGGACCGCACATTCGATTGTCCGTTCACCGGCAAGGCCCCGCACATGTTCGATCAAAGCGTTACTGCTTGGGATGGTGGAGGCGGATGAGCCTGATCCACTCACCGCCGGCTTGGCCTCAGCCTGTTGGTCCGCCTCATCCTGTTGCTGTGCCATTGAACCGATTGCCCAGGCACGCAATGCCAAATTCAACGCCTGTTCCAATGACAGCGTGGCCTGCTGTTGCTCCCTAAGATAGGCCAGCATCTTCGCTTGAATAGCTGTGGTGGCGGCCAGAACCGCATGCCCGGTCATTTCCTCAAAAGTTCCGTCGTAGTTGATCGTCAACAGCGCGTCCTTCTCCGGTTTCTGCCCCAACTCAGCCACCAGAATACGTACGATGAACGGCGCCTTATACACTTCCTCAAAGGCCTGCTTAATGACCGGAGCGATGCCGTACTTTATCAGTCTCGGTCCCGTCACATCAGACGGCGAACGGTTGAAGCCCTCGACGTGTGCCATTTCGAGCAAGCTGAAGCGAAGCTTTTCCAAATCTGTGGGGTGCCCCATCCCACCCAATGCCAACCGGTCGTAGATCTCGTAGAGCTTCGGAGTACCCTTGCTCACCGTCGTCAGGAGAATACCTCCATCATAGGTCAGCGCAACGACTGGGCTCCCCTGCTTGAACTGTTCGTCCAGATACTGCCGCCGATTGCCGACCGCTTCCACCCAACGATAGGGCTCTTCATACATAGCGCACCACCTGTGATTCATAGAGAGGTTTCAATGTCGCATCCGGCACCGTCTGCACACCGGCTCCTGAAATCAACTTAATGACAGGGTACAAACTTGCTTCCCGGTTGACACCGCCGGTCGCCGAATCGAATTCCGCCGCGCTCGTAAGCAATCGTAACGCCTGCACCATCGCCTGTTCTTCCGGCAGCGCATTGAGGGGCTGCTCGCCCCACGTATTCAAATAATGCAAGATCCCTCGGATTGTAGGGGAGCCGGACCCGGAAACGGCATATTCCACCCCTTCAAACTCCGCCCCCAGGATATCGTAGAAAAAGATCTTGGCCGAGCCCTGCTCCAAGTCATAACCGGCAAACACCGGGACCACCGCGCCAGTCCCAGCCAACGCCGCAGGCACATTCTCCTTTAAGAGCTTGGAGACAGCGCGCAGCTTGCCGTCAAAACTCAATTCCTGTAACTGCGTTCTCCGGTAGTATTTAAAGGAATGTTCCAGCACTCGCACCATTTCGTAGGCCGTCGCTGGGACACCGGCAATCGCCATGACACTGTGGCGATCGATCTCCAGCACCTTATCCGTGCGATCGTACATCACCATGTTGCCTGCAGTCGCGCGGCGATCTCCTGCCACCAGCACGCCATCGCGATACTTGAAAGCCAAAATCGTGGTGGCGTTCGTGAGCGCATGGCTGGTTCCCACCTGGACGGAACTTCCCAGCGTATAACCCTGTTCTTTAAGCAATTGAAAGAAATCGCCTTGCATCCCCATTTTTACCTCACCTTTGTTCGCATCTCGCTCCACACCTTTGGATGGGCACCGAAGTCAGGGTTCACTGCGCGCGTCCAACGAGGGCCTTCTGAGGCCGCGCGTTGCGCGAGCACAAACCCTGACTCGGCGCCCATCCTCACTCCCCTGTCCGTTGCCGATACCGCTCAGCCTGTTTCGGATCCACCTTGCGCATGCGCTTGAGCAAGTTATCTTTATCGGGAGACCCAGTCTCCGGTCGTTTCGGCCCGCCGCCCTCATCGGACGGACTCGGGGCCTTTGGCATCGGACTGCCTGGCCCTTCACGGCGCTCCGGCATTGAGATGTAGTTCATGATCGGGACTCCTTTTCTCTGTTCCATACGCTCAGCGCATCCATCGGAGATGCCGCACGCTCAAATATCTCCGCACAGGTTTGCACTGCCTGTGGCTCGAAGAGGTCGCCCATCTCCAATGTCCGCGGAAGCAGCCCTCCGCTGAACTGAATCCGTTCCCACTGCATCGATTTGATCTGATCCGGAAACCGTTTGATACAAAGGCCGCGAATTCCTCCTCTGGTATCAGCTGGCCCGCCTACCAATGCCGATTCGACGTCCTGCTCCGACGTCATCCGCCAGGCTTTGCCTTCGGCTTCGAGCCCCAGAAAGAGCCCGCGATCCTGGTTCACATTATGGTACTCCAAGTCCAAACTCGCCAACCAGGGATCATCCCAGCCAATCTTTTCTTCCTGCATGAATGTTTCCAACAGCCAGAGCTTGGTGACCCAATCAAGCTTCCCGACGAGTTGCCGACGATCGCCCGTAAGAAGCCGCAGCGTGGCGGCCCATTCGCCAAGGATCCAATCGGTCTCCTGGTCAGTACCGGCTAAATGCTTCTCGGCCGCAAGATAGTACTGTTCCTGAATGTCGAGGCCTGTAATGGTACTGCCATTCTTCCGGCGAACTGCCGCCTTCAGGTTCTGATCGCGAGACAGCTGCTTCACCGCCGTAACTGAGTGTTCTAATTCAAGAGCCGGGGCAGCCTCGCGCGCGATCAACTCCAGAGCTAACTGCGTCGTCCCGACTTTCAGCGCCGTGCTGTACTCACACATATTGGCATCGCCGATGATGAGATGGAGCCGGCGATATTTTTCACGAACCGCATGGGGCTCGTCCCTTGTATTCAGAATCGGCCGGTTGTGCATCGTGTCGACACTTAAATCCGTCTCCATAAAGTCAGCTCGTTGAGAGAGCTGATACTGGCCCGGCACGAACCCGCTCTCTTGACCCTCCACGCCGACTTTCCCCGCCCCTGCAATAACCTGCCGGCTGACAAGGAACGGCAACAGCCCCGCCGTCAGCGAAGGGAAGGGAATCGAGCGAGAGACGAGATAGTTATCGTGGCAGCCGTAACTATGTCCGTGAAAATCCGTGTTGTTCTTGTAGAGCTGTACATGCGGCCCGCCGAGCACATGATTACGCCGCTCCGCCGCCCGCTGGACAATGCGTTCCCCGGCGCGGTCATGGGCCAGGATGGCTAAGAGCGTGCGGCATTCAGGAGTAGAATATTCCGGGTGCGTATGATCGTTATAGAAACGTGCGCCGTTCGGGAGGACGAGATCGCTCTTCATCTCATGAAACGAAAACGGCCGATGGGCATCGACCGTGGCAAACTCGTCTTCTTCTTTATCCTGCTGTAACCCGGTAACTCGGAACCCCCGCGCATCCTCGTGCGGATCTTCACCGCCATAGTCCCACCGCCGCTCGAACGAAGCAGTCAGATGGGCTCGCACCAGTTCCATCGATTCCACGACCGGATCGACCGCGTCCTGGTCTTCTCGAGTAATTCCGTACTCTGTTTCAATCCCAAAGAGTCGCATCGTTAAACTGTCATCATGTCGAAAGTCTTCAAGTCAGAAAGTGCCGATTCCAGACTTGACGACTTTATGACGTTCAGACTTTAGACTCCTAGATTATTTGATTGATCAATCTCTCTTCGGACTGCCGCCCTCTCCGGAACGAGGAGATTCCGACAACCTGTTCAGGATGGTGATCAAGGAGTTTGAGCCATTCTTCTGCCGCATCGTCGGGCGGCAACATCTCGCCCTCTCGGAACTCCGCGTGGACAGAGCTCACCAGATCGTCCAAGGTCATGCCGCCTTGCTCAGCCCCACCGGCTGCAATCATGCGATCGATGGCCCGTTCTTTCGCCCGCTGAACGATGGATGCCAGAATCGCACCACTGATCAGATCGCTCCGATAGAGGACCTTATTCTGTCCATTTCGGAGCCTGATCGACAGAAGCCGATTCTCATCGAGACGCGAAAAAATTGCGGAGAGCGCATGCTCGACAAGGTCGGCACAGGCCTTTCTCCGATCTCCGCCGTGCTGATCGATCCATTGCCGATCCAGCGGCAGATCATCCGTGAGATACACATTTAAAATCGCTGCAGCCGAGTCGCGATTGGGACGGCTCACTTTGATCTTGCGATCAATACGCCCTGGCCGCAGCACAGCCGGATCGATCAGATCCGGTCGATTCGAAGCCAGAATGATCACCACATCCTGCAACGACTCAATCCCATCCATCTCAGAACAGAACATGGGCACCAGAGTGCTGGAGATGTTGAATGAGCGTGAGGCCCGTCTCGTGCCGAGAACCGATTCTGCCTCGTCGATAAAGATAAAGGGCAAGGCCCCCTCCTTCCGGCGGGCGCGGGCCTGGGCGAAGAGATCCCGGACCATCCGCTCCGACTCCCCCAACCACATATTCAGAATCTCCGGCCCCTTGATGTGAAGGAAAGCCCCCCGAGTCACCGGAACCTTGTCCCCCTTCGCGCCGGAGGCAGCCTGACCCGACTCCCCCACCAGCTTCGAGAGGCTGGCTGCTGCCGCTTGTCCGATCAAGGTCTTTCCGCAGCCGGGAGGACCGTAGAGCAGGAAGCCCTTGGGTTGAGTGAACTTGAAGCGCTGAAAGGTCTCTGCATGGAGGAGGGGATACTCGATGGCTTTCTGAATCGCGGCGATCGCCTCCGCTTGCCCGCCGATCTGTTCCCACGTGATAGTGGGAACCTCATCGAGCAAGTGGGATTTGGCTTTCCGGTCTTCCAATTTCTCGATCGCCACATGGAGGCTGGGATCTATTCGCACCTCATCTCCCGCCTTCAGGTCCACGCCGATCAGATCGCTCGATCGTTGAAGAAGCAAGACCTGCCGTCCCATTTCCTGCTCGAAACGAAGCCGCCCATCTGCCAAGGCCTCTGCTACTTTCAACACAGGCCCATTACGGTCATAGCCCAATACTTTAATGACTGCATAGGCTTCGTTGACCAGAATCTGTGCGCCGATCTTTAACTCGGCGGCCTGTACCCGTGGGTCGACCGAAGCATAGTACTCAGCGCCCCCCACCAAGATCCGTGCAAGACCTTCACCAGGCACCTCAAGCAGGGTGCCGACCCGATTGGCCGGGGCCGTCAGCTTCGCAATCACGTCCGCAACTTTCTTGAATTCAACCTCGCGTTGTTTTTGCGCCGCCTGCCCAAGGGTTACAACATGGCGCAGCTTGTAAAGGATCTTCTGTCGGGGGTCACTGTCGGGAAATGAGGCGAGACATTGCTCTATGAGCTCAAGCGGATCGGACTCCATGCGCATCGACGGATGAACACCATCCTCCGTCTTCTCATTTGACGCCGGATCCTGTGGCTGAGCTGGCCTACGATCACTCATCGGTAGTCCTCCATACGGAACAGATGGATGATCCTACCATAGCGACCTCAGGGATTGCCGATCAATTGACGACCTGGAGGGTCACGGAGACACGTTCGCGGCGTGTCTCCCGTAAGAACTCGACCGTGACCTGATCGTTGACTTTGTGGCGTTCCATCACATCCATCAGTTCGTCCAGAGTCTTGACCTGCTTGCCATCAACCGCCGTGATGACGTCGCCCAATTCCACCCGTCCGTCGAAGGTCTCGCGAGCCCCCTTCAGCCCGGCCTGTTCCGCCCCGCTGCCACGCGACACCTTACCGATAATCAGCCCCTTGATTCCCCACCGCTTGGCCATCGCATCGGGAACGAGCGAAACCCCGAGGCCTGGGCGGATGAGTTTGCCGTACTTGATCAACTCCGGAACGATGCGATTGACTGTGTCCACCGGCACGGCAAAACCGATTCCTGCAAAGGCTCCGCTGGGGCTCACAATCTGGGTATTCACGCCGATCAATCGGCCGGCGCTATCGAGCAGCGGGCCACCGGAGTTTCCTGGATTGATGGCGGCATCGGTCTGAATGACCCCTTCAATCGTCCGGTTCGATAGGGACTTGATCGTTCGCCCCAAGGCACTCACCACACCGGTCGTCAGCGTGTGATCGAGGCCGAACGGATTCCCGATCGCCAATACTTTCTGCCCGACGCGCAGATCATTCGACGTCCCGACAGTGAGGGGTGAGAATGCTTCTTCAGTCACACGAATCTGCAACACCGCCACATCGTGATCGGGATCTGCGCCGATGAGCGTAGCCTTATGCTCCGTCCGATCGGCCAGCGTGACTGTGATCGAGTTGGCCCCGTAGACGACATGAAAATTCGTGACGATGTGCCCCTGCTTGTTCCAGACGAATCCCGTTCCGGACCCTTGCGGGGCTTCAAAGAGATTGAACGACCAGGGGTCTCGCTGAATCGCCGTATTCGCGATGAAGACGACAGATTTCGTTGCCCGCTCAAACACGGCCACCGTGGCCCGCTCATCCGAGCCCAACTCAGCGGGCGAGGGCGTCACGACGCGAGGCTTCCCCTCAGGCCCGTCGTAGCTCCCGCCCAACGGCTTCCCCCACTCCGCCATCGATAAGGAAGGACAGAGGCTGATGAGCAACAATCCCGCCGATACGATTTTCCCCTTCATCCCGATTACTCCCCCATGATTTGGAAAATAAGTTCCCTGGTCCTGGACCTGGTATCGAAATCGACGAGGACAACCTGTTGCCAGGTTCCCAGCAACATCGCCCCATCTAGAAAGGGAATAGTGACTGACGGTCCCTGCAGCTGACCTCGCAAGTGGCTATGGCCATTGTCCTCACCGGCATTCCTCGTATTGTGCTGCCAGGCAGGATCGGCAGGCACAGCCCGATCCCAGAAGG
>JBAXBK010000052.1:0-17179 GCA_037142015.1 Nitrospira sp. | reverse complement strand
CGGTGAGGCGTTCGTCTCACTGGGCGAGTATCAGTCGAGTGGGGGGCTAGCTCAGTTGGGAGAGCACTACGTTCGCAACGTAGGGGTCGGGGGTTCAACTCCCCTGCCCTCCACCAGCATTATTTTGACCCGTCAACAGCCGCAGGAGTCCCGCATAATCGCCCGTCACTTCAACCGCCAGATAGAGTTCCGGGCCGTCCGTAGTAGCGTGAAGCACAATATCTTTCCCAAACAGTTCCCGCAGTAGACCGCGTCAGAGTCGGTTTATTGAAATAACGTCACACGCCGACCCTACAAGCCTCGACCAGTACAAGCGCACCTTTGCTGATGCGCTCCTGCCGGATGGCATGAACCTCAACCAGGAATTGGTCAAGCAAGGCTGGTGCTGGCGGTATCGGCGCTATGCGCCAGGGGAGACAGTGCTGGAAGGAGTAGAGAACGAAGCGCGAGAGGCGAAGAAAGGTCTGTGGGTTGATCCGCAGTCGGTGACGCAGTGGGTATTGCGGAAGGTACGAGGCCTCACCCGGTCAGACGCTACGTAGATTTTCTCTGCTCATCTCCTTTGCGCCTCCTGTGCGTCCCTCCTGTGCGGTTGCGTTCCTGCTCGTAGCCCACGGCGGTGAAGTACAGCACGAGATCGAAGAAGTGACCTAGCAGGAGCTGTAGTTCCAGCTCCCCATGCAGTTCCATGGCGTTCTCGGACAGACCTTCGCGCTGGACGAAGGTGCGCACGTGCTCCTTAGTGGAGATGATGGCCCAGACGAAGTGGCTGTAGGCCACGCCCTGCTGGGCACGCGCCTTGCCCAGCTCGGTGTAACGCCGCTCCACCTGGGCGTCGGCCTTGTCCAGCAGCCAGTCACTCAGGTTACGGTAGATCTCGCGGGTGCGGGTTTGGAGTTCGCTCTCCGGAACTTTGCTCAAATCGCTGCATCGGGGAGAGTTCCAAACCTTCTCGCTAAGGTCGCGGGAAAGCTGTTCGATGTGACTCTCGATAAGCTTCACTAATCGGACGGCCAGCATGACTCACCTCAGCTTGGGTTAAAAAAATAGGAGCGCCCTCGAACAACAGAGCAGCTCCAGCTTGGTCCTGGGCTTCACCATATTGACCCACTGTACAGATGTCAATATATTTTGTTTCAGAAGAAGGGTGAAACGATTTTAGAGAGGCGAAGAAAGGCTTGTGGGCCAGTGCCGCCGTAAGAGTGACGGAAGTGGGCAGGCTTATGTCTTGGCGTTGACCGCTCTCAATGGGACTCGAATCGTCGGACAAAATAAAGGCGGTATCGGCTGTCCTCCACCCATCTTCGCTTGCGCGTGCCGCTCGATTTTCTCCATTGTTGTGCGCAGATAAACACATCGAATATCTGGACTCTCTATACGAAACCTACTCGTGACGGTCGGAGCTATCTCACCTTCGATACACCACGGTGACTCGGTCAAGAAAGTCGATGAGTTCGGCGATATGTCGTCGGATCGCGTCCCGGTCTTCGCGCGCCGCAGCCTGTTCCAAAGCGGCGCCCATCGTACTGATCGCGTCGAACCCATATCCTCCTCCATCCCCCCTCATGCGATGACCGATAAGTTGAATCTGTGCCAGATTGCTTTCTTGCAACGCGGTTTCAAGAGTCTGCGCATCACGCCGACGATTCTCTAAAAATCCTGGGACGATCTCTTCAAGGCCTTGGTCGATGTACAGGGTGATGCCGTTCTCGGCGTTTCTGTTCGGTCTTATGGTCATGAAATTTGCCGTCCTTTACAAGCCCGGAGGACTTCCAGGAGGGTGTGCTTCCTGATAGGTTTAGTCATGTGGGCATCGCAGCCAGCTTCGAAAATCTTGACCCCATCCCCTTTCAGAGCCAGAGCGGTCAAAGCAATCACCTGTGTGGGGGGAAGGTCATGCTCCCGCTCCCAGGCCCGGATTGCTTTTGTGGCCTCATAGCCATTCATCACCGGCATCTGCATGTCCATCAGAATGAGGTCGTAATAGCCATTTTTAAATCGCTCCAACGCGATGGCCCCATGATCCGCGATATCGAGGTGATAGGGAGTCGGTTTCAAATAGGACCGGATCAGCAGTTGATTGTCCGTGGAGTCTTCGACTAATAAAATGCGCAGAGCCCTGACTTCGGCAGAAGCGGTGGGTTCCGCTGAGGGTAAACCAGACGTCGGTTGGATCCCTCTGGAACGGTCGAGGGCGATGCTGACGGTCTGGAGCAGATCCGACTTCCTGATAGGTTTGATCAAATAGCCGCCCAGCCCTAAATCGTAGGTGCGGGCGATGTCGTCGGCCCAATGGTCGGAGGCCAGCATCACAATCGTCAGATCCTGGGGAGAGCTGTCTCGTCTGATCTCTTCGACCACTTGAAACCCATCCATTTCCGGCATGCGGCAGTCAAGAAGCACGAGATTGTAGGGTCGTCCAGAAGCAGCGGCTTGCCGCCATTCAGCAACAGCCTCGCGACCGGATCCAGTATCCATCACCTCTGCCCCTAAGGCAGCCAAAGTTTCTCGAAGGATCAGGCAGTTGGTGGCATGATCATCAACCACGAGAGTTTTGACCCCGTGAAGATTGAGTGGGACCATGTCGTGTGCAGGTGTGAGATTCTGATGCACCTCCAACTGCACACAGCAATGAAATGTGCTGCCATATCCAAGGGTGCTCTCGACCCAGATTCGTCCGTTCATGAGCTCAGCTATTTGCTTTGAAATGGTCAGGCCTAAACCGGTTCCCCCGTACTTGCGTGTCGTTGAAGGGTGCGCTTGGGTAAAACTTTCAAAAATAGAACCGAGCTTGTCGGACGGAATGCCGATTCCCGTATCGCTGACAGAAAATCTGAGGGCTCCCGGCGTGGGGAGTTCCGGATCCTGCATGACCTGCACCGTGACGGACCCGCTGTCTGTGAATTTGATCGCGTTGCCGATGAGATTGATGAGGATCTGGTGTAGTCGGTTAGGGTCTCCGATCATCGCGCAGGGAACGTCAGGCGAAAGATGGCAGGCGAGTTCGAGGCCTTTTTCATTGGCCCGCATGGCGAGAATCTCGATGGCTTTTTCAAGCAAGTCACTCAAATCAAAGTCGGTTGATTCCAGCTCCAGATGGCCGACCTCGACTTTAGATAGGTCGAGGATGTCGTTGATCAGACTCAAGAGGTTTCCTCCGGCGCGGCGGAAAATGCGCAAGTACTTTCGTTGCTCAGGAGTCAGATCCGTTTCCCATAGCAGATCCGCCATCCCGATAATCGCGTTCATAGGCGTCCGAATCTCGTGGCTCACACTGGCAAGAAACTCGCTCTTGGCGCGGCTGGCCACCTCTGCGGCCTCTTTTGCGATCAGGAGCGTTTGTTCCGCTTCCTGACGCTCGAGAGCTTCTCGTTTCCGTCTAGCCCGTTCTTGTTTAAGCGCAGCTTGAACTTGCGCCAACGATGTTTGTGGTCGGCGCGATTTTGGTGGAGCCTTGTATCTGGAAGAGTTCGTGGTCCGGGGCATGGTCAGCGCACTTTTAGCATCAAGACCGTGGATGCCTACCTCTCAAGCACCGATCGATCGTTAGTCTTCGTGGGAATGCGGGACAAGTGAGAGTGTGCCGGCTTGTTTGGCCCGATTGCGGCCTTCTTGCTTGGCTTGGTAGAGCGCTTGATCAGCCGCCTTGATCAAATCGGTGGGAGAACTGTTCCGGCTGGGGATCATACTGGCGAAGCCCGCGCTGATGGTGGTACAGCCGCCGTCGGAGTGCGTAATGCCGAGGGCCTCAATTCGCTCCCGAAGCGTTTCCGCCACCTGTGCCGCTCCGTCCGTACGGGTGCCGGGCAGCACAATCACGAACTCGTCGCCGCCGTACCGAGCGACGAGGTCGCCTGGTCTGTTGACGGCACCGGAAATAGCGGCGGCAACCTGCCGGAGGCATTCGTCGCCAGACGTATGGCCAAGGGTATCGTTATAGGATTTAAACCGGTCGATGTCGAGCATGATCAGAGAGAGCGGCGTCAATTCACGGACGGCACGGCGCCATTCCTGGTCCAAGAAGTCGTCAAATTGACGTCGGTTAGTAATGCCGGTGAGGCCATCAAGACTGGACAGGCGCAGCAGCATCTGATTCGCCTCCTGGAGTTGACGCATGACTTCAAGGAGTTCCTGCTCTCTAGCCCGCCGCCTATCTATTTCGTGGACCAGCCGCAACACCGATCGGACACGAGTCAAGATTTCGCTCTTGTTGATGGGTTTCCCGATGTAGTCGAGCGCGCCAGCGGCAAAAGCAAGTTGGAGATCGACGGGGTCGGTCTTTACCGTAACCATCATGATGGGCGTGTCGCGGAACCGTTCAACCGCCTTGATCTGGCGGCAGGCTTCGATGCCGCTCATCTCCGGCATGACGATGTCCATGAGAATCAGATCGACTCGAGAGCCGGCGGCGTGCTTCCCGTCATCGAGCCCCAAAAGACGGAACGCAGCGGCGGCCGACTCGGCGACCAGGAGATCGTCGTAGCCTGCAGCCGAGAGGATCGACTGAAGCAAGATGCGGTCGTCCGCCGAGTCATCAACGATTAAGATACCCATGTGTTGTCTATCCAGTGAGTAGGAGTTACGCGCTTGAAAAATCGTAGCAGTTAGTCCGGGTAAACTCCAGGATAAAGCTTTTTGACGCAATGTTGACAGATGCCGTGGCTGAATTCTGCCTCGGAGTGTTCGCCGATATACTCCTCCAACTGTTGCCAGAACCCGCCATCATTGCGGATCTTTTTACAGGATGCGCAGATCGGGATGAGGCCTCTGAGAACTTTGACATCCCGTAGCGCTTTCTGCAGCTCATCATTACTTCGACGGAGCTCCCCTTCACGCGCTTTGCGGCAGTCCATTTCCTTTTTCAGTGCCAGCGCGGAAGCGACGCGCGCCAAGAGCTCCACGCTGTTTACCGGTTTGGTAATGTAATCAATCGCTCCCGCCGCAAAAGCGGCTTGGAGATTAGAGTGGTCGTTTTTGGCCGTGACCATGATGATAGGGATATCGCAAAGATGCGGTCGGCTCTTGATCTGGCGACAGGCTTCAACTCCATCCATCTCCGGCATCAAAACATCCATCAGAATTAAATCGATCCGGGAGGGCGGCTCCTGGCCGTCCATGTCGAGCATGGGAAACGCAGCCTTTGCCGAGTCGGCACTCAGAAGATCCGTATGGCCGGATTTTCCAAGAAATGCGCGGAGGAGCACCTGCTGGTCTGGAGAATCGTCAACAATAAGAATGCCCATGCGACTCCTGTCATGTGCGCACGCAGAATGTGCGTGCAATCACCTTTCAGTATAGCAGGCGTTGATTGGGCTACTGGAGCTTGGCGCGGACGAGGTCGCTGATCTGCTTGCCATCTACAGATTGGCCTGCCACACGAACCATCACGGCTTTCATCACCACGCCCATCTCTTTCAGAGATCGAACGCCGGTTTCCTGAATGACCATGTCCACAACAATGGAGAGTTGATCGAGCGAGAGGGCTGGAGGAAGATACGATTCGAGAATGGTGATTTCCTGTCGTTCTTTAGCTGCAAGTTCTGCTCGGTTGCCTTTTTCAAACTGTTCAACCGATTCACGTCGCTGCTTGATCATGGTCGTCATCACGCGACTCATTTCGACATCGTCGAGATCCTTCTTGACCTCCATTTCCCTATTCATCACGGCGGCCTTGATCATGCGAATGACATCCATTCGCAACTGGTCGCGGGCCTTCATGGCAAGCTTAAGATCTTCTGTCAGACGGTCGTGGAGCGACATCGAAATCTCGTGGGTGATAGCTCTTGGCTGGGGTGGAGAATACCCCTTCACTTGACGCCAGTCAATGTATGGTCATCACTCGTATGGTGATCTTCCAAGCAAGTCTTTTCCAATCCGGAAATGAGTCTGAACGACGGTCGGCGAACCTGAGTCTCTGCCCGCTGTTCTGCCTCGGTCGGGTTGATATATGCTCCGTCGTTCTGCCGTGCCGGTTGTGTTCATGCCTGCTTCCGGCTTGCCGCAGAGATGGACTGGAACAGCGTGCTTCGTGCGTGGTTCAGCGCCAAGGCGGCCTCAGTGTCGCTGATTCTTGAAGCGATGGCATCCAATTGCTCCACGGTGATGCCGCATTTGAGATACTGACTGGCCTCGGGTATGGATTTCAACTTCTCATACGGCGTCTTCATGTCCTTGTAGTGATAGCGCTTGCGCTCCTTTCCTTTGGCATCCGTAACCGTCTCCGGGAAGAAGCAGGGGCGGTGGAAGTTGACGTACGGGTTGAGGTGGTTCGCACAGAATGCGTTGACCTGTTCTGCGAACTGTTGCGGGATATGCGCGTAGCCCAGGTGCTTGCGCACCACAGCGCCGTTCTTGGATTCTGCCAAGGCATTGTCGTTGGACTGCCGGGGGCGGGACTTGGTGAACTCGATGCGCAGCTTCTCCAGCAGCGTCGCGACTTGATAATTGATGTACTCTGAGCCGTTATCCGCATGGAATCCCAGGATGACAAACGGAAATCCCTCCAACAGCTGTCGGATGACCGGCAGCAGATAGGCCTCGCTGATCTTCTCGCAGGTGGCGACGAGTTGGAACTGGGTCACGCTGTCCACCGCGTTGATGTGATACACCCCTTTCATCCCGTCTTGGTCGCCCTGATGCACACTGTCGATGCGGATATAGCCTGGCAGGCCGTTCGGCTGGGGTGCGCGGCGCTGGCCGATGGGCACGCCCGTGGGCCGCGTCTTGGTCCAGTGCCGCCGCGTACGCTGGTACGGTATCCCGCCCCGCAGGTTGTACAGGTGGGAGACCGAAATCCCCGCCAGCCGTTCGAAGCGGGCATCCTTGAACACCAGGAAGGCCCGTTCCATCAACTTCTTGGTGGCTGGGCCAGACACGGTACTATGCAACGCATCCATTTCAGCCAGCACGGCCACGTCCGTGGCGGTGAAGCGGCGGCGAAAGCCGTGCTGAGGTGGACCATGCCGGGTCGACAGCGTCCCGTCCTGGCGGTACTGCCGCACCAGCCGGGTTACCTGCTGGCGTGAGAGCCCCGTGAGGCGCACCAGATACCGGAGCAACACTCCCTTGCCGACGCGTCCCTGTGCGGCATAGCCAAACCGCTTGAGCACCCGCTCGATGAACGGATACCGTTCCGCCTTGGGCACCCGGAAGGCGATCTCCGTGGCCCCGTCCAGAAAGGCCCTGACCTGCGCGATCGTCTGCAGCCGTGCTTCTTCCATGTCGATCACCATGCCTCGCATCATGACCGATTCAGAACGGCAGCCGCTCAGACTCATGGCTCGTTGGAAATACGACTCGGCTTCAGACTCATTTCATATTGGAAGAGGCTAAGCATGGTTTTCGTTCCAAGCGTGGAGTATGATACAGCCAAAGCCAGGTTGCGGATCGAAACAAGCCTGGGGGAATGTTGGGAGGCTGGTCATGGCAAAGCGAGGCTCAGTAGTCCAGCTGATGACAATCCTCACGATGGCGGTTCTCGTGGCGAGTTGTGCAAATACCACCAAGCAAATGCCTCCAACATTCAGTTTTTACCCCACACCTCTGATGTTACCGATTCCTGCCGACGTCCAGCGTGTGGCGGTGCTGTATCCGCGTGAAGCACACCCCGATTGGTCCAGCGCCTACGGTCGTTTGGAAGGGGCGGCATTCCAACTCAAGACATTTCGCCCAAACCTGAGGATCATCGATCGTTCCCATATGCCAGCCATCGTCTCGGAGCAGCGACTTCAGGTTGGGGGGCTTGTTTCCGAAGATAGTGCCGTCCGAATCGGACAGATGTTGGGCGTAGACAGCGTGTTGATCTATCGAATCGAAGGACCAACGGTACGCGACCGACTCTTCGCGCGCCAGCATCGCGATCTTCCATCCGTGACCATTACAAGCAAAATCATTCGAGTAGAGAGCGGGGAAGTCGTTTATCACAACGTGGTGACTGCGCGGGCGGATGAGGCCGAGGGATTCGGTTGGTCACTTTCAGACAAAATCGACTACCACAGATGGAGCAGCGAAGCATTAGACCGGGGCATTATGCAAACGGTCTATGATTTACACCGGGCCTTTGATTAACCGTTTGGAGATCAGAAGATGCGAATGAGTCATCGACGAAGCCACATTCAGCAACGTGGGATCGCTATGGTCGCAGGTCTGTTCGTCTTCTCACTGATCACAGCTTGCGCCAGCGATCAATCCAAGCCCCTTCCGCAGCCGACTCCGGACCAAGTGCGCAGCCATGCAGACCGAGCCTTCGAGAAGCTCAAACAAGAGGAACAGGAACGAGCCGCCCAGCCGCTGGCGCCACGGTAGTGAATCCGGCATTCTATCGATTCGATTTGGGTAGGGCCCAGCCCACAAACTGGGCAACCGGTTTCACAAGCGGCAATTCCAAGAAAAGTTGTTGGCGAGGAACGCTTGCCACTTGACGCGCTTCATGGAAGGTTCCAAGAAGGCTGGACGAGACCAGTAGCCGCAGCAGGCCTGAGAGAAAAAAGACAAAAGGTAAATTGGAGATAGGGTGGAGAACAACCCCTCCCCACTCGATGCGGGAGGGAAGATGCTCAACCAACCAGCTCCCGATCAAGGCTCCTACCGACCATCCCACGGCGTTGACTGTACTATACAGCGCGATGGCTTTCGCTCGTTCCTCCGGTCTAACCGAATCGAACACATAGTTTTGCAGTCCCAAGGCCAAGCCAGCCCAAATAATACCGCCTAAAAAATTGACTGCCAACAGAAAGCCTAGATTCGTGCTCACAAGGTAGAGCATCGGCAAAAATGGCACAGTGAAGCCAGTAATGGACAACAATGCTTTGTTTCCAAAACGATCTCCGAATTGACCCCAGGCCTTCAGGGTAAGAAGTTGGCCGAGAAGACCGGTGGCCAACCATCCTCCGTAGCCGAGATATGACAGGTGAAGATCCTGTAGCATGTACAAGACGAAAAATGGGCCGGCGATCAACACAGACGCATGCATCAGGCCTGAGAAGAACAGGAAACGGCGAAAGTCCTTTGTCGCGCCCTGGCGGAAGAAATCGCGAAATCCTTGCTGCGCCTCCTGCTGGGCGGTCGGATGCAGGTCTTGAACGGGCGACAAGGCCACGGCCGAGAGGATTCGAACGCTTCCGGCCAAGCCAAAGATCAGCACGAATCCCCACCAAGCAGCAATGGAATCTTGCCAGAGGCTCAACACCCATCCGGCCCCACAAAGCGCGAAGAAGCTGAGGCCAGCGACAATTTGAGATCGGCGCGCGAAATAGGCGCCCCGTTCATGCTGGTCGATCCAATCCGCAATCAAGCTATTCCAAGCCGGCGCGGTGAAGTGGGCGCAAGCAAAATAGGCAGCGGCGCCGCTCACAACAAGCCACGCTCCCCACTGCGGAAACGACAACGGTAGGAGCACGATGGGTATCCAGACGAATGCTTGCCCGACGGTGCCGGCAAAAATAAGGGCTTTGCGATCGGGGAACCACTGTAATAACTTAACGGAAACGAGTTGTGCTCCTGTCCCGATGAGTTGAGGCAATGCCGACAACACACTCAATTGAAACGGACTTGCCTGCAGGAGCAGCGCAAAGGCAGAGAGATACTGTTCCCCGCTGCCTTGCGTGATGGCTTGGCAAGCGCCATCTCTGAGGCCGTAGCGAAGACCTCGCTCGCTGGCACTCTGTGCCTGGGAATTGCTTGGCACAGTCTCTTCTGAACGTCCGGATAACGTGGAATGCACAGAATCCTTTCCTGACAGGAACATCTGATCGAGAGTAGCATAGGCAGGGCCCAGCGCGTACAGAGATGAGCCTCTTGGACAATCGGCGATTGACCGATTGCAGATCTCTCGTTACCATAACGGAGCGAGTAGACAACGGATCGTGGTGGGGCTAATGACGGAAGCCAGAATGAAAGGAGTGCAACTTTTGGCCGGCGTACTTGCTTGCCTGACCGTTGTCGTTTGCGCCTGGCAGACAGTGGAAGCGCGGGATCCATTTGCCCCGAGGGAGCAAGCGACAACCGAGATCGATCCCACGCAGAGCCCGTCGTTCGACGAACAGAAGAAGGATATCCCTCAATCTCTGTTTACCTGGATCAAGATGGCCAAAGGGTATGACATGGAGTGGGATACGTTCGGACGGAAAGGCTGGTACACGCAAGATCCGCGGCTGAAGCCCATCGAACCGGGATCGGTGTTTCACCGAAATATTCCCTCAATCTATATTGTGTTCGAGTCAGCCCCCCTGGAAGATCCTGCCCAGTTCAGCGCACAATGGTTTCAGGAGGGAGAGAAGGGTGTCCTCTCATCTGTGCCACTCGGCAAAGACACCTTGGAAGTGCCTGGGCATGAACGCTATGGATTCCTGGAACTCAAGAAGCCAGGAGACGCCTGGAATGTCGGAACGTATCTGGTGAAACTATTCATCACGCCGCTCGGACAACAGTCCTTTCATGCGGCCAATCAAGTGGGTACTATGCGGTTTACGATCATCGAGGATGCTACTCCTGCCGGTGTGAATCCGCACAAGTAGGCCTATGATCACGCGCTACCAGCACCGATGCCTATTTGCGAGAATGCTGGAAATCCCTGCAGCGGCGGCGCACATAGTTATTAAATAGAGAGAAGGAACAGGATGGGAGATCGCATCAAAATCACTGACCCAGAGAAGCTAACCCTGCTCTACGAACGATTTCGCGATGTTTGTCTCGTCGAAAAGGAAGTGTGGAAGGAAATCTTCATGCCACGGGATATCACGCAGGGACCCGTACGAACGAATGTTCAAGACCGCTACGACGTCGAGATCGACGATCAGGCCATCGAAGACACATTAGACGCCAACATTCCCCTGGGCAGCCAAGCTCTAGCTGCCGCGATCGAGGCGTACCGAGCGCATATCAGCTTTGTGAAGAAAAGTTAGCGTCGATAACCAGCCTATTTTGCGGATCTCATTGCCAAGGTCGGCTATGTGGCTGGTGAAGTGCCTGCTAGTTCAGCTCTTTCAGCGAACCGGTCGAACGGGCGAGATTGACTCGGGCCGCATTGAGCTGGAAGAGGGCGTTGATGAGATTTTCTTTGGCACGCGCCACGGCTGTCAGCGCATTGGTAAGTTCGAAATGGCTCACGGCCGTCATCACTGCGTAGCGCTCCTTCGCTAAATCGAGTTCCTTGGTCGCTGCCTGCGTGCCGATTCGAGCGATCCCGACTTGCTCCTGCGCCGCGGCCAAAGACGCGACGGCGTCGTGCACTTCCATCTTTACGTGATTGATCACTGAGCGCATGCGTAAGGCTTCCTGCCGTAACTGACTCCGTGCCTGGGCGATGCGCCCTTCACGCTGGCCGCCATCGAAAATGGGGATCTGCAGCAGCAACGCCATGCTGTATGTGTCGAGAGTGTTACTCCATCGATTGCCGATAAGGCCGTAGTCGCCCTGCGCCACAAGCGACGGAAGCCGCTCCCCGGTGATGGATGAGTAAGTCAACTCCGTGGCCTTGATCTTGGTCACCTGCGCCTGAACTTCCGGACGATTTGCCAGCGCTTCGTCCACCGCCGCCTGCGGGCCATTCAGTTCGAGCACGTCTGCCTTGAATTCATCACTTAAGGCGACCGGCGTCTCGTAAGGCAGGCTCAGGAGGTTTAAGAGATTCAGTTTGGCATGTTGCACGTCATAGCGAGCCGACGCCGCAAGTTGGCGTTCGTTGGCTATTTGTGCCTCCAGCCTGGCGATGTCGAGGCCCGTTGCGACCCCGCTCTTCTGGCGCTGCTTCACCAACCCCAATAAATCGCTCATCACCTGTTGATTGGACTCGTGCATCTTCACCATACCCATGGCCTTCAGTCCCTCCATATAGAGGAGCGCCACACTGGCCATCGTATCGAACTTTCGGATGTCGGCTTCGAATTCCACCACGTGGAGGCTTTCGCGGGAGGCGCGCCATCGCTGGATCAGGCTGATGCTGAGAATATTTTGCGTGGCGCTAACCCGTGCATCGAAAATGCTGAAGGGGTCGCTCCTGGTAGGACCGAGTCCAAAGGTGCCCCGAAATACTGTCTGATTACTTTGCCGGACATTCGAGGAGAGATTGGGGAGCATGGCCCCCAATTGTTTCTGGACTTCACCCTGCGCCGCTTCGATACGTTCTTTGTAGAGTTGCACGTCCGGATTGTTATCTACGGCTGCTGTCAAAGCATCACGCAGAGTCAGCGTCAATGTCGGCAAGGGCGCCGGCTTCGACTGCATGGCTGGATCACCCGCAGCACAGCCGACTCCTTGGTCCATCAGCGTGAGAAAGCCGATCGCCGTTGCACAAAGGAATGTCCCAATGGGTCGAACGATTCCTTTCTGTTTCATAATTGAATGGCCCGCACCTACCGTTCCCGCAAACTCTCTTTGACCGATTTCAGCAACGGGCTCAGAAGATATTCGATCACGCGGCGCTGGCCGGTCTTGATCTCCACCGTGACTGCCATGCCAGGGGAGAGGTGGACCGGCTTCCCGTCCACCTGCATCGTCGCCCGATCCATGCTGACCCTGGTGGGATAGACCAGGCCGACCTTCTCGATCGGCGCGGCATCATCCGACACGCTGACGACCCGGCCGGGAATGGTCCCATAGAGAGTGAAGGGAAACGTTTCGACCTTGAGCTCCACCACCTGCCCTTCTTTCACAAACCCCACATCCTTGTTTTCCACCTGGGCTTCGACTTCAACCGGGTGCTCCAGCGGGACCACAATCAACAATTGCTGCGCCGGCGTCACCACGCCGCCCACCGTATGGACCGCCACTTGCTGCACCACGCCGTCAATCGGTGTCGTCAGACGCTGGAAGCCCGCCCTCTGTCCCGCCTTGGTCACCTCCTGCACCAGCGACGCCACCTTGGTCTCGGTCGTCGAGAGTTCCACCTGTTTGGATTGCTGGAATTCCGACACCAGGACCCGATAGTTTTTTTCCGCTTCAGCGAGCGCGGATTGATCTTGCATGAGCTTCTTGCGCTGCCCGGCCAACTCTTGCGTCTTGTCGATCCGCTGCCCCTCGGCTTGCAGGAAATCCATCTTCGTGACCGCCTCATGGTCGAGGAGTCTCTTGTAGGCGTCCGCCCGTTCAGCCTCCATGGGAACCGTCGCTTCCAGCCGGCTGATATTCTCTCGCGTCTGATCAAGCCCCGCCTTGCGTTGGTCAATCAGATGCTTCGCCGAAGCTGCTCTGGCCTGATACTCGGCCACCTGATCCCGAAGAAGTTGCCTTTGCAATAGTACGTATTGAGGGTCCCCATCAGGAGGAGCCTCAAAGGTTGAGCGGCCAGAAATGAGCGCGCGGAGCCGCGCCGCTTCGACCTTGGCCGCCCGATATTCATTGGATGCTCGATCGTGATCGGCCCGGTTCAGCGTGGGATCCAGCTCGATCAACACATCGCCGCGCTTCACCAGCTGCCCGTTTTGCACATGGATCGCGGCAATCACACCTGCTTCATACGGTTGAATCACCTTCGAATAGCCGCTCGGAATAATTTTACCCTGTGCGGTGGCAACGATATCGATCCAGCCGAGATTTGCCCACAGAACCGCGCTCGCAAAGACCGCCATGATCGTCCAGAGGATGGCACGGCCGATAGGCGAGGGCGGGGCCTGTTGAATTTCCAGCACAGCGGGAAGAAACTCTGTCGATCGTCCGCCAGGGATAGAACCGAGTGCCTGGCCGCGCTCGGCCTGCCAAGCTGCCTTCCAGACTGTCCAATGCCGTGAAAGTGCGCCAAATGCCATATTGTGGTAGAGCCTTCCTACGGTCTATGCCGCTGGCACATAGCCATCTTGATGCTTATACAATCGCGCATAGACTCCGTTCAGGCGAAGCAGATCTTCATGCGACCCTTCTTCGACCATCTCGCCTTTCTCAATCACATAAATCCGGTGAGCCGGTCGCACCGTGCTCAATCGATGTGCAATCACAAAGACCGTCCGTCCTCGACTGATATGGGCCATGTTCTGCTGAATAATCGCTTCGGATTCATAGTCCAACGCGCTCGTGGCTTCATCGAAAATCAGAATGCGCGGATTCGCAACCAAAGCCCGCGCGATCGCAATCCGCTGGCGCTGGCCGCCTGACAGTGAACAACCATGTTCCCCGACCAGCGTGTCGTACCCTTCTGCCAATTCGAGAATGAACTCATGCGCGCCGGCCAGTTTGGCCGCCTGCATGACCTGCTCCATCGCCAGCCCGGGATCGGCTAATGCGATGTTGTCGCGGACGGATCGATTGAACAGAAAGTTTTCTTGAAGTACAACGCCCACCTGCCGACGCAACCAGGCGGGATCAACTTGGGCAAGATCCACACCGTCCACAAGAATGCGACCCCGTTCCGGGACATATAGTCGCTGAATCAACTTCGCAATCGTGCTCTTGCCGGAACCAGAGCGTCCGACGATCCCGATAATCTTTCCTGGCGCCACGGAGAATGAGACCTTGCGCAAAACTTCCGAACCGTCTGGGCGATAACGAAACGTCACGCCTTCGAATATGACCTGCCCCGCCACCTGGGGGAGCGTTGTTCGATTCGGATTGTAGGAAGGTTCCGGCTGCGTATTGAGCACATCGCCCAGCCGCTCCACCGACACACCGACCTGTTGAAACTCCTGCCAGAGGTTGACCATCCGCAGCAGCGGTCCCGTGACCTGTGCCGACAGCATATTGAAGGCGATCAATTGACCAATGCTCAGATCCCCTTCGATGACCCGATAGGCTCCCACCCACAAAATGGCCACCGTTGTGACCTTCTGAATAAAGGTCCCAGTCTGACCAGCCACGGTCATCACGCTGGTGGCACGGAAGCTCGCACGGACATAGCCGGCCAATTGCTCTTCCCACTTGCGCAGGAGCGGCGGCTCCACGGCCAAGGCCTTCACGGTTTGAATCCCGCTGATTGCTTCGACGAGGAAGGACTGGTTCTCTGCCCCCCGATTGAATTTCTCATGCAATCGGGCACGAATCATGGGCGTAATGACAACAGAGAGGATCGCATAGAGCGGCAACGAAGCCATGACCACAAGAGTGAGCAGCGGGCTGTAGAACCACATGACGGCAAGAAACACCACGGTGAACAACACATCGAGCACGACCGTGACCGAATGGCTCGTCAGGAACTGCCGGATGTGTTCCAGTTCACGGACACGAGCGACGGTATCGCCAACGCGTCTGGCTTCGAAATAGGCCAAGGGGAGCGCCAGAACATGGCGAAATAACTGTGCTCCCAAACCGACGTCGATTCGATTGCTTGTGTGAGAGAAGAGATAGGTGCGAAGCCCGCCCAGCACCGCATCGAACAGCGCCAGGATAATCATGCCGACGGCTAGGACATGCAGCGTGGTGAAGCCTTTATGAACGAGAACCTTGTCGATGACGACCTGCATGAAAAGCGGTGTGAGGAGGCCAAATATCTGGAGAAAGAAGGACGCAATCAGTACTTCGCCCAGGAACTTTCGATATTTGACGAGGGCGGGAATAAACCAGGTGAAATCGAACTTCAGATCTTGCAGACGGAGATTCGCTCGCTTGGTAAAGAGCAATAATTCGCCCGTCCAAGCTGTTTCGAACTGTTCGCGGGAAAGCACAAGCGGCCGCCCTTCTACTGGGTCTTGGATCAATGCCTTGTCGCCATCGATCTTCGCCAGCACGACATAACGCCCGTCCGTTCGTTTGGCCACGGCAGGAAAAGGGGTCCCAGGAAGCTTGCCCCACTCGGACTTGAGCAGACCAGCCTTCAACCCGAGGTGTTTAGCAGCACGAAGGAGATCAGTATCGGACAGAAGTTGCCCTGATTGAGCGAACTGATGACGCAGTTGCGAGCCATCGGCAGGCAAATCATAAAACCTGGCGAGAATCAGGAGACACATCAGACCAGTATCGGCTGCTCCAATACTGCCGGAAATAGCTGCTGGGCCGGAGTGACTGGGAGAGATGTTCCCACCATAAGATGACATGGCGTCATCTTATGGCACTTATGATAGGGGACCAATGGCGTCATCTTATGGCACTTATGATAGGGGACCAAATGATTTCGGTGATCAATACAAAGGGAATTTCTCCTTCACATTTTTCGTTTCACATCTTTCTCGCCGCGCCTCATGCGTCAATGTGTTCTTCCCAGACGCACCTCGCACGTCTCATGTTGTCTTACTGCCAGCTGGCGGCCAAGATGCCCTGGAACTGCACTTGATCTTGCGGGTTACCACCACCAGCAATCGCCGCGTCCCAGGTGAGACCCGACTGCTGACTGAACGAAGCCATCGCCTGGATCAACTGATCCACCTGTGTGCTCAGTAGCGTTTGCCCATTGCCCGCCTGGATCGTTTCCACCTGCGCCGTGGTCGGCGCACTGTACCAATTCTGAATCGTGACCGCGTCGGTCGACCCATGGATGGCCAGCCGGAGATCATTGACCTGGCGGCTCAGAACCAGGTCGAGCGGATTGATCGTGGCGCCATAGAGCAGCACATCGCTGTTGCCTATTGTGCCATCATTCTCCGAAATCGTGTCCCGTCCCTCCCCCCGATCGACCCGATAGGTGTCGTTACCGAGGCCGCCGACCAGCGTATCGTTACCGGCGCCCCCGGTCAGCACGTTCGCCGCACTGTTGCCCGTGAGGGTATTATTCAGGCTGTTGCCCGTCCCATCGATCGCCACCGTGCCTGTGAGGGCCAGTTTCTCCACATTGGCGCCCAGCGTAAAGCTCGCGCTGCTCAGCACCAGGTCCACGCCCTCATTGGCCTGTTCCACCACCGTATCGCCCGCGCCCACCAGGTAGGTGTCATTGCCGGCGCCCCCGGTCAGCACGTTCGCCCCGCTGTTGCCGGTAAGGGTGTTATTCAGGCTGTTGCCCGTCCCGTCGATCGCCGCCGTTCCCGTGAGGGCCAGCTTCTCCACATTGGCGCCCAGCGTGAAGCTCGCGCTGCTCAGCACCAGGTCCACGCCCTCATTGGCCTGTTCCACCACCGTATCGCCCGCGCCCACCAGGTAGGTGTCATTGCCGGCGCCCCCGGTCAGCACGTTCGCCCCGCTGTTGCCGGTAAGGGTGTTATTCAGGCTGTTGCCCGTCCCATCAATCGCCGCCGTGCCCGTGAGCGTCAGCTTCTCCACATTGGCGCCCAGCGTCCAGCTCACGCTGCTCTGCACCAGATCGATCCCGTCGTTCGCTTGCTCCGTC
>JBAXBK010000051.1:0-17325 GCA_037142015.1 Nitrospira sp. | reverse complement strand
CGGCTTCAGACTCATTTCATATTGGAAGAGGCTGCGGCTTGACAATTTCACAGTGATTCTGCTTGAATTGCGCGCCCGCCATGGGCAGAGTCTTTGCGTTATGGGCTGCACTGCACTCTCCTCCGTGGGTACGACATGCCCCCTTCACAAGATCCATTGTATGCTGGGCTCGGCCAAGCGGTCCGGATCGCGACGGATCTGCTCGCAGCGCTGATTGTCGGAGGAGGGTTGGGGTGGGTGTGCGATGCATACCTCTTCGACTCCACTCCCTGGGGGATGGTTGCGGGGTTGATGTTGGGTGTTGTGACCGGAATCAGGAATGCGTACCGGTCGGCGCAACGGTGGCCGAAGACTTAAGGTAATTTAGCAGAAAGTACGGCAACGTCATGGAAGAAAGTCCTCTTCATCCGTTCGAGCTCCACAACTGGATACCGATTTCGCTTGGCGGATTGGATATTTCCATCAATAAGGCAGTGGTGATCATGTGGGTCGTCGTCTCCCTGGTAGCGGTGCTTATGGTGATGGCAGGATCGGCACGAAAGCTCGTGCCAGGCAAGTTGCAGAGCCTGGCAGAGATCATGGTGGATTTCATCCGCGGTATTATCATGGATACGATGGGTAAAGACGGGATGCGATTTTTCCCCCTCATCGCCACGCTGTTTCTTTTTATTCTCTTCTGTAATCTTATTGGGCTGATCCCCGGTAGCTATACCGTAACGAGCCAGATTGTCGTGACGGCAGTGTTCGCCTGTCTGGTGTATGGACTCAGCCTAGTCATGGGATTTTTTCTGCATGGAATCAAGTTTCTGGGCATTCTCGTTCCGCCCGGTACGCCTGGGTGGCTGCTGCCATTGATGGTGCCGATCGAACTGATCAGCCAATTGGCGCGGCCTATTTCGTTGGCGGTTCGGTTGTTTGCGAATATGACGGCCGGCCATGTGATTCTCGGGGTTCTGTTCGGTTTATCCATCAGCGGCGGACTGTTGATCGGGTGGTTGCCCTTTGCGTTCACGATCGCGATGAATGGTTTAGAAGTCGGTATCGCATTTATTCAAGCCTATATTTTTACCGTGTTGACCTGTGTCTACATGGGAGACGCATTTCATTTGCATGGCCATGATGAGCATGCGCACTAGCGCGTGCAAGTTCAGACAAGGGAGGAATAGGACATAATGGATTCAGCAGCAGCAGCATTATTGGGCATGGGATTAGCGGCAGCAGGGTTTGCCGGAGCCGGTGTGGGGATCGGCTACATCTTCGGGAAGATGATTGAGGCAGTGGCGCGTCAACCGGAGGCGGAAGCTCGCGTTGGTAAGTATATGTGGATCGGGTTTGCGCTGGTGGAAGCCATCGCGCTGTACGGCCTGGTCATTGCCTTCATCATTATGGGCCTTCGGAAATAAATAAACGGACTACAGGGGTAATGGGATAATTGGGGTAGCAGAAGAAACGGGTACCACCATATGCTCTTACCCTTCCACCCCGGGGAGTTGACATGCCGCAGTTTGAATCTCATTTTTTTTCATCCCTGATCTTTTGGGAAATCCTATCCTTTGCGATCCTTTTTTTCGTTCTCTATAAGTACGCCTTCCCAGGCATCTTGGGCATGTTGGAGGAGCGTGAAAAGAAAATTAAGGACAGTCTCGATCAAGCCGAACGTCATCGGTCAGAGGCCGAACAAAAGCTCAAGGAGTACGAGGCGAAACTGAACGCTGCGGCGAAGGAAGCGGAAGGAATTCTGGCTGCCGCAAAGGAACGGGCGCAGCGACTCATGGAGGAAAATGAGCAACGGCTTACGGCAGAAGCCGAGCGGATCAAGGGTGATGCGACGCGTGAAATCGATCATGAGCGTCGCAAGGCGATTCAGGATATTCGTGCTCAAACCACCGAGTTGGCTTTGATGGTTGCCGAGAAAGTTCTGGCGCGAAGTCTGAATGAAGCGGATCACCGGAAATTTGCGGACGAGGCGCTTGAGGCTCTGTCAAAATCCTATCAACGGTAACTCTCGGACCGGGCGGGGTCAGCCCAGGCTGACCCCGCCTGATCTGTATCCTTCTAAATCGACACAGACGAAGCGAAACCCAGCCTTGCGGAGACGGGCACTGATGTGCGCGCGCAGGTCCGCCTGATTCAGCCGAGAAAAGTCCTCTGCTCCGACCTCGATTCGTGCCACCTCTCCGTGCTCCCTCACACGTACCTGGCGGAATCCCTCAGCCTGTAGGATCTCTTCAGCCTGCTCCACGCGACGGAGACTCTCGATCGTGATCGGAGTGCCGCGTGGAATTCTTGAAGAGAGGCAGGCGGCTGCAGGCTTATCCCAATTCGAAAGTCCTAAAGCCTGGGCGAGTGCCCGCACGTCGGACTTGGAGAGAGAGGCTTCGACCAGCGGGCTCCGAACTCTCCACTCGCGTGCGGCTTTGATTCCTGGCCGATCGTCACCGAGATCGTCGAGATTCGTCCCATCTACAACCCATCGGCTTGCTCGCGGCTCGCGTAGTCTGTCCAGCAATTGATACAGGTCGGTCTTGCAATGGAAGCAGCGGGCTGCATCGTTCTGCACGAAGGCTGGAATATCCAGTTGATCGGTATGGACCAGTTCATGCCGCGCGCCGATCTCTAAGGCCACCTGCTTCGCGCCATCGAGTTCGATCGTAGGAAACGTCGGGGAGACAGCAGTGACAGCCAACGCCTGTGCCCCGAGTTGCTCCTGGGCAATTTTCAAGACGACGGTACTGTCGATCCCGCCGGAATAGGCGACCAGGACAGACTGCATATCAAAAATCGCCTGGCGGAGTGTCGCAAGCTTACCGTTGAGGGATTCGGTCATCATGTTGAGTTCCTACACTGTTGCCTAGCGCTTGACCTTGGCTTTGGCGATGTTGCCGACTACCACTAAGGCGTACCGTTTGGGGTCGAGGTACTGTTTGGCGACACGCTGTACGTCTTCCTTCGTGACCCGCTCTATCCATTTTGGGTATTGCGTAAAATATTCGAACCCCAGACCGTAGAACTCCACTTGGGCGAGCACCTGCGCGAGTTTTGCAGTGGAATCAAACCGTAAGGGAAAGCTGCCGATCAAGAATGATTTGGCCTCAGCCAATTCCTGGTCGGATACGGGTGAGTCGCGAATGGACTTGATTTCAGTCAGGACACCGGTGATGGCCTGATTCGTCGTCTCCGTCTTGGTTTGGAGGTTGACCCAGAAAGAACCGGGCATCAGCCGAGCGTCGAAGTGGCTCATGATTCCATAGGCCAATCCCTGCTTGTCCCGAATCGAATCCATCAAGCGGGAGGAGAACCCACCGGCTCCCAGGATGTAATTCATCACCGTGACCGAATAGAAATCCTGGTGTGCACGCGGAAGACCTCCATGGCCAAGCACAATAGTGGATTGGGTGAGATCCTTTTCGATGAGCTGAACCGTTCTCCGCTCAACAGGCGCGGGCTTTTTTGTGCTCCGTGCTGTCGCCGTTCCTTGTTTCCAGGTTTCAAAATGGGTCTGCACCAGTGTGGTGGCCTGTTCAACCGTCACGTCTCCAACGATGGTCAGGATGATTTGGGAAGGGGAGTATTCCCGTCCATAGAAGTTTTGCACATCGGCCAGAGTGATCTTGGCAAGCGTTTCTTCCGTTCCATTGACGGGCCAGCGGTAGGGGTGTCCGTGGAAGACGAGCTGATTGAAGGCCTTCATGGCGATATGGCCAGGGTCATCGTTGTCGCTCGCCATCTCACCCAGAAGTTGGGTGCGAATCCGTTCGAATTCCTGCTTATGAAACGCAGGTCGCTGCAGCATGTCTGCGAGCAGAGTAAATCCGAGGTCGATGTCTTTTTTGAGTACGCGGGCTGAGGCGGTGGTGAAGTCCTCTGAGGCTTTGGCCTCCAGGGTTCCGCCAACGAAATCGATTTGCTCCGCCTGCTGTTTTGACGTACGCGTAGTTGTTCCTTCGTCCAGGAGGCTGGCGAC
Source organism: Nitrospira sp. (assembly GCA_037142015.1). Lineage (GTDB taxonomy): Bacteria > Nitrospirota > Nitrospiria > Nitrospirales > Nitrospiraceae > Palsa-1315. Next base: position 13,361 of record JBAXBK010000051.1, on the reverse strand, counting down.
GAGGTTCGCGAGGCCTGCCTTGTCGGAAGGATCCTGCGCAGAACCAGCCTTGATCAGCGCGTGGACTTCTACGATAGGAAGGAAATGCTGCTCAAGGACGAGTACCGTGATGCCATTTGTCGTCACAAATTTCGTCGGCGCGATCTCTGCTGCCGCACTGGGACTGCTTGCCAAGAGGAAGGCCCAGAGTCCCATCACGAGGATCTGGAGAGCCAGTCGTCGAGGCGCGATAGGCAATCGTCTCGTCGTTGGCATGATTAGGGTTTTCCCTGTTGCGACGAGGTGGAGGGTGTTTCTGGTTGTTTGGGAGGCACGGGAATCAATGTGCCGACGGTCCGATTGTCTTCTGTCAAGTAGTGGCGGGCGACATATTGGATATCTTTGGCTGTCACTGCCCGGATCCGTTCGACAAACTGGTCGATTTTCCGCCACCCGGCGCCGACGGATTCAGCTTGTCCGAGTAACATAGCATGTCGGAAGTTGGAGTCCTGCTCGAAGATATGGGTAGCTTCAACCTGGTTCTTCGCCCGTTGGAGTTCTTGCTCTGTTGGCGGATCGGCCTGGAGGCGTTTGATCTCTCGGTGAAGGGCTTCTTCAACCGCTTCCGGTCTTTGGCCCGGGCTCACGAGAGCATAGAAGTAGAAAAGGCCAGGATCGGTCTGCAGTAAGTTGTATTCTGCTCCAACCGCGAGCGCTGACTTTTGCTCATACACGAGGCTCTGGTACAGGCGCGAACTTTTCCCATGCGAGAGAATTGAATCCAGAATGTCGAGTGCATACGAGTCTTCGCTCGTAAAGTTCGGCACACGATAGCCCATCATGACAAAAGGGACTTGTGCATCTCGCTTGAGAAGGAAGCGGCGTTCACCTTTTTGTTCCGATTCCATGGTGGCAATCAGCTTGGGTTCCGGCCCTCGCGGAATCGGCTCGAAAAGCTGTTTGATCATGGGGAGCAGGCTGTCGGCTTTGATATCGCCCACCACGACAAGGGTTGCATTATTGGGCGAGTAATAGGTGTCGTAATGTCGTTGTAAGTCATCCAGGGTCATCGCATCCAAGTCGCCGAACCAGCCGATCACCGGCCAATGGTACGGATGACTAAGATAGGCCTGGGCGAAGAGCGCCTCGACAAGCGCACCTTGGGGGTCGTCCTCTGAGCGAAGACGTCGTTCCTCCTTCACCACCTCTCGTTCCGTCGACAACTCCTTCGTGTCGAGCAGTAGCCCTTGCATGCGATCGGCTTCAAGCTCCAGGGCCAACTCGACACGGTCGGCTGCGAGATTCTCGAAGTAGGCAGTGAAGTCCTGGCTCGTGAAGGCGTTGTCCATTCCGCCATTTTTCCGAATGAGACGGGAAAAGGTGCCCTTGGGGTATTTTGCGGTACCCTTGAACATCATATGTTCAAGCATGTGGGATAAGCCTGCACGGCCCATGACTTCGTTGCGTGAACCGACTTTGTACCAGACCTGGACAGTGGCAACTGGAGCTTTAGGAGCTTCAACTAGCAGAACTTTCATCCCATTGGAGAGGATGAACTCATGAGGTTCGGTTGCGACAGCGGGCGCTGTGAAGGCAAAGCCCAGACTGGTTGCGGCAATCAGCCAGGAAATTTGCATGATGTGTCGAGAATTGAGCCAGATCATGTTTGGGCGGTGCGCACGTTGCATGCTAGCAACGGGGTTCAATTTGTGTCAAGGCATGTTCTGCGTATTGGGGTGCGAGATTGCCTAATTGGCCGCAAGCGCCAAGGACGTCGCGCCCCCGACTCTTACGGACGAATACGTCAAGGCCCGCCTGTCGCACAATGGTTTGAAAGGCTAAAATGTCGCGATCCGATGGACGGCGAAAGGGATTCCCAGGGAATTCATTGAACGGAATCAAATTGATTTTGCACGCGATCCCACGGACGAGCTTGATGAGTCGGCGAGCATCATCGGCGTGATCATTTACCCCAGCCAGCAGTACGTACTCGAAGGTGAGTCGTCGGGTCGGCGGCAATGGGTAACGGCGGCAGGCAGCGAGCAATGTCCTGAGTGAGGCGATACGATTGACGTCCGGCATCAGGCTGGCTCGCTGGTCGTCCGTTGTGGCATTAAGCGAAATAGCCAGATTGACACCGAGTGGCGCGATATCTTTCAATCGCGCTGCCAGACCTGCAGTTGAGACCGTGATGCGTCGCGGTGACCATCCGAGTCCCCATCGTTTGTTGGTGAGCCGACGAATGGCTTCTGACAAGGCCTCCATGTTGGCCAAGGGTTCCCCCATCCCCATAAAAACGAGGTTGGTTATTCGTTCGCTGGGATCGAGGCGATCTTGGGCGGTCAGCACCTGCTCCATGATTTCATGTGGCTTCAAGTTGCGTTTTAATCCCATCGTACCGGTCAGGCAGAATCCGCAATCCAGGGTACAGCCGACCTGAGTCGATACACAGAGGGTTAAGCGGTTTTCGTCTGGAATCAGCACCGTTTCCACGGTGAGCCCATCGCTGAGCGTGAGTACAAGTTTTCTCGTGTGATCGATTGAACGGAAGACCGTACAGCCTGAGGCACGCGGAATCGTGGCTTGCGAGGCCAGTGCCGTTCGCTCCGCTTGGCCGAGGTCCGTCATCTGGTTGATGTCTTTTGCTCGACGTTGATAGAGCCACCGCAAAATCTGACCGGTTCTGTAGCAGGGCCATCCGAATTGCTGCACGAGCCGGCCCATCCCTTCTTCATCAAGGGCCAGAAGATTCGCGGGAACTGTGTGTGAAGCGAGGGAGTCTCGTTCGTAATCCATGAGGGCAGCCTACCACAGCCTTAAAAAATGGAACAAGGTATAGGATGAGGGTTTGCTGGCAACAGGGGTGGCACACTGTTATATATGTTACAGATTGAGAGGGAGACGACGGGTGCGAGACTATCCACGCCAGCGAGTCATTCGAAACCTACTCCTTGTCACCGCTATTAGTTTTTGTGGGTTCGCGCTGCTTCCCACCCAGGCATTTGCCAGCCCAGCCTCTCCGTTGACACTGGGTGATGGTGATATTTGCGAGAAGATGGAAGATTGCTTTCAAGCCGCCGCACTGCCCAAGGAACGGTTTAGCAAGGCCCTCAATAAAGAGCAAGTCTTGTCACTCAAGCTGGAGCGATTGCAACGGCTGATGGCGCGATTTCCCGCCACAGTCTGGGCCAAGCGTGCCGGTGTATTGTCAGGAGTGTTGCTCATTGAACGAAATCCCACCGCGGCGATTCAATTTCTTCGCACGGCACAGCAAGACTTTCCAGCCTTGGATGACTATATACGATTATGGATGGGGGAGGCGCTGCTGAATCTCGGAGAGGCCAAAAAGGCGGCGGAGATGTTTGCAAGTATTCCGCAAGCGGCGCCTGATTCCTATCTGTTGACGAAGGCTGCGTATCGAGCAGGGGAAGCGTGGTATCAAGCGTCGAGTTGCCCGGAAGCAACAGCATGGTTTGCAAAAGCGATGGAACTGAATGATAAGGAGCTGGGGGGGGGCCAGGCGCTTCTTCGGCGGGGCGACTGCCAATTGCGAAGCAACAATATATCGGAGGGTCGCGAGACTCTGATGCAGGTCTGGGTTCGGTTTCCCTACAGTGCTGAAGCGAAAGAAGCCGAAGCACTATTGAACTCGAATCTTGGTGGCGCACCCTGGGTGGTTCAGTCGAGCGATCGGCTTGCTCGGGCTCAGGCGTATCTTGGGCAATCCTTCCATGCTGAGGCAATTGAAGAGCTCAGAAAGTTTCTCGCGGCTGATCCACAGTCGCCTCGCCGCGCTGATGCGAAGCTGAAGCTTGGCATCGCGCAGGTACGGCTGAAACAATATGACCAAGCCCGCGAGACGTTTCGTGCCCTGGTGAAAGAGGGGGGACTGGAGTCCCACGAAGGGTCGGTCTGGCTTGCCCGCACCTATCTTCGGCAAGGGCAGGGTGACAAGTTGTTGGATCTCGCCCGCACGACTCAGACATCTTCGCTCTCTACGGAGCAGAAGGGCCAGATCACCTTGTTCGCTGGGATGTGGTTGGAAGATCAGAGCCGGTTTGACGAGGCAATAATACGGTACCGACAAGTGGCAAAGGTCGGTGAGCCTGCGTCTCAGCGAGCCGAGGCACGGTGGCGCGTGGGCTGGGTCCATTACCGCTTGGCACAGTATCGTGAGGCGGGTGATGAACTGCGTCAACTTGCCGGTCAGCACGACAGCGACTTTGAGCCACAGGCGCTCTATTGGATGGGCCGCGCGGCCGAATTGAGCCAGCAGCCTCATGCTCACGATGTATATCTTCAACTCTGTCAACGATACGTCTATACCTATTATTGCCAGCTGGCTCGCGAACGGAGTGATATCCCGCTGGCGGAGCCCGCTGCATCAGAACCGATGTTGGCGACTGTTCCGGTGAATGGAGGATTGGCTGCGAAGGGTGGGACTACACGCTTGGTGCCTGCCAGGGCCGAAATCGAACAGCAGTCGGCATACCGTCGGGCCATTGAGCTTAAGACGCTGGGGTTGGACTTGGACGCTACGCGTGAGTTAGCAGGGTTGACCGATCGCTATAGCCGAGACCCCGACGCGCTCATGGCGCTTGCAACGATGTTGAGCGAAATGGGCGCCTACCACCATGCGCTTCGACTTGCGAGGGCTAGGTTCCGAGATAAATTGGAGCGAACCGGCGGTATGGTCGATCCGTCGTTGTGGAAGGCGGCCTATCCGACAGGTCTCCTACCCACGATCAAGGGCCAGGGGGCGAGCGGTGTTGATCCCTATCTCGTAGCAGCGATTATTCGAGAGGAGAGTCAATACGATTGGCAGGCCGTATCACGGGTCGGTGCGATCGGCCTAATGCAGGTGATGCCGGGAACTGCCAATAATGTCGCGCAGCGACTCGGACTTCCTGCGGTCGGAAGGGATGACCTGTTCGATCAAGAGACCAATATTCGGATCGGCGTCCACTACGTCGGGCAGTTACTCGAACAATTCTCCGGGAACGTCGCGCTGACCATTGCCTCATACAATGCTGGGCCATTAGCTGTAACAAGCTGGATGGCACAGCACCCTGGGCGAAGTCAGGATGAGTTCGTCGAACTGATCCCGTATCAGGAGACGCGGCAGTATGTGAAACGCGTATTGCGAAGTTACCGAGAATACATACGGCTAGACAAGGCTTCCTGACGGCTATTTCTTGACAAGGGCTAGACAAGTTTCTATATTGAGCCACAACCTGTAGGGGATTTTTAAGGAAGAGAGTGGGGGAATGGCACTCGATCGAATGGATGCCCTTGAAAGTCGTATTAGAGATTTGGTTAAGCTTGTTCAAGAGTTGAAGAAAAAGAATGCAATGGTTGAAGAGGAATTAAGGGCCGTTCGTCAGCGACTTGCGGAGAAGGATGATTCAAATCGACGGTGGGAGCAAGAGCGTGTCGATATCAAGTCTCGTATAGAAAAGGTTCTCGGCGACATCGAGTTGTTGGAGTGTCTTGAAGAACGTAAGGAGGTGGCTCTTGACTAAGACTATTGACGTAGAAATCTATGGCCAACGATATGCGATTCGCGGCGAAGCGGACGAAGCTGATGTCCGGCGCCTCGCGAGCTTTGTAGATGGCCAGATGCGCCATCTTGCGGAAGGGATGAATACGACAACCCCCTCTAAACTCGCCGTACTGACTGCTCTCAATTTGGCCCATCAGTTGTTCGAACTGGAACGAAAGCGTGCTCAAGGGGAGGCGGATGTCGAGAGGCGGATGAAATCGCTTATGGAATCGATCGAGGAGCAGGTTCCGGTCTCGCTCTTTCGCTAGAATCAACTTGCAAAGGGTGGCCCTCTTTGTTATCGTGGCCCATGTGTGTCGGGACGTAGTGGATTCTACCATTGAGATACGAGTAGGTCACGATCGAACCGGTTCAAGAATCCGAGGATATGACTCAGTCACTGCGGAATGGATGTGAGTTTTTGATGCTGGCTAAATTACGTCAGTTAGAATGTGCACAAGGGTTCGTCCACCTCAAGTATAACCTCTTGGAGATGTTGGGCAGGATCATGGAGTTCATGCTGCCGTCAGGGAGCACGATTTCCGGAAACGGCCAATCGCTGGTTCCGGTTCGCACGCTGAATCCCCTCATGCAAATGGGAGCCCGACGTAGATGGACATCGTGGAATCTGTCCTGCACGGGACGTACTCGTTATCTCAATCCAGCAAGGCATCCATCCCCGTGGAGTTCATTCTCGGACTAAGTCTGTAGCCCTCGGTTCTGGCCGTTTTCTTCTATTCCGTATCCTCCACTCCGTTCCCTTCTCATTATAAGACCGTCGAATAACCTTGTATCAAGCGAGGCCGAGAAGCCTGATTCTTCTCGCCTCGAGACTGTAAAGGGGGAGTCCCGATGTCAACCTCAATTATTGCATATCTGTTGACAGGACTTGTAGGAGGACTGCTCGGAATCGGTTTCTTTGAGCTGATTCGCCGCTCATCGGGAGCCACGAAAAAGGCACAGGAAGAGGAGCAGGCTCGCCAGGCTATACAGAATGCTCAGCGGGAGTCGGAGAACATCGTTAAAGAAGCGAAACTGGAAGCGAAAGACCTTCTGTTGCGATCGAAAGAGGAACTTGAGAAGGAACAGAAGGTCAAGATGGCCGAGTTTGCGAATGTCGAAAAGCGTTTGATTCAACGGGATGAGACCATCGAGAAACGTATCAGTGTGATAGACAAGCGGGATAGCGAGGCGCAGAAGCGAGATCAAGACATCACCAAGCGAGAAGAGAAGCTGCTGGCTAAAGAAGCGGCCTGTGCTCGAGTGGAAAAGGAGCATCGTGAAGCATTAGAGCGCGTTGCGGGAATCACGGCCGACGAGGCGAAGAAGCAGCTTATTCAGGAAATGGAAAGCCAGGCGCGGCTCGAAGCTGTTGGGCATGCCAAGCGGACGTTGGAAGAGGCGCGGGAGAATGCGGAGCGGGAAGCACGCGAGATCATTACTAATTCGATTCAACGGGTGGTGCGCGATTACGTTTCTGAATCCACAATTTCTGTCGTGCCTATTCCGAACGACGCGATGAAGGGGCGGATCATCGGGCGGGAAGGGCGCAACATCCGTGCGATCGAAGCTGCGACCGGGATCGATTTGATTATCGACGAGACGCCTGAAGCCGTCATCGTGTCGGGCTTCGACCCGCTACGCCGGGAGATCGCAAAGGTTTCGCTCGAACGGTTAATGCATGACGGGCGTATTCATCCGACGCGGATCGAGGAGATCGTCGAAAAAGTCAAAATTGACATCGATAAGCTTATGTATGACGAGGCTGAAAAAATCATCTTTGAGTTGGGGCTTTCGGATTTTCACCCGGAGTTAATCAAGGTGCTCGGTCGACTCAAGTATCGGACCAGCTATGGACAAAACAATCTCTATCATTCGCGTGAAGCCGCGTACATCTGCGGCATCATGGCTTCGGAGCTCGGTCTCGACGTGAAGTTAGCAAGGCGGGGTGCACTGCTGCACGATATCGGGAAAGCTGTCAGCCACGAAGAGGAAGGCCCGCATGCCATGCTGGGCGCTGAAATTGCCAAGAAGTACGGCGAGAGCGAGAAAATTGTGAATGCCATTGCAGGGCACCACGAACAAGTAGAGCCGATCTGTCCAGAATCGGTGTTGGTCGCTGCGGCTGAAGCGTTGTCTGCGGCTAGGCCTGGGGCTAGGCGGGAGGCCTTGGAGACCTATGTGAAGCGGCTGGAGAAACTAGAGTCGCTGGCTACGACCATCAAAGGGGTGCAGAAGGCCTATGCCATTCAAGCAGGACGAGAAATTCGAGTTATTGTCAGACAGGAAGACATAACCGATGCTGAGTCGTTCCAACTGTCTCGGGATTTGGCGAAGAAGATCGAGCAGGAGCTGACCTATCCCGGTACGATTAGAGTGACCGTGATCCGTGAGAGCCGGTACGTAGAGTACGCCAAGTGAAGGTTCTCTTTATCGGCGATATCTTTGGAGAGCCTGGGCGTCGTGCACTGGCTCGGGCTGTGCCGCGGCTGGTAGCTCAGCGGCAAATCGACATCGTGATCGGGAATGGAGAGAATGCAGCCGGTGGGTTTGGCATCACACCGGAGTTGGCGGAAGAATTATTCGATCTCGGTCTTGCGGTGATTACAACCGGAAACCATGCCTGGGATAAGAAGGAAATTCTCGACTACTTTCCCCGGGAGCCACGACTACTTCGTCCAGCCAATTATCCGAGCGGTGTGCCGGGCAACGGAAGTGTGGTGGTCGAGTCGGCAGGTGGGGAGCAACTTGGCGTTCTCCAGCTTATGGGGCGGGCGTATATGCCGACATTGGATTGTCCGTTCCAGGTGGCCAAGAAAGAATTAGCCGCGCTGAAGAAGCGAACGGTTGCTGTGATTGTTGATATGCATGCGGAGGCAACATCAGAGAAAATGGCGATGGGGCACTATCTGGACGGAGAAGTTGTTGCCGTAGTCGGAACCCATACGCATGTGCAAACGGCCGATGACCAGATTCTTCCGAAGGGGACCGCATATCTGACGGATATTGGGATGACTGGCCCGCTCCATTCCGTCATCGGGGTGAAGAAAGAGTTGGCGATTGAAAAGTTTCTGACTGGGATGCCACGGCGCTTTGAAGTGGCGTCGGGTCCCTCCGTCTTTTGCGCCGTGCTGCTCGAACTTGATGCGCGTCTTGGCAAGGCGTTGTCGATCGAACGAATTCGCATCATCGATTAAAGGAGACTCACCACGAGCCTTCCCGGTTTTCCCGACCTCTTCTCTCCAGTCGTCCCTCCGAAACGAATGTTCACTGTTTCGGAGTTAACGGGGTTGCTTCGCACCTCAATCGAAGAACAATTCTCCGATATTTACTTAGAGGGAGAACTCTCCAATCTCCGCATTCCCGGATCGGGACACATCTATTGCACGCTCAAGGACAAGACAAGTCAAATTCGGGCGGTGCTGTTCCGCTCAGCAGCAGTACGATTGCGCTTCGCCTTGCAAGAGGGGATGCAGGTGATCGTGCGAGGGAGGCTTACGGTCTACGAGCCGCGGGGAGAATATCAGATTGTGCTCGATACGGTGGAGCCGAAAGGAATCGGCGCGTTACAGCTTGCATTTGAGCAATTAAAGGAGCGATTGGCGGCGGAGGGATTGTTTGATCAGGACAGAAAGAAATCGATTCCGGCATTTCCTCGGACGGTGGGTGTGGTGACGTCACTGACCGGCGCTGCCATTCGCGATATCTTGGCAGTTCTTCGGCGACGCTGGCCGACAATTCATATTCTAATTGCCCCGGTTCAAGTCCAGGGGGGGAGTGCCGGGCGTCAAATCGCTGAGGCGCTGGCTGATTTGAATGACTGGGGTTCGGTGGATGTCATCATTGTCGGGCGAGGTGGAGGATCGTTGGAGGATCTTTGGAGCTTCAACGAAGAGATCGTGGTGCGTGCTATTGCCGCATCCCATGTCCCGGTGGTGTCGGCGGTTGGCCATGAAATTGATGTGACGCTTGCTGATTTCGTCGCAGATCTCCGGGCTCCGACGCCGTCAGCAGCAGCGGAGGCTGTGGTTCCGGTGTTGGCCGAGGTTGTAGAACGGTTGCGTGAGCTGACGGTCCGTACAGGGCAGGTGATGCTCAGGCATTGTGCCTTCGAACGACAGCGGCTCGATGCCGGCATTCGAGGGGTGACGGATGTACGCTTCCGCCTCCAGCAAGCGGCACAACAGACGGACGACATGGTCGATCGATTGCGCGAAACGGTCCAACAACTTCTTACGTCCGGGCGTGAACGGGTTCACGAGGCGCGCCGCGATCTATCCGGTCTCAACCCCATGCTCGCGATCAAGCAAGGCCTGGCGACAGTCCCGCAATTTTCTAAGCGCCTTGAAGGGCAGATGGGAGTCATGTTGGCGCAGCATCGTCACCGGATCCATGCGACGCTGGCGCAGCTCAATACTCTGAGTCCCTTGGCGGTTCTTGGACGTGGCTACAGTATTCTTCAAACGTTACCAGCCGGTCAGATTCTCCATCGAACGAACGACGTGGAAGTCGGACAGGAGCTGGAAGCTCAATTGGCAAGCGGGCGACTGAATTGCACTGTCACGCAGGTGTTTAATGATTCCTCAGTTTAAAATCGTTGTGTGGTTGAGTATAATGGGCTTTCATTCCCGTAAGAAACGAGGCGTGTTGTGGCAGTAGTGAAATTTGAACAGGCAATGGCCCGGCTAGAAGCCATCGTTGGTGAGTTGGAAAAAAGCGATCTCCCTCTAGACGAATCGCTTAGGATATTCGAGGAGGGGATTCGCCTGTCTAAGAATTGTCTCAAGATTTTAGAAGAAGCCGAACATAAAGTAGAAGTGCTCGTGCAAGATAAGAACGGCAAGAAACGAATTCACGCCTACTCCTCAGACGACAAAGCTGACGAATCGTCCTCCTAGGCCCCCAGTGGTGGCCTCTATTTCTGTCCATGCCGTGATGAGCGGTTTTCTAGTCGATATGGCCTCTCCTTCTCGTATTCACAAAGAACGGTTAGATCGTGTGCTTATGGTTTTGGGCTTGGTGCCGAGTCGGGAAGCTGCGGCCAGAACGGTTTTGGCTGGTGGAGTATTGGTTGATGGGATCATGGTGGATAAGCCCGCAAAGTTGGTGCCGCTGGATGCGCGGATCGAGATCGTCCAGCCAGCCTTGTTTGTCAGCCGATCGGGCGACAAATTGGCTGCGGCACTTGATGTCTTTCATATTGACCCGAAAGGGGCAATTGGCTTGGACGTCGGGTGTTCGACCGGCGGATTCACCGACTGTTTATTACAGCGGGGAGCTACCCGCATTTATGCCATCGACGTGGGGTATGGACAATTTGAATGGAGGCTCCGTAAAGATTCGCGTGTTGTCTTGCTCGAACGGACCAACATTCGGTATGTTGACCGTACAACGGTTCCAGAGCCGATCGACCTGGCGGTGATCGATGTGTCTTTTATTTCTTTGACGCTGGTACTACCCGCGATCATCCAACTACTCAATAGCTCCGCATTGGTCGTGGTGTTAGTGAAGCCACAGTTTGAAGTCGGTAAGGGGCAGGTGGGGAGAGGGGGAATCGTGCGAGATGATGCGCAACGTGAGGCGGTGACTGAGAAGGTCATTGCCTGTGCCGCTCAGTTGGGGCTTCAGCTGAAAGGCGTGCTCGACTCTCCAGTCGTAGGGCGAAAAGGGAATCGGGAGATTCTTGTTGGTTTTGCACGCGCTAGACCAAGTTGATTTGATAGGAATTGGGTAGATGATGTCACAGATTCATATGCGATGGGGGCATGCATGAAGGTACTCGTGACCGGAGGCGCCGGTTTTATCGGGTCTCATTTGGTCGATCGTCTTGTCCAGGAAGGACACGAGGTTGTTGTTGTGGACAATCTGTCCACGGGGAAGCGGCGAAACCTCAATCGCGCCGCTCGTTTTTGCAAGCTAGATATTCAGAGTTGGCGGCTTGAACGGGTGTTTCGTAACGAACGGCCTAATATTGTCATGCATCTTGCTGCACAGATGGACGTCAGGAAATCTGTGGATGATCCAATTTTTGATGCTCAGGTGAATGTCCTTGGTATGTTGAATGTGCTGCAGCAAGCGGTCAGGCATGGTGTGCGTAAGGTGGTCTTCTCTTCTTCCGGTGGGGCCATCTACGGCGAGCAGGAGATCTACCCTGCCCCAGAGTCTCATGTCATGCGGCCTCTATCGCCTTATGGCATCAGCAAGCTATGCGGGGAGCAGTATCTATCTTACTATCAACGGGTCAGCGGACTTCAAATGGTGAACTTGCGTTATGCCAATGTGTATGGCCCACGTCAAGATCCGGATGGAGAGGCCGGCGTGGTCGCGATCTTTATTCAGAAGCTGTTGAATAACGAGCAAGCGATCGTCAATGGGAATGGGCGGCAAACGCGAGACTTCATCTATGTCGAAGACGTTGTTGAGGCAAATCTTGCGGTGATGGGACAGGAAACGCAAGGGACGTATAATGTTGGAACGGGGGAAGAAACCTCAATCAACGATTTGCTCAGGATTTTGATCTCTCATACAAATTCGACATGCAAGGAAGTTCATGGGCCAGCCAAAAGTGGCGAACAGGTTCGGAGCGTGATTGATTCTGGCAAGCTCCGTCAAGAATTGTCCTGGGAACCAAGAACCGAACTCAGTGAGGGGCTCAAACGCACCGTCGATTATTTCCGCGAGCGCATGGGTTAGAATCGACTGTGTTGTTCGGATAGAAGGAAGAGTATGTGTTCGCGGGCGTTGGTGGGGCTGGTCAATATCGAGGGACGGTTCCATCTACCTGGGTTGACCATGCGTCGATCCCTCCCACTAAGTTCTTTACTTTCTGGAATCCCTGTTGAAGCAGGAAGTTCGTTGCATCGGCGCTTCTCATGCCATGGTGGCAGATGGCAATGATCTCGGATTCGCGGTTTAATTGAGCGAGCGATTGAGGAAGTGTTCCGAGGGGAATTAGGATTGAGCCATCAACCTTTGCAAGGGAATATTCCCATTCCTCCCTCACATCAACCAGGACTAACTTGTCTCCGTTATCAAGGCTTTTCTTAAGTTCTTTTGGGGAAATGGCGAAGTCCATTGAGAGACCTCCTTATTTAATCTCACCATAATATGTGAGGGGTGAAAAGCTTGTCAATGAGCCTGAGTCAATCAGGCCGACAGCCCATTCAGTCTGGCCTTATCTGAGATAGACGCAAGTAACTAGTGGGGCGGTACCTTTTCTCTTGAGAAAGAGAGTGAGGGAATGTACATTCTCGTTGATATTTCGCCTTTATGTGGTAATACCAACTCAGCTTCAAGTATAGGGGGGAGCTGGCAAACAGTACGATTGAACTCGAAATCATAAGATATTGATAAATTGCAATAATCACTTCATTTTTCCGTGTTAGGCCCAGGAATTGCTTTATTATTCTATCGAGAGAGAATGGCGAGGGGCATCGTAGGGCCTAAAAGGTTGTCTTACAGTGGTTGCGCCCCTTATGAAGAAGTCACCAGCACAAATTCTTGTGGTCTTGGTTGCGGTGAGCAATCAGAAAGAAGCGGTCAGGATCGGCGAAGGAATGGTGAATGCCCGCCTGGCTGCCTGCGCGAATATCATTGCAGGGATTCAGTCGATTTATCATTGGAAGGGAAGGGTCGTCAAAGCCAAAGAAGTTCTTCTGATATTGAAATCTACAAGGCCGCGATACCGTGCACTTGAGAGGGCGATCAAGTCGATGCATGCGTATGAGACTCCTGAGATCATCGCATTGCCGGTTAAAGATGGTTCTGGACAATATATTGGGTGGGTATGCAATGAGACCCACAGCTAATAGATAGTGGTGGGTCATTACCAAAGTTAGGG
>JBAXBK010000050.1:0-17663 GCA_037142015.1 Nitrospira sp. | reverse complement strand
ATATTGGGGACCACAGTCCTTGAACTATTCCTTTCTTTCTTTTCAGATCGACACTTGACGGGAGTAGCCCAGTGTTCTATTTCTATATATCTTGACTAACTCACTTATGATTCGACATGCCCTTCTATGAAGCTTTCAAAGAAAAGCGAGTATGGACTCCGCGCACTGCTTGAGCTCACCCTTGCGCATGGCAAGCTGACGCTACAGCGTCAGCAGATTGCAACGCGCCAACATATCCCGGTCGAATTTCTTGAGCAGATTCTTCTAGCTCTGAAACGAGCCGGCCTCCTTTCGAGTCGTCGAGGGATGAAGGGCGGTTACGCACTCATCAAGTCTCCAAGTGAGATTACCCTCGGCCAGGTGATCCGCATCTTGGATGGCCCCCTCGCCCCTATCGGGTGTGTGAGCAAAACTGCCTACCAGAAATGTGGAGATTGCCCCTATGCCGAACATGCACAGTGCCCGGTGCAGCATGTGATGGGTTCAGTGCGTGATGCCATTGCCGGTATCTTAGACCACTACACACTCGACGACTTTGTCTCTGGGCATCGCAAAGGATAGACATGGATCTTGCCGTACTCGCCCTCATCACGCTTGTGGCGTCCACCGTCAACGGCGCCTTGGGGTACGGATTTTCTTCGATTACGGTTCCCGTTGCGCTGCTATTTTACACAAATCGCATTCTGAACCCAGCCCTAGTGCTCGTAGAGTTGGCGATCAATGGCTATGTCCTCTTCATCAACCGCAAGAGCATTCCGACCATTTGGTGGCGCGTGGCGCCCATCCTGATCGGCCTCCTGATCGGTGTAGGAATCGGCAGCTATATTCTCTCTCTCGTTCATCCGGCCTGGGTCAAATTTGTGACCTACATCATGCTGTTGCCGTTAATTCTGCTCCAGGCTGCCGGCATCAGAAAGCCCATCAAAGCTGAAAAAACCATCGCGATACCGTTCGGAGTGGGCATTGGAACCTTATACTCCGTCACGACCATCTCAGGCCCTCCCCTTGCGGTACTTTTCAACAATCAGGGATATGCCAAACAGGATTTCCGTGCCGCACTGGGCGTCATTCGAGTGGCAGAAGGGGTATTCACGGGAATTGCCTACTACTTTATTGGACTCTATAGCTACGAAAGTATGGCGATCATTCCCTATATCATTCCCAGCGTCCTGGTGGGCATTCCTCTTGGGAGTTATCTTATTCGTTTGATGGACCATGAAACGTTCAGACGGATCTGCATGGCCTTTGATGCCTTGATCGTCACATTCGGACTGTCTCGGGTTCTGACCGAATTACATCTGACTACCACATTCACTACCTACAGCATCTTCGCAATTGTAATGATGCTCAATGCCTACTTACTGTATCGGTTTTTTCGAGACAGAACCGTCCCCTGAGAGCGCTCTATAGGTTCCTCACATCCACTTCCTGTAACTCAACCCTGATCGTTTCATCTTTTCTTGCCTGAACCTGCCCCAGCCACGATCTGACTCTCCTATTTATTCCTAGGTGCTCACAGCTGGATAAGCAGGGGTTGGAATAGAGCGATGTTCTGCCAGCAGGGCGGGAACCTGTATGGCTTCTCCTTCAAATTCTACAAACCCGATGTTTCCACACAATCTCGCCAGCATAAAACTATCTAATAAATTAACTAGTTGTGGCGTAGCCCGATGGCACACACCTTGCTCAACCTTCAATCGTGTCGATCTTGTGCCCTGCATCGCGCAGGAAGTAGACCAAGGCTAAATTGGAGCAGCACATGAGCAATCTGACCACACAACAAAACCTCATACTGCGGACCAGAATGACAGAGAATGTTCGTAAGCCGTTACACCTAACCGCCCTTGTTACTGGCCTTCTTCTTTTGATCATGCCATTCTTTACAGGATGCGGCACCGGAGAGACCGGTAACCAATCGACAGTCACAGGGGGTCCCGGCAGCAGCGCAAGCGCTACTGCGTCTCTCACATGGGATCCGGTCACAGACCCCTCAGTCTCTGCCTATTTCGTCCATTACGGACGACAATCACCGGGCCAGGAGGGTAGCTGTATATACGAAAACTCCATATCCGTTGACTCCTCTTCTGCCACGATCTCAAGCCTGGACCCTAATACCCTCTACTACTTCACGGTCAGCGCCTATAATGGACTGGAAAGCGCCTGCTCAAATGAAGTATCGATCGTCACAGCTCCAGCTCCTATAGGAAATGAGACTACTCCTGCGACATTTTCCTGACTGGACCGAGAAAATTGGCAGGCCAGCAGAGTAGGGGCCTAGACAGCGCCATTCTCGTCTCGAACTCCTTGACAGGCAATCCAGAAACTGCCGCCGATGCACTCAGGCCTTTCACCTTGCCTTGTTGCGTAATCTGGACTAGGCTTTTCATATCGCAACGCCTTTCAGTTGATGTGCGGTAATGTATCTGCGTTATGACCACCGCACCACACCAAGGTCGCCTCGTCAATTTCCCACTAAGCCCGTCATACCGAGGTACGTTGATGAAAATCGTCATAGGCCTACTTATTGCCGTAGTCTTGATGGTTGGGTTAATCCTGGCGCTACCCTTCCTGGTTGACCTCAACAAGTATCAAGACCAATACAAGCCACTCCTCGAAGACGCGCTCAATCGCAAGGTTCAGCTGAAGGACATCCGCCTGACTATCTGGCCGCGGATCGGTGCCAGGGTGGCTGATTTAGTCGTCCTGGACGATCCAGCGTTCGGCTCAAGTCCCTTTACCTCTCTCACCTCGCTGGACATCGGGGTCAAACTCATGCCGTTACTCAGTGGTAAGGTTGAGGTGGAAGAAATCACGCTCCGTGATCCTGTTATCACAGTCATCAAGAACAAGAGCGGCATCCTGAACGTTTCGACCATCGGCCGTACAGGCGTTGCACTGCCTAAAACTCCATCTCGCGCGCCCATTCCATCGACCGAAGGTCCGCTCAAAATCCTGGCACTGTTGGCCGTGGACCGAGTCTCCATCGCAGGGGGGAAACTCACCTATCGGGATCTGTCGGCTCCCAAGCCGACGGAGTATATCTTGCAGGATATGGAGATCCTCCTCCAATCCATTCGGCTCGGCCAATCCCCAAGCCTTCATGTTGGAATGCTCGTCCAGCCGCTAAATTTACCGGTGAGGCTCGATGGCACATTTGGCCCTTTGAAAGAATCCACAGACATCGATGCAATCAATCTCCAGCTTGCGTTGGGAAAAACTGACTTTACCATCACCGGGAAAACGGCCGGGCAAAACGCCAGCCTGAACATCAGTGCGCCGGTCATTCACACCGCGAATCTGCCAATCGACCTGCCATTCCAAAAACCCGTTGATATAAAAAATCTCCACATTACAGCGCACGTACAAGGCCAAGACCTATTGTTACAAAACCTCTCCTTTCAGCTCTTCGATGGACAAGTGGCGGCAGAGGGAAGGGTCACGTCCGGCTCCGAGACACCACCGTTCACTGGAAAGATCACCCTTCAAGGGGTGCAACTCGGTCCGACATTCAACGCCATGGCCACCACCCAGATGTCAATCAGCGGAACGGCCGGAGCCGACCTCGGCGTGCAAGGCCGCGGATGGTCCGTGCCGGACCTCACAAAATCCCTGGAAGGCACGGGGCACGTAGCGGTGAAAGACGGCAAGATCGAAGGTGTGAATTTGCTTCAGGAGGCTATCTCCATCCTCAAAGTTGCCGGCATCTCGCTTGATAACGCCAAGGTAACAGCGTTTTCCGCAATTGAAACCGATCTCGCCATAAAGCAAGGGGCCGTCCAAGTCCAACGGCTTATGATAGATAGCCATGACTTTCAAGCCACGGGAGGAGGCACCATCGGATTCGATCAAACGCTGAACCTCACCGTGAACCTGAACCTGTCGAAGGACTTAAGCCGGAAAATCGCAGGTTCATCGCCTGCCGCCACGCTCGCGATGAAAGAAGACCGTTTGAGTCTTCCTCTGGTGATTACCGGAACAGCCCAGGCACCATCGTATGGGTTAGACATGAAGGGCCTAACCGGGAGAGTTCAGGAACAGGCACAGAAGAAAGTTGAAGAAGCGGTTGGTGGGCTGCTGAAAGGAACGACGAAACCAGAAGACTTAAGGCAACAGGGCCGCAACCTGCTCAAAGGACTATTGGGACGCTAACCGGATTATTATTGACGTCCGACCATAATACTATCGACTGAACTAGAATCAGGTTTTATCGAGGGGTTCAACAGCAAGATCAGGACTCTTCAATGACGTGTTTATGGCCTGCGATGTAAGGCGTATCTGCACTTGAAGATCCTCACGTACATGGCCTCGGAAACCTAACAGATCTGACAGTCTCCCCACTCGTTCTGGATAATAGCCCCTGGATGTAAGCCATCCCCTGGCATTCGTCAGGCCTCGGGATAATAGAGGCCCCCCACTGAGCGCCACTGCATCGACAAGGCAATACCAGACAGCAACCCCACTTGGCGGGTTTCCCTGGGCCAAACCAAACACAGGATCTACCAATGCCCACTTCCAGGCTCCAGCTGCTGTGCCGAGTATCTCTAGCCACGTCGTAATAAAGAAGGCCGCGAGGTACACCAACGGCGAGCGACCTCTAAACAGACAGATCAAAAACACAGAGAAGAGCACCGCCCCTCCTACATCACCCTGTTCTGGAATCCCGCTGATCCCCCAAATCGACCATGCCCCGCACACCACAATCACTGTTGTGGTAATTACTCTTGCATATTTAATAAACAGCCCGGAACGAGCCAACGCAATAGAGGTCAAATACACCATTCCGTGACCGAGTGGCACATAGGCCGGTACATTGTCGAAGCGATAGGTGTAGCCACCCATACAAACAGACGCCACATATTCACCGATGGTCGTAAACGCGACAGCCACGGCAACCTGCAATCTTACTTCTCTCGTCTCACCCCGCAAGAACCCAATCAGACATACCAGCGCGATACACCCTAGGGCATATTGTTTCCACACATTCCCGCTTACTTCAAACGCCATACAGATCGCAACAGAGGCAAACGTGACCGCCGCTATGGTGTAGTCCCGTTGCCGATGCGCATAGGCGGCATCAATCTCCGGGAAATGGCGTAGCAAACTCGACTTCATTTAATATCAGCCCCTCATGAATCTGTTACTTCCGCTCACTTGATCGACCACTCGGAAACGCGATGGGAAACAGGCCCCCCCATAGAATACGTCTGATGCCATAGGGATAGGCGGTAGATTCTCCTATGGTCGAAATCTAACCTGTGGCCGGTCTCACGTCAACTCAACTTGGATCAGTCAAAACCACGAGTCACTCGACTACGGTGGCTTTACGCGCGCAAGGATACCCCTTCACGATCAGACGATCAAGAACGAGCCACATGCATGTAGTCCCACAATGATAATGTCCACTTTTGCAACACGGATCCCGGAGGCGGTCAAGACCAAGGGGCTGAAGTTGTATGCGCAACGCTATGGAGATTTTGGGCCGACGTTGGCGGCGGAGTAGCTGACCGAATGCCACGGGATTGCGGTGAGTGCGGAGACCGTGCCGGGCTGGTTACGGGACGCAGGCATCGACCACTTCACGCGGCGGGAGCGGAGGGCGCAGGTGGGGAAGCTGGTGCAGCCTGATGGTTCGCACCATGACTGGTTCGAGGGGCGCGGCGCTTTCAGACCTTTCAAGATCGGGTGATCAAGAAGATGCGGCTCGCGGACGTCGCCACGCTGGACGCGGCGAATCAGTTTCTGGAGGGCTATCTGCAGATCTGCAATCAACGCTTCACCGTTCAGCCAGCCCAGGTCGCCGATCTGCATCGCCCCCGTCCGGCGCACAGGGAGTTGGACCGCATCCTGTGCCTCAAGACGACCACTGCCTGCGCAAGGATTTCACTATTGCGCATCAGGGAGGACTCTATCAGAATCATGCGACGGTCCGAGCCCCCCCGTGTGCTGGGGGAAGAGCATGGGGACGGGACAATGCGGATCACGCACCAGGGCCGGCCGCTCGACTTTCATGCGATTACCTCGCGGCCCATGAAGACGGCTGAGGCCAAGACGGTGTATCAACCCCGGCGCCCGGTCACGCTGAGGTCGGACCATCCGTGGCGCCAACGCCTGCGGCCGGAGCAACGAACAGGGGCGACGGTGGCTAGACTCTAAAGCGGACATTTCTATTTGGGCTGGACAGGCTGACAAATTTGTCTTGATCCCCATACGCAACATCGCATAACGTACGGGGCTTCAGTCCTTGCGATATGGACCCATCGCCGTCACACACAAAGAAAGGACAGCTCATGCGTTTCGTTGTTTCCTGTTTGGTGACCCTGCTCTGCCTTGGAACCACTGCATCATTCGCGGCGGCCCCGGAGCCCATGACCGAGGAGCAAAAAACCCTCTATGCCTTGGGATTGGCCGTCAACCAATCGCTCAGCAACTTCAACTTGAGCGAGCCTGAATTTGAGATCGTGAAATCCGGCATCGCCGATGGGTTCTTCAACCGGCCAGCCAAAGTGGACCTTCCGGCATTCGGCGTGAAGATTTCACAACTGCAAGAGGCCCGCGCCTTGGCCGTCGCAGAAGTGGAAAAGAAAGCCGGCGCCGCGTTCCTCGCAAAAATCGCAGCAGAATCCGGCGTCAAGAAAACCGAGTCCGGCGCCATCCTCAAGACCCTCAAGGAGGGGAACGGCGCCATTCCGAAAATAACGGATATGGTCAAGGTGTATTATCAAGGAGCCTTGATTGACGGAAGGGTGTTCGATGGTTTAGCCAAGCAGGGCGAACCGGCTCTGCTGAGAGTGAACGAAATGAGCAAGTGTTGGGTGGAAGGGATCCAGCACATCAAGGTCGGCGGCAAAAGCAAGTTGGTCTGCCCCTCGAGTCTCGGCTATCGCGACAAGGGCCTCCCCCCCCTGATCAAGCCCGGCGCAACGCTCGTATTCGAGATTGAACTCCTCGAAATTATCGCCAACCAAGTAGTTCCGCACTAACCGTGGCGCGTGAAACACGGGACGGGCGAGACACGCGAGACGGGCCAACCAGGGCCTGAACTCAACTCTTCACCGGCATGCAGCGGGGTGGCGGGTGGGGGCTCTGCGAGCGCAAAGACCGCGCCAGCCACCTCGCAACTCCCCCCTCGAAACTCGCTCACTATCCTTTCAGGGATGGGGGCTGATTGATCTTCCACTGCGCGCAGCTTTCTCACCCGCCCACCCAGGGGCACGCCGAGACGTGCCCTTAGCCCCGGCGAGGGCCTTCCGATTCTTCACCTTCCCTAGGGGGAGCAGGCAAACCATTCTTGACTGTGCGCATCAAGCGACCACCGTTTTATCGTGGGGACTCTGCGAGCAAAAAGGATGGTTGCCTGCTCCCTCGTCTCCCCTCTTTATTTTTAGGACAATTTTGTTTTAGGTCTTGACAAGAAGGCACATTTTCAGCGATTCTGCCGAGCCTTTACTAGAGTCAAGAGCAGTAGTCGCTCAGCGGATCTGAGCGAACCTAATTTTGTTAACATGTGTTGAGTCCCATGAGGTAAGATATCGTCGAAAGACGATAATCACCATCAGAAAAGGAGGTGCGAATGACGAAGCAGAAGATCGGAACATCGGTCGTGATGATGATGTCCATCCTGATCCTTTCAGGGGGGATGGCGTACGCTGAGGAACCAGCGCCATTGCCTGAAGTCCCAGCTGAATATGCCGACAAAAAAATGCCGGCTGGCTGGTTGACCGATCCTAAGGTCATTGAGGAGGGAGCGCTGATTTACTCCGGTGAGGTCAACCCGCAAGTCAACTGCGCCAGTTGTCACGGCAAGGATGGCAAACCGGTGAAAAAAGGGGCTCGGGATTTTCGTGACAAAGCTCAAATGGGCCGTATGTCTGACGCCTTCTGGTTCTGGCGAGTGTCTGAAGGGGTTCCAAAGACGAAAATGAAGGCCTGGAAGTCGATGCTGTCTGAGGAGCAGATCTGGCAGGTTATCGCGTTCGAGCGTCAGTTTTCGAAGTGATGATCGAAGAAAACGTCAGAGTAATTAAAACTCAAAGGAGGCCCCATGCCTATCAGTTTTTCGCGTAGCGTACGCACTGTCGCATTACTCAGTGCAGTGATCGCTGCTCCGTGCCTTGCTATCAGTGCAGGGTCTGTGTCGGCGGAGACCATCAAAGCCCAGCTGGCGACCGCACCCAATGTTCCCCCTCCCATCACACGAACCCAGCCCGCCACCGTCGTGGTCAACCTTGAAGCGAACGAGTGGGTCGGTCCGCTTAGCGACGATAACAAATATGAGTTCTGGGGTTTTAATAAAACCGTGCCAGGGCCCATGATCCGCGTCATGGTGGGCGATACGGTTGAAATCCATTTGAAGAACCATAAGGACAGCAAGGAAGCTCACAATATCGACTTCCATGCAATCACGGGACCAGGCGGCGGGGCTAGCCTGCTCAATAGCGAGCCAGGGCAGGAGAGCGGGGGAAAGTTTAAGATGATCATTCCTGGCATCTTTTTGTATCACTGCGCCACCGCATCGCCATCCATTCCCGAGCACATTGCGAATGGCATGTACGGCACGATTTTAGTTGAGCCAGTGGGTGGGCTTAAGCCTGTCGACAAAGAATTCCAGATCATGCAAAGCGAGTTTTACACGAAAGATGGCGAGAAGGGCGAGACCTTGGAGTTTTCATTCGAAAATGGGTTAGACGAGCGCCCCTCCCATGTTGTATATAACGGCAATGCGAGCTCACTGGTCAAAAATCCTCTTCGAGCCAAGGCCGGAGACACAGTTCGGTTTTTCGTAACCAACGGAGGACCCAACTATGTCAGGTCTTTGCAGATCCTCGACCAGACATTCGACAGGGTGTACATCGAGGGTTCTTTGACCTCACCACCGGCGGAGAATATCAAGGTTGCCGTGAGTCCTGCAGGTGGCGCTGTCATGGCAGAGCTTAAAGTTAAGGCGGGCACCTATACTCTCGTTGACCCAGTGAAGGATCGAAAGGACAAAGGCGCCCTTGGCCTGCTGAAGGTAGACTAAAGGTAGACTGAAGGCAGCCTAGAGGATCCGCCAACTAGGCCATCTACAAAGGCCTGAAGTACTCTGCAGGCAGGTGATCAGGATGATGACCGGCACAGAGTAATCCAAAATTAAAGGAGGCGTCATGTCCAAGAGTTTTTCGCGTAGCGTGCGCACTGTCGCATTACTCAGTGCAGTGATCGCTGCTCCGTGCCTTGCTATCAGTGCAGGGTCTGTGTCGGCGGAGACCATCCAAGCCCAACTGGCGAAGGCACCCAATGTTCCCGCTCCCATCACACGAACCCAGCCCGCCACCGTCGTGGTCAACCTGGAATCGTCCGAGTGGGTCGGTCCGATTAGCGACGATAACAATTATGAGTTCTGGGGTCTTAATGGAACCGTGCCAGGGCCCATGATCCGCGTCATGGTGGGCGATACGGTTGAAGTCCATTTGAAGAACAAGAAGGACAGCAAGCGCAGTCACAATCTTGACTTCCAAGCTGCCAGTGGCGGAGCCGCCCTGGTCAATGCTGAGCCCGGGAAGGAAGCCCAGATACAGTTTAAGGCCACCAAGCAAGGCCTCTTTGTCTATCGCTCCTCCACTGCAGCGCCAGCCGATATACAACACATTGCGAGTGGCATGTACGGCTTGATCTTAGTTGAGCCGGTTGGTGGGCTTAAGCCTGTCGAAAAAGAATTCCAGGTCGTGCAGAGCGAATTTTACATGGTAGATGGCAAGAAGAACGATACCCTGGTTTTTTCGAATCAAAAGGTGGTAGACGCGGACGCTTCCTATGTAGTGCATAACGGCCATATGACCGCGCTGGTCAAAGTTCCACTACGATCTAAAGTGGGAGAGACCGATCGATGGTTCTTTGGCAATGCAGGAATCAACTTTGACTCTTCGTGGCATGTCATCGGCGAGATGTTAGACCGGACGTGGCCAAGAGGTGACGTGTCAAAAGCGCCACTTGAGGGTATCCAAAGCACCCTGGTGCCGCCAGGTGAAGCTACCATATCAGAATTTAAAGGCGAAATGCCCGGCACGTTTGTTTCGGTTGACCACTCGATCTTCCGCATCGAGAAGGGTGCCCTTGGCCTGCTCAAGATAGATGGTCCAACCAATCCTAGCCTCTTCAAAGGGCTGTAGTAATCTGCAGGGAGATGATCAGGATGATGGCAAGACACAGCGGCCTCACTAGCAGTGGTGCTCATGGCATCACGGTCGTAATGGTCGCACCAGAGCAACATTAGACGGGGAGGGTCGACATGAAAAGCAGAAGAAGCAAATGGGTGAGCCGCATCGGGGCTGTGGGGCTGGCTGTCGGATGCCTGGCGCTGGCTGGTTTGGGCTCAGGAGCCACGCTTGCCGAAGCGTCTGACGCACCGACGGGTCAGCAGGGCGCGTCTCGGTTTGTCGTGCTGGAAGCCTTTAACAATGAGGCGGTGCTGGACAATGAGACGGGGCTGGTGTGGGAGAAAATACCGGCGAGAGCGAGGACGGTTTGGAAAAATGCCGCCGGTATCTGTGCGAAAAAGACCGTCGGTGGCAAAAAGGGATGGCGCTTGCCCACAGTCAAAGAGTTGGCGACCCTGGCGGATCACACGATATATCCTCCTCCCGCCCTCCCGACTGGCCATCCTTTTTCCAACATCGAGTTTTTTGGCTATTGGACGGCGACGGAGCACGAAGACTATACGATGAGCGCGTGGGACGTAAACTTCGACTATGGCATCGTAGGCAACGATTTTAAGATCAACACGAACTTTGTCTGGTGTGTGCGCGATGACGCGAAATAGAATAAGCAGTGAGTCTTAAGTCATTTGGTGATGGGGGGGGCGCAAGCCCCCCCTGTTCGTTCCACGGTGATTCATAGATTAGCTTCACGCTGACGGCTGAACACTTTCTACTCCTGGCCCGTTACGGGCATCACTACTGAAAATCAATTTATGAAGGGGCTTCTCGCGCAGGTCACCCCAGCGGTGCTTGACTGGGTTGAGCCCTGGTGAATAGAGGGGGCTCCGGAAATTCGGACAGTGTGATAAGTGGTAGCCTGGCTTCACCCATCCCACCGAGGGATGGCCGACGAAAGGAGCGAGGCGATGAAGCGAACGAGACGGAATCATGGGGCAACCTTCAAGGCACAGGTCGCGTTGGCAGCGGTCAAAGGGGACAAGACGCTGGCCGAATTAGCGGAGCAGTTTCAGGTCCATCCCACGCAGAGCACTGAATGGAAACAACAATTACAGGCGCGGGCCGCCGATGTCTTTGACGGGACCACGCCGACGGCAGACACGCCGGACCTCAAAACGCTCCATGCCAAAATTGGTCAACTGGCACTGGAGAATGATTTTTTAGTCGGGGCGCTCACCAAGGCGGGCTTGCGGAGCGCAAAGCCATGATCGATCGCACGCATCCACTACCGGTCCGGCGGCAATGCCAGCTACTGAAATTGGCCCGCTCGACCGCCTATTACCACCCAACGCCCGTATCCGAGACGGCGCGGGCGTTGATGCGGCGGATCGACGAACTCCATCTGCAGTATCCGTTTGCCGGCGCCCGTATGCTGCGCAATCTGCTGCGGCACGAGGGGCAAACTGTGGGGCGGCGCCATGTGGCCACCCTGATGCGCCGCATGGGCCTTGAGGCCTTGTATCGCAAGCCGTCTCTCAGCCGCCGCCAGCCCGGCCATCAGATCTACCCCTATCTCTTGCGCGACCTGGCGATCTCGCGGCCGAATCATGTCTGGGCCGCCGATATCACCTACATTCCGATGCGCCGGGGCTTCGTATATCTCTTCGCGGTTCTCGACTGGGCGAGTCGCCGGGTGCTGGCCTGGCGGCTCTCCACCACGCTCACGACCGATTTCTGTCTGGACGCGGTGCAGGACGCCGTGGGCCGCTATGGCCCGCCAGCAATCTTCAATACCGATCAAGGATGCCAATTTACCAGCCACGAGTTCACGGGGCTCCTCACGCACCACGGCATCCAGATCAGCATGGACGGAAAAGGGTGCTGGCGAGACAACGTGTTCGTCGAGCGACTGTGGAAGAGCATTAAATACGAGGAGGTCTATTTGCACGCGTATGAGACCGTCAATGCGGCCCACCCGGGGCTTGGAGCGTTACCTGACGTTCTACAACCAGATCCGACCGCATCAGGCGCTTGACGGCCAGACGCCTAACCAGGTGTACGATGAGAATCTGACGACACGGCGGACCGCCGCGTAATCAGCACCCCGCCAGGCGCCACTTCAGGAAGGGGTGACACTGTCCAACCAACCGGAGCCACCTCTCCCCCATAGAATACGTCTGATGCCATAGGGATAGGCGGTAGATTCTCCTATGGTCGAAATCTAACCTGTGGCCGGTCTCACGTCAACTCAACTTGGATCAGTCAAAACCACGAGTCACTCGACTACGGTGGTTTTACGCGCACACGGATACCCCTTCACGATCGGACGATCAAGAACGAGCCACATGCGTTACAGAAGATACAGAATTGTTGGCAAATAAGAGCTTGGCGGGAGAACTGCTGTTGTAAGCAGTCTCCCGCCAAGGGTGAAGAAGTAGGATAACTGTTCGACAAGTACCGCCTTGATCAGTCTTTCTCTTCCTTCTCTTTCTTATCTACCTTCAACACCATCTTGCCTTGTGCCAGACTGGCATTGAGGTCATGTTCGGGGACTTTCTTGTGTACTAGGTTCTGATGGCAATCGATACAGGTTGCCCCCTCCGTTTGCATCTTCTGGTGCGCAGCCTTTGCCGATGCACCGGGGGGCTTGGTATTCTTGTGGCAAGCCCGGCAGGTCATGCTGTCCCAGCCCTTCAGTTTCATGCGGGCCCTGTAGGCTGCTTCCGGACGTCGCTCGTTGAACTTTTCAATGGTAGAGTAGTCGACGGTGAACTCCTCTATCAGGAACGGCAGTCCATCCACTACATGCGTCCACACTGCCAGAGGAAAGTTTGCTAAGCCTTGGGGGACGTGGCAATCCTTGCAGCCAGGATCGGCGCCGAGCGCTCCCCAGTGCGAGGACTTTTTCAGTTCCTCATACGGATAGGTCTCGGAATGGCAGCTCACACAGAACTCGGTCCTGGAGATTGCAGCCTCGCCGCCAAATACGACGACGATCGATCCAACCGTAAGAACTGCGCCAAGAAGCAAGGCGCCGCCAGACACACTTAAGTAATTCCTTAGCCCCCCCGCCATTACTCCTCCTTGCCTATCTCGGCCGGTTTGGCATCCTTCTGGAACTCCTCATGAAACTTCGGGGTGGGCGGACCTTCAAACGTGCCCGCTAGCTTGAAGTGTTCATGCATAGCCTTGTTGTTACGCACCATCTTCTCAAAGTCGAACGTATACTTCTTGTCTACAGTGGGGGTGAAAGGCGTGTAGGGTTTCTTAGTCCCTTTCCACCCAGAGCCCTCGTAGTTCAGGTGGCAGGAGCTGCACTTCTCAATGAACTCAAACTCTTGTCCGGCTTCCGCGAGGGACTCGCGCGGCGTGACCTTTTTCGAC
Source organism: Nitrospira sp. (assembly GCA_037142015.1). Taxonomy (GTDB): domain Bacteria; phylum Nitrospirota; class Nitrospiria; order Nitrospirales; family Nitrospiraceae; genus Palsa-1315. The sequence goes on along the minus strand of JBAXBK010000050.1, from coordinate 4,146 downwards.
TTTTCAAAGGCCTCGCCTGCCTTACGGTGAATCTTGCGGTAATCTGGACCGGCCCCATGGCAGGATTCACAGCCTACACCGATCAAGAACTTGTCCGGCTCCGAAATTTCATACCCACCTTCTACCCCGAATCCAGTCACATGGCAGCCGATGCAATCCTTGTCCTTGGAAAAGTCCTTCTTAGGGTCAAGTTTTGCTTTGACCATTGCCGCATTCTTCTCCTTATTCCTGTCGGCTTTGAGCGAGTCGACCGCTTTGGCATGGGCGGTCTTGAGCCATGAATCGGCCTCACTCTTGTGGCAATTACTGCATTTCTTCCGACCCTCAAATGCCGTCTCAGCGGAAGCGGTTCCGGCCATAGTTGCCAATACGACTACAGCTGCTAGTGCAAATACCATGGGATACTTCACGGGGCCTCCTTTCATCAGAAAAACTATTCGTGGTCGTGCCTGAAAAATTGATTACGCGTTACTTTATCGTGAGTGTGCAAGATTTACAATAACGGTCCTTCCACCTCGCCCCCTCAAAGAATCAGTTATTCGATGGCTGCGCAGACAGAATCTTATACACCCAATAGCCTCCCTGTTTATGGACCAACTGGACGGCTTTGAATTCGAGAGGCGACGAGGTCGTCATGGGCAGCATCTGTGCGAGCAGCGTATTATCGCTCTTAGCATCGGTGAGGAAGTAGGCGCGCGCTAAACTCTCCGAGAGTCCATACACCGTTTGGGAGGTGTAGTTGTTGTCCAATTGCCAACGCTTCACCATCGCGCTTAGTCCATGCACGTCCCCACCCTTCAAGGGGAAGTCCTTGTAGGCGACACCGATGCGATCGGGGCGCATCTGCCCGAGTTTGTAGAGGTCCGAGACGTGAACCACGACATAGGCTTCGCGCCCGCCAGTCAGTTCACGCAGCATCCCTACACCCTCCGTTGGCTCTGCCGACATGGCGTCAGCAAAGCGTTGGAACTTCCCCCTCTCTTCTGCGCTTACCGTAGAGCCCCAGAACTCGCGTTCGTATTTCTCGATCGCCTTGACACGCGGTCGCCAGAGCGACGGCGTGATAAGAGGTTCACTGAGATGGGAGGTGAACACCGTCTCTAACCCAGTCAAGAGCTGAATCTGACGCGAGGTGTCCCACCAGGCAAGAATGGCAGCGCCTTTCGGCACATGCTTCGCAATCGCTGGTGCCAACAGGGTCAACTCGGAGAGTTTACTGTCGACGAAAAGCAATGGATCGCCGGTGTAATTTTCCCAGGCGAGCATAACGGGCTTTGTATTTCCACGGCGGGCAAGATAGGCGACAGCTACCGGTTCGTCCACACCCTCTACTCGAATCTCTTGCTTGCTGATGCCAAGGTCAGGCCAAGCATCTAGTCCGAGCTTACTGAACTTATCAATACCACCCTCTTCCAGCAAACTGTAGTGATACGGCGCTGGGCCTGGACTGAGCCACAAAAAAGCAAACCACCCAAGCATAAGAAGTCCTCCCGCCACTAGGACTATTCCTAGCGACGGGAGGACTCTACTACTTGGTTGCGTCAGCGCTGCTTCCATCGTTTGCGCTGCGCCCGTTGTCACCGCTGGTTCTTCTTGCGTCTGCTCCATCCGGCGAGCGCGAGAGTGCCGGTCAGGAGCATTCCGCCACCAAGACTACCGAGCGTAAGCTTCCCGTCCGTGCTATCAAAATCAAGCAGGCTACTCGTCTTGCTCTGCTCGAGTTTGGCCACCCGTTCCATCAGCATCAGCCTATCCTTAAGCTTAGTGTCCTCGTCCATAATTTCGACATAAGCTCGGTTCATCGCTGCCCAGCCGACAGTGTAGGTGAACCCTGGATATTGGTGCGCGAGACTGACGTGCAGTTGCACCAGATGGTCCTCAGCCATTTCGAAGAGCTTGAGCTCAATCGCTGTAGGGCTGTTGCCCTTTGACCAGTAGATCTGCCAAAACTGGTCGAACTGGGCCTTAGCCGGCGCTGGAGGGGCAGGCCGGTTGTTCCTCTGACCGGTTAGGAGTCTAGCGTCATACTGCTTACGGACGACGTTGTGCGCCTCATCGTATTTATCCAGTCCCTCAGAGGTGCCGTTGTCCATAAACTCCAACCATGCGCGCGCGAAGCTCTCGGAGTGGCACGTTGTGCAGGTCTTGACCCACGCATCCAGGCGCTTCTGGCCCCATTCGCCAAATACAGGTTCTCTAATGCCAGGCACGAAGGGATAGTTCGCCCAGCGAACCTTACGCACCGTGTTGTGGGAGAATTTGCCCTGGTACTCCATATGACAGCTCTGGCAGGTAGGGAAGCGCTGCCCGCCCTTGGCAACTGCATCCTTGAGCTGTACATTCCAATTCCATTGATTTTTAGAGGCCTGGTACCCCAGCCCATGCTGCGACCCGTTGTAGGCTTCCCAGTTGTTGTGATCGGCGCCGCTGTGACAGGTGCCGCAGGCTTCAGGCTTGCGGGAGTTGGCCACCGAGAATTCGTGCCTGGTATGGCAGTTGTCGCACTTGTTCTGGTTGGTGTGGCACATTGTGCAGCCGTCAGCGATCTCGCGCTGCGACATTCCTGCGTATATGTCCGTCTCGACGTTGGCCCTGTAATCCAGCGCGTGCGACGGGCGGCCCCTCGGCCACTGGTTTTTCGGCCATAAGATCGTGTCGCGCTCGGACTCGCGCTCGGCATATTCTTGTAGATGGCAGTTGCCGCACACATCGGCAGTGGGCATTTTCAGGTCGACCCGGTGATCAGCCTTATTCTTGGTATTGATACCCACGTGGCAGTCGATACAGCTGACTTCCTTCAATTGCTCCGTCGCACCGAGCTTGCCAATCGAGCGAAGGTTATTTTCCACGTCCTCTAACTTCGCCTTCTTGTAGAAGGTGTCATCTTTGGGCGTGAGCTTGCGAATCTTGTCAAGATTGGCGTGGGCACTCTTTTTCCATAGTTCCACCCACCCCGGCGACTCATCGGTGTGGCATTTCACGCACTGCTCGCGTGTCGCGACTTCCTTGACCGATGTCGGGGGCTTGTAGAACGACATTGGATCGAAATACTTGCTCATTGGGATCGGCTCCCAATACTGACCGTACTGCCCTTTCCCCGCGCCTCTGCCTGGATCCACGAAGCGCTTCGTCAACGCCTCGTGCAACTGCTTGGGGCTTGCGGACCGATCAAGGTTCAGCGCCTCGTAGGTTTCCTTGGGGACGCTGGGGAAGTCTGCCTGAGCTGTTGCCGTAAGCAACACCCCGCAAACTACCAGGCCACATCTCAACCAGAATTTGTTGGTCATATTAACCCTCCACAAATGATAATTGCCCTATTTATAAATCAAGCCACTCTAATGATCGTTCGTGTGTATGTGCCGGTATTCGCATCTACTATTGTTCGTATTAGCGGTTATAATTAGCGTGCTGCGCATGTATATCGCAGCATAATATTCGATGTCAATATATTAAGTGAGTTTGATGTAAAAAAAGTCTCATAACTCTGGACTGGGCAAGTCTAGCGCCATTAGTATTCGTGTATGGTGAGAGGCAAACTATCACGCGTTATGTAATGAGAGAGAGCTCTCTTGGTTCTTGAGACTACGGTCTTTCGCGATCGATGACGACGGTGACCCCATCTACTCCAGGCTTCACTGGTTGACTCATCCCCTCTAAGTCTCCACTTTGCGGCATAGCCTGGCCGGACTTCGACAGACGAGCCACAATCACCACCATTGCGACGTCGGAGAGTGTTCTGGACGGCATCATGCTGTTCGAATCATCGAGCCGGAACGTAAAGGGCAAGTCTTTCTTCGTCGCCCGCATGATCGCCACCGGCATCGGTGGGCCATTCGTCTCACGGGCAAACACAAATAACGTGTCCGTTGCGGACCCCTTGCCGGCAAGGCTCGGCGCAATACTGACCTTGCCGCTGATCGCAAGCGACTGTCCAGACGACTTGGCCGGCGCTGCCGGTTCCGCATATCCAGTTCCCATTGAAATAAGCAGCACGCCGCAGACCAGCAGACTACACCTCAGCCAAAACTTGTTGACCATGTGCATACTCCCCGTTTGTAAAAACACATCACTACGCTCTCGAGTAAACTTATCGCTTAGCGAACAGCGCGAATATATCGCAGCATACATCGGAATATGTCAAGTAGG
>JBAXBK010000049.1:0-18913 GCA_037142015.1 Nitrospira sp. | reverse complement strand
CTCAGAACTCAGAACTCAGAACTCAGAACTCAGAACTCAGAACAACTCCCCCCCCTAGAGCTTGTAGAGCTCGCCGTACTTTTTCTCAACATACGATAAGAAGGGTTCAGGGTTGAGGCTCTTTCCCGTCACTCGTCGGGAGAGGTGATCCGGCGTGAACATCCGTCCCCAACGATGAATCTTCTGTCCGAGCCAACGCTGCAGCACCATTAATTGCCCTGCCGCAATTTCATCCTCCAGATGCGGGATCTCCAGTTTGGCCTGTTCATAGAATTGAACGGAGTAGAGATTCCCGAGCGTATAAGTTGGGAAATAGCCGAAGGCACCGAACGACCAGTGGACGTCTTGCAGCACGCCCTCCGCATCGTTGGAGGGGACGATGCCCAGGTATTCCTCCATTTTCCGGTTCCAGATTCCCGGTAAGTCCTCCGGGCGCGTCCGGCCTTCAATGAGATCCTGTTCGATTTCGAACCGCAGCATGATGTGGAGATTGTAGGTCAGCTCATCGGCTTCGACCCGAATCAGCGAGGGCTTCACGCGATTGATGGCCGCGTAGAATTGTTCTCCATCGAGCGAACGTAACTGATGATGAAATGTTTGCTGCAGCATGGGGTAAAAGAAACGCCAGAACGCTCGAGACCGGCCCACGCAGTTTTCCCACATGCGCGATTGGCTCTCGTGAATGCCGAGCGAGACCGAGTCGCCCAGCGGCGTGCCGAAGTAGCGGGGGTCGAGCCCCTGGTCGTAGAGGCCATGTCCGCCTTCATGGATGCAACTGAACAGGCAGGACTGGAGATCGTGTTCGTGCACACGAGTCGTGACGCGCACATCTGTCGGATGGAATGATGTCGTGAAGGGGTGCGCCGACAGGTCAAGGCGGCCCCGTTCGAAATCGTAGCCCATGGCGATCAAGACCATCCGGCCAAACTCCAGTTGGCGCGCTTGATCGAAAGTGTGAAATAAGATCGTATCGTCGATCTGAATCGGGCTCTGCTGAATTTTTTTGAGCAGCGGTACAAGACGCCCCTTGATCTGGGCGAACAATGGGCGCAATGCCTCGATGGTGGAGCCCGGCTCGTACACATCGAGTAAGGCATTGTATGGCGAGTCTCGGTAGCCGAGGTACTCGGCCTCTTCGCGCTTGAGCGACAGGACCGTGCGGAGATTCGGGAGAAATTGTGAGAAGGCGTGATTTTCCTTCGCCTCAGCCCATACTTGTTGCGCCAGCGAACATTCCCGGCTGAGTTTGATGACAAAGTCGGATGGCAGCTTCTTCGCGCGGCTATAATCACGCCATACTTCGCGGAGCAACGACCGTGAGGGCTCGTCCCAAGTCTCCCCAGGGGTATCTTGAGTCTCACCGGTCTCCGGATCGAGCCAGGAGGCGAGCAGCCGTTCAATCTCCGGCGAGACGAGCTTTTGGTGTGCGATCCCCTGGAGCGTCGATATTTGTTCGGCTCGTGCCTCGCCCCCGCCGGCGGGCATATAGGTTTCCTGATCCCACGAGAGGAGCGAGGCTGCGCTGTTAATGCGCTGGATCTCCAAGAGTCTGGTCGTCAAATCGTTCACGGTCTTCAGGCTTTTCACAGTAGAGTGTCTCCTTCAGCCCGCATTATTCACGATGGTTTCTACTACAACTGCCGATACGAAAATCAGAACTCATTGTGGTTTTCTTTCTTCGCGCCAGGATCATACAAAGGGCGCTCGACTTCGCAAGCGCGGTGACGACGCACCTGACGGCGGGCGGGCTCGCCGCTCGGTCGGTCAACATACTGTTTCAAGTATGCCTCCCTTCCTCACAGCTCCGCGCGCCCGTCTCGCTTGGCGTCTCGGCGATTTCGTCACGAACCCTCGTGAATAATGCGGGCTAGGAACCGTCATGCTATGATCGCGCCGATCGGCACCTGTAACGCAGTGTACGCAACGAACTAGTCGTTTTCAATCTAGCCCGCATGATTTATGAACTATTCTGTTGCAACCGCCGATGCTTGACTCAAACGAGATGGGCGAGACTGGCGGGAAAAGCGCGACGAGCGATGGTTGATCTGGTTCATCGGGTCTGTCTCGTTTGTCTGGTTCACCCAAACAAACGAGACAGACCCGAGAGACCAGCCGGTCCTCGCGCTTGTCACGCACCACCCTGCGGGCACTGGGTATGACACCTCAGACAAACCGTCTGGCCTATGGTGCGATTATTGCTGCCGCTGTGCTGTGGGGTGGATCGATCGTGGCTCAGAAGCTGGCCCTGAGCGGATTCTCAGCCGTTGAAGCGTCGGTCCTGCGGGACATCGGTGGGTTGGCGATTCTCCTGAGCACCTGGTGGTGGCAGGAAGGAACCTTGGCCAAGCTGACCAAGGCGGATGTGCGTCTGCTGGGACTGCTCGGGCTCGGCGTATTGGGCAACCACCTGTTCATTATGATGGGGCTCAAGTATGTGAGCGGGGCCGTGGGTGGGGTGATCATCGGATCGAGCCCGGTGGTGACCGCGCTGCTCTCGGCTCTGTTGATTCAGGATGTCCCCCTGCGCGCGGTGTGGGCCGGTGGTCTTCTGTCCTTTGCAGGGGTGGGGTTGGTCTCAGTGGCGGGATTTCAGGCCGCGGGCGATCAGCCTTTGCTCGGCAGCCTGCTGGTTTTTGGCGGCGTCGTGAGCTGGGCTCTCTACAGTATCGGCAGTCGGCAGCTTATGGAGCGCCACTCGGCCCTCACGGTCAATTGGACGACACTGCTTGTCGCAACAGTCCTCCAAGTTCCTTTGTTGTGGGCGGATCGCAAGATGTTGGATGCGGGACTCGGGTCCGTGTCAATGGCGGATTGGATGGCGCTGGGCTATCTGGTTCTGTTCGCCACGGCCATCGCGCAGCAGGCGTGGCTGTATGGCGTGAAGGGCATTGGGCCTTCACGCGCGTCTGTCTTTGGCAACCTGACTCCTGTGGCCGCCATCGTCCTCTCAGCATTACTGTTGAATGAATCAGTGGGCATGAGCGAAATCCTCGGCATCGCGCTGATTCTGGCAGGAGTGTGGGTGGTAGATCGGCAAACATCCCGTCTCACAAGTTAGCAGGCTGCTCAAAAAGGCCGCCAGCTTCGTTCTCGGTTCATCGAAATCCTCAACGTACCCCTGAGGGTACGCCTCCGGTTTCGACTCACCTGCGGCCTTGCTGGCGGCCTTTTTGAGCAGCCTGCTCCGATCGAGTCCGTTCCGTCTTTCCTGCCCTAAAAGGAAATAGCCAGGTTATCTTTCCCCCGCGCATCGCTCCCTCTCGCCTCGTTTCCATGTTTGCAGTATGATACGGCTCAATTTTCAGCTAAGGAGCCGTGCATGCTGGAACAACGCATTGAAGAAGTGAACAAGGCGAACCATGCATTCTATGCTGCGTTCGGCAACCTCGACATCGTCGAGATGGACAGGGTCTGGGCGCACCAGGAATATGTAACCTGCATCCATCCAGGCTGGACCTTGCGGTCGGACTGGCCCTCGGTCCGTGACTCCTGGGTTCTGATCTTTAACAACACCTTTTCTATGACATTCGAGCTTACGGACGTAACGATACAGGTGGCGGGGGATTTGGCCTGGGTCGTCTGCGTGGAAAACATCACCACCCATCAATCGGACGAACCGCAGCAGGCGCAGGTGTTAGCCACGAACCTCTTCGAGCGGATCGGGGATGAATGGTTGCTGATACATCATCATGGGTCGGCTGTGATGGGGTAGGGAGCTGGTGGTCTCCCTGCTCGCGCAACGCGCGGCCTGAGAAGGCCCTCGTTGGACGCGCGCACTCAGAGACCAACCAGCTCCATCCCCCATTGTTAATAGGGTGGGGAGAGAAAGGACCGTTCGATGGGCTGCATTGGAGGAACCATGTAGCCTATGCCCTTTCCACTAGAGGAAAGGGCGGCTATCGTTGGGAGCCATAGATGCCAACGTACAAGAATCGCACACCAATGGACCTGGCCACCGAGCTGCGGCGGTACAGCACACTCGATGCTCTTGTGCATATGCTCGAAAATCGTCAGCTGCAATTGACCCGTGTCGACAAGTTTCGCGACCCCTTCGAGGGATCCGTTACGCAGAGGCAAATCGACGACCAAGTATGCATTTTCTCACCGATACACGAATGCCAGATGATGGGTGTCGCTGCATGGTATCCGAGCATGAGCATGCCACCCCGTCGCCATCTTAATCCGTGGACGGAAATGACGTTGCGGCGGCGAGCCAAGACCCGCTCCATCCATGCAAGCTGCTGGACAGCTGGTCCTGAGTCTGAAGCGATGTGGCGGTTGTACTGTCGGGAGGATGGTGAGCCGGAAGGCCAGGGCATCGCGTTGCAAAGTACTTTAGGGAAAATAGAGGCGTCCGTCGAGCGCCACGATCTATAGGTGAGTTCGATTAGGTCTCGCGCCTATCATGATGGCGATGCATTCGACGATGACTTAGACCCGTTCATGCACAAGAGACAGGGGTTTGCGCACGAACGCGAGGTGCGGCTGCTCAAGTATGACGAGAGTCACTATTTAGAGTTGGCGGCTGCTCTTACGAGCGGCGATCTGAGCAGGGCAACGTCACCGGAATTGCCTGAGCATATCTTTCTCGACTGGTCCCCGGCCGAGGTGATCGAGAGAATCACGATTAGCCCATACGCAGACGAGTCCTACGAGACGAGGGCAAGAGACGCAATTGCATTAATTGATCCCTCCCTTGTCGACAGACTTGACCTGTCTGTTCTCAGTGAGCGCCGCTACGGTCCGCAGTTCTGAAGCCCAGTGATGGATATGTCACGACATCGGGATTGGATCGAACCCGTTGGAGTTGAAACGGTAATGATGCCCAACATCGTGCTGGGCTGCTTAGCCTTCCGTTAGAACAGACGCAGGGGGCAGGCAGGAATAGGGCTGCAGGAACCGTTTATTTGCGTGCTGGCGTGGGGCCTTAGGTTTTTGGCGCTGCGGCGGTGGGGGCTTCTTCTACTCGGATGGTGTTGGCCCATTCGGCGACGAGGGGGTCTCGTTCTTCCATCGTCATCCCGGCATACTTCATAAACATCTGCGGGCCTTTACGGCGGCGCCAGGTAAGATAGCTCAAGAAATGTGCTCGGCAGATGCTGTGGGTGCCGGCTGGAGCATAGACTTTGGCTTGGCAACCGTGGATCATACATCTGAGGTCGTGCATCCTATCCTCCAATTATGAGCCATAGTATGCAGAACGGAAGGGCTGATTATCAACCTTGACGTGTTGCACTCATTCCGGTAAGTCCTTCGCCATGATGGGTCTGCTTCCTATTCTCCTCCTGCTCTTGGCCAGCCTTGTTTCCCTTTCGAGCTGTACATCAGCGTCACGAGAGGGGCTCCCTCCTGGGAGTCCTTTTGCTGAGAAGGCGGCCGTTTCGGCAAATCTGCTGCCTCAAGGGATTGCGGTGGGGGATGTGACGAGCCAGTCGGCCTTGCTTTGGCTGCGGACCGATGGGCCGATGATGGTGCAAATTGAGTGGGGGACGGTGGCAGCCTGGGACAGCCTGTCGAAGACGGGGACAGCCGTCGCTCCTGTGGCGCGGACTTCGTTGTTCACGACCGGTCAGGAAACGGACTTTACCTTGGCGATTTCCCTTGAGGGGCTGACACCGGCCACACGATATCGATGGCATGTATTCGCCGGCACGAAGGGCCGTGAAGGCGCACTGACTGAGGCTGGAATGGCGGCGCAAGGGGAGTTCACGACGCTTCCCGATGTGCAGAGTCATGTGCCTGTGACCTTTGCCTGGAGCGGCGATCTGGGCGGCCAGGGGCGTTGCAGGCGTGGCGCTGCCGGATACCCGATCTTCGATGTGATGCATGCCCAGCACCTCGATTTCTTTCTGTTTCTTGGCGACTCGATATACAGCGACAACCTCTGTCCGTCTCCTCCGAACGAGCCTGGCGCTGATTTTAGGGCGACGACCCTGCCCGAGTACCGCGCACGTCATCGCTACCAGCGAGGTGCAGAGGCTTTGCAGCGGTTTCTCAGCAGCGTTCCGGTTTATGTGATTTGGGACGACCATGAAGTGCGGAACGATTTTGCAGGGCCCTTTGACAGCCAGATGCCGGCTGGGCGTCAGGCTTTGCGCGAGTATTGGCCCATCCGCGTGGATCCTGACGATCCCCATCGGCTTTATCGAACCGTGCGTGCCGGAGCAGATCTCGAGCTGTTTATCCTCGATACGCGACAGTATCGGAGCTTGAATATCGATCAAGATGGTCCGGCAAAGACGATGTTGGGAGAGCGGCAGCTTCAATGGTTGTTGAGCGGGCTTACAGAGTCGACTGCGACGTGGAAAGTGATTGTGACCACGGTGCCGCTCTCCATTCCGAAGGGAGGAAACGCCGACGGCTCCGGGAACGATGGCTGGGCCGGGGGGCCTGGCATCCCAGGGTTTGAACGGGAGCGTCAGGTGATCGTGGACCACATTCTCGGCCAAAAAGTGAAGAACGTGGTGTTCCTGGCAGGCGATGTCCACTATGTGCAAGCGAATGAATACGATCCGAACGGTGACGGGATTCCTGATTTTTATGAGTTTGTGGCTGGTCCGTTGTCCGCCGCGCCTGGCCGACTGGCGCCGGCCAATGTGGAATTGCGACCGACCAGGTTGATGAATGAAGGTGGGTATATGAATTTTGGCCTGGTGCAAGCCACGAAGGCCTCCTTTGGTGTGAGAGTCCTCGACGAGACCGGCACCACGCGGTTTTCCCATCGTCTAGCTGCCAAGTAACCGGGTGTATCTGCGAAAGTCCCCTTGAAATCTGGATGGGTGGCCAGTTACGGTACAGAATCGTTGTGCCTGTGTGCGAGACTTAGATGCTGTTGCAGCTGATTTCCATATTGGGCGCGCTGATGGTGTTATCTGCCTATGGCCTGATTCAAGGTGGGGTCTGGAATGAACTGAATGCGGGATACCTTGCGTTGAACATCGTTGGGTCGTTGCTGCTGGGAATCGTCGCGATTGCGGATCAGCGGGTTGGATTCATTTTCTTGGAGTTTGCGTGGGCCGGACTGGGATTGGTCGGCGTCGCCAGGGCAATGAAGGCCCGGCGCACCACAACTTAACTGTGCTCGAATGAAAGGACTACACAGATGGCAGGGTTGATATCAGCGGATGAGATTTTTGAACAGGCTCAAAATGCCGCTGCTGCGGCGACGGGGCTCGATGAAAAGGCCATGCAGATCGATTACCCGGCACTCAAAGAAAAATTCCGCGCAGCCTTGGGGGATCGCAAAGTCGCGCGTTGCCATATCAACAAGTTTTTGCCGGAGGGCTACGAAGATCAGGGGCGCTTCAATCTTGTGCTGCTCACTGCCGGCAATGTGCTGTTCGACATGGTCATCGGTGACTCGTATTTTCGATATGACGTGGTGTCGGTCGGCCAGTTGGACAAGGTTCAGTTGATCGATGCCATGTGGGATAATAAAGAGAAGCGCCGGGAGGAACCGTTTCTCAGCCTTCGCCTGATGCATGGCGAAGAAGCACATCTTCTGTTGGCGTTGGACGATGAGGAACGGGCAAGTCTGCTGAGGTTTGCGTCGGCGGTTATGGCAGCGCGAAATCCAGAAAAGTAGTTGTTTCGGAAGCGACGCGCTTCCAAACCCTACGTGCTCAGGGCTCCAGCAAAGGCACCAGCGCAGTGTGGCCTTTTTCGCGCGCACGATCGACCGGTCGTAGGCCTTTGGCATCCTTCGCCGTCTTGTCTGCTCCCTTCATCAACAGCATGACCGCGATCTCCCGGTGTCCTTGTTGTGAGGCGACATGGAGAGCCGTCCAGCCGTTCGTCGTCACCGGTGTCACCTCCGCCCCTTTGTCCAATAGCAGTGCCACAATCTCCCGATGCCCCTTGCCCGCTGCGACGAAGAGAGAGGTCGCATTGTTGCCCAATCGTACTTGCTTGATGTCCGCGCCACGATCCAATAGCAGGGCAACCACGTCACGATGCCCTTCTTGGGCCGCGATAAAGAGAGGGGGGTCGCCGCTCTCCGTTCTCACCTGTTTCACATCCGCGCCCTTATCCAACAGCAGTTCCACCACGGCTCGATGGCCCATCTCGACGGCGATGTGAAGCGGGGTCGCTCCATCCGTCGTCACCTGTTTCACATCTGCGCCTTTGTCCAGTAGCAAGGCCACAGCGTCTTGATGCCCCTTTTCAGCTGCCCTGTATAGCGGAGTGATTCCGTCCTTGTCCGCCGCGTTGACGTCGGCCCCTTTTTCGATGGCTCTGGTGGCCTCGCCGAGATCCCCTTTGTGAGCTGCCGTAATCAGGGCCTCATCCACCGGTAACATAGCCAGGATCATCGGCATCAGTCCGAGCACGGCTATAAGAATCATCCAGCGTTGTTTCATCTGTCGGCTAGCTCTTTACGTAAAAGGGCAAGGTGTGGACGGTGGCAGGATGTTTGCGACCGTCGAATTCCACCGTCAGCTCAGTGCCTGCCTTGCTGAAATCCCGCAGCGGAAATCCGAAGGCGATCACTTGATTGAGCTGCGGCGAATGGGTAGCACTGCTGACCCATCCGACTTCACGATCGTCCGCAAAGAGTGTGGCTCCCTTCGAGGGCACCGTGGCATCCTTCATGACCAGTCCTACCAGATGCCGCCGTACGTTGCCGTAGGTATCCATTCTCGCCACGACTTCTTGCCCAGGATAGCAGCCCTTATTCAAGCTGAACGCTTTTCCTTCCAGATTCGCTTCTGGTGGGACGATCTCTTCGTTGAGATCCGGCCCGGCCTTTGGCAGCCCTGCTTCGATGCGGAGAGCCTCACGAGCGTGACCACCGACTGCCTTGATGCCGTACGTCGCACCGGCCTCCATGAGCCGTTCCCAGGCTGTATGGAGGGCATCGGCGGGCAGTAGTACTTCGAGGTCTATCTCTCCGGTTTCTTCTGTGCGCAAAACGAAAGCAATCTGGCCGCCGATCTTGGCTGCGATGGCGCTTACCGGCTTGAGATCGCTCATCTCGACGCCGAAGGCGGCGCTGACGGTCGTGCAGGCCTTGGGTCCACTGACAAGCAAGAGCCCCCAGGATTCTGCACAGTTCTCCATCTTCGCTTTGACGCCGTAGAGTAGAAACTTTCGGAGGGCTTGGAAGGTGGCCTCGCCGACCTCGCCGACATCTTCTATCCACAGACTGTCGGAGAGAGTATAGACCCGAAAGTAGCCAAGCATCTTGCCCTTATGGGTGAGAAAGCTCGAATAGCGGCCCTCGCCTGGCTGGAGTGGGAGAATATCGTTGCTGATGAGGCCCTGCAGCCATTTTACACGATCGTCGCCGGTGACGCGGATCTTGCCCCGATGCGAAAGGTCGGAGAGTCCGACTGCCTGGCGTACTGCCTGATATTCCTCGAGCCACTCTCCATAGTGAGCGGGCATGTCCCATCCGGCAACCTCTTCGAAGGTCGCACCAAGCTTCGTGTGGTGGTCGTGGATGGGTGAGCGCTTCATTGTGAAATATTCAATGGTGAATGTTTAATGTTGAATGAAAGTTAACATTTAGCCTCACACAGCCAACATTACCTCATCTACCAGCTCTTTCAGCCGTGAGGAGAATTCATTGCGCGAGACGATCTTGGTCACTCCCAGTGCTCTGGCCCGGTTAAATGTATCGACTTCTTCGTGATTGGCGAAGGCGAGGATGGGAAGGGTCTTCATGCTGGTGTCAGCTTTGAGTGTTTCCAGGGCTTGAAAGGCATCCAGTCTCTCGTCATTCATGTTCAAAATGAATGCGGATGGGGTCGTGGCCGAAGCCTTTTCGGCAATGTCTTGTTGTGTGCGAGCCCGTTCGATTTTGTAGCCCTTCGACATCAGGGCGTCGCGGACTTTGGTATAGAAAAAGATGTCGGTGACAGCGACGAGGATTGTTTTTTCGTTTGCTTGGTTCATCTGGTTGATTTGGTATTGAACAAGAGAAACAAAATAAACTAAATAAGCCAAACAAACGAGTTTAGTTCAACGAACTAATCAGCCGTCCCAACGCTTTTTTGGCCAAGGCGTAATTGGGATTGAGGGCCAGAGCTTTCTTATAGGAATCGATGGCTTCGGTCCATTGGCCCTTGCGCTCGTAGACCCGGCCTAGGTTGAGATGAGGGAAGGCCGGGCTCTCATAACGTCTCGCCTGCAGAGCTTTCTGAAACCAGACAATCGCTTCGTCGAGTTCGTCCTTTTCGATCAGATAGGCCCCGATGTCATTATAGGGGTTGCCGAAGTCGGGATCCTGCGCGATGGCCTTGTGACATTCCTCGATCGCATCGTCGAGCCGCCCCATGAAACTATAGGTCCATCCAAGGAAGGTATAGGCCTCGGCTGTCGGATGAGCCTCAATCGACTTCTTGTAGAGCGTCACAGCTTCTTCCAGTTCGCCCTTCATCTGGCGTTCATAGGCCTGTTGGAAGAGTTGCCAAGCCTCGCGCTTGTCTTCTTCGTGGCCTTCGCCTTGTATGAGAAAGTCCTGTACGTCCATAGCCATTCACTATTCTCGTTTTTTAGTGGGAGTAACGGGGATGGTCTCGACTGCGTGCGTCCAACGAGGGCCCTCTGAGGCAGCGCGTTGCGCGAGCAAGGAGACCGTCTCTGTTACTCCTGCTTCAACTTCTTCTTAATCAGCTCTGCTCCATACCGTCCTGAGAGCAACATGGAGCCGAATGCCGGTCCCATGCGCGGGGTGCCGTAGACAGCCGCTACGGCTAATCCAATCACGAAACAGTTGGGATAGACCTCGCCGGTCCGGTCCATTACCTCTTCTTCGGAGCGAGAAACCCACATGGCGCCGTTACCTGGTATGGCCTTGTAGAGATTGCGTTTATGCAAGAGCTCTACGACGACGGCATCGTGGCCCGTTGCATCCACGACGATCTTGCTTTCGAGCGCGATGGGGTCCACGTGGAGGATGTCATGGCCGGCCATTTCAGCTGTCGTATTATTGACCACCACGCCTTCGAGGATGCCGTCGCGACGTAAAACAAGATCGACGACTCTCGTCAGGTTCATGATCTTCGCGCCGCCTCTATACGCAGCAGCAATCAGTGCGCCGGTGGCGTGCGGGGGATCGACCATGTACATGCCCTCGCATTCCGTGATCTTCTTGCAGGGCACGCCGATCTCTTCGAGGATCTCATTGGCCGGTTCGCAGATCGTGGCTTTGTTCATCAGGTAGCCACCCGTCCAAAATCCGCCGCCAAGGGCAAGGCTTTGTTCAACGATGACTGTCCGGAATCCCATCGCAGCCAGATCATGGGCGCAGATTAACCCGGAAGGTCCGGCTCCGACAATGATCACATCGCTCTCGATAATCTGGTCGAATTCTTTGTAGTATTCCCGCGCAATCTGACGAGTAATATCTCGCTCACGCAATGGTGCTGGTTTTGGCTTTGCCATTGGAACTCCTACCGGTAAATTTCTGCCCCGGTCTTCTTAAACTCTTCTGCCTTTTCCTTCATGCCGATTTGAATCGCTTGCTGTTCACCCACCTGTAATTGGGCGGCATAGTCACGGACATCCTGCGTGATCTTCATCGAGCAGAAGTGAGGGCCGCACATGGAGCAGAAGTGCGAGACTTTTGCGGCATTGTCCGGCAAGGTCTCGTCGTGGAAAAGTTTTGCCGTGTCCGGATCGAGCGACAGATTGAACTGGTCTTCCCAGCGAAACTCGAAGCGAGCTTTGGACAAGGCGTTGTCCCGAATCTGCGCGCCTGGATGTCCCTTGGCGAGGTCTGCCGCGTGGGCGGCGATTTTGTAGGTAATGACGCCGGTTTTCACATCTTCGCGGTCTGGGAGGCCCAGGTGTTCTTTGGGTGTCACATAGCAGAGCATCGCACAGCCGAACCACCCGATCATCGCTGCGCCGATGCCGGAGGTGATGTGGTCGTAACCCGGCGCAATGTCGGTCGTGAGCGGCCCCAGCGTATAGAAAGGCGCTTCCTGGCAGGCCTTCAGCTGTTTTTCCATGTTGACTTGGATCATGTGCATGGGCACGTGGCCCGGCCCTTCGATCATAACCTGGACGTCGTGGCGCCAGGCAATCTTGGTGAGTTCTCCCAACGTGTCCAGCTCTGCAAATTGCGCTTCGTCATTGGCATCGGCAATGGAGCCCGGGCGCAACCCGTCGCCCAAACTGAATGACACGTCGTAGGCCTTCATGATCTCGCAGATCTCTTCGAAGTGTGTGTAGGTGAAGTTTTCTTGATGATGAGCCAGGCACCACTTCGCATGGATCGCCCCGCCACGCGACACGATGCCGGTCATACGTTTAGCCGTCATCGGCACGTAGGCCAAGCGCACACCGGCGTGAATGGTGAAGTAGTCGACTCCTTGCTCCGCCTGTTCGATCAATGTGTCGCGATAGATTTCCCAAGTCAGGTCTTCGGCCTTGCCCCCGACTTTTTCGAGCGCCTGATAGATCGGCACGGTGCCGATCGGCACCGGTGAATTACGGATGATCCATTCGCGGGTTTCGTGGATGTTCTTACCGGTGGAGAGGTCCATGACGGTGTCGGCGCCCCATCGAATGGACCAGATCATCTTCTCGACTTCTTCTTCGATGGAGGAGGCGACTGCGGAATTGCCGATGTTGGAGTTGATCTTCACTAGGAAGTTTCGGCCGATGACCATCGGCTCGCTTTCCGGATGGTTGATGTTGGCCGGGATGATCGCACGGCCACGGGCGACTTCATCGCGGACGAATTCCGGTGTGATGACGGAGGGAATACTTGCGCCCCACGATTGGCCTGGATGCTGGGTGACCCCGCCGCCATGCCCATTCCTCGAGGCCAGTTCGCGCGCGACTTCGCGGGATTGATTTTCCCGGATCGCAATGAATTCCATCTCCGGTGTGACGATGCCTTGTCTGGCATAGTGGATCTGAGTCACGTTCATGCCCGGCTTGGCTCGTAGCGGCTTGCGAATGTGTTGAAACCGGAGTTCGTCCAGCTTGGGATCGGCTGCGCGCAAGCGGCCATACTGCGAGGAAATATCTGAAAGCTCGATGACATCGTTCCTGCCGATCACCCAGTCTCGGCGGTAAGGTGCCAAACCAGTCTTCGCGTCGATTGTGACGTTCGGGTCTGTGTAGGGGCCGGAGGTATCGTAAATCGTGATCGGTTCATTGACGGTGGGTGTGCCCCCATTCATCGACTTAGTAGCGGTCAGACTGATTTCTCTCATTGGAACCTGTACGCCGGCCTGAGTCCCCTTCACGTACACCTTGCGAGAGGCAGGGAACGGCGTGGTCGTCAAGGCCGATCCGGCAGTCTTGTGTCCGTTACCACTTGCTGCTCCATTGCTGATCGTATGGTCGCTCATGGGGAGACCCTTTCTCCAAAACGTGAACTGTGCTCAGTCGTCAAAAATAAAAATGCCACACCACTAGAAGGGGGTGCGGCAGAGAGACCAACGGTGCCCGGTTGTTCTCGCTTCCCTACGCTGGTATTACCCAGGTCAGGTTCTGAGGGTCATCCGTTTGGGCGGACTCTCAGCCGTGTGGCTCCCCTAGCTTCGACGGAGAATCGTATCGCCAGCCTCCTTGTATTGTCAACGGGGTATAAGGCCTATCGTGGTCGAACCGAGTGGATCATCGCCTGCCTGGACTTCTTCCTGGGGCCGGTTCATTGATTGTCAGGAAACCCTCACGTAGAATGTTGGCTTACGCTATTTCGCCAAGGAAACTATGCAAACCGTCTCGACACTTCCGAAGCTGATCACGGATTACCAGCAACTGCCTGCGGAGGAGTTATTTCGCCGGATAGTTGAGGCGAAACGTGTGCTGGGTGAACAGGTTATGATTCTAGGCCATAATTATCAACGGGATGAAGTCATCGAACATGCGGACTTTCGCGGGGATTCCCTCCTGCTTTCGAAGCTGGCAGCAGAGCGGTCGGAGCGGCCCTATATCGTTTTTTGTGGCGTGCACTTCATGGCCGAGACCGCCGACATTTTGAGCCGCTCCAAGCAAACGGTGATCCTCCCGGACATGGCCGCAGGCTGCTCCATGGCGGACATGGCGGCCATCGAACAGGTTGATCAATGTTGGGAGACGTTGGGGCGCATGCTTCCCGTGGAAGAGACCGTCATGCCGGCGGTCTATGTGAACTCTGCCGCGGTGCTCAAAGCCTTTTGCGGTGAACATGGCGGGATTACCTGCACCTCCTCCAATGCGAAGGCGGTCATAGAATGGTCCTGGGCCAGGCGGGAGAAAATTCTCTTTTTCCCGGACGAGCACTTGGGCCGCAATACGGCGAACAAGATGGGGCTGCCGCGAGAAGAGATGATCGTGTGGGATCCCTATCAACCCAACGGGGGCAATACGCGCGAGGCGATCCGGCGCGCGAAGCTGATTCTCTGGAAGGGCCACTGTAGTGTGCACCAGATGTTTCAGCCCGTGCACGTGGACAACTTTCGCAAGCAGTATCCGGATGGGAAGGTGATCGTCCATCCCGAATGCCACGAGAAGGTTGTCAATAAGGCAGACCTGTCCGGGTCCACGGAGTTAATCATCCGTACGGTGACGGCAGCGCCGCCCGGGACGGCATGGGCGGTGGGAACGGAATTGAATCTGGTCAATCGGTTGAAGCGTGACCTCACCGATAAGAAAGTTTTCTTTCTCTCCTCCACGGTCTGCCAATGCGCGACGATGTTCCGGATCGATGGAGCCCATCTCTGCTGGGCGATGGAAAACCTTGCCGACGGCCACGTCGTGAACCATATCGCCGTTCCGGACGATGAGAAGCATTGGGCGAAGGTCGCGCTGGACCGCATGATGGCCGTGAGCTAATGGGGTCGTGAAAAACGCCTCCAGCGTCGTTCTCGCATCGCTCAGATCCTCAACGTACCCCAGAGGGTACGCCTCCGGTCTTCACTCGCTGCGGCCTTGCTGGAAGACGTTTTTGACGACCCCGCATCAAAGCTAAGGACTGGTGCCCCGCCTGTCATTCCGGTATATTCCAATCCTTGATCCCAATCACGTTCTAAGGTTTTCGCGAGAGACCACACAGGTTATGGACTACAAGGCGACGCTCAATCTGCCGAAAACTGACTTTCCCATGAAGGCGAATCTGCCGCAGCGGGAGCCTGAACTCCTGGCCTCGTGGGAGAAGGAACGGTTGTACGAACAGATTCAGGAGGCGGGGAAAGGTCGGCCGTTATACGTCTTGCACGATGGGCCGCCCTACGCCAATGGCCGTATCCATATCGGTCACGCGCTGAACAAGATCCTCAAAGACATCATCATCAAATCGAAGACGATGGCAGGCTATCAGGTGCCATACGTGCCAGGGTGGGATTGCCATGGTCTGCCGATCGAACACCAAGTCCTCAAAGAACTCGGCGATAAGAAAAAAACGCTCGATACCCCAGCCATCCGCAAGCTCTGCCGGGAGTATGCGGAAAAGTTTTACACGATTCAGCGTGAGGAGTTTCAGCGGTTGGGCATCCTAGGCGATTGGCAGCAGCCCTATCTCACGATGAATCCCGGCTATGAGGCTACGATCATTCGCGAGTTCGGTAAATTTGTGGAGCGGGGGGGCGTCTATAAGGGACTGAAGCCTGTGCTCTGGTGTACGGCGGATCAAACCGCCCTGGCCGAAGCGGAGGTCGAATACGAAGACCACACCTCTCCCTCGATCTATGTGAAGTTCTCGTTGGTCACGTCGCCCACGGTGCTCAGCAAGACGTTCCCCGATATCTCGTTTCCTCTCGGCATCAAGTCGGTCTCCGTCGTGATCTGGACGACCACACCATGGACCCTTCCGGCCAACCAAGCAGTCTGTCTGCATGCCGAGATCGACTATGCATTTGTCCAGATTGGCGACGAAGTCCTGATCGTGGCTGAGAAGCTTCTTGAGAGCGTGACGAAGGCCTGCAAGCTCGAAGGGGCTCGAGTATTCGGGGTGAAGAAGGGGAAAGAAGGATTCGAAGGGATCGAGACGCAACGGCCCCTGACCACCGGCCTGTCACCCATTCTACTCGGCGACTTTGTCACCCTCGATCAGGGAACCGGCTGTGTCCATATCGCGCCTGGTCACGGCATGGAAGATTACATCCTCGTTCTTGAGCACAATGCCAAGGCTTCGCCTGGTGAACGATTGGAGATTTTGGCGCCGGTCGACAACGGCGGGCGGTTTACCGACGTCGTGAAGGAATTTGCCGGCCAGCATGTGTTGAAGGCGAATCCGAAGATTGTAGAGTTCCTGCAAGCCAACGGACGCTTGCTCGGCCATGGGTCGTTGAACCATTCCTATCCACACTGTTGGCGCTGCAAGAATCCTGTCATCTTCCGCGCCACCGAGCAGTGGTTCGTGTCGATGGACACGAACGATCTTCGAAAAGAGGCTCTGGCGGAGATCGGGCGGGTCCAATGGATTCCAGCCTACGGGCGCGATCGGATTAACGGGATGATCGAGAACCGGCCCGATTGGTGTTTGTCGCGTCAGCGTGTCTGGGGCGTGCCGATTCCCGGCTTCACCTGCCAAGGGTGCCGCTCTGTGCTGGCCGATCCAATCGTGATCGAACATATCGCGACGTTAATGGAGTCTAAAGGGGCCGATGTGTGGTTCGAGCAATCGGCTGCCGATCTGTTGCCCAAGGGTACGAGCTGTCAGAAATGCGGGGGAACGGTCTTCGAGAAGGAACGGGACATTCTCGATGTCTGGTTCGAGTCCGGTGTCAGTTACGCGGCGGTCTTGAAAGCACGGAAGTGGTGGCCGGCGGATCTCTACCTCGAAGGGTCGGATCAGCATCGGGGCTGGTTCCACAGCGCCTTGCTGGCTGGCGTCGTCACGGATCATCGTGCGCCCTACAAGGCCGTCCTGACCCACGGTTTTGTCCTCGATGGGCAGGGCAAGAAGATGTCCAAGTCGGCGGGGAACGTCGTCGCGCCTCAAGACGTGATCAAACAGTCGGGCGCAGAAATCCTGCGTCTGTGGGTCTCGGCACAGGATTATCGTGACGACCTTCGGATTTCTCCTGAAATCCTGACCCATCTCATTGAGGCCTATCGAAAGATTCGGAATACCTGCCGCTTCTTATTGAGTAATCTGTACGATTTCGATCCGGAGAAGGACCGCATCCCCTATGAGCAGCTGCCTGAGTTGGATCGTTGGGCGCTGCATCGGCTCAGCGAGCTGATCCCGCGGGTCAGGAAATCCTATGATGAGTTTGAGTTTCACACAATCTTCCATGCGCTCAATAACTTCTGTTCGGTGGATCTGAGCTCTGTCTATCTGGATATTCTGAAAGATCGGCTCTATACGTTCCGGGCCGATTCGCCCTTGCGGCGAGGGTCGCAGACGGTGCTCTACGAGATCGTCGTCTCCATGACGAAGTTGATGGCCCCGGTGTTGAGCTTTACGGCCGAGGAGATCTGGCGGACCCTGGCTGCGCAGCCAGGAGGACGTCTCGGAGTGAGCAGTGTCCATCTGAGCGTATTTCCAGAGGTTCAGCCACAATGGCAGGATGCCGATCTGTCTGAGCGATGGGAGCAATTATTAGAGGTAAGAGTAGTGGTGCAAGCCGCCTTGGAGGATCAGCGTCGCGACAAAGTCATAGGTTCTTCGCTTGAGGCAGATGTGCTGATACGTGCAAATCCCGAGAGGTATGAGCTTCTTGAGCGATACGTAAAGGACTTACCCGCCGTTTTTATTGTGTCACGGGTTGAGCTGAGTAAAGTTCATGATCGTCCACATAAACCTGATTTTGAGGCCATAGTCTCTAAAGCTAAAAGTAAAAAGTGTGAACGCTGTTGGAACTATCGAGAGGCGGTCGGAGAAGACCCCACCCATCCAACGCTCTGTGAGCGCTGCGTGGAGGCAGTGCAGTAATGAGCGGACCCGTACGCTATCTGCTCTTAGCGCTACTCGCCGGCGCGATCATTGTGATCGATCAGGCTACGAAACTGTCTATTGTGCAGTCGATGCGGCTGAATGAATCTATTCCGATTGTTCCCAATCTCTTCAGCCTGACCTATATTCGCAACCCCGGCGCTGCCTTTGGACTGCTGGCCGGTAGCAGCGATGCGTTTCGCATGGTGTTCTTCGGCGTGACGTCGCTGTTTGCTCTGGCCCTGTTGGGGACGATTCTCTTCCGGTTGCCGAAGAAAGATTGGATGGGGCAGCTCAGTATTGCCGGAATTCTTGGAGGGGCGATCGGGAATTTGATCGATCGATTACGCTATGGAGAAGTAATCGACTTTCTCGATGTCTATGTGGGCTCCTACCATTGGCCGGCCTTCAATGTCGCCGACTCGGCGATCAGCGTAGGGGTCGTGTTCTTGATCATCCATTTTGCCTTTGAGAAGAAAGATCTCTCCCTTCTTCCACACGAAACCCCGCCAGCATAAGAAGACCGTTATTGGGTTTGTTTAGTTTGTCTGGTTTTTTGGTTGAACGAAACTAACCAGATGAACCAGACAGACCAGATGAACCAGATCAACCCTCGCGCGTCGCGCGCTAAGTTGAGAGGGTAATGATGAACCCGCCCTGATCACGGAATTGACGTTGCTGCTCGGGGGAGAACATCGCCAGCGGTTCGGTGTGGCAGAACTGACATTCTTTCACTGTAACCGGTACGTTACCTTCTCCGAGGCTGGCCAAATGCTGCTTGGCGAGCGTCAACGCCGTCGCTTCATCCGTTGTCATCACGTCGAAGTGCAGAAGCCGCTTCGTGCCTTTCACCCACGTATCGAAGACATGAACTGTGTCGGATTGGGATTGAGCCATCGTAAAGTGCCCTCCTTTGTCGTGCGTCAAAAAGTTAGCTGCGCAATCGGGTTAACTATGTTCCTGGGCTCGTATTCATACGAAAAAGATGACTCGGTAAATGCTGCTGTAGAATAACTGAAATCCCGAGCGCCTGTCCAATGATCCGTTGGCACGCGAGACAGGCGGGACGATTGATCTGGTTTATCTGGTTTG
>JBAXBK010000048.1:0-19029 GCA_037142015.1 Nitrospira sp. | reverse complement strand
GCCGCAGCCTCTTCCAATATGAAATGAGTCTGAAGCCGGGTCGTATTTCCAACGAGAAATGAGTCTGAGCGGCGGCGGCGCTGAATCGGTCATGATGCACGGCATGGTGATCGACATGGAAGAAGCACGGCTGCAGACGATCGAGCAAGTCAGGGCTTTTCTGAACGGGGCCACGGAGATCGCCTTCCGGATCCCCAAGATGGAACGGTATTCGTTTATCACGCGGGTGCTCACGCGGTGTGGGTATGCCGCACAGGGACGGGTCGGCAAGGGCGTGTGGCTCCGGTATCTGGCGCGCATGACGGGGTTCTCACGTCAGCAGGTCACCCGGCTGGTGCGGCAGTACCTTGAGGCGGGTACGCTGTCGATCCGACGTGGCCCACCCCAGCGCGGCTTCCGCCGCCGGTTCACCGCCACGGATGTGGCCCTGTTGGCCGAGATCGATGCACTGCACAGTACGCTGTCCGGTCCGGCTACCAAGAAGGTAAAGGAACGCGCCCTCTTGATTTTTGGGGATGCGCGGGTTGAGCGGCTGGCGGGGATTTCGGTCTCCCACCTGTACAACCTGCGGGGTGGGACCCAGTATCAGTGCACGCGACGGCACTGGACCAAGACGCGGCCCACGGGCGTCCCCATCGGCCAACGCCGCGCCCCGCAACCGAACGGCTCGCCGGCTATATCCGGATCGACAGTGTGCCCCAAGGTGATCAGGATGGCGTGAAGGGGGTCTATCACATCAACGCGGTGGACAGCGTGACCCAATTCCAGTTGGTCGCGACCTGCGAGAAGATCAGCGAGGCGTATCTGCTGCCGGTCATCCGGCAGCTGTTGGAGGGCTTTCCATTTGTCAGCCTGGGGTTTCATGCGGACAACGGCTCTGAGTACATCAATTACCAGGTCGCTGCGCTGTTGGAGAAGTTGCGCCTCGAGTTCACCAAGTCCCGCCCTCGACACTCCAATGACAACGCGATGGCCGAATCCAAAAATGGCGCGGTGGTGCGGAAACACCTGGGGTATGCGCATATGCCGCAACAGTTCGCCACACGGGTCAATACGTTCTGTGCGGACTCCTGAACCCTTACGTGAACTTCCATCGCCCCTGCTTCTTCCCGGAGACGATCACCGATGCCAAAGGAAAGGAGCGCAAGCGCTATCACTATCGAGATATGAAGACGCCGTATGGAAAGTTGAAATCCCTCCCCGATGTCCGTCAGTATCTCAACCTCGGCATCACCGTGGAGCAATTGGATGCCATCGCGTCAAGCCTCAGCGACACTGAGGCCGCCATGGCGCTGAATCACGCACGAAGCACGCTGTTCCAGTCTATCTCTGCGGCAACCCGGAAGCAGGCATGAGCCGCACCGGCACGGCAGAACGACGGAACCTTTATCAACCCGACCGAGTCAGAACAGAGAGCAGAGTCTCAGATTCGCCGACCGTCGTTCAGACTCATTTCCGGGTTGGAAAAGACTGACGCCCATGCGCTGTGACACAACCGAAACAGTGGGGTATAGTAAGTGCCGCCCATAGGAATAGTGTAATCCACATTCAGCCATGACTCGTTTCTCCCAACCATCGTTCTTGATCGGTCCCCCACAGCCCCTGATCCTCACACTGGAGGGCCGAGGAAGAACACCCTTTGAGTTGTACCGCCTGATTGCATCCCCCTCTCAGCCATCATTCCTCCTGGACAGTGGGAAAGGCACCGATGGTGGGAACCACTTTTCATTTCTAGGGAGCAACCCCTTTTCAGTGCTGACAGGGGGACAAGGACAGGCTGTCCTTCGAACCCACGAAGGACGCGAATACTTCTCGCAAGATCCCTTTGGAACCCTCTGTCGCCTATTCGCTGCCCCTCAAATAGAGCCTCCTCCTGGCCTACCTCGTTTCTATGGCGGAGCCGTCGGCTACCTCAGCTACGACCTCGTGCGCGAATTTGAAACGCTCCCATCCATGGCCAAAAATGATCTGCAGCTGCCCTATCTGCAATTCGGCCTGTATGACCTCATCACCGCTATCGATCATCAAACCGATCGTGTGAAGATTATTTTTTGCCCGCCCATGGAACGATTCCTAGGAGAGCCCCGCGAGAAGCTCTATCACGAGGGCTTAGACCGGCTGGCCGAATGCGAAGCCAGATTGAACGGAAGGCCCGCCCCCCTCAAGAATCTCCCCCCCCCCGATCAGATGGCCTTTCACCCCGACCAAACCAGGGAGGCCTACCTCGATCGAGTCCGACGCTGCCAAGGGTACATTGCAGCTGGAGACATCTACCAGGCCAACCTGTCACATCGATTCACCCTGCAACCTCCCAGCGCCTACCACGATGGCACAGATCGACAGCCCTATGAGCAGGAGCTCTATCGACGTCTACAAGCGGTCAACCCCTCGCCCTTCTCAGGGCTTATGCACTTCGACGATGTAACGTTGATCAGTTCCTCGCCCGAACGGCTGGTCCGTTTGCACAACCGGCAGGCGGATACGCGACCAATTGCCGGAACCAGGCCACGCGGACTCGACGCACTCGACGATCAACGACTCATCGGCGAATTGCTTGCGAATGAAAAGGAGCGAGCAGAACACCTCATGCTCGTCGATCTTGAACGAAACGATCTGGGCCGCGTCTGCCAATACGGCAGCGTGCATGTCGATGAACTCATGGCGATTGAGCAATATTCCCACGTCAGCCACATCGTATCCAATATCAGCGGTGCCTTAAAGCCTGACGCCACAGCCTTCGATCTGATTCGGGCACTATTTCCCGGAGGCACCATCACGGGCGTGCCGAAAATTCGCTGCATGGAGATTATCGAAGAGCTGGAACCGGTATGCCGTGGTCCCTACACCGGATCGTTTGGGTACATCGGCTGGAATGGCGATCTTGATCTCAACATCGTGATTCGAACTTTGGTATGGTGTGCAGGCAAGGGGTACTTGCAGGTCGGCGCCGGAATTGTTGCCGACTCTGATCCGGCCAAAGAATACGAGGAAACGATTCAGAAGGCCCAGGCATTTTTCAGCGCACTACAACAGAAGAACTAAAAGATGTGGATTTATCTCAATGATCGGTTCGTAAAAGAAGAGGACGCCGTCGTCTCCGTCTTCGATCATGGCTTCCTCTATGGCGATGGCGTCTATGAAACGATTCGCTCTTACGGGAGCCGGATCTTCATGCGGGACCAACACCTTGCCCGGCTTCGGCGGTCTGCGGACGCGATCGGCCTGACTATCCCCATTCTTGAGTACAGATGGCCGGCGCTCCTCCACGAAGCGATGACACGGAATGACGTCGGGCACGAACGCACCGACGCATACCTTCGCATCACCATCTCCCGAGGGGCCGGCGACATCGGTCTTGATCCAGCCCTATGCCCAACCCCCACCGTGGTGATTATGACCAAACCGCTTCAGGCTCCCACGCCCCAACAGTATCGAACCGGCGTGAAGCTGATCGTTGCCAAAACGAGACGGAACCTACCCAGTGCGCTCTCGCCCCAGATCAAGGCCACAAACTTTTTGAACAACATCCTGGCCAAACGGGAAGCGATCGCTATAGGCGCTTTCGACAGTATCCTGCTCAATTGGGAGTCACATCTGACCGAATGCACTGTCAGCAATCTCTTTTTTGTCCGAGCAGGCCGGCTCTGCACCCCAGCACTTGCATGCGGCCTACTGGACGGAATCACGCGAGACATCGTGTTGAGCCTCGCGCAAGAAGCACAGATCCCGATTGACGAAGGACATTTCGGCCTTGAGGCACTCCTGAAGGCAGACGAGTGTTTTCTCACCAACACAAGTATGGAAGTGATGCCGGTCACCATGGTGGACGAACATCCGGTTGGGAATGGAACCACTGGACCTCTTACCCATCAGCTCCACAGACTATTTATGGCCAATCGAACGCGTTATTTAGAACCCTAGCCGTCCCACACCCCCACAGACCCCATTGTTTTTTCGTACTATTTTACTGCTGGCACCGGGCACAAGACATGCTTTTTCTTGACACCCAGTGGCAGACTGGTATCGTTGCACCCATGCACAACACCTTTTCTCACATATTGATATCCCTTCGGCGGTACGCTGCCATTAGGCTCACCACGACGGTGATCGCAGTGGTCGGCTCGCTGGCCTTCTCCGTACCAACGACCAAGGCGGAAATTTACCAATTCATCGGGCGCGACGGTTCGATCTCCCTCACCAACGTCCCGTCAGACTCGCGCTATCAAAAAATTGAGATCGAGTCCAGCCAATTCCACACCACTTTGTCCGAGCAAGAACTTGAGCCAGTCATTCGCCGGCACTCTTCGCAACAACAGCTTCATCCCGCGTTGATCCGAGCCGTCATCAAAGCTGAATCGGACTTCGATCCACGGGCGGTTTCTCGCGCCGGTGCTATTGGCCTGATGCAGTTGATGCCGCAGACTGCCGTGCGTATGGACGTGCGTGATATGTATGATCCGGATGATAATGTGGGTGGAGGGGCCAAGTACTTACGCCAACTGCTCAACCGGTTCCATGGGAATTTACCGCTCGCCCTGGCGGCCTACAATGCTGGAGAGAATGCGGTCGAACGGTATCAGGCGCTTCCCCCGTTCGATGAAACCCGGCAATACGTTCGGAAGGTCCTCCGATACTACCGCACATTCCTGGTCCGCGATGGCGTCATCATGGAACGTCCGGTCAGCCGGTACGCCCCCGCAGAGACAACAGCAACCCCCGAGATTTCTGAGATCTCTTCCCGCTAACGACTTCCCCGCTCGATAGGCGACTGTGCTGTTGCCAACCGGCCCGCTTGACCTCTGGAAAATCTGACCGGTAATGCGCCCCGACGCTATTCTCTCGCCACAGCGCAGCCTCCGCGACGCATTGCGCCACTTGCACCATGTTTTTCACCTCCAGCGCGGCTCGGTTTGCAAATGGCTGGGCCACAAGCTGAGCCCACCGGGACAGTTGCGCACAGGCCCGAATAAGCGACTCCCCTGAGCGAATGACGCCGACCTGTCCCCACATCGTCCGCCTAAGTGAGCTTCGCAACTTTTCCGCATCCTCCAATGTGCCGAATTGGCCTGCTCGAAGCGTAGACTCCTGAGACGATAATAAAGGAAGCTCGTGTCTATCTGCAAACGTCACAGCTGCTAATGCCGCGCGCACGCCAAACACCAATCCTTCGAGCAAAGAATTACTCGCCAGACGATTCGCGCCATGCACACCGCTACAGGCCACCTCCCCGGCGGCAAAAAGCCCTGGGACTGTTGTCGCTCCGTTCAGATCAGTCCAGACCCCACCCATCATATAATGTGCGCTCGGAGACACAGGGATCCATTCTTCCGTAATATCGATGTCATAGCGAAGGCACGTGGCATAAATCGTCGGGAATCGCCGTTTCACAAACTCCGCTCCCAGGTGCGTGACGTCAAGATAGACATGACGGGCTTTCGTCGCCGCCATCTCCGCCAAGATTGCACGGGACACGATGTCTCTCGGCGCTAACGCGCCCATGGGGTGGTATCGCTGCATGAACAGCGCCCCTTTATTGTTACGAAGTTGCGCACCCTCGCCTCGCATCGCTTCCGACAGCAAGAACGGCGGACTCGACGGCAAATAGAGTGCGGTGGGATGGAATTGCACGAACTCCATATCTTGAAGCACCGCTCCCGCGCGCAGTGCCATGGCCATCCCATCGCCGGTGGCGTTCGAAGGGTTGGTCGTCCGCGCATAGATATGCCCAGCGCCGCCGGTAGTCAGCACGATCGCACGAGCCGGCAACACGAATTGGCGGCCAGACCCTTCATCCAGCACAACAGCCCCACAGCAACGTCCGGAGTCGACGACAAGATCTACGGTAAAGTGATGATCCAACCGCTGAATATGCTCCTGCCGATTCACCTCGGCAATCAACGCTCGCACCATCTCGTTCCCCGTGGCATCCCCACGCGCACGCAGAATACGGCTTCGACTGTGAGCAGCCTCCCGAGCGAAGGCAAACTTACCGCCGACTTTGTCAAACTTAGCGCCCCATCCAATCAATTCTTGAATCCGCTCAGGTCCTTCTTCAACAAGCACCCGCACCGCTTCTTTCCGGCAAAGCCCATGCCCCGCCTTGAGCGTGTCGGTTAAATGGATGGCCACGTCGTCTTCTTCACTCATCGCCACCGCCACCCCGCCCTGTGCATGAATTGAACTGCTCTGAAGCGGGTGCCCTTTCGTCAGCACCATGACACGACCGGAACGGCTCAGCTCCAACGCCGCGCGAAGACCGGCCACACCGCTCCCGATGACCAAAAAATCAGCCTGAACCGGAGCACGAGATCGACGAAGTGGCATGGATTACTTCTTCTTGGGGGAATATGCGGGATCGATCGGGATCTGCCGAGCGTTCATACCAAAGGGAGTATCGCCCTGAATTCCGCGCAACAGAATCGACTTTGTTCCGACCCACTGCAGTCGCGTATGGCCTCGTTGGCGGAGCCCCGGATCGTCCGCGTTTTTTTTCCACAGCCCCTGCCAATGCACGAACACATCAATGTCGTCCCCTTGGATCATAATGCGCTCGACCGCGAAGTCCAACACGATCGCGCTAAATGTCGAGAAATCACCCTGAGCTTCTTCTCGCATCCGCTCAAACTGGTCGCCTGGCATCATGAGCGATGCCAGATCTGAAGAATCCTTCCTCACGTAGGCTTGACGAAGTGATTCCACTGCCCGATCGATACGGAGGTACCGTTCGTGATCTTCGGGATATGGATTCGTCTTGCCACCGCAGCCGACGCCGAGCAAGGATATCGATCCGAGCAGGACCAAGATGGGAAACAGTGGGAATTTGTACGATGACATGCTGGTTGCAGTATAGGAACGGGTATCAGGTAGGTCAAGCGGCCCATGAGCCCACCTTCACTGCATCATAGGTTCTCCTCCCGGCCGGTCGACCCCGCCCCAACCATGATGAATTTAATCCGTTGATGACCTTGCAATTTGAGACAGAAACTTCTAAACTTCGCCCTTTGCAGGAGAGAGAACGCATGTCCAGTGTGCTGAAAAAACGCCGTAAAAAAATGCGCAAGCACAAGTACAAGAAGCTGCGCCGGCGTCAAAAGTTTGAACGCCGTAAAAGCTAGACTCACCTGATGAAGGGGAGGGGGGGCCGTGCCAGAGGGCAAGAAAGTTCGCATTCGCGTCCGGACTGTGAGTTGTAACTACGTTGGCGACTTTCTCATTCCCCCCATGCGGAACCGTGTGTCCGATGCGATCAATGAAGAGCAACGTCTCTTCATCAGCCTCACAGACGTGATGATCAATGAGAAGGATCGCTCGGACTTCGTGGGCATCAACAAGAACATGATCGAGTCCATCACAGAGCTGTAGCTGTCGCCGGCGGCGGCTTCCGCCACTCCACCGTTCTCTCCAGGTTTTTCGTAGCCACCTCCTCTAAGACCGCCCCCTCACCATGTCCACCTTCTCACGATTTCTCCCATTCCTGAAACCCTACCTGTCCCGTATGGTGCTGGCAGGCCTGCTGGTCATGGGTGTCGCCGCCATCAATCTAGCCCTGCTTCGACTGGCCGGCACTCTGTGGGACGTCATTACCGTGCAACACGACCAGTCCAGAATGACGAACATGATTACCGTCTTTCTCGGGCTCGTCGTCCTGCAGGGGCTCTGTTCGATGGGCCATAGCTATTTAACTGCATGGATTTCGCAACGCATCATCGCCGACTTTCGCCGCCATCTCTTTGCGCATCTGCATACCCTATCGGTGAGCTTTTTCTCCCGCCGGCGAACCGGCGAACTCCTCTCGCGGCTCATGAATGACGTGACGGTCGTCCAGTCGGTCGTCACCGAAACGCCGATCGACAGTGCGAAACAACTCGTGACCTTCGTCGGCGGAATCACATTCTTGCTGATAATGAATTGGCGGCTCTGCCTCTTGATCCTGATTCTGCTCCCGCTGCTCGTTCTTGTGGCCAAGGTCTTTGGACGAAGGCTGAAATCCCTCTCGACCTCGATTCAAGATCACACCGCTGCAATGAGTACGCTGATCGAGGAAGTGATCTCCGGTATCCGGATCGTGAAGTCCTTCGTCCAAACACATCGCGAAGAGACCAGGTTTTCTGCGCAAGTCGAACAGACCCTCGCGTTGACGATGCGAAAGGCCGCGGTCATGGCGGTGTTTATTCCGGTCATCAGCCTCCTGACCTTCTCTGCTGCAGCGGCGGTGTTGTGGTATGGGGGACGGCAAGTCATCGATGGGAGCGTGTCACCGGGCGACCTCTTTGCATTCGTCCTCTTTGCTGGAATCCTGATCGGCCCCTTCAGTTCCGCTGCCCGCGTGTTCGCACAGATCAGGGAGGCGCAGGGCGCCACCCAACGGGTATTCGAGATTCTTGACACAGGCTCTGAGGTGAGCGACTCTCCCACAGCCACAACGCTATCTTCCGTCTCAGGACATATCCGGGCTGAGCATATCAGTTTTGCCTACGATCCACGCCAGCCGGTCTTGACGGATATATCGTTCGAAGCGAAGCCAGGTGAACTGGTCGCCATCGTCGGTCCCACGGGGGCCGGGAAAACGACCGTAATGAACTTGCTCCACCGCTTCTACGATCCGACTGAGGGACGCATCATCATCGACGGGCACGATCTCCGTCAAGTCACCATGGACAGCTGGTACCGGCAGATTGCGCTGGTTCCGCAAGAGACGATCTTATTCGGCGGGACGATTCTCGACAATATCCGCTACGGAGACGAGAATGCCAGTCAGGAAGAGGTGGTGGCAGCGAGCCGTGCGGCCCATGCCCACGACTTCATCATGAACTTCCCGGACCAGTACCAGACCATTGTGGGAGAAAAAGGAATCAATGTGTCAGGCGGTCAGCGACAACGCATCGCCATCGCCAGAGCCATCGTGAAAAATCCACGGGTCTTATTGTTGGATGAAGCCACCTCTGCCCTCGACAGTGAGTCGGAACGACTCGTCCAGGAGGCGCTAGAACAACTCATGAAAGGCCGAACTACTTTTGTGATCGCCCATCGCTTGACGACCATTCAACGAGCCGATCGCATCCTCGTCCTCAACAAAGGGCACCTCATGGAAACCGGCACTCATGCTGAATTGATGGGCAATAAAGGACTCTACCAGTATCTCTACACCCTGCGACTCATCGAACTCCCCTCCTAGCAGAATGCTGAAAAAGTCGACCTTCTCACCCTCCCAGCCCCGGCGGCTACTTCACCCGCCCGCCCTGAGTCTGCCAAGACAGCCTCTTCGCCCAGGGACGCGCCTTTTCCCAGGCAGCGCTCTCGCATCGTTCAGACCCTCAACATACCCCAGAGGGTACGCCTCGGGCCTTCACTCGCTGCGGCCTTGCTGAACGGCCTTTTTGAGCATTCTGCATGCATTCCCCTGTTGCCAAAGACAAAGATAGGTGAGCCTATGTCAAATGTCTGGTAGCGCATGACAAAAAAATCTCTCTTGCCATCTGCCATAAACCATACGCACGTAAAGAGAGTCGGCTATGAGGGGTCTACATCCCGATCGTTTCGATCAACTGCATGTCTTCGAGAGTGAGGGTGAGCTGTTCAGCCTGGAGATCCTCTTTCATATGTTGCGGGTTCGTGGTACCGGTCAACGGGAGCATCCCGACCTGCATCGCAAACCGAAAGACGACCTGCGCAAGTCCGGCCCCTAACCGTTCGGCGATGGCCCGAATGGCTGGCTCGGCAAAGATTCCTTGATTCGCAGTCAACAGCGAAAAGCCTTGATAGATGATGTTATGAGTCCGGCAGACTTCCCTCACCTCCTCGTCCCATCCGAGTGCCGCATAACAACGGTTTTGAACCATCATGGGTTTCACAACTGCTTGGGCACAGAGCTGAGTAAGTTGCTCAGCCGTAACATTGCTGATGCCGATCATCTTCGTTTTCCCCGACCGATAGAGCCCCTCGATAGCGGCCCACACTTCCCAGTCCGCGACGCCCAATCCCTGCCGCTGATAGGGCCCGTGCAAGACATAGGAATCAAGATAGTCGGTGTGCAGGTGCGCCAACGAGCTGTCGAAGGACTGCATCACTTGGGTGGTGAGATTGGCCGAAGCATCGTAGGGGGTGCGATGGTCCTGGCCATTCGTCGGCGTAAACTTGGTCTGGAGAAACAGACGATCTCGCGTGACCCCTTGCTGCGCGAGAGTCAGTAGTGCCTCCCCCACCAACACTTCCTGGTAATGGATCAGTTGGTTGGCTGTATCGATGGCTGTGAAGCCCTCCGACACTGCTAACTGCACCAGTTGCGTCGTGGCCTCCTTTTTCCACGCTGTGCCATACATGAACGAAGGGACCGGCACATTATTGTAGGTGACCAATGGCATGCCATGCTCTCCACGGTGAACGGACTGCTGGTGCCTGCGGAGGGGTATGTGACGATGGGTCACGATGAGGCGAGGCCGCGGCGATCATGCCGCGGCCTCGCGCTGTTTCCCAAGAGCGACGTTACTTCCGGATGGCGATCCCGTGGGGATCCGCCGTTTCTATTCCGTCTTTCATATTCGAGACGATCGCCTGCCCCTTATAGTGACCGACCTTCCCTGCGCCATCCACGTGAATGACGCCGACGCCAGGAATCGTCCCTTTGGCATTGTGGTGTGTCTTGTCATTCCCTGTAAGCGGGGCTGGACCGCGTAGGCCGACGAACACATACTGATTGTCCGGTGCGTTGTCCAAGAGATCAGGAGCTGGATCCTTGTTCCCATCTGTCACCAGATCGATCGAGCCCACACTCAAATTTGAAACCGTATCGATGATTTCGATATTGTTTCCTGCTCGGTCGGCACTCCAGACATAACGTCCGACCGCGGCCATCCCATGGGAGTCGGCAAATTGGTCATCCCGTGAAGACACCAGCTTGGCTGAAACAGATTTTGGAAGGGTGGATAGGTCGAGGGCATAGATATCGTAGGAGAGAGGCGCGATCGGCCAGCCGCCACCGGAATTGACATACATCGTCTCGCCGACCTGAATGCCGCCACAGCCAGCAGGATGGATCTCATTATTATTGAGTGTGGTTACAAGGTTCATCGGCGTGGTGGTGACATCGAATACGAATAGCCCACCTCCCCGCAGCGTCACAAACGCATAGCGACTGGATGACTCCGTAATGGGGCATATCGGCGAGGTATCCGGGCGTTCCCCACCCTCCAGCAAGGCAAGATTCACCACATCCTTTTCGGGATCAAAGCTGAATGTATGCGCCGCATAGTCAGTCCAAATACGGACAAATTTCTTTTCGATGATATTCGCCGCAATCGCCATCTTCTGGTTAGGCGTCGGCCAGGCCGCATGGGCATTTTTCCCCATCGATAAGCAGGCCTCCGGCTTACGCGTTTTGGCATCCATGAACAGCACATGGCCGCTCAAGAAAGAGAGGATCGCATGACTCTGGTCTTTGTTAAAGAACAACATATGCGGACGCCGGACCGGCTTCTTGGTTGCCGCTTCGCAAAATGTGTTGATCTCGCCGGACAGATCGATCGTGACGGCCGGTTTCGCCGTGGCAGGATTTGCCGCGAGCGCTGCACCGTCATAGATATGGAGAAAGCCGCCGCTTTCTTTCGCCGTATCGGATTGATCCGTCAGCCACACTTCATAGGCAGAGGCCGGAGCGATGCCTCCGATTCCCACTCCAACCCAAACCAGGGCACTCCCCACGATGGCAAGAGTAAGACGAGACAGACCTCTGCACACCGAACCGTAAATTGTCATCATTGGCCTCCTTCAATCAGACGTGATAGGCGTGAATTTAGTCGCTTGCGAATAGGCAAGGATCTCCATACTCGCAGAAACGACTATAGAGTAAGTGGATTCTTTTGACAGGTCAATGGCTGGCTAGCTGGCTACGGAAAAAGAATTTCGGCAAAGCAGAACGTCTCAGGCTTGCGAATCTGAGGCAAACCTGATCTGTCTGGTTCATCTGGTTCATCTGGTTGCTTTTGTCTGTCTGATCGATTCAGGCAATCTGGTTAGTTTCGTTCAACCCCAAAATCAGACAGGATCCGGTAACCCAGATAACCGTCTGCTTCAGCTGGAGAGCGTGTTCGGCGTGGGTGGCACTTTACGAAACGGAGCAGGACGTATGACATCACTGCAAGATGTGAGTTACATAGCCCGTTTCTCAACCTTTTCCGTCGAAACCAAATCAGTCCTTCGAGTCAGACCCCGCGGAGCACGACGGCGACGTTCCGCTTCTTCGCTGGCCTGGCGTGTTTTCATATAGATGATTCTTGCGCCCGGCTTGAATGTGAGGTAGTACCAAATCCATTCCGACATCACCCGCATGCGGCTGCGGAACTCGATCAGTAAGAAAATATGCACCACGCACCAGAGCAACCAGGCGGACAGGCCGGATAGGCGAAAGAGACCGATCTGCGCTACGGCCTGTGCACGTCCGATGGTCGCCAGCATGCCTCGATCCGCGTAGACAAACGGCCGGCGCTGATCAGGCGCAGTCTCTTCACGAATGAGCCTCGCAACATAGCGGCCTTGCTGCACGGCGACGGGAGCGATTCCCGGCAGAGGGTTCCCGTCTGGATCGGCACAATGCGCGGCATCGCCGATGACAAAAACCCATGGGTCTTCTGGAATCGTCAAATCTGGTTGAACCTTGATCCGACCGGACCCATCCTGGGGAAGTCCGAGTGAAGTCAGAAGCGGCGACGCCCTATTGCCTGCCGCCCAGATGATATGCGTGGACCGAACGAATTCGCTCCCGATCATCAGGCCATCGGCACGGATCTCACTCACCAGGCTGTTGAGCTTGATCGTGACGCCTTTGCGCTTGAGCGCAGCCGCCGCTTTCGCCGACAGATCGGGGCTGAACCCTGGTAGAACGCGAGATCCGCCTTCCACGAGCAGAATGGCAAGATCATTGAGGCGCAAGTTCGGAAAATCCGGCCCCATGGCTTTCCGCCCGATCTCCGCCAGCGAGCCAGCCAACTCCACGCCGGTAGGCCCTCCCCCCACGATCACGAAGGTGAGTCGCTCTCCTGTGCCGATGGCCATGCGTCGGCGTTCAGCCTCCTCAAACGCCAGCAGCATCTTCTCGCGAAGGTAGACGGCATCGGCGAGGGTCTTGAGTCCTGGCGCAGACTCTTCCCACGCGTCGTGCCCAAAATACGAGTGCCGCGATCCAGGCGCCACGATAAGGACGTCGAACCCAATCGGCCTGCTGTCCCGCAATCGTATGAGACGCGCCGCTCGATCGATGGATAAGACTTCATCCATGACGACGCGAACATGCGGATGCCGCCGAAAGATCGTGCGTAACGGCCAGGCGATATCGCCAGGCGACAGAGCGGAAGTGGCCACCTGGTAGAGCAAGGGTTGAAACAGATGATGATTGGTACGGTCGATAAGCACCACGTCGGCATCGTGCAACGATTGCGCCGCAGTCAGGCCTCCGAACCCGCCCCCGATGATGACAACCTGTTTATGAGGCATGAAAGTGAACCCTGGCCCGCGTTTTCACGAAGACTTCTACTGCTTCCGCCAATACGCCACGCGCCGCGAAGCGGGTGCCGCTGTCATCTTGTCTCTTACTCGTAAGCCTGGCTTGACTCTAGCCGAACCTCACGAGATACGCCCGGAAAATCTATCTCCGTACTCGACTTCCCTGGCTCCTGAAACTCCAAAATAGTGCTCCCTTATTTCATCTTCATACGTATCGGCTTATGTGCTGAAATACTGGAACTCACTTGAAAAGATGCAAGGATTGCAACGGGTAATCAAGAGAAAGTTGCAACGGGAAAGACTATGGACCAAGCGGTGGCTTCCGGCTCACGTTCGATGTGCACTAGTGGATTGCGCCGCTATTTCATTCACCGAGACAGTCGAAGTTGAGGGGACGTGAAACGCTTGACGTAAGGTGAGGCGTAAGGGGGTAGGGTGTGTACTGGGGGAGATGTTCCGTCGCGCCGCGCAATAGTGTCAACCAGAAGAAGCAGGAAATAACTGCAATTTAAGAAGCAGGACACCGCGCACCGAAACAGGAGTAATGAGGATTCGCCTTCGGAAAAGTACAATGTCCCCGTTTCCCGGTCTCGGCCGTCAAACGGTGGTATTGCTGCTCCCTCCAAACTCGCTCCTTAACTATCTTCAGGGATAGTGCCTAATCGAGCTTCCGCTGCGCGCAACTTTCTCACCCGCCCACCCACTGGCACGCCGAGCGTGCCACTATCCCGGGCGAGGGCCTTCTGAGGCCACGCGTTGCGCGAGCACAGAAGATCATCAGCCTCCATACCCTCCTCTGCTGGCCCCTTCGAGGAAGAAAATTCTGCTGTTGGAACGGGGCTGCTGCTTTCTGAGACTTGGAAACGGTGCGTGAAACCCGGCACACCAGGGCCTCTTTCACTCGATGCCCTGGTGGCCTTAAAGATGGTGGTCGCAGCCCTATTCCACTTCGACGATAATGGTATGGGTAGCCGTGACAAGATCGTGGTCCTTCGTAGCGCCAGTCACGGTGATCTTGTGATCTCCCTTGCTCAGGCCCTTAAACGTCCCTGAAAAACCCTTCTGATACTGACCGTCCAGGTAGACATGGACATGTGTGGCTTGGGAGCCCTTGGTCAACTCATACTTCAACTCAAAGCTGTCGTCGACCTCTTCCCCGTCCTTGGGAGACGTAATCATCACCTTCGAGCCGTCCTCTACCAGTGGTTTATCCGCTGCGAAGACTGGTGCCCCGCTGAGACAGCTCGCAAACACTATCCCTAATACCATGAGCCCGGCACGTCCCATCATCTGCATCACGACCTCCTTAGTTGAACCAGCTGAATGGACACTGCAGCGTACCATCGCCTGAGGGGTATTTGCTTGTCTGATTTCCCATTGCTCTCCAGTGGAGAATATCTGACAATCTACTTCTCAGGGTTGCCCCAGTCAATCCGCACATACGCGCATCGAACGAGCACCTTCTGAGCGTGCGCGTTCTGTCAGCAGGAGGACGACCAAGCTGCCCATCTCACCCTTAGATTTAACAAACTGCCCAGAAATTAGGAAGGGGAGGCAGTACAATCCCTAGTTGATCTCGTTGACCAATTTGTTAGATGATGATGGGCTCGGCTTCGGTATCGAACAATGGGGGTGGACATCATGACCAAGGCACAAGCTGCTGCGTTACGCGAGAAGTGGGCAGAGGGGGAAAATCTACCTTGTCGGCATCTGCACCTGGAATTGGAACACAACAACGACGATTATTTGACCGATAATTATCACTGTACTGCCTGCGGTGAATTGGTTGCCGCTAACACCCGTGACCCCTTTCAAGTCATCTGACCCCGACCGATCCATCATCCCTACGTCTTCAGGGTCTGAACGCGGGGTTCACTGAGCGAAAACATCTGTTAGGCGCGAAGCACCTCTGAGAATGCCGGCAACGGCGCATTCCCCTCTGAGCGATTATTGGCCTACACGTACGCGTGACGGCCTGTCGTACCAACTGCCCCGTCTCTCGGCGTTCTGCGGTAACTCTTCCACGATCTTGGTATACGGGTTGGCCCGCATCTTCGAGGCTGCATAGGACATCTTCAATGGCGCGAGAAGTCGCAGCACCGTGAATACCGCGGTGAACTCTTGCATTCTTGTGTACTGGCCCACGAGTGACGCCATGGCTTTCAAGCACCTTCTAGTACTCAGGACCAAGCAGCCCGGGGTTGCGAATCTTGATGGCGTATCGAAAGTCCTACCGCCTATCCTCTCCCAGCCTCTCTATTTGCCTAGGTAACCGCTCTTTCACCCATCTTGTAGCTAGCGTGATCCGGTCGTCTGTGCTATAGACCGCATCGGGTCTCGTCGAACAACCTCGAAAGATAAGCACGATGCCGACCTCCATTGGCGTGATCTTCATCGTTTTTTCCAGCCTCATCATTCTGAGCATTTTGACGATCAAGCTCTCGAATCGGTTTGGCATCCCCTCACTGGTCTTGTTTCTCGCCATCGGTATGTTGGCGGGGTCCGACGGTCTTGGCGGCCTCACTTTCGACAATCCGTCTCTGGTGCGGTCGCTGGGTATCACTGCGCTCGTCTTGATTCTGTTTTCTGGTGGATTGGACACGGAGTGGACGGCGGTGCGCCCCATCGTGTGGCAGGGGCTATCGCTCTCGACCATCGGGGTTCTGATCACTGCGCTGCTCATCGGGATGTTTGTCGCCTGGGTCCAGGGATTCACATTCCTGGAGGGCCTCTTGCTCGGCGCAATTGTATCGTCCACCGATGCTGCAGCCGTCTTCATGGTGCTACGAGCGCGAAGGACCAAGATCCCCCGGCGATTGATCCAATTGCTCGAATTTGAATCAGGCAGCAACGATCCGATGGCCGTCGTGCTGACAATCGCGCTGATTCGACTGTTGACGGAACCCTCGACCTCTTTTGGGGAGCTTGTCGTATTCTTTGTGATGCAAATGGGCGTGGGAACGGCGATCGGCATAGCGATGGGCGAGATCATGCGACGATCGTTCAATGCGCTCGACTTGGAGTTGGAGGGCATTTATCCGGTGCTGTCGGTGGCGCTGGCCCTGCTGACCTACGGCCTGACCGACTACCTGGACGGGAGTGGCTTTCTTGCCGTATACCTGGCGGGGCTCGTCATGGCGCGAAAACCGTTCACTCACCAGCAGAGTGTCTTACACTTCCACGATGGGCTGGCCTGGTTGATGCAGGTCACCATGTTTTTGGCGCTGGGGCTACAAGTATTTCCAGCAAGGCTCGTGCCAATCGCCGGAGTGGGCCTCCTGGTTTCTCTTTTCCTGATCTTCATCGCCCGCCCTGCGAGTGTCCATGCGGCGCTGGCTTTTTCACCAATGTCCCTTCGAGAGCAGACGCTGGTGGCCTGGGCGGGGCTCCGAGGGGCTGTGCCGATCATCCTCGCGACGTTTCCCATAGTGGCTGGGATAGAAAAGGCAGACCTGATCTTCCATATGGTGTTCTTTATCGCGCTGACGTCCGTCGTGATGCAGGGAACAGCGATTCCGTTGCTTACACGATTGTTGAAGATCGGAAGCCCACCCTCGAGTGAAATTCGATCCGGCCCACAGCACAATCCGCCGGCGCCCCCAAAACCGATGCCGTAATTCTCCGCAGAATGGACGGTCAGAAAATAAAAACAGGCTGCCCGGCCATTACGTGAGGTAGTCCAGGGAAAGGGCTGGAAATGGTTTATGAAACCCGGCGCACCAGAGCCCCTTTCACAAGAAGCCCTGGTGGCCTTGAAGATGGCTGGTGGTAGCCCTATTGCACGTCGACGGTGATGCTATGGCTAGCCGTGACAGGATCGTGGTCCTTTGTAGCGCCGGTCACAGTAACCTTGTGCGTCCCCTTGCTCAAGCCCTTCAGCGTTCCAGAAAAGCCCTTTTGGTACTGATCATCCACATACGCATGGACATGCGTACCTACGGAGCCCTTGGTCAATTCGTACTTCACCTCAAAGGTGTCACTGACCTTATCCCCGTCCTTGGGAGAGGTAATCACCAACTTCGACCCGTCCGCTACCGGTGCAGCCGCTGGTTTATCCCCTGCGAATACGGGCCCCACGCTGAGGCAGCCCGCCAACGCAATCCCTAATCCCATGAGCCCGATACGTCCCATCATCTGCATCGCGACCTCCTTAGTTTGAACCAACTGAATGGACATTTCCGCCCTACCTCCCCTTTCCGGATATCCTCTCGTCTGACTACCAACCATTCTCCGGAGGAGAATATTTGAGCATTTTACTTTCCAGAATAGTCTCAGTCAATCCGCACCTACGCGCATCGAGCAACCATCACCCATCTAATTGATCCCTCCAATCTCGCTCGCTGTCTCTTCAGGGATGGGGGCTGATTGATCTTCCATCGCGCGCGTCCAACGAGGGCCTTCTGAGGCCGCGCGTTGCGCGAGCACAGAAGATCATCAGCCCCCATCCCCTCCCCCCCTCACTCCGCAATATGATACGGTAGAGAAACGCAGGAGCCAGACTATGACCATCCAGGCACAATTTCCAGATGAGCAAAACCTCGATGGCGCCTTCATCAGGCAGCCTGATGCTTTTACCCGCTGGGTAACCGCAAACGGCAACTCCGGCTACCAGGCAGCGAGCGGACGGTACCATCTCTATGTCTCCTGGGCCTGCCCCTGGGCGCATCGGACGATCATTGTGCGGAAACTCAAGAAACTGGAAAGCGTG
This sequence comes from Nitrospira sp., assembly GCA_037142015.1. GTDB lineage: Bacteria > Nitrospirota > Nitrospiria > Nitrospirales > Nitrospiraceae > Palsa-1315. Next base: position 827 of record JBAXBK010000048.1, on the reverse strand, counting down.
ATCGGCATGACGGCCGTAGACCCGATCCGCGACGAGCGAGGCTGGGCCTTTCGCGAAGGACCGGGGCATTCACTTGATCCCATCAATGGATTCCAGTTTCTCAGCCAGGCCTACAAGGCCACCGATCCGAACTATCGGGGGCGGTTCACCGTCCCTGCGTTGTGGGATACGGTCACGAAACGCATCGTCACCAATTCCGACGATGATCTCATGCGCATGTTCAACGGTGAATTCAATCGCTTTACCAACAGTAGAATTGATCTGTATCAGGAAGGAATCAGGAAGGAGATCGACGACCTCAATACCTTCATCTATGAGAATGTGAACGACGGGGTCTATCGCGCAGGATTCGCCACATCGCAGCAGGCCTATGAACGAGCCGTATTTCGCCTTTTCGAGGCCCTCGATCAACTCGAGGCCCGACTGGCGCGCCAACGCTATCTCTTCGGCTCACAATTTGTCGAAACCGATTGGCGCTTGTTCGTCACCCTCGTACGCTTCGACGCCGTCTACCATGGCCATTTCAAATGCAACCTTAGACGGATCATCGACTACCCCAACCTCTTCGGTTACCTCAAAGACCTCTATCAGACCGACGGTATCGCCGATACCGTGAACTTCGACCACATCAAGCGGCATTACTACATCACCCACGACGACATCAATCCAACCCGTATCGTCCCCCTTGGCCCCGACCAAGATCTGACCACTCCTCACGGCCGAGAACATCTGCAGTAATACGCAGGTCGGTTTCTCTGGTGAGTCTGGTTCAACCAAAGTAAACGAGACAAACCAAAAAGTTAGAGCAAGCAGCTTCGAAGCATCCC
>JBAXBK010000047.1:0-20341 GCA_037142015.1 Nitrospira sp. | reverse complement strand
GGCGATCACGCAGGATCGGACCACAGAATGACCCACTCGAATGCGCGAAGACCCGGTTTTCTTTCTGGTTGCATCGCTCGTTGCCAGTCATCACCAGCTTCGAGAAATAACACACTCCCGACTTTTGTCTCTGCTCCGAGCCAGCAAAATTTATGCTATCTGCTACACTTGTCTCAGTGCCGACACTGGGCGTTCGACGCAACAGGGGGTGAGCAATGCGGCTTCGGTATGGATCTGGGCTCGTGCTGGTGAGCATGCTCTGGGGCTGTACGATGCTACCCGAAGCCCCGCCGACAGCTCCGGCACCGGTTTCGTCGCCGGTCTTTCGCGCCGATGCATCCGACACCGCCCTCTTGCACACAATCCAACGAGAACAAGAACCACTCCTCCGCACCTGCACACAAGACCAGTCCTGCGATCAGGTGCATTTCACCCAGGCGATGCTCGCGTTATTCCAGAATGGCGAGGCGGCGGCGGCCTCCTTTCAGCAAGCGCTGGCCGCCGCGCCGAACGGCCCCTTCGCAGATTCCAGTGCGCGCTGGATTCGGTTCCTGGCCCATCGGCCCGCCCCCTCCGCTTCCGCCGACGAACCCCAAGACGCGTTGCTAGGGGTGATGAAAGGATTAGTACGCACCTGGCTGGGCCAACCGCGTACGGTCCGTACGACGACCACAGTGCGAACCGTAGAACCGGCCAAAAGCCCGGATGTCGCCGTCCCTATTCTTCAGCGGCAGATTCGTGATCGCGAGAAGCGGATCGCGGAGTTGACGGATCAGCTTAGTGCTCTCAAGCAGATCGATTTGGAAGCGCATCGGGCCAACAAGCTGAGTCCACCGAGGACCCTGTCCAAGTAGTCTCTGCTGGATAACATCGCCTCCTCTGACCATGTTGCCAGCCTCTGCACCCAAGCGCGCCGCGCCCTCGTCGTGCCCCACTTTCTAAATCACGAGGTGATGCTCCTCCCATCTGTACTTCTTATTCAAGCCTCCGACTCCATATTCTCCACAGCAGCGGAAACGCCGGACCCCTTATCGCATCTAACGGTATAGAAACCATTTTCTCGCACAAAGGATCCTATGCCTCAATCACCACGCCTGTGTTGTTTCGTATGCCAGGTCACGCACGTATGGTTTCCCATCGCCTGCCTCCCGATACTGGGGGTTACATGCCTATGCACAGTTGCCTTCGCTGCCGGCAGGACCAGGCCGCAGATTGATCTCCATCTCCAGCGCCCACTACAGACACCTGCCGGTCCCATAAAGCCGGTCGACTTGAATAGGGCATCAATCGAGCAACTCGTTGCGTTGCCTGGCATGAGCGTAACACTGGCCCAACAGATCATCGAAGGCCGGCCCTATCACAGCAAGACAGAGTTGATACAGAGACACATTCTGTCGGATACCGCGTACGACCGAGTCAGAAATCTCATCGCCGTCGAATAAGACTCTGACGGCGGTCCCACTTCAAAAGACCGCACGCCGGCTAAAATTTTCTCCACCACCTCAGCCGTAATGTCATACCCGACGACGATTCAGCGCAAGAGCATTCCCGCTTTTCAGACACATTGCTTTTGATAAAACTGTGGGACTATATTCCCAACATGGCCCGGCCCAAGCCCCTACAAGCGCTGTCTGCTGCCACACTGCAGCTTTTGCGTCCACTGGTGACAATTCTCCTGCGAAACAATGTCTCCCATAGAACGTTCGCCGAACTTGCCAAGCTGGTCTATGTGGAGGTCGCGAACGCTGAGTTCGGGATTGCAGGCAAAAAACAGACGACATCCAGGATTGCCATCCTCACCGGATTGACGCGCAAGGAGGTACAACGGTTGCTGGCACAACCACCCGATACCGAACCAGTCTCGGCAGAAGAATATCACCGGGCTTCGCGGGTCATCGCAGGATGGGTACGGGATCCTGATTTTGGAGACGGGAAAAGCCATCCTCATCCACTTCGGATGGAAGGGAAACGCGCATCATTCAGTACGTTGGTCAAACGCTACAGTGGAGACATCCCGATACGCGCAATGGTAGACGAATTGCTGCGGGTCGGCGCTGTGAAACAGTTGAAAGATGGTCGGATTTGTCTACTCTCTCGCGGGTACATCCCTCAGAAAGGTTCGGTCGATAAATTGCAGGTTCTTGGAAGTGACACGGCGGATTTAATCATGACCATAGACCATAATCTGCACCAAAAACCCACGAAACCCCGCTTCCAACGCAAAGTCATGTACGACAACGTGCCTGTTGAGGCTGCGAAAGAATTTCAGACCCTCGCCGCCGCCCAAGGGCAGGAGCTCTTGGAGGCGATCGACCGTTGGCTTGCGCATCGCGATCGCGATGTCAATCCGGCTTCGAAGGGGACCGGTCGCGTGCGTGTGGGGCTCGGCATTTATCATTTCGAAGAACAACTGAATTCCGATAGAAAGAATCCCTCGTCATGAGGCGCACGGCCGGTCAGAAGATTCTTGCCCCCCCCTCGCGCTCTTCCTATTATTGGCATCGTGCAGCCCCAGCCCACAAGCCGGCGGTGGAATCGGGGGAACAGGCAATACCGCCTCGGTGGCCTCAGGCCCAATCACCGGATTCGGCAGCGTCTTCGTATCCAAATACGAGTACGACACCACCACCACGACCATGACGGTCGACGGAAAATCCGGCAGCCAAAGCGATCTCAAGAAAGGAATGGTTGTGCTCGTCAACGCGACGTTGATCCATAACTACGGAACGAACGATCCTCCACAACGAACAGCTAATAGGCTCTTCTATGAAGATACGGTCGAGGGGGTCGTCCAATCAGTGGCCCCGGATGGATCGAGTTTTGTGGTCTTGGGTCAGACTGTGGGAATCACGGCGAGGACCATCATCGATGCCACAATCCCCGGACAGAATATTCTGAGTCTCGTGCCTGGCCGAGACCTCGTAGAGGTGAGCGGGTTCGTCACGGGAGACGGGATTATTGTCGGCACTCTCATCGACCTGAAGGCTGAAGCAACCCCTGACTATGAGGTCAAAGGCGTCATTAAGAACCACACGGCTGCTCTATCGACCTTCGAGATCGGCTCCCTCACCGTCGAATATTGCAATGCAGACCTGCGTGAGATGCAGAATCACACGAGCAATTCTTGGAACGGCCTGGTGGTGGACGTCCGGGGGAGCCAGGTGTCATCGGGAGGGTCAGGATCGTACGGCATCGGGATAGCTGCGACCAAGGTAAGGCCGGATGGGCTAGGCACTGACGACAGCGAAGACGCTGAAATTCGTGGCTTTGTGACCCAGGTTGTCGCGCCGGGTGATTTCTACCTGGGCGATGTGCATGTGCAGACGCGCGACGGCACGACCTTCGAAGGTGGAACTCTCAACGACATCCTGCTTGGCGCCCAGCTAGAGGTACATGGCTCGCTGGTCGGCGGCATCGTGAACGCGACAAAAGTGGAGTTTGAAGGAGAGACGGAACTGGAAGCGAATGTGGCCACGATCAATTCGAACGACAGTACCTTAACACTGACAGGCTTGGCAGGTCTTGTCATCCAATCCGACGGCAAGACCGCGCTTCATGGTCAGGGAAATCCACGGCGCCTGGCCGATCTCCGCAGCAGCGACCAACCTCAGATATATGGGCGACAAAGTGGTGGAAATTCCGTCTTGGCAAGATCGGCACGTCCTTTATTCCGGAAAGCGGGGTCAAGGGACGGTATGGAGCCATCGGGCGAAGTGCCTTCTTCAGCGGGCTCTCAAGCGGCAAAACAGTTGTCCTCCGTGGCGCCACTCTAAAGGATACGGTCGCATGGTCCTCGGTTTCGCGTCGAGAGTAGCCTTGGCCAGCGTGTTATCTCCCACCTGGTGTTCCTTGTCTGTAGAATCTACATGTTCGCGACCATCCCCCTCTCGCCAATTATTTTTCAGGAATACGTCTGAAGTCATCTTCTGCCGGTTCATCATCGGTATTGTCTTCATCTGCACCTGGAACATTGGGTACGCATGGGCCGACAGTCTTGAATCGGCGTTGATGCCGGGTCAAGTCATCCAGGGACATGCGAAATGGGAAGAAGACTGCGCAAAGTGCCACAAACGGTTCGACAAAGCGGCACAGACTCGGCTTTGCCAGGATTGCCACAAAGATATCAGGGAAGACATCGATCGCAAGCAGAGATTTCATGGCCGTTTGAAGGAGCAGCGGGAATGTAATGCCTGCCATACAGACCACAAAGGGCGAGGGGAGAACATCGCTCCGATCAACGAATCGACCTTCGACCATCGGCAAACGAACTTTGCGCTCAACGGCACACATGCCGATCCAAAGAGGGCAGAATGCAAGGCCTGTCACAAGCCCAAGGTCAAGTATCGAGACACCCCTTCAGCTTGCCTGGCCTGCCACAAGAAGGACGACTATCACAAAGGCATATTCGACCCCAAGTGCGAGACCTGCCACAGCGATAAAGACTGGAAGATCTCCCCGTTCGATCACGACAAGGACACCAAATATCTGTTACTGGGCAAGCACAAAACGGCGAAGTGTGAAAGCTGCCACACAGTTCCGGTCGCGAAGGAGAAGACCCCGACCACCTGCTATGCCTGTCATAAAAAGGACGACAAACACAAAGGAGCGTTAGGTCGAGCCTGCGAAACCTGTCATGCAGAAAAGGACTGGAAAGATACGCCTTCGTTTAACCATGACAAGACGAAGTTTCCGCTCCGAGGCAAGCATATCGAAACAAAATGCAACGCCTGCCATCCCGATCAACGCTATAAACCGACACCGGTCGATTGTTATTCATGTCATAAAAGGGACGATTACCATAAGGGTGTCTTTGGCGAGAAATGCGAGACCTGTCACAGCGATAAGGACTGGAAGACCTCCCCGTTCGATCACGACAAGGACGCCAAATATCCGTTGCTGGGCAAGCACAAAACGGCGAAGTGTGAAAGCTGCCACACAGTTCCGGTAGCGAAGGAGAAAACCCCGACCACCTGCTATGCCTGTCATAAAAAGGACGACAAACACAAAGAGGGGCTCGGCCGTGCCTGCGAACAATGCCATACAGAAAAAGAGTGGAAGGATGTACCCCTATTCGATCACAACAAGACGACATTCCCATTACTCGGAAAACACGAAAAAGTCGCATGCAAGGACTGTCATGCAGACCAACGTTACAAACCGACGCCGATCGACTGTTACTCGTGCCACAAAAAAGACGACAAGCACAAAGGGGATTATGGAGAGAAGTGCCAGGCGTGCCATGTGGATCGCACATGGAAAGAGATCACCTTCGACCACGACCACGACACCAAGTATTCATTGAACGGGAAGCACAAGACCACAAAATGCGAAACCTGCCATAAGGGCCACCTCTACAAAGAGAAAACGCCCACCGACTGTTATGCCTGCCACAAGAAAGATGACAAGCATAACGGTACATACGGTGAAAATTGTGGGGATTGCCATGTCGAAAAGAATTGGAAAGAGCTGTTGTTCGATCATAACCGACACACCAAATACCCCCTGCGAGGGAAACACATTGGGCTTGCCTGCGAAACCTGCCATAAGGGCCATCTCTTCAAAGAGAAAACGCCCACCGACTGTTATGCCTGCCACAAGAAAGATGACAAGCATAACGGGCAGGAGGGGAAGGAGTGCGAGAACTGCCATCGCGAATCATCCTGGGAAACCGTCACGTTCAACCATAACAAGAGTCGGTTCCCCCTCCGCGGACAGCATGGCATCATCGACTGCAAGAAATGTCATACGACACTGCTGTTGAAGGATGTGCCGTTAGACTGTATCGGTTGCCACGAGAAAGACGATGTGCATAAGAGGCGGCTTGGCAAGCAGTGCGAGAGCTGCCACACCGCACGCGACTGGAAGCTCTGGGACTTCGATCACAATCTACGGACGAAGTTCCTACTGGACGGTGAGCACAAGAAACTTGACTGCTACGACTGCCATAAAAAATCGGTAGAGGGTAAAGTTATAGCCCCGACCGGCTGCATCGGCTGCCATAGGAGGGATGACAAGCACGACGGCGGGCTAGGCCCCCAATGCGACCGATGCCACAATACTTCTTTGTGGAAGACGATCAAAGCCGGCAGCGGCGCCTTTCGGAGTCGGTAACCTGACGCTGCTATGATCAAGCCTTTGCGCGCCAAATCACCGCTATGGTCGAAGCTATTGTGCTTCGGCGATCACACGGAGTACGCGATGGTTCCCCGCATCTGCCACCACGATGTTGCCGAATGCGTCTTGAGTTAGCCCCACTGGGTTATTGAGTTCGGCAGATAACGCCATGGCCCCATCCCCTGACGACCCGCGCGTCCCGACACCCGCCACTGTCATAATGATGCCCGACAGACGGTCGATACGGCGAATGCGATTGTTGAACGTATCGGCAATGAGGATATTGCCTTTCGCATCGACAGCCACTCCAGAAGGCTCTGTCAGTTCTGCCTTACTCGCGAAGTCTCCGTCGCCTCCAAAGCCCTGCGCACCGGTCCCTGCGATCGTCGAGATCGTCCCCGTGCGGGTATCCAACCGCCTGACTCGATTATTGAAGGTGTCGGCAATTAACACCCGGCCATGGCCATCGGCCGCCACCGCTGTCGGACCATTCAATTGCGCCGCCGTTCCGATACCGCCATCACCCGAGAAACCTGGTATGCCTGTGCCGGCCAGCGTAGAAATCACGCTGGTAGCCTTGTCGAGCAGCAGCACCCGATGGTTCGCCGTGTCGGCTATAAGGAGGTTCCCGGCCGGGTCGACGTAGATTCCCGTCGGTTCTGACAGTTGAGCGCGAATCGCCAACCCGTCATCACCAGCCGATCCTATATTACCCGAGCCGACAAAGGTGCTGATGATTCCAGTTCGGTGGTCCACAATTCTAATGCGGTGATTGAAGGTGTCGGCTATGAGGATGTTCCCTGTAGCGTCAACTGCGACGCCCCCAGGGCTGTCGAGACTAGCCTCAGTCGCCAGACCTCCATCGCCGGAAAATCCCTGGTGCCCTATTCCTGCGACCGTGGTGATCACTCCCGTCCTGGCATCCACGCGTCTGATCCGATTATTGAAGGAGTCCGCAATAAAAACATTCCCCTCGACATCCACAGCCACCGCGGCAGCGAACCAGAAATGGGCGGTGGTGGCGAGAACTCCATCACCATTGAAACCGAGGTTGCCCGTGCCAGCCACAGTGAAGATACTGGCGTGGGAAGCACTGGCCGAAGAACCTGCACTTGCAGGGACTCTGTTCAAGCCAGCAACATCCAACGATACCGACGTTGCGACGGGCGCTGCTGCATTAGGATGTACGAATTCCGTTGGAGTGGGAACCATAGCAAAGTCCTGCGCAACTGCCCTGAGAGGAAAACCGATGGCAACCACCATCGCAACGCTTACTGACAATATCGTTACAACTGCCACATTCTGCAAACCCATAAACGAATCACATGACCGTTCAATCTTCATAGCCACTCCCCCTGCACTGATCAAATTATTCGACGGGATGAATCTTGAAATATATTTGCCCGTCATGGTTGGCATCATTATGAAGCGTTATTGAGGGATGTCTATACCAACATTCTGGGGGCTTGAGCCCTTACTTTGGGAGGGGATGGAAGCTCATGCTGACCGATAAGAAGGCTAGCGCTGGTGGGAGTCTGATGAGGTTGCTGAATACTCCCTCACTGAAAGAAAACAGGCGTACATACCCTCAAGACAACAGCCATTGTGGGGGATCCGCTGCAGTCGCTAATAGGTATAGTTACCCGCCCACGAGAGTAACCTTAGGCATTTACACTTTTGTTACGGTCGACGGCCCTTTCGGAAAACTGATCCGACTAGTGAGAAGTTCAACCTGTTGGATTTACGAATGTATTTCGTGACACAGCTCAGCCGTGGGATAAGTGATCTTGGGATGAATTACCTTCATCCGGCAGTCAGGGCATACCGCCCAGGTTGAGAGTACAGTGCGCTGCATGCCTTATGAACCACCGATCGAACCACAAGAAACCTGCAAGCCCTAATGGCGCATTGAATAAGGCCCCCTCAGGAGAAGAGCTGCACCCCGACCCGGACTCACGCATTCGGATTCTCCTGGTGGAAGACCATACTCTCGTTCGGGAAGCATTAGCCTCTCTGTTAGCCCTTGATCCACAACTTCATGTCATCGGCGAGGCAGGCAACGGCACCGATGCGCTACGCTTAATTGCCACGCTCCAACCTGACCTTGTGCTTCTAGACCTGTCCATGCCAGGGATTCATGGAACCGAGTTGATCCACCAGATCAGGCTTTCCCATCCCGTTATCAAATGCCTGGTTCTTACAGTTCACGTGTCCGAGTCGATCATCCGGGCTGCTCTTCACGCAGGAGCCACCGGATACCTTCCCAAAGAATCGTCGTACACAGAACTACGAACAGCCATTCACAGCGTGGCACAAGGGCAAACCTACCTAAGCCCCATGATCGCGGATAAAGTTCTGAGTGGATACCTGGGAAAACAATCCCCCTCCTCCGGCGAGGAGACTCCTTGGAAGAGACTGTCCGTTCGTGAACGGGAAGTATTGAAACTGGTTGCCGAAAGGGCGACCAGCAAGGGGATCGCCGAGTGTCTGTGCATCAGCGTCAGAACCGTGGAAAAGCACCGTGCGAGCCTCATGCTGAGGCTCAACCTGAGAACCACGGCTGCTTTGACAGCCTATGCCATTAAGCACGAACTCGTCACAAGTGCCGGTGTACTCAAGCTCGACTTCCTGTCGGAGGGAAACCTATGAATCGGCCCTGCCCGTATTTTGGGGTAACCGATGGGTCTGGGTCTATCAGAATCCTGAACGTGCCGGCTGGCGAGCATAACAGTTCCGTTCGGCATAAGCGCCTGGGTCAACAGCAAGCACATGCAACCGTTCCCTTGAACGGAGAAGCTGCCGTCACATTCGAATTTCATCAAGACGGAACCGACTACGGTCTCCGTAAGAACAAGTGAGTTGAGCCGATGCCGACTATCTACATCTCAATTGTGAAACGCCTGCGCTATGCATGGACTCACAACTTCGGCCTCCGGCTTGGTGTAAGCCTCAGCCTTATTCTGCTCCTCGTCATGGGAACCGGAACTGCATTTCTCGTCATTCAGCAAAATCATGCGCTCCGGCAGGCGGCAGAGGAGAGGGCTCGAGCCGTGGCCCGCACATTCGCCGCCATTGGCTCCGCCGCCGTTCTCGACAATCTATACCGCCTTCAGGAATCGTTGCAGCTGTATATGCGAGACGACTCTCTGCTGGATATCGACATCGTGGACAACGACAGCATGGTCGTTGCCGCAAAGCACCCAGGCCGGATTGGAACCGTGCTGGACGATCCGGAGTGGCTCGAAGCCAGAAAAACAAAACGCGAAGTCATTCTTGAAACCTCCCTGGACGAGGGAGGGCCCACGCTGGTCATCATCGAGCCATTGTTCGACCGAAATGAACTCACGGCGTGGGTCCGCATGATTGTCTCTCTCTCTCAAATCGAACGCGAGCAAGCTCAAACACTCTGGCAGCTTCTCGCCGTCACACTGGCTATTATGCTGATCGGCTTATATGCCATTCGACATGTGCTTCAGAAAACATCCACGGTGTTGCAAAGCGTCGTATCGACTCTACAAAGGGCAGGCGTTTCGACCGGGACTGGAGAATCCTCTCTCGCTCTCTCCGTATCTCAAGACGCCCATCGCGGAGACTTCGAACGGCTCCTCGCCGTGGCAACCGGAACAGCCATTGCGCTGACCGCACAGACACGCACACTGCAGGATCTCACGCAGTCTCTTGAATCCAAAGTCATCGCACGAACAAACGACCTTGAGGAGGCGCGCGCACAGGCAGTCCGGTCGCTGGAAGAGCTGAGGGAGAAGGAGGAGCGTTTGCGAAGCCTTGTGGACCATGCCGCGGATGGGATCCTGGTCACAAATGCACAGTGGATCATCGAGTCAGTCAATCCCGCAGCATGCATGCTCTTCGGTCAGAGCGCGGCTGAATTGCGCGGGCATGAGATGCAGACGCTACTTCACCGAACCCCGCGCGGCTCCGACCTTCCGAGTGCCGGCAATGAGCAGCCGCTCTTAGTAATCGGGCCTGGCGAAGAAGCAGTCGGGCGACGTAAAGATGGCACATCGTTCCAAATCGAGCTCTCAGTGAGCCAAATGGACATAGTCGGCGCCGCCCACTACACAATCATTGTCCGTGATGTGACCGAACGGCGGCACATGGAAGAAATGAAACAGCGTAGCGCGCAGCGGCTCCACCGGCTCGGAGAAGAACGTGCGCAACTGTATCATGACCTGCACGCCAGCTTGTTGCAGTCCCTATCTGCAGTCGGCATGGGGATGGAGACGTCAAAACTCTTACTCATTCAAGCCCCCGACCGCGCCCCGAAACAACTCGATCTCGCACTGTCTCACCTGCACCGAGTCATCCAAGAGGCCCGTGACTTCACCGCACGGCTTGAGCCTCGGACGGCGCCCCACGATAGCTTGCTTCAATCGCTACAGCTGCTGGTTCGACGTAACGACTCTTGGCCCTGTCCCCACTTTCTGATCGATGTGGATCCGGTTGCCGCCGGCAGGTTGTCCGTGGAGCAAGAAATCCATCTTCTCGCAATTGCGCGGGAAGCCGTCAGTAATACCGTGCATCATGCTCAAGCGAACTCCGGGAGTATCCGATTTGAGCTAAGAGAAGGAACCGCCAGGCTGGAAATCCTGGATGACGGAATTGGGTTCAGGCCCGCCGAGATTGGAAACAATAGCCTTGGATTCATGAATATGGCTACCCAAGTCAAGAATCTTCATGGGCACTTGACCATCGAGTCAGTTCCAGGAAAAGGAACCACGGTCCTGGTTACGATTCCTCAAGCACAAGAGGCACAACTCATGAGGGGAACCGCTCAAGTGCTCTGATCGAAGGCGCGACTTAGGCTTTGGTTCGTTTGATACCGGATCCATACGGGATCGTCTGCACCGATCATGTCCTGTGTTCGGTCAGAGGAGACTGTCCTTCTTGTAGGAACGCGCGGAGGGTTGTTAGTCCTCCGCGCGTCCGTCTTGCAGGATAGTGTGGCGAATCTTCCTACATCATGCTGCTCATGATTACTTCTGATTCGCCTTCTGATGATCTGCCATCATCCTCTCGTGATGAGGCCGATCGTTGATCGCCATGGTCAGGAAGTTGAACGCCAAAGACTGGGCTCCCACCACATAGGGACGCATCATTTCGTTGTCCTCATGTTCGAGGATATGGCAATGCCACATATAGAGCCCGTCGATGTCGAACTTGGCTCTCACCGTCGTGATTTCGCCTGGATAGGCGATCACGACATCCTTGCGGCCTCTCTCCCATGGGTGCCGACTGCCATTTGGACTCGGGCTTCCATCCAGGAGCGTCCGGCTGAACACCTCAAAGCGGACCAGATGCAGGTGGACCGGGTGCGCATCCTCCGTAAAGTTATAGATCTGCCATTCCTCCACTTCGCCGAGCTTCGGGCTCTCTGTTACGTTCACCGTGACCGTCATCCCATTCATCAACTTGAGATTCTTAGCTTGGCTAGTCCCCGTGGTATCTGTCCAGCGCAACGGATTACCTCCGCCATCCACAACAGTGCCGCCCAGGGCCGCAGTCGGCCCGAAGGGCCCTGCGTCGGAACTACCGCAATCGATCTGCAGGAGATTCCCGTCTGCATCGAGTACGAACCCTCCGTCCTGATCGATCTTGACACAGACCTTCAATCCGCCATCCTCATTCAGCGACACCAACCGCGTCGCGGTCGGTATTGCAAGCGGGTGCTCAGCATGCAGTATGATCTTGGCGGGCGCCGTCGTCTTGCCGTCCGTCGATCCTCTCGCACCAGTCAAGGCTGCTTTGACCACGAACTGCATGACCTGTCCCGTGGTCCCAGGATCGGACGGATCCGCCGGGAACCCGCCGAAGGGAGAATCCGGCGCCGTATTGATCATCCGCACCACGGTCCCATCCGGCAGGCCGCTGAAATCCACGATGACGTCGGCTCGCTCTGCCAGACCCATTAAGAGGGCCGTCGGATCATTCGGATTGGGATGCGGGACCGGCTCATGGGTACCCGGGGTCAAGGCAATCTGTTCTCCGGTCCTGATTCTGACAACCCGCGGCAGGAACCCCTGATCCGAGCCGATCTGATAGAAGGGGATCTCGCGATGGCTGTTGATCTCATTTGTGTTTGGATTCACCACGAACAGCGCGAGATTGATCATCCGGGCGTTGCTCCCGTTCAACAACCGAAAGCGATAGCGGGCCTGCGCCACATTCAATTTCGGCCAGGTCGTCCCATTGACCACCATCGTGTTGTAAAAGGTCTCGGGGTTCCAAATGGGCGGCACATCGGATGAAGGGTCAGGGAGGAACTTGATCTGGAGTTGACTCTTCTGAAGTCCTTCAAAAAATGCGCGATTATCAGGGTAAAAGAGCGATCCGTCGGCGTTGAACGAGCGATCCTGAATAACGAGGGGTATTTCACGGATGGCTTTACGCGTTGCATTTCCCGGTGTGTTGAGTTCCAGCAACCCCTGCCCAGAAACCGGCGCTGGTCCTGGCAATACCGCCGGCTGCCGGTCTGACGCATTCAAGGCACCGTCATACTGGCCCCCGCGAATCAACCAGAAACCTGCCGGTCCTGCATAGACATTGTGTCGCGTCATCCCCAATGTATGGTCGTGGTACCAAAGTGTGGTCGCAGGCTGATCGTTCCGGTAGGAATAGTCCGCATAACCGCGCGTACCTGGATTGGTTCCCGTAGCGTCATCGAACATTCTGCCGGACAACGCATAACCAGCGGGAATATTCTTCGCTGCGGGAAGCCACCAGGCTTCAGAATACCCGTCGCTGTGCGGATCCACATGCGCCCCATGCACATGCGGCACCATCGGCACCGGTCCTCGGTACCGCTCAGAATTCTTCCCCATACAATCAGTACCCGATCCATGCATGCAGTCTTGGGAAGGATTCGCCCAGTGGAGCGTCTGATCTACAGGCAATAGGTGAGGCAGATAATTCCCTTTTTTATCAACGAGGCCGTTAATCCATCGGACATTGACCCGTCGGTCAACCGTCGTCTCAATCGTGTAGGAAGGGTAGTTGAATTGTGAATTGGGGTCCGGGGCCACAGTGGGGGTGGGATCGGCCTCAGGGCCATAGCCCCAGACCTTGGTCGCCGGGAACCCGCTCGGGAGTATCTGCTGTTTAAACTGCCGGACCGAGATCGCATAGTCGTCCGTCTGGTCCGGTCCAGAGGCTATCTGCTTCATTACCGGCGGAATGACGAGATGCGTAACATACTTCGGAATAAGCATGGGATCCAACGTGCCACCCGGCAACGGGTCTGCCAACACTTGATAGGCATTGCCAGCGAACAAGATGCCCATGGCCACGCCGACGAGATTCGCTGTCACGCGAATTCGGGTTCGCCTTCGACCAGCCTTCCCTTGAACTAACAGCCGGGATGTCTTGTCCGTACATCCGAATAGTCCTGCCTGAATTTGTTTCGGTCTACTCTTCATGCTACGACCTCCATTGTGGAAAACTGTGAAAAAATGACCCGCATTTTTTAAACCTGTATGAGGTTCCGGCTCACACCTCGACGTCTTCCGATTTGCCCATTCCATATGTGCCGTGTTGACCGTTCATTCATCCCTAAACATCCCCGCTGGCAGTTGATGGATGCTTCCGAGTGCACAGGTATACGCTCCTGCAATTTCAAGCAGCAGTCGCGCGACTACGACTTTTCAGAGGAAAGGTTACGCAGCACATTCGAGGGGGACCGCCCTCCGTTAGGAGGGTATCGCGATGGTTTTCGATGAGGTGGGTCGGGAGAATCTTTCGGTGGAGAAAGGAGAAGAAACCATATGCTGTGGCACAAGCGGTGCGCGACGAGCGAGATGGGCAGGAACATCATGTCAGGCAGGAGCCAACGTATGACGTTCGAGATTCGGCATTCCGAAAACCTCGAACCCTCGCGTCTCGCTCGTCCCGCTAGTCTTGGTCAGCTATCCTGCGCTAGCCGTTACTGCGCAATTCTGTTGATCGTAACTCTGGCTCTCGCGGGCTTCCACTGTTGGACCAGTTTCTTTGCGTTCGTCACTTCTGCGGGCTTCAATTGCTTGGAAAGGAGGTTGCCCTGTCGGCTGGCCTCCTCGTCTCCCTGAGCGGCAGACAGAGCAAGCCACATATACGCTTGGGTTTTGTCGGTTCGTACGCCTTGACCGCCCCCAGAAAGTATCTTCCCTAAACTATGTTGCGCAGGGGCAAACCCTTGGGTTGCCGCAAGATGCCACCACCGTGTGGCTTGCGCATCGTCCTTCGGCACACCCGTGCCCTCCCAGTAATTATCGCCGAGCGCGTTTTGAGCAAACGGATCGCCTTGCGTGGCCGCAAGACGATACCATCGGACCGCCTCGGTCTTGTCTTTCGGAACATCTCGGCCGCGATCGTACGCCTGGGCTAACGCAAACTGCGCTTCAACATTTCCCCTCTCGGCCTGCATGCGCAGCCGTTGAATTGAGGAGCTCGGCCCGGCTACCTGCTTGGCGACTTGAGTCGGTTTGTCTTGCGCCGTAGGCGTAGGGATGGGCCGTGAATTGCCACAAGCGTTCATCAACAAGAGCATCGTGCAAGTGATAATAATCCAACTCCACATACGTGCCTCCCTGCGAAGAGTCATTTCGCCACAGCCGTGCCATAGTAGGTATTGACCATGACGCCGATTTCTTTCAGCATGGCCGTCGGGAGCGTGCCGCCGGCGCAGACGATCACAGCATCGTTCTTTATTTTGATGTCTTTCCCCCCGTAACTCAGCGTCACAGTCTCTGTCCCGATTTCCTTTACATTGGCATCTAGATACACCGTGATCTGTTTTTCCTCCACGCCTTGTTTGAGCTGCTGGCGGTTCTTGGCTTTCGGACGGGTAAAAATGTCATCGCCGCGGCAGGAAATGGTAACCACGGCGCCTCGTTCTGCAGCAATCGACAGGGCCGCTTCCGCTGCACTGTCTCCGCCACCCACCACCAGCACATGTTGCCCGCGATATTGCTCCGCGTCGATCAGGCTATAGACAACCTTGGCCTGCTCCTCCCCCGACACACCGAGCTTGCGGGGCGTGCCGCGCCGGCCAATGGCAAGGAGCACGTTCTTCGTTTTGTAGCTATTCTTCGACGTCTTCACCAGGAAACCGTTTCCCGTTTTTGTGATCGCATCCATACGTTCCGAGAAATTGATCTTGATGCTGTTCTCACGGGTAATCTTGCCCCAAAAATTCAGCAGCTCTTCTTTCGTGATCTCGTACTTGTTGAACTTACCGACAATGGGCAGTGTCATAGGCGCCGTCATGGCCAGTTTCCGGCGCGGGTAGTGGAAGATTGCACCACCGAGTGAGTCCTCCTGCTCGACCGTCACGAATCGCAACCCTGACTCTTTGGCCGCCAGCGAGGCAGAAATACCGGCCGGCCCGGCGCCGACGATCACCACATCCAGCTCGCCCCCCTTGCTCTTGTGTTTGCCAATTGTCTCGATCGCTCGTTTCCCCTGATCGACTCCCTTGCGAATCAACCCCATCCCTCCCAACTCGCCGGCAATGTAGATGCCGGAGACGTTGGTTTCAAAGGTCGGCTTGACTTGAGGGATATCAATGCCGCGCTTCTCCGTCCCGAATACCAGCTGAATCGCTTCTACCGGGCAAGCGGCCTGGCAAGCGCCGTGACCGATACAGTGATCTGGTTGGACGAGCGTCGCCTTTCCTCTAACGATCCCAAGCGCATGTTCCGGACAGGCTTTGACGCAGGCGCTTGAGCCGATGCACTTGTTGGTATCGATGACGGGGTGCAAGCTGAGGGGCTCAGGGATACTCGCCTCAACCGTCTCAGCTAGACGGGCACGATAGTGGGTATCCCGCTTATTGTGGCGGCGGTAATACAGAGTCAGGGCGAAAACCACCGGCAGGAGGTAGAGCAACATGGTGAGGTATGATTGCGACATGTGACCTTTTCAGTGCTATGGTCTTTCACGATCGATGACGATCGTGATCCCATCCGCTCCGGATTTTACAGGCTGACTCATTCCCTCCAGGTCTCCACTTTGTGGCATAGCCTGACCGGACTTCGACAGACGGGCCACAATCATCACCGAGCCCACATCGGACAGTTTCCTGGACGGCATGGGGCTCGTTGAATCATCGAGTCGAAACGTAAAGGGCAGATCCTGTTTCGTAGCCCGTACGATCGACACCGGCATGGACGGGCCGTTCATCGCTCGCGCGAACACAAATAACGTATCCGTAGAGGCGCCTTTCCCGGCAAGACTGGGCGCCAGGTTCACTGTCCCGCTGATTGCGGCAGTCTGGCCACCTGACCTTGTCAAAGGCGCCGCCAAATCAACCACCTTGGCTATTACCGGCTTTCCACCGGCTAACCCTTTAGCTTCGGCGATACCTGAGAGCAACTCTTGTCGGACCACGCCTTCCGCATCTGCAGAAAGATTGGCGCTGGCCCGTTCCCAATACTGCGCCGCCTGCCCGAACTCTTTGCGGTCAAACGCCACGGTCCCGGCCAGCATCAGCGCCTTGACATGGTTCGGATCGATCTTGAGCGCCTGCTGAATCAATTGCTCCGGTTTGCCTGCCAGCTTGCGGCCATGCAGCATGCCGAGGGCATCGGCATAGTCGACGAGCATTTGGGGATCGTCTGGGATCAACTTCATGGCTTTCTCATAGATCGGCAGCGCATCGGCATGCCGTCCAATTTCTACATACGAACGCGCGAGAAGGGCCCACCCCACTCCGTCGTTCGGATTCTGTTCGAGTTTCTTCTTCAGCCGCTCGGAAAGCGCGTCGAGCCCTTCGGATGTTTGATGAGCGTAATCCGATCTGCTTTGCACCATCGGCGGTGACACGCTGGCAAGTATAATCGCCTGCTGGTTGCCCCACTCCCAGTATAGCAGTCCACTGATGATCGGAATGATGACTGCTAATCCCACGCCAACCGCTCGGTTGTTCACCGGCCACACCCGTGCCGGAGGCGCGGCCTCGGCAGCCCCTGTCTCATCGAGGAGCCGCCGTTCGAGTTCCTGTTTCGATAGTTGATACTGCTCATCGGTCAACAAGGTGTTCTTCAGATCTTGCTCCAATTCGGCAAATTGCTGGCGATAGACCGAAAGCGGTTTTCCCCCTTCTTCCTCTTTCGATGACGCTTGGCGCTTGAGCAGCGGCCACAGGAGCAGACCCAGCACGAGCAGTGTTATGGCCCAAGCGATAAACCAAAATGTGAGATTCATGATCATCTCGCCCCTTGTGGCAATAGTTGTGCGACATTATTCATAAGCAATACGGGCTAGGAAAAGTCCCACCGAAGACCGAAGAAAAAGAACTGTCTCAACGTCGAGTCTTTTTGTGTCGAGCTATCCGTCCGCGTTTTTTCTACCCCGCCTGTGGCCTCGAAAGTCCAACTGTCGAGAAAGCGATAGTTTAGGCGAGCAGTCGGAGTCACGCGATACAGCTCCACGCCAAAACTGTCCTTTTGATGATAGAGCAGGACAAACGTGTCGAACTGCCATTGTTGTCCGAGCCGAGCCAATGAATTGAGTGTGAGTGATTCCCCTCGGTACGCCTGGCTCGTACTATAGCTGGCATTCGCCACAAAGGTCGTATTCTCAAACGGAAAGTGCGCACCGATCGCTTGAGCCGAATAGGTCCAGATATCGCCAGTCCCGGGCAGTGCTTGCAAGGAACACGATGCATCCGTGATGGCATTGGGGTTGATGAACACCGTGCTTGTGCCAGGCAAAATGATCAGGCAGTTTGATCTAGGGGTGCCGGAAATACGATTCAAGCGTACGTCTCCACCGAGTTGCCAGTCTGTGCTCACCGAATGGAGCACCCCGGCAAGGAACAGGTCACTTGTCGCAGTGACATTCAGCGCCTCCTCACGCAACAGGCTCGCGTTCCCTGTGTTGATGTTACTAAGCGAAGCCCCGGGGATTCCAAAGAGCGCGTTCGCCGTTCGCAAGTATGGAGTCCTGCGATGGTCCGCGATGAAGTTGAAGGTCGTTCCCTCTGTCACCCATGTGCCATTGATCGTCGCGATGTTCAGCGCATTAAAGTAAATGTCATAGTCCATAAGCCCGTAGACATTTTTCCCATTGGATCCATACCGTACTTCAGTGCCGACAGCCCGCCTGTCGACCACCCCGTTCACCATTTGATTGAAATAGTACGCATTGCCGTTCCAGGCCTGTCCGATCGGACCGATGTCGACATTGGCCCCATAAAAGTAGGGACTCAAGTCGGCCCGAAAGTTTCGCGGGTCGTCGGGCACATAATTGGGAGTCAAGCTGAATTGTCTCGGCTGCCCACCCAGGAGATTCACACTCAAGAATTGAGGGACCGGAGTATAGCGGACCCATGCCCCATCGAATCGGAAATCTAGCACACCCCCGGTATTCCCCGGCTGGCGACCGATCCGAACGAAATACGTATCCTGGCTTGAGTGTTCGAAGTAGAGGGCCCTGAGACGGCTGATATTTCTTCTGCTGTCGTCAGTGGCCAGAAGATTGTAGGACTGCGTCCCACGCACCACGACTTTATTATCATATTCATCCTTGCGGTAACGCCCAGTGACATCGAAGGCAGACTGGAGCAAGGACTGGTCGTGGTTGTTGATATTCGTCGTGGTATTGGTGACTTTATCCGTAGTTTTCGACTGGGAATAGCCACCGTAATAGTACTGGTACACACTCCCATAGACCCTGGTTTCCTCAATCTTCTTAGGTGCTCTGCTTGCTCTGGCTTGTGCAAGCTGAGAGATGGCCTCCTGCAACTCCGCCAACCGCTGTCGCACTCTCACTGCGTCTTCTCCCTCGGGGTAGAGCTTGAGGTAGAGTTCATATTCCGCTTTCGCTTTCACATATTCTCTGCTTCGTTGCCTAGCCACTCCAACCCACTCCTGAGCTACTTGTGATTGCTTGTTTGGCGGGAGATTGAGGAGAGCGTTGAAAATCTGCAATGCCTGCTCATTTTCTCCGGCAATCAGTGCCTTATGGCCTAGTTTCATCAAGTCCTCGGCATACGTCTCGACGGCCATCCCGGGGTGGAACACCGGAATATCGAAAGACTGTTTTGGTCCCTTAACTACAGCAGGAGGTGATGATGGAACTGTCACCTCAGGAGGGGGCGGCGGAGGCATCTGAGGCCGATCCAGCTTCACGGAAATGACAATCTTGTTCCGCTCATTGCCCCGTTGACTGATCCGAAACCGTACCGGCCGGCTAAAATTAATGGAAAGACCGGTCGTCCCCTGATCGGGAAACGTGACCGTGAACTTTGGCAGAAGGTCGCTGGGCGGCGGCACAGCAAGCTCACGCGAGAACCTCCGCGAGCTGTCGAGATCTGGAAGGCTCAGAAAAATCCGGATCAAATCGCCTTGATCTGAAGGCATATGGCGCTGATAAATGATTCTCGTATTAAAGGCAATATGGATTTCCGCTGCAGTTGGGGTTTCAACGATCTCAACACGGTCAAGCACCTGCTGAGCAGCTGTCGGCGCAGGCACAAGCAAACCACTGAGCGTAACAATTCCGCACAAGAGAGCAGCCGCCACGACATGGCTCAATGCACTGCGACTGCATGTTCTCAACACATACCTCTAAAATGTTGGTAACGGTCGAACTGAGTTGAATCTGGAAAGATTCCGGTACAAACCGCGGTGGGTTCGAGTGATTTTCTCGAACTGGTCGTATCGGTAACGACGCGACTACCTAACGCAACAACGAGTCATCGCCTACTATCTATGCATCGTTCATACACTTCCGTGCATGGATGCTTCGGCCCTGAGTGCTCTGCCGAACCTCTCACTTGATGATCCATCGGGCGACGTCACCGCTTACTTATTAAAGGTGGAGGTATTGTGACAGCCTGAGTTATCACAAGAGTTTGGCGCTGCTTCTCTACCGTTATGGCCTGACGGTCTCTTACCCTGCACCCCTAACCAGTTCGTGCCACGCTCATGACAGGTGTTACATTGTCCTGGCGTCGCCACTACCCAACTGTGGTATCTCGATCCGGAAAAGGCCGTTGTGGACTTGTGACAAGTCTCGCAAGCCGTGGCGACCGGAATGTGGTTCGCCGGTTTGCCCAACGCCGTCGAGCCGTTATGGCAGGTGGCGCATCCCGTCGTGATCCCCGTATGGCTGAACTGCGCTCCCGTAAAGGTCGTGGTCGACTTATGGCATGTCTCGCAGGGTTGCGTCGTCGGGACATGCGTGGCGGTCTTGCCCCGTGCCGTCGTCCCGTTATGGCAGGTGGCGCACC
>JBAXBK010000046.1:0-20568 GCA_037142015.1 Nitrospira sp. | reverse complement strand
AGCGAGATTTTTCTATCCGGAATGGGTCGGCCAAGCCTATGATTTTCCATATCTTTCCCCCGTACAATCCGGACCATTCTCTTCAGATTTTATTTTTCCACGCAGGCTGCTTTTCTGTATCACAAAAGCGTCTGCGTCAACAATCTAAACGGAGTGACTCGAATAGCCACGCGATCGTTTACGGTCTGGCACACGTGCTCACACAACCCGCATCCGACGCAACGCTCAGCCGCCACCACAAGCCGCTGTGTGCCAAAATCCATCGATAAGGCATCCGTAGGACATTTAGATGCGCAGGCGTGGCATCCCTGCCCTGCCGTGCAGATTCGGTGCGAGACGGATGCGAGGCCCATTCGTATCTGTCCGCGTCCTTCGACAGGGAGCAACGCCTCTGTAGCACAGGCCGCTATGCAGGGTACGTCCTCACAGAGATAGCACGGCACTTGATCCGCAAAAATCACAGGTGTCCCGTTCTGCGGATGAAACGTAATCGATCCGTACGGGCAGACCTTGGCGCAATCACCACACTGTGTGCATCGCTCCAAAAAGAGCGTTTCGTCAGCGGCGCCAGGAGGACGCAACCAACCCGTCCGCACCGGCGCTGGAGCCGGCTGTTCCGGCACGACCGTTTGGTGTTTGGCAAATTCCTGGGCCGCTTTGGCAACGGACACGACAGAGTCTTTGAAGAACTCGCGACGTCCATATGTCGGATCGCTAGTCACACTCATGCCCCGTTACATCACGCCGTCGGCGCGCAGCTTGTAGACCTCGACGCAGCGGTCGCAAGCTCCGAATTCGATATCCCAGCCTGGGTGATTCTCACGGATAAAGTCGAGCACATAGGGCTCGAGCTTGTTGCCCATATCTTCGACCCACGAATAGGTCGGGAAACGGCACAGAGGGCAGGGAAACCCCGGCATCAACATGATCTTATTTTCCGTCTCCGGAATCTCGCCTCCCTCGACTTCCACGGCACGGTCCATCACGCGCAAAGTGTCCGACGCCATTTCGATCAGTTCCGAGTGGGTGAAGAAACTCGTCTGCCACAACCCCTCGAACACCGACTTCAATTGTGGCGCAGGAATCTTGCGATACCAGGAACGAAACTCTTTGAACCGGTCTTCTTTTCTCAGCATCGGCTCTTTGCCTGCGACGGTCAGCCGGCTATCCACAGTGAGACTCCACAAAATTCGATAGCGTTGGAGAATGAGCGTTTCCTCGCCTGGATTTTGCCCGACCTTGGTATCAGGATCGTATCCAAAGACCGGGTCCAGCATGTCCGAGATATGCAACAACTCATGGCGGCAATAGCGCATGAGCGCCGGATCGTAAAAGCGACGCGGGATAAGTTTGATCCCGATGCCTCTCAACCCTTTCTCTTCGAACTCTCGCGCCAATTCATGTTCGACGGATCCCCACTTTCTGAGAATATCGACGCCTTCCTGATCTTCCTTCAGCACCCCCTTGACTAGCACGATTCCCACCCGCTGCTTCAGTAACGGATACTCGTTGAAGGCATCGCGGATGATATCGGAAAACCCCCAGGTGCCGAACATATACTGGTAGAGCTTCTTGAACTCACTCTCCCGATCGTCAAGCGTAAACTTCTCATAGATCGGGTCGGCGAGTTCGTGGAACTCTTTATAATAGGTAGGGTCGCCTTCCCGTTCCGTCTTTTCGACGAACGAGTCAATGACCTCTTGCAGCAAGGCAGGCTGAAAACGAAGTTCCATACGAGTCCTCGATCGTCCAATCCAATCCGTCTACGCCGGCAGACTAAGGTGAGGGGCGCAAACCGACTCCCTTAGCCAGCTTGACTTGATGGCGGAGCTTCTCTTACGATCACCTCAAGCTGGCACGAATTATACTGGCGCGAATCGACAGTTTGCAATCAAGCCGATCCCGTAAGCGCATTACCGAAATCCCGTCGTAAGGATGATTGAACATGGCCGATCTAACAGCCTCTGAACTTGCCCCCATTCCGTCTCCGCTCTCACCGTCCCCATTGCGAACGGGCACCGCACCGGTCGATTTCCTTGAATATTGGACGGCAGGGGCACGGGAACTGACCACGTATCGCGGCCATTCCCATGGCGTCTGGTCGGTCGCCTTCGCACCGGACGGGTTGACCCTCGCGAGCGGAGGAGCCGACCGCCTCGTCCGCCTGTGGGACATTGAAACCGGACGCATTCTTCGTTCACTCAGAGGACATACGGCGGATATCCGATCTGTGCTCTTCACGCCGGACGGCCAAACCTTGGCCACGGCCAGCGAAGACCGCACCATCCGGCTGTGGAATCCGACCACCGGCGAGTCGAAAAAACTCCTCTTCACGCGCTATGACCACAATGTCGTGAGCCTCTCACTCTCGCCAGACGGCCTCATGTTGGCGCGCGGAAGTCACAACAAAGACATCAAGATCTGGGAAGTCGCAACCGGTACCGAGCTCATGACCCTCCTCGGCAAAGACCAGTACGACCACCACTGGTCGGTCTGCGTCGCCTTTTCGCCGGATGGGATGCACCTCGCGAGCGGAATGGATATTGGCAAGATCAAGCTCTGGGAAGTGCTACCCAGCGGAGAAGAAAAAATCCTGCATAACGGACACTGGAAAGAGTCCGAGGAGGATACCAGTGAAACGCGCGGGTATTTCATCGATGACGACGGGGGATTTGATAAGCCGATGGCCTATTGGATCGGCGCGATGGCCTTTACCCCCGATGCCAAACTCTTGATCACCGGGAGCCGTGACCAGACCATCAAGTTGTTCGACATGCCGCACGTGGCAGAACGACGAACGCTGAAAGGCCACACCGCCTGGGTGCGCTCGTTCGCCGTCACAGCGGACAGCAGAGTGCTCATCAGCGCCGCCGACGACGCGACGATTCGGTTTTGGGATCTCTCCAACGGCCGCTGCTTCAGGACCATCAAGGCCCATAGCGCAGCCATTCGCGGCATTACCCTATCACCGGATGGGATGAAACTGGCCAGCGCCTCGTGGGATCGGACGGTGAAACTGTGGGAAGGCGGCGCCGAACCTCAAGCAGGATGCTGAAAAAGTCCGTCAGCTTTGTTCTCGCATCGTTCAGATCCTCAACGTACCCCAGAAGGTACGCCTCCGGTCTTCACTCGCTGCGGCCGCGCTGAACGGCCATTTTGAGCATCCTGCAAGCCGTTCTTGCGACATCATGATTTGCAAGGCCACAGTGAATTGTGAGCAGAAACTGCGCGTTTTCACAGTCTGCTAGAGTACCCGTACGACCCTCGTCATTCCGCTCTAACACCTCTACCGCTCCGTCACACAGAAATAGGACAGTTACTAAAGCCTGCCCCTCCATCTCCACGCTCACGCATGCATTGACAAACTGTATCCACATGGCTACAGTACTTCATGTTCGTGATTCGCAAGACCGAGACGTATGCCCGGTGGCTTGACGGATTGCGAGATATTCACGCAAGGGCGCGCGTACAGGTACGGGTCGAACGCCTAGCAGCAGGAAACCCTGGGGATGTGAGGCCGGTAGGTGAGGGTGTCTCCGAAATGCGAATCGATTACGGGCCTGGCTACCGTGTGTATTACACACAACATGGTCGCGAGGTGATAGTTTTGTTAGCCGGTGGTAATAAACAAACACAGGCCACCGACATCAAAACCGCCTTGCGCCTCGCACGCAATCTGTAGGAGCACATGATGAGCAAAACCACGACCACTCGTTACGATGTTGCCGAACACCTTCGCACTCCGGAGGAAATGGCGGCGTATTTAGAGGCGTGCCTAGAAGAGGCCGACGGCGATGCCGCGTTTATCGCCAAGGCATTGGGCGATATTGCCCGCGCCAAAGGCATGGCCCAGGTTGCGAAGGATGCCGGTCTGTCTCGTGAAAGCCTATACAAGGCACTCTCCGGTGAGCGAAGCCCGGACTTCGATACCATCCTCAAGGTCATCGGAGCGCTGGGACTGAAGTTGCACGCCGAAATACCCCGTGGTCCGCTTCATCCGTCAACATCACGACCAAGCAACCGCACAACAAAACGCCGCGCGGCTTAGAACGCTTCAGCTCTGCTGAAAGCGGAATTCGAATTCCCACGAACTTGCATCCGGCATCAAGCTTGGCAAAGTCTCGACAGGCCCCCCGTTCCTCCGGCGAATTACGCACAGGGCATGCCACCCCTGCCAGTAAATCTTCAACTATAAAAATAGAAAGGCGACAGGCCGCTTACAAGCCTGTCGCCTTTAACGCTTCGCCACGTTCAGTGGGTTGCTCTGGTAGTTATTGCCCTAGACCCACTTGAGGCTCCCTTTATTCCCCCAGATCGTTCCCCGCTGCCTTGAGTTGAGCCAGGAGTGCAGATTGTGCAGATGCCAGCGGACCGTTCAGAACATGCGCATTCAATCCAAGGGCAATTTCCACGGTTTCCATCGACATCGTTGTCTCCTTATTGATGTGGGGGATGAAAAGGAGCGATTGACATATAGATGCTCAGAGGAACCCACACGAACGCCGCACCCGCCATCATCGACACGAGCAACAAGACGGTGGTCGACAGGATTGACGAGGAGAACAGTGCTGAACTCACCCAATTGTTGAGGTAGTCCCTATACCGATCCCCCCCCTCCACGAAGTAGGAGATCGGCTGAAGAAGGGGCACGCCGTCGAGGACAATCAATGACCAGCCTATTGTTTTCTTATGATAAGGCTTCGTTGCGTGGTGGCATGCCCTGGGACGGAAGTCGCCGGAGGAACGGGGTGCCCGCCGAGACTTTGCCAGGAAGGAAAACGGAAACTGACTGAGTCTGCGAAGGAGTTTCCGAAGGCTTCCGCCTGGCAAAGTCCGAAAGGGCCGTTCCGGGAGGCGCTGGAGCGGAAGGGCATGCCACCCCGCTTCTTTATCTGGAGCACATTAAGCCGACACCGGAGCAGTTCGCCATTCATCAGCCGATGTCCTTTCACATGTGCACATTCTGCGGCAAGAAGGGCACCTGGCCGCTCCCTACTCATCTTCGTCGTTAGCCTCTTCCCTCGCCGATGGAATCCCGTAGCGTTTGCACTTTTCCCAGAGGGCTTTGCGCGAGAGACCAAGTATCTTCGCGCCGGTTGTGCGGCTGCCGTCTACCCGCTCCAACACTGACACAATATATTCTTTCTCAAACTGCTCCCGCGCTTTGGCCAACGATGTGAGCGGCCGTTCTTCGCGCTTCTGCCCCGTCAGCCCTTCGCTACAGAATCCACAAGATTCTTGAGGAGTTCCACCCGTGTAGGGACAGGACTGGAACCCGCACAGATCTGGCGGCTGGACCGCTTCACGATCCCGCCCCAACGCCACTGCGCGTTCGACCATGTTCTCCAACTCCCGCACGTTCCCTGGGAAAGAATAGCGCAAGAAGAGCTCCCGCGACTGAGAAGAAAACCCTTTCAACGTCTTATTCATCTTGCCGGAACAGGTCTTCAGTACATGCTCGGCAATAACCATGATGTCGTCCTGCCGTTGACGCAACGGAGGAATCACGATCTGTACAACATTGAGCCGATAAAACAGATCCTCTCGAAACCGCCCCTGAGAGACTTCCTTGCGAAGATCCTTCTGTGTGGCACAGATCAGACGCACGTCAACATCGATCCTGTCGTTTCCTCCGACGCGTTCGAACTGTCTCTCCTGAAGTACCCGCAACAATTTTACCTGGACAACCGGCGAGATCTCTCCGATCTCATCGAGAAACAACGTGCCTCGATGGGCCAGCTCAAACCGCCCACGCCGTTGTCGTACCGCCCCGGTGAAAGCCCCCTTCTCATGGCCGAACAGTTCCGCCTCCAATAGGGTTTCCGGAAGCGCCGCACAACTCACTTTGATCAAGGGATACTGGCTTCTGGCGCTGTTTTGATGGATGGCATTGGCAACCAGCTCCTTACCGGTTCCGCTCTCTCCAAGAA
This sequence comes from Nitrospira sp., assembly GCA_037142015.1. Lineage (GTDB taxonomy): Bacteria > Nitrospirota > Nitrospiria > Nitrospirales > Nitrospiraceae > Palsa-1315. Next base: position 14,638 of record JBAXBK010000046.1, on the reverse strand, counting down.
TCAGCGTCGTCGAATCGGTTCCTGCCACCAGCTTGATCTTCTCAAGCACGGCCCGCATTTGATTGTTCGCTCCGAGAATCCCCCCAAAACTGAACTTATCTTCCAGCGCCGCTTTAAGATCCTGATTTTCTCTCCGTAAGAGCACGACGCGGCCTACCCGCTCGACGATCAACAGCAATTCATCCATTTGGAACGGTTTCGTGACGTAGTCGAATGCGCCGAGCTTCATTGCGCCGACTGCCGTTTCCACCGATCCGTGGGCGGTAATCATCACGACCTCTGGGGGGGACGACTGCTCTTTGGCCGCTGTAAGCACCGTAAGCCCATCCGCGCCAGGCAGGCGCAGATCGGTGATCACCAGATCGAATGGCCGTTGGCGAATGACGGCAATCCCTTCCGTTCCGGATGCGGCCGCTTCAACATCATGGCCGATCGCCGCAAACGCATCGACCATAGACAGCCGCATCAGCGGCTCGTCATCGACAAGGAGGATCTTCAGCCCCTTCATGACACCCTCTCCACCGACGAACGATCCCGGGAAACAGGAAGACAGAGCGTAAAGGTCGTCCCCTTCCCGACTTCGCTGTCCACCAGGATCTTTCCTCCGTGACGCTCGACGATGCCCAAACTGACCGACAGGCCGAGACCGGTTCCTTCGCCTTCGCGCTTGGTCGTAAAGAAGGGATCGAAAATCCTCGGCAGAACTGCCGGGGGAATACCCGATCCTGTGTCGCGGACTTCGATCAGACAGACTCCTTCGACCACGGACGTCTTGATCGACAACACTCCTCCATCTTGCATCGCTTGGACCGCGTTCAATACCAGGTTCATCAGCACCTGCTCGATCATATGCCGATCGACCATGACAGTCGGCAATCCCTGACCGAATCCCGTTTCCAACACAATTCGGTTCGGTGCAAAGAGATGCGTCGTCAAGACCAACACCCGATCGACGACGTGATTGATCTCCGTCAGCGCAAACTCCGGCTCATGCTGCTGGGAGAAATCGAGAAGTTGCCGAACGATCTTCTGCACACGCCGCACACCGTCTTCCATCGAAACCCGATATTCTTCTTGCCGGCTCGGTGACAGCGTCCCCTTCCGTAAGTTGTAGAGGCAGTTGAGGATACCTCCCAGGGGATTGTTGATTTCGTGCGCCACTCCTGCTGCGAGCCTTCCGACCGAAGCCAGTTTTTCAGAGTTCCTAATCCGCTGCTCCAGTTTCTTGGTCTCGGTCATATCACGCGCAATGCCCAGCACACCCAAAATCGTTCCCTCGACTCCCTGCAGCGGGGAGACACTGACCATCACAGCCCTTGGCTCCCCCGTACGAGTTATCACCTCGACCTCATAGACCTGCTTTGCACCGATATCCAGGGTGCTCTTGAGCCGTTTCCCTCGATGACGCTTGGAAAGAAGGGCGAGATAGGGCCGTCCAAGGAGATCCTCTTTCCGGTAGCCCCATGCTTCGATCTTGCTGTTGACGTAGGTGAACCGTTGTTCTGTATCGAGGGTATAAATGACATCGTTGGCATTCTCGAGCAAGTTTTCAAGATACTGCTTGGTCTCTTCAATTTCGCGCGTGCGCTCTTGTACTTTATATTCCAGCTCTTCCCGGTACGTCTCCAGCTGCAGTTCCAGCCGCTTCCGGTCGGTAATATCCCGCAACTGCACCATCACCATCAGTTGATCGGCTGCTCCGACCAGGATTAAATCCATTTCTGTCGGAACCTCCAGTCCGCCTGCATGGCGTACCATGATTTCCTGGGTGGATACTTTCCGCTGGTCCGACACGATGTCGTTCAGCCACCTGCGCAACGAATCGTGATAACCGGGCAGAACGACTTCGAGCAGACTGCGGCCGACCACGTCCGCCTCTGCATACCCCAGCGCCTGCTCCTCACGTTTATTGACGGCGACGATCATGCCGTCGGAATTCACCATAAAGACTGAGTCCGCCACCAAGTCGAACAAGGATTTGTACCGCGCCTGCGAGGCCACGAGCTGTTGCGTCCGCTCCGACACGGCCTGTTCGAGCTTCGCCGTATATTCCTGCAGTTGCTGCTCAAGCCGGCGCCGTTCGGTCACATCACGTACAAAAGCGCGCGAGTGAACCAGCCCGCCCCGTTCTTGATCGATCAGCGCCGTCGCGTGAATTTCCACATCGATCGGGTGGCCGTCTTTGGCCAGAAACACCGTCTCCATCGTACTGCGCCCCTGCGCCATCAAACGCTCCAAATATTGCAAGACGAGCGGCTCCTGGCCGCGCGGCACGAGATCCCACAGTTTCATCGACAGCATCTCATCGAGGCTGTACTTCAACTTCTCGATCCCTGTCTTGTTCACATGGACGAACCGGCCATTCCGGTTCAATTGATAGATCATCTCCGGGGAATGCTCGATCAAGTCGCGGAATTTTTCTTCTAATCGACGCACATCAACCACACGCTGTTCGATCTGCCCAAACGACCGTTGGAGATTCTCCGCCATCTGGTTGAATGCATCGGCGAGCCCTTCAATCTCATCGCCGGTCTTCAGCTCCAGGCGGCGGTCCAATCGCCCACCTCCGATTTCACGCACCCCATCGTGTAACAATTGAATGGGACGAGCGATCCGTCGCGCGACGAACAACCCTATCCCCCACAACACGGCCAGCACGAGCAGTCCATAGAGCAACACTTTCGCCACAAGTTCGGCAAGCGGCGCATAGGTCTCCTGGGGATCTTGCCGCACCACGGTGATCCACTGATGTCCCCCAAGACTCCCGGCAGACAAACTTTCGCCGAATCGAACCGGCGCAAATCCAATCAACGCGTTTTGACTCCCATGTGAATCGTCTACGGCGACTGTCCAACCGGCCTTCAGCCCATCGAGGGTACGGATGAACTCGGGCTTCATCGTATGTTCTTCCGGAGCCAGGACCGGGCAAATCACCGGCACACCATCGGAGCTGAATAACATCGCGTGGCCGGTGGCTCCAATGGTGCTCTCCGCAATCGCATGAAAAATCGTGTCCCGGCGCAACAGAACGGTCACTGCCCCAATCACCGTTCCCTTGGTATCATCCAGGATAGGTTCCGCCACCACGGCCACATGAGTTCCGAACGCTGGATCGAAGGCGATCTCGCTCACATAGCCCTTGAGACTTCCCCCCTTCACCACCGCTTGCCACCAGGGCGTCTTTCCGTAAAAGTATTCGACTTGCGGGATGGAACTGAGCACCAGCGCCCCTTGCTGGTCGGTCACCAGAATCCCGACATAGTCAGATTTACGGATGTCGTGCCACCGGATGAGATAGTCGGTGGCGATGCGATTGATGAAGAGGGGAAATTCGCTTTGCCGATCCCGCTTGCGCCACCGCTGCTGCCAATCCTTGATCATGCCCTGGATGCGTTGCGCATCCTTTCCCTCATACGTGCGGTTGGCTTCAATGACGGCGGTGCGGAGAAAGGGAGCTGTCCCAAGTTGCTGAGCCTCGTTCATCCCGCGACTAACCTGCATTTCGATGCGGCGAGCGGCCTCGACGGCGACTTCCTTGAAGTTGGCGCCGGTGATTTCGCGAAGCGCGCGCCGCTCCTCGACGTAGGTGAGCGCAAGCAGAATGGTCAGGGGCAGAAGTCCCACCAGCACGATCGCCGTGATGATCTTCCGCTGGAGACTATGAGACCGACTCCAGAGTGTCATGGCGGTGCCTCATCTCGCTATTAGCGCGAGACTCGCGAGAAAAGGGGGACGGGCGAGACGGGGGAGAATTTAAAGTTCGAAGTTCGAGGTTTTCAGAACTTCGAACCCCGAGCCAGGAACTTCGAACTTCTCGTGCTCGCCTGTCTCGCTCACATTTCACGAACGATTACTTCACCGGACGCCTAACTCCCCTTCAACATCCGCCCGGACGCTCCCGGCCAGAGCAACAACAGCGGACTCGCGACGAAGATGGACGAATAGGTTCCGAAGATCACGCCCACCAACAGGGCGAGAGAGAAGTCGTGCAACACCTCTCCACCCGCCAGCGTCAGAGGAATCAGCACCAACACAACGGTCAAACTGGTGACGATCGTACGACTCAAGACTTGGTTGACCGCATTGTTGATAATCGTCTCTTCAGTCTCTCGCCGACGCATTCGCAGATTTTCTCTGATACGGTCGAACACGACGACCGTATCCGTCATCGAATAGCCGGCTAACGTCAGCAAGGCTGTCACGACGAGCAGGGTAATTTCCTTGTCCAGGAGATAAAAGGCGCCCAACACCGCCAACACGTCATGAAAGGTTGCCAAGGCCGCAGCAATACCAAAACGAAGCTCGAATCTCGCCGCGACGTAGAGAATGATCCCGGCAAAGGAAATGACGATCGCAATGAGGGCATCCTCTTGAAGTTTACTCCCGATGGTCGGTCCGATTTCCGTGCTGGAATCGACCACGAAATGGTTCGTGGAAAACTCCTTTGTAAAGACCGCCACGACCCGATCGGCGATTTTTTCCTCGATCGTTGTCGACGCCTTCAGACGGACCAGAAGTTTATTCTCCTGTCCGAACTCTTGCAGCTCGGCATTGCCCAGGGCATTTGCCTCCAGGACTTTTCTCGCCTCGTCGATCCGGATCGGTTGGTCGAACTTCAACTGCACCGCAGTCCCGCCGGAGAAATCGATACCGAGGTTCGCCGCCCCCCTGCCGATCTGAATGAGCGCGACAATTCCGAGCAGCACCATGATACCGGAAAAGAGAAAGGCCCAACGGCGCTTCCCCATGAAATCAATACTAGTTTTCCCGAGAATCTCTAACATGCCGGCTCCTTCGAACTAGATGCTTAACTGTCCCACTTTGTGTCGTTGATTCAAGAGGTCAAAAATGACCTTGGTGCCGATCAATGCCGTAAACAGATTGATCCCGATTCCGAGACACAAGGTTACGGCAAACCCTTTGATCGGCCCCGTACCGAAGAGAAACAGCGCCACCCCCGTGATCAGGGTGGTCACGTGAGAGTCGACAATCGTCAGCAGCGCCTTGTCATATCCCCCGTCCACCGCCAGACGAACCCCTTTCCCCGATCGCAACTCTTCACGAATACGCTCAAAGATCAGGACGTTCGAGTCGACTCCCATCCCGATCGTGAGCACGATTCCGGCGATCCCCGGCAAGGTCAGCGTGGCGTTCAGCGCAGAAAGGGCTCCGATCAAACACAAGAGGTTGAGCGCCAGCGCAAAGTCCGCAATCACGCCGGACAGCCGGTAATACACAATCATGAACACCACGACCATGGCGCCGGCAAACAGCGTGGCCGTCACACCCTTCTCGATCGAATCTTTCCCGAGCGAGGGTCCGACTGTGAGGTCTTGAATAATTTTGAGTGGAGCCGGTAAGGCGCCGGCCCGGAGCACGATGGCCAAGTCGTTCGCCTCCTGCATGGAAAATGTCCCGGTGATTTGCGCGCGGCCCCCGGTAATGCGGTCCTGAATCACCGGCGCCGAGTAGATCGTATTGTCGAGCACGACAGCCATTCGCTTTTTGATGTTGTCGCCCGTAATCCGATCGAATTCCCGGCCGCCCTTCCCGTCAAACGTGATCGATACGTAGGGATCGTTGAATTGGCCGATCGAGACTTTTGCATCGCTCAACACATCGCCGGTCAACATGACCCGCTTTTTGACAAGATAAGGAATGCGGTATTCGCGACCGTTGTCTTTATCGACTCCCCGCTCGAAGAGGATCTGATCGCCTTCCGGCAATTTTCCCTCCACCTGCTTCAGTACATCCGCCTCTTTATCTTTCGGAATACGGGCCGGCAGATCGAACTTCGCCTGGTTGTCCTCATCAAGCATCTTAAATTCGAGCAGCGCCGTCTCTTTAATCAGATCCCTGGCGCGCTTGGGCTCTTTGACCCCGGGTAGCTGCACGACGATCTGCTTCAACCCCTGTCGCAGCACGATCGGTTCTGCCACGCCAAACTGGTCGATGCGGTTCCGAATCGTTTCCAATGCCTGGTTGATGGCTGAGTCCTTGATCCGCTTGCCCTCGGCCTCCCGCAGGTCCCACACCAGCCTATTGGCCGACCCGGCAGACTCTGTCTCGCTGAAGATCGGATAGTCATCGATCATCTTCTGGATCTGCGCCTTGAGTTCGCCATTCTGGAACTGAATCGTGATCTGGGTCGGTCCCGTCCGCGCCACAGACTCCACGGGAATTTTCTTATCCAGCAACACATCTTGAAGGGATACGACCGATCGATCGACGGCGATCTCAACCGCACGATCTTCGTCCACTTCCATGACGAGATGAATCCCTCCTTGGAGATCCAAACCCAGGGTAATGCCTTTGTTCGGCATCACCTGTTTCAGCCACGCAGGCAACCCTTGATAGAACGGCTGATAGGAGGGGATGAAAAAGAACACCGATAACACCACCACCAACGCCAACAATAGAAACCGCCCACCCACTTTTTTCATGTCGTCTGGTACCCCTTTATCCTGTGCGGCCTACGAATCCTTATCTTTATCCTTGTCTTTGTCCTTGTCTTTGTCCTCGTCATCGCCGCCGCGTAGCCGAGCAATCTGATCCCGTTGTATCCGAATCTTTGCCGTATCGGCAATCTGTAAAGTCACCGTTTCCTTCCCGAGATTCGTCACGGTACCCCAGATACCGGATGCTGTGACCACCTTATCACCCTTCTTCAGGGCCTCCAGCAACGCCTTCTGCTGTTTCGAGCGTTTTTGCTGCGGCAAAATAACCAAGAAATAGAAAATGACGAAGATGAGTGCGAACGGAACGAGTGACAGGATCGTGCTGGCGGTGGAGCTAGAGCCAGCCCCCCCACCACCGAACAACTGAGCCATTACGACCGATTGCATGACCATACGAACTCCTTCTCAGTCAGTTAGTCCCCTGCGGCATGCCGATGCAGATCGACGTCCGCAACTGAAACGTCCGATGCGGCTAGGTCTCGGGACCGGTAAAACTCGTCCCGGAACGATCGTAGCGTCCCCTCTGCGATCGCAGTCCGCACTTGGCCCATCAGGTCGGCGAAATACCAGAGATTGTGAATCGTGTTCAGTCTCGACGACAACATCTCTTTCATCTGAAAGAGATGATGCAGATAGGCGCGTGAATAGCGCGCGCAGACCGGGCAGCCGCAAGCCGGATCGATCGGCTGCTCATCTTGGACATACCGCGCTTGCTTGATCACCACTCGCCCGAAACTCGTAAAGAGCGAACCGGTCCGCCCATGGCGAGAAGGCACCACGCAATCGAACAGGTCGATCCCGCGCATGGCGCCCTCGATTAAATCCTCCGGCATCCCTACACCCATCAGATACCGCGGCTTCGAATCCGGCAGTTCCGGCACGGTCACATCCAACATGGCATACATCTCTGCTTTCGATTCTCCCACCGAAAGCCCGCCGACCGCGTAGCCCTCAAAGCCAAGCCCGACAAGATCGCGCGCCGAGGTCACACGGAGATCTGCATCCAACCCGCCCTGCACAATCCCAAAGAGGGCTTGATCCGAACGACGCCGACTGACCTGGCAACGTTGGGCCCAGAGGGTAGTCCGTCGCACCGCATCCCGCACGACTTCTCTCTCAGCCGGCAAGGCCACACAGTGATCGAACGCCATCATGATATCGGCCCCCAACGCTTCTTCAATCTCAATGGCAGTCTCCGGCGTGATGAAATGTGTAGATCCATCGATATGCGATTGGAAACTCACGCCTTCGTCCGTCACCTTGCACAACTTCGCGAGGCTGAAGATCTGAAACCCGCCACTGTCCGTCAAGATGGCTCCCGGCCATCCGGTAAACCGATGCAACCCACCCATCTCTGCCACAACCTTATGTCCGGGCCGCAGATAGAGGTGGTAGGCATTGTTCAGCATGAGACGAAAGCCGAGCTGCTCTAAATCGGCTGGATCGATCCCCTTGACCGGCCCCAAGGTGCCGACTGGCATGAACGCCGGCGTGTCGATTGCACCATGGGCAGTGCTGAGTCTCCCCAATCGCGCGCTCGTCTCGCGATCCACTTGCTGAACTGAAAAGTTCACAATCCCTCTCGTTCCTACATCTGCTCCGGTGCGGAAATCCCTAGCACCCCGAGTCCATTCTTCAAGACCTGCTGGACCCCACTCATCAGCGCCAGTCTCGCCGCAGTCCGTTCTGGAGTCGGCACCTCCTTCTGCAACCCTTCGCTGGGAACCAACCCATCAGGCGTACCAACCAGCAGATCGCGGTCTGCAGCGGGAGGCAGAATCCGGTGCTTATTATAAAATGTGTGGAGCAACCCGGCTAACTGTTGAAGATAGTAGGTCATCCTGTGAGGCTCATAGGCCGCTGCACTGCCCTGTAGAACCGAGGGATAGGCAGAGAGCTTGCGAATCAGCCCCAATTCATCCGGGTCCGTCAATTGCGTCAAATCCGCCTCACGCGGCAGTGGGCAGGCGATGCTTCGAGCAGCCGCGACGCGCCAGAGACTGGCGATCCTGGCATGGGCATACTGCACATAGTACACAGGATTGTCAGACGACCGTTGCTTGGCCAGTTCCAAATCAAAGTCCAGATGCGAATTAGAATCGCGCATCAAGAAAAAGAACTTGGCCGCATCGGCCCCGACTTCATCGATGACTTCCCGCATCGTGATGAACTCGCCGGCCCGCTTCGACATTTCCACTTTTTTCCCGCCGCGCAACAAATTCACCATCTGAACCAGCACAACCTGGAGACGATCTTTCGGATGCCCGTAGGCTTGCACAACCGCTTGCATCCGGGGAATGTAGCCATGGTGATCCGCACCCCAGACGTCGATGAGAAGATCGTATCCGCGCTGCAACTTATCCCGGTGGTAGGCGATATCCGATGCCAGGTAGGTGTACTCGCCGTCCTGTTTCCGCACGACGCGATCCTTCTCGTCGCCGAATGCCGAGGAGCGAAACCACCAGGCGCCTTCCTGCTCAAATAGGAACTGTTGCGATTTTAATTCATCCAAGACCCCTTGGACCGCTCCTGAGTTCACGAGAGCGGCCTCGCTGAACCAGGACTCAAACTCGATCCCGAAGGACTTCAGGTCCTCGCGAATCAATCTCAGCAATTCCTGATTGGCGAACGTTCGACAACGCTCCTCGACCTCTGTGGCTGCTCGTCCGGATAGCTCAGACCCAAGCTGCTGCTTCACCTGCTCGGCTACGGCAGTGATGTAGGCCCCGTGATAGCCCTCCGCCGGAAATTCGACCGGCCGATTCGACAGTTCCTCATAACGCGCGTAGACGGAAGCTCCCAACAATTTCATCTGCCTTCCGGCATCGTTAATATAGTATTCGCTCACGACGTCATACCCGACCGCCTTAAGCATGTTCGCGACCGCTTGCCCCACCGCCGCGCCACGCCCATGTCCCACATGCAATGGGCCGGTCGGATTGGCGCTCACATACTCCACCAACACTCGGCGCTGCTTCCCCAGCTCGGCTCGCCCGTAGGCTGGCCCCTCCATCTCGACTTCCCTGAGCACCTCATGCCAGATGGCGGGCTTGATCGTGAGATTGAGGAACCCCGGCTTGACGATCTCGACTCGGTCGAAGAGCTGCTCGCGCTGAGAAAGATTGTCGATAATAATTTGTGCGATATCATGGGGCGCTCGTTGTTCGGACACCGCGAGAGACATGGCGACCGTCGAAGCTAAGTCCCCCCATTCAGGACGTTTGGGAGTATCCAGACTCACCTGAGGCCAAACTTCCGTCTTCAGTTGGCCCTTCTTTTTAGCCCCATTGAGCGCTCCGATCAACGCGCTGGTGACCTTTTCCTGAACGACCCCGCTGGACAAGAAAATAACTCCTAAGTGCTTACCATTGAAAGGGAAAATGAACTGGTCACTGTAGCATAAGGGATGGTCAGTGACAAGGCAGCCGGACGGGATTCTCTGCCGAAGCGCTGGCCTCATTGAGGTGCGCGAAACATCGCGCCACAAGGTGATCTTGCTGGATCACGAGACAAGGTTTCTCCTGACATCGGATGACGTCGCTCCATGAACTGCAGAGGCAGGGTGCGCCCTGCACCACAGCAACATGAGTGCCTTGAGGAGCCCAGCGATCGGGATCAGTTGGCCCAAACAGTGCTACCGTATGCACTCCCATCAGCCCTGCCAGATGAGTGATGCCAGAATCCTGCCCAACAAATAGGCGTGCCTGGGCTAATACCCCGGCGACGGTCAAAAGATCGAGCCCCTTCAAGACGATCGGTGGATTCCCACATAGTCGGAGAAGTCGATCGACTGGCTCCTGATCTGCCGGCCCTTCGAGAACCACAGGGATCGCCCCGGACATCTGAACCGCGACAACGAAAGACGCAAGTGCCTCCGACGCCACACACTTATGTATACTCCCACTCCCAGGATGGATGACGACGAGAGGCTGTCCGGTTGAGCAACCTGCCGCTTCAAGACAGACTCGCCCGAGACGAAAGAGCGGTTCCGTTACCGTCAACAGAATATCTCCTGCATCGTCAGACGACGCCTCATTGATCGTTTCAAGAAACCGATCACGTTGATGTCTCGCCAGAATCGTAGCCGAAAACGGAGACCTCGTAATAACCTCACGAACACCGACTGCCGTGAGCGTTTGACTTAGCTTGCCATCGAGATCCTCTGTCCAGGCAATGGCAAGATCGCAATCCTCCAACCAGGCCCGTACCTGTCCCGTAACCAAGTCCGCACCGGCGAACAGGTCTGCGCAGTTTCGCCCCTGCACAGATGTCCAGGCGTCAATGATCCGGCATGCGAGGAGCAATCTTGCAATCTGATCCTCTGCACAGAGCACCAGCCAATGGTTGGGGAAGCGGGTCCGCAAGCGAACCATGGCCGGGACTGCCAAGAGCACATCGCCCAGGCCTCCTGGGTGGATCATCACGATCGTTCTGCTCACGGTGGGCATGACCATTATTCCGATGGAGGGATCCGAGCAAGCAGAGACCGCGCCGCTTCAAGATCTGCCATTGTATTTACGTTGTAAAAAGAATGCCCGGAGGGGTCGATGGTGAGCAAATCCGCCTCGGTGACATAATGCACTCGGAGAAAGGAATGCGACAGAACCTCTTGGATCTTGAACTGCCTTGCCCGGATCATCTCTTCCAAGGCAGGCACACATCGTTTGCCGTACAACGCATGCATCGGATGCAACCGGTCAGCAAGCCTCGCCATCACAATATCTGCGGTTCCTCTTCGACTCGTAAACTGAGTAATGACCGTCTGATTGAGAAATGGCATGTCGCAGGCAACCACGAATATGTAGGGTGTCGTTGCCTGGGTAAGCCCCGTATATAGACCTCCGAGACTACCGCAATCAGGTACCAGATCCCGCACCACTCGGGCTGCAACCTTGAGCGGAGGGCTGTCCTGCGCAATGACAACCAGTACCTCGCAGAAGATTGACTGAAGCACCGCCAGTCCTCGTTCGAGGAGGGTCTGTTCCCCCACGACGAGATGCCGCTTGTCTTCGCCCATCCTGCGGCTTTTCCCACCGGCAAGAAGAACGCCGGTCACTTCGATCTCCATTATTCCTCAATACAGTCGGCTAAATAGAAAGAGGGGGTGGGTCACCCCACCCCCTCTTGATGCTTCAAACTCTTTCCGTTCAAACAAACGTTAGAGGGTCGTCTTTCCTTTCCGTTTGTTCGATCGTCTGGTCAAGACCCAACCTTCCAGCAGGACCACGCCAAACGCAATCACAATCGGATAGATATAGGCTTCGCGGGGTGTCGGAGGCTCCAGGAAGGTATAGTAGAAAGCCGAGACGGCCATCTTCCGCCCTGCGTCGCCATTATGTCCGTCCCAGGCAAAGAACACAGTGGGAATGTATTGCCCCATTTCAAAGAAGGTATCTTCATCGTAATCCTGATCCTTCTTGTTGCCCAATGGCCGCTGAATGATCACCGTCCATCGGCCATTCTTCCACTCAGAGAAAAGTAATTTGCTGCTCTCTTCGTAGTTGTCTCGCTCTTCAAAATCCTTATCCCATCCAGTACCCTTGAAGGCGCGGAGCGACCCATCAGCTTCCCATTTCATAATGTCCATCGGGAACTGTTCGTTGCTGCCGAACAGATACCGCGGCTTAATCGGTGCGGGAAGATCCTTCCACTTCACGGCAGTTTCCATGGCAACCGCATCATTGTAGACCGTGTAGTTATTCTGACGAAAGGCAATGGAACCCTCTTCCCCGGTCTTCGGATCCTGCTCTTTAATATCGATATTGACTTGGGTCGGCCCCCAGGGCAACTTCCCTTCAGCTACGCTCTTCGTCCGGTCGTCCCACTGGAACATAAACGCGATGTGCTTGTCGTTATAGAGCGATTTCATCCAGATATCGTCGATCCGGTTCACGAAATTTCTGGGCTTATGGGTAATCTGACCACCCATCGCGATAATCCGTCTGGCCCGCTTCTGCCACAGTTCGTGTTCTGGATCTGCCGGAATCTCTCCTCCTTCGAGCACCACCCCTGAGGACAACACAAAGTTCACCTTTGGCTTGTCTGTCAATTGATCGATCGAGAGGGGCGTCCCATCTGCTTCACGTTCACAGAGTGAGTTCACGAAGTTCGCAATATGCCAGCGTTCCTCGACAGTGGTATTATCGGCGAACGAGGGCATCGGAGTGCCGTTCACTCCGGTCGAAAACGTCCGGAAAATGTTCTTGACGTTATAGGGATCTTGCCGGCTGCCTCTGAAATTCCAACACTTGTGCCAATTGGCCGGTTGTATCGAAAAGCCCCAATCGTCTTTGAGATTGAATGCATTGCCGTCGCCTCGGCCGTCAGCGCCGTGACACTCGACACACTTCTTCTCGACAATGAGCTCTGCTCCTTTTTTCAAACTCTCCTCGGACGCAGGAATCGGCTTCAAGTCATTCAACTGCAAGATGGTCTGGCTCTCCGACTGTTTGTCCGTAAATTTTCGATCCTTCACGAGCTGGGTAGTGACAAATGACAGCACTTGCAACCGTTGTTCATCCGTCAGAATACCTTCCCATGAAGGCATGGCGGAGCCTGGCAGACCATGTGTCACTGTCTCAAACAGATCGTTTTGACCTGGGACTGGCTTCTTGGCATCGAATAGCGGTAACTCACCGCTGGCCGTGTGTCGGATTTTGAATGTTCCCTGGTTGAAATTGCGGGGGCGCGGCCAGAGACGATCGGCGCCCGGCCCATCACCGGCGCCATCGACCCCGTGACACCAGACACATTTGGTGAAGTAGACCCGCTTTCCTGCTTCGATCATGTCCGCGGAAGGCTCAGGCGATAAATCGCCTTTCTTAAAGCCCGCAGGAAGTGCAGCATCTGCGGCAAAGGTCAATCCTGCTGTGATCCCGGAGGCCAGGATAATTCCAAAGGCAGTCGTGAGGACTACTCCAGCCTTCAGACCTAACGAATTCTTCATCGCTTCCCTCATGTCGTCAATCCAGGTTGGCTATAAATTGAGTGAACTCTAGTCCCAGGTCCTTGGGTAATACCCCGTATGCCAATATTCAAACAGAACAACTTTCCAGATTTCGTCCACAGTCAGGTGCTGCTCCCATGGTGGCATCACTGATGCCCAGGGGAACCCTTCGTTCGGCAATCCGATTCCACCCTTGGATACGCGCCAGAAGATGAATGTTTCTTGTAATTGCGCAATCGTACCCGGATCGGTGAAGTTCGCAGGAATCGGATTGAACGCAAAAGCATGGAGGCCGCGTCCGTTTAAATTATCGCCATGGCAGAAGTGGCAATTCTGATAGAAAATCTCTCCGCCTTCACGCACATACTTGAGGTACCCTTGAGCATCCTTATCCCAGGGGTTAGCATTCGGCTTCATCAAGCGGCCCATGCCCTGTTCCACAGTCATCGCGTTGCTATAATCCTGATCGTACTTTCCTTCAAGATTGGTCCGATAGGGGTTTTGCGAGGTTTGAAGCGTATAGGTTTTCCCATGCACCTTGGTACTGGCCGGCGGGGCAGGGTGTACCGTCCGCAACTCGATCGGCTCCTCAGATTTCGGGACCATCGAGGTGTATGAGAACCCACCGATCAAGATCGGCAGAATAACCAGATACGCGTAGCGCAACAGCCTTTTCCCTCCGGTCTTGGCATCCAAGACATTCATGATCGGCTGCTTGAACTTATTCCAATCTTCTTCGTTCGCAGACACCCACATAAAGATGGCCACGAGAGAGACTGTCCCATACATAGCGCGAACGCTGAACGGAATCGGCGGATAGATGCGAAACTTCAAATAGAGAAGAATAAACGCCCAAAAAAGAATCCCCTGCCAGAATCGTGGGAAGGCCATTCCCATGGCCGCCATCATATAGCTGAGCCCTGTAAAGCCCGCCACGAATAGCGTGAGTTCTGCGATCACTTGGACCGGCATGTACCCTTCGATCAGGCGTACAGTATTTGACGGAACGATACCCACGACCATTCCGGCAAGCAGGAGTATTCCAGCTGCTCCCATAAATGCCGCGACTAACATTAATGCTTTCATCGGTGAACTCCGTTTACTCGATAAAAGAGATAGATAACCAAGATCACGAAATCTTCGGTGGCGGTGACCCCGTCTTTACCTGCGACAAATAGTCGACGATCTTTTTGATCGCTCCCGCGCTCAACTTCTGGCCAAATATTTTCGGCAT
>JBAXBK010000045.1:0-23103 GCA_037142015.1 Nitrospira sp. | reverse complement strand
CCCATTTCATGATTCTCCCACTTATGGAGGTGTCTATGAAATCGGGGGAGGGTCAATCTTCTTCCCTCTCCCTCTCCCTCTCCCTCTCCCTCTCCCTCTCCCTCTCCCTCTCCGCGGAAGTCGGTTGGCTTCCAAGGGGAAAGGCAGGGTTTCTCCGAATGCGCGCATCGAGCGACCACCGTTTCATCGTGGGGGCTCTGCGAGCAGGGAGAGGCCCCGCCTTCCCCCTTCCTACATCTTCCCGCTTCCGCCCGCCAACAGCTTTTCCACTTCCGCCACAATCGCGTCTGCACCGGCCAAGTCCATATTGCCGACACGCTGCCACCGAATCACGCCCTGCTGATCGATCACATACACATTGGGAATAAACTTCCCTCCGCCGTACAGTTTATCCGTCACCTTGTTCGGATCGAGCAAATATGGATACGTAACTTTCACGGGAAAGGCGGATAAGAACTCGCCGACATTCTTCTTGGAGTCACCGGAAGAATTGACGCCGAACACGGCCACGTCTTTTCCCTTCGTCATCTCAGAAACTTTTTGAAGCGCCGATCCCTGCACCATACAAGGCTCGCAGATATGAAACAGTCCGAGGACCACGACCTTCCCCTTATACGTATCCAGCCCCACGGTCTCACCGGTGAGGGCCGTCAACGCAAACGGCGGCGCCTTCTCACCCACCTTGAACAGTCCCTCGGCAAAAACCAGCTGAGCTACAAGGACAACAGGGACCAGCAGCGCACCGAGGAAGAGGATCCTGCGTTTCATCACGGCCTCCATTTCTTCGGAAGTGCTGAGTCCTGAGTGCTGAGTTATGAGCGAAGAAACCATCGCCCCCGTTCAGCAATCATAACTTAGCACTCAGGACTCAGCACTTCCCCACTGGCTATCCTACCATGCAGATTTTTTCAGGGGCAATGGCAGCAGAGTCCCTCACAGTGGGCACAATGCCAGCTCCCGCAGGCTGCTCAAAACGTCCTCCAGCAAGTCCGCAGCCGAAGAAAACACCGGAGGCGTACCCTCTGGGGTACGTTGAGGATTTTTCTGAGGCGAGAACGATGTTGGCGGGCGTTTTCAGCGGCCTGCTAGGCGGATGGTTCGAAGAGGCCCAACTGCCATTCTTCGGCGCGAGTCAGAGGAATGGGGTAACGTTCGGTAAAGCAGGCGTTGCAGTACTGGCTCGGTGTGCCCGGGGCGGCGTTCAGCATGCCATCGAGACTCAGGTAGGCGAGACTATCGGCCGTGATGTACTTCCGAATTTCTTCGGTAGAATGGCTGGAAGCGATGAGTTCCTTCCTGGTCGGCGTGTCGATACCATAGAAGCAGGGGGAAACGATCGGCGGTGAACTGATACGCATATGCACTTCTTTGGCCCCGGCATTACGAAGCATCTTCACGATTTTACGGCTCGTAGTGCCCCGCACCAGCGAATCATCGACCACAATAACCCGTTTCCCCTCCAGCACCTCCGGCACGGCATTGAGCTTGACCTTCACGCCGAAGTGACGGATCGATTGCTCCGGCTCAATGAAGGTGCGGCCGACATAGTGATTTCGAATCAGCCCGAACTCAAACGGAATCCCCGCCCCCTCGGCATAGCCGAGCGAAGCAGGCACCCCGGAGTCCGGCACGGGAATGACGATATCCGCCGGCACCGATGATTCCTTCGCTAATTGCCTGCCCAAGGCTTTTCTCGTGCCATAGACTGCCTTCGCACCGAAGATTTTGCTGTCTGGCCTGGCAAAATACACATATTCGAAGACGCACATCGCAGGACTGACCGGAGCAAAGGGCTTATAACTCGTCAGGCCCTTGTCGTTCAGCAGAACCAATTCGCCTGGCTCGACCTCGCGAACAACTTCAGCTCCGAGCAGATCGAACGCGCAAGTTTCAGACGCTACAAGGTAGGTATCGCCCAACCGTCCGAGACAAAGCGGACGGAACCCATGGGGATCGCGGACCGCGATAACCCCATCATCCGTCTGCAACACGATCGAAAACGCCCCGCGCACCTGGCTCAAGGCATCGATGATGCGAGCCAGCAGCGTATCGGCCCGCGAATGGGCGATTAGATGGATGATGACTTCGCTGTCCGAGGTGGATTGAAAGATCGCGCCGTATGCTTCCAACTCGTGACGCAGCACCTGGGCATTGATGAGATTGCCGTTATGGGCGAGCGAGAGATTTCCAAAGGCAAAATTGACTGAGAAGGGCTGCACGTTCTTGAGATCGTTCCCCCCAGCCGTGGAGTAACGATTGTGACCGATCGCCATCGTACCGATTAACTGATCGAGCGCCTGTGGATTATAGATATCCGCAACAAGCCCTTTCCCCTTATGCACAAAAAACTGCGTGCCATCGCCCGAGACAATGCCGGAAGCTTCCTGCCCGCGATGCTGCAGGGCATACAACCCCAGATAGGTGAGGTTTGCCGCTTCCTTGTGGCCGTAAATGCCAAAGACGGCACATTCGTCGTGAAACTTGTCGGGGGTAATCATGGGTAAGGCGCGAGGCGTGAGACGTGAGGCGATTGAAGGCAATTCCCGGTTCTGATTCATAATCCTCTTATTACCCCTAATACCTTGCCCACGCTACTAACCCTTCACGCCTGATTCAGCGTTCGTTCAATCGTGAAGGCCCATCGGTCGTATAGTTGATCGACCGGAAGGTCGATACGGCATCCCTCGCTCCATTGCCCCTTCTCCACATCGACGACGAAACGGTTGCCTCCCACTGTCCCGATTTTCATCGCTGGAATACCTGAATCCCAGGCGCGATTCAAGACCTGATCGGCTATCTCTTGCTTCACCGAAAGAACCACCCGAGATTGGCTCTCACCGAACAGGAGGGCATCCCGCCTCAAGGCATCGAGCGGTAACTGTACCACAGCCCCACGCCTGCTGTCCGGCGCAGAGATACAACATTCAGCCAATGCGACAGACAAGCCGCCATCTGAGCAATCGTGAGCCGATTGCACAACTCCTTCACGGATTATCTTCAATAGGAAGTCATGGAGGGCCTTCTCCGTTTCAAGACTTAAGAGAGGCGGCGATCCCTGCTCCCGGTGATGGAGCACTTTCAGATATTCACTGCCCCCCAGGTCTTCTTTAGTCTTGCCCAGGAGAAGAATCGCATCGCCGTCCCGCTTGAACCATTGCGTCATCGTCGTATCGGCTGGCTCGATCAGACCCACCATCCCCAACATCGGGGTGGGATAAATCGAAAGGCCATTGGTTTCATTGTAGAAACTCACATTGCCGCTGACGATGGGAATCGTAAAATGTTCACAGGCATCCTTCAGTCCCTCGATCGCCAACACAAACTGCCACATGATCTCGGGCCGCTCAGGATTGCCAAAATTCAAACAGTCCGTCAGCCCAATCGGCTCCGCACCGGAACAGACGAGGTTCCTCGCCGCCTCAGCCACCGCAAGACGAGCCCCTTCGTAGGGATGCAGCAAGCAATAACGGCTATTACAGTCCACCGTCATCGCGAGCGCTTTATTCGTCCCCTTGATCCGAACCACCGCGGCATCAGACCCAGGCCGGACCATCGTGTTGGTCCTCACCATATGGTCATACTGTTCATAGACCCAGCGTTTACTCGCAATCGTCGGCGACTCCAGCAAGGACAACAACGCCGCATTCGCATCTTTCACATCGGGCAACGCATCGTAATTTAGATTGGTCAACATGTCTTGGTAGCCAGGTGGGGAATAGGGACGCTCATAGCGTGGCCCGTCATCGGCCAGCGACTTCGCCGGAATCTCTGCCACCACCTTACCCTGATCTCTGACCCGGAGAATCCCATCGCCTGTGACCCGTCCCACCACCGCCACATCGAGATCCCACTTCTTACAGATCCGGATGCATTCCTCTTCCTTGCCCGCTTGCGCCACCATCAACATGCGTTCTTGCGATTCCGACAACATTATTTCATACGCCGTCATGCCCGGCTCACGCCGCGGCACATCCGTCAGATCCAGATCGATTCCGTTGCCCGCGCGCGACGCCATTTCGCAGGACGAACTGGTCAGCCCAGCCGCTCCCATATCCTGAATACCGACCAGCAGATCGCCCGCCATCAGTTCGAGACAAGCTTCCAACAACAGCTTCTCGGTAAAGGGATCGCCCACTTGCACCGTGGGCCGCTTCTGCTCAGATTGGTCGTCGAAGGAATCGGACGCCATCGTCGCCCCGTGAATCCCGTCACGGCCCGTCTTCGAGCCGAAATAGATCACCGGATTGCCGACTCCTGCCGCGGTTCCAAGGAAAATCTTATCTTTGTGCGCGATACCGAGGCAAAACACATTCACCAGCGGATTCTGCGAATAGATATCGTTGAAGACGATTTCGCCACCGACCGTCGGCACCCCCATACAGTTGCCGTACCCCGCAATGCCCGACACGACACCCTTGACCAGACGTCGGTTATTCGCATGGTCGAGCCCGCCGAACCGCAACGCATCGAGCAAGGCAATCGGCCGCGCACCCATCGTAAAGATGTCGCGCAGAATCCCCCCCACCCCCGTCGCTGCGCCCTGATAGGGCTCGATGAACGAAGGATGATTGTGCGACTCCATCTTGAACACCGCGCAAAGCCCATCGCCGATGTCCACGGCCCCGGCATTTTCCCCCGGCCCCTGGACCACACGCGGCCCAGTCGTCGGCAATTTTTTAAGGTGCACGCGCGAACTCTTATAGGAGCAATGCTCCGACCACATCACCGAGAACATACCCAACTCAGTGATATTCGGTTCCCGCCCGAGTATCTCGACGATCTTCTTATACTCATCGTCCGTCAGATTATGCTGCGCGATGAGGTCTTTGGTAATAATCGGTTCGCCAGACTTCATACACCGAACTTCCTTATCTGTTGATCCATAGCTTGTACGCGACTTACTTCTTTCACCTTCCGTCGCTTGCCCCAACCCCTCTTATGGGGCTTGCACAACGCACAGGCTCGACGCTTACGCTTATATATCTTCCCCATACATTCTTCCGTCACAGCTCAATTGGACGTCTGGCTTGGTGATACACACGAATCACCTGTAGCTCTTGCCCTCTAACTCGATAGTAAATTCGATAAGGAGGAACCCGGCCACGTCTTAACCCATCTGCCATCCCGGAGCAGCACCTCTCTTCCCATCACGGCTTCCGACGCCAACATCCCGATCACCCCAACAATGTGGGCAAGGACTCGACCTGCAGCAATGGGGTTGTCCTTGTGGATGAATTCGTAAACCTCCCGCAAATCCTTACCGGCTTGAGGCGAGACAACGATCGTCATCGCTTGGCTGTGCCACCCCGAATAATCTCACGCACGACATCGGCGAGAGGAATGCCTCCCCCGGCATCAAGTTCTGTCAGTCCGGCCAGAAGCCCTGCCTCCTCCTCTTCCGTAAGGACACCAACCTGATCGACGGATTCGATGGCGTACCGCCCTGGCGGAAGACCTCGCAATTCTTCTGGAACATGACTTCCATCCCACTTAATGACCTTGGTTTCCATGTCTCACCTCCTCAGAAGCTATTCTAGAGGCTTCGCCGTTCGAAGAATGGTTCGCCGCAAGTGCGAACTCAGCCCGTTCTCGGTCACAACGTCAACGTCACAGCCCAGTAAGTCCTGAACATCTAGCTTGAACTCCACCAGATCTAAAAGATCCCGATCGGATTGCAGCGTGATCAGCAAATCCACATCGCTAGTCCGCCTCGCACGACCGGCAGCATGAGAACCAAACACCCTCACCCGCGACACCCCATGCGAGCGGGCAATCCGATTGATATCACCCGCCTTGCTCTTCAAAGCACATGTGGTCATGAATCTATCCCGATGCAAATCAATTCACGCCCAGGAATTTCGACGATCTTCTTGTACTCGGCAACTACCATAACTATTCACCTACTGCACTGAGTGAGGGCATGGCCAGAGCTCCCTTGCCGAGAGCGGTCGGGACCCATCGAGAGTGCGCCAGGAGGGAAAGCTGGAACTGACTGACGCGCACGGTCCAACTGGACCGTGGCGGAAGGAATTCCAGAAGGCTTCCACCTGGCGGACTCCGAAAGGGTGACCGCGAAGGCACAGGAGCGGTTGGCCATGCCCTCACCCAGCTCCCACCATCTTCAGCTCCTTCTTCTTCCCCTTCAACGACTCCAGCATCGACAGGAAAATCCGCTTCCCGTCGTCATTGCCCAAGACCGCTTCCGCGCAACGTTCCGGATGCGGCATCATACCCAACACATTGCCCTCCGCATTGATAATCCCGGCAATGTTATCCAGCGAGCCGTTCGGATTCGCTTCTGGCACCACCTTGCCCTCCGGCGTGCAATAGCGGAGCACAATCTGCGCATTCGCCTGCATCGCCGCGAGCGTGACCGGATCGGTGTAGTAGTTCCCATCTGCATGGGCGATTGGAATCTTGAGCACCTGGCCGGATTCATAGGCGCTGGTAAACGCTGTGGCCGCATTCTCAACCTTCACCGACAGATCCTTGCAGATAAAATGCAGCGACTTGTTCCGGAGCATGGCCCCTGGCAGCAACCCCGCTTCGAGCAGAATCTGAAACCCGTTGCAGATGCCGAGCACCAGCCCACCCTTCTTTGCAAACTCCTTCACCGCCCCCATCACCGGCGAGAACCGCGCGATCGCGCCGGTTCGCAAATAGTCGCCGTACGAAAACCCGCCGGGCAGCACAATCGCATCCAGCCCCGCGAGCAACGTCTCCTTGTGCCAAATCATCTCCACATACTGCCCCAGCACATCCTTGAAGATATGCTGACAGTCGTGATCGCAATTACTGCCAGGAAAAACCACCACGCCGATTTTCATCTTTTCCCCCAGTGCTGAGGCGAAAGTGCTGAGTGCTGAGACTGAATCAAAAGCGTTTTCCTGCCCCCAACTCTCAGCACTCAGTTCTCAGCACTATCCCAGCTCGTAGCGATACTCCTCAACAATCGTGTTCGCCAACAACTTTTCGCACATAGCCTTGACCTGAGCCTCAGCCTTGACCTTGTCCTTCTCATCCACATCCACTTCCATGTACTTCCCGACCCGCACATTGCCCGCATTCTTGAACCCCAGCGAATCGAGCGCATGCTCAATCGCCTTGCCTTGAGGGTCGAGAATTCCCTGTTTCAACGTCACATGAATCTTGGCTTTCACTTCTCCCCCCCCTTACCAGGATGCTGAAAAAACCCGCCGGGTACCTTTGTCCCCCTCGACGAAGGGCGGCATGGATGCTCTCACGTGCGCGCATCGGACGAGCACTGTTTTATCGTGCGCGTTCTGCGAGCACAGAGAGCGTCCATGTTGCCCTTCACTCCTGTCCCCCCTGGTCAGGCGCTTTGGGCTGCCTATCGATGTATCTCCTGAGCCATAAAATCCCCACGGCAGTCCCGATCCCAGCCAAGGCAAGCGCCACCATCGGCCAGCGCCAGCGCGACCCGTCCAAACGATAGGCCAATACAGCCACTAGCGCGGTGGAGACCAAAATGGACAGCACCAACCCATAATTCATGAACCATCCCCGAAACCCCTTCACGATTCTCCCCTCTTCACTTCCCTCCACCCTCCCATAAAGGAAGGATTTGGAAATTCCCGAGGGGATGGTGGGGTCGTCCTCGACTGCGCGCGTCCAACGAGGGCCTTCCCGGGCCGCGCGTTGCGCGAGCAAAGAGGACGGCCCCACCATCCCCTCATCCGCAGACCCTCTTCAATACTTCCCGATACGCCTCTTCAATCTTCCCCAAATCCTTCCGAAACCGATCCTTATCCATCGACTCCTTTGTCGTCTGGTCCCAGAAGCGGCATGTGTCCGGCGAAATCTCATCGGCCAGGATCAGCTGGCCGTTGTGCAGCCCGAACTCCAACTTGAAATCGACGAGAATCATTTGTCGCTCACGGAAGAACGGCTGCAAGAGGCTGTTCACTTTCAACGCGAGTCTCTTGATCTCCGTCATTTGCTCCGGTGTCGCAAGCCTCATCAACCGAATATGCTCGTCGGCAATCAAGGGATCGCCCAGCGCATCGTTCTTGTAATACCATTCCACGATAGCCGGCTCGATAGGATCACCCTCCTTCAAACCCAACCGCTTCGCCAAACTGCCTGCCACGACGTTGCGGACCACCACCTCGACCGGCACGATCGCCACCTTCTTCGTGAGCAGTTCCCGGTCGCTCAACCGCTCGACAAAATGCGTCGGCACACCGGCCTGCTCCAGCAATCGGAAAAGCCGCTCGGACACTTTGTTATTGATGACGCCCTTCTCGGCGATGGTCCCGCGCTTCTGCGCGTTGAAGGCCGTCGCATCGTCCTTGAAATACTGGACGACCTGATCCGGCTTGTCAGTCGCAAAGACCTTCTTGGCCTTACCTTCGTAGAGTAATTCGCCAGTCGCCATCGTTATTCCTTCACCTGCATTCGAAACGGAGAACGGTTCGAGGTTCGAAGTTCGAGGTTTCAGGAACTTCGAACCCGGAACTTCGAACTTCGAATCACTCGTCTCGCACTACTGCGCCAAGCTCTCGATGATTTCCTCCAGCGACTTTACGGTGCCAATCAGCGTCGGATGCCCGAACCGCCGGTTATACGGAAACTCTTTCACCTTTTCCAAAGCCAAAATCAGGCTGTGGAAATCCTCCAGCTTGGAGGTTTCAAAATAAGTAATGAAGTCCAGGTCATCGAGTCCGCTGGAGTGATAGAGCTTCCGTTTGACCGTCTTAATATAGGGCGCCGAGGCTTCCGTATGTTCCTGCATCATCGCCGCGCGTTTGTCCTGATCCAGCCCCCACCAGTCTGCACTCTTACGAATCGGAATCACGATGACATAAGGCTTGGCACCCGGCTCGCTAGGAGTCTTCAGCTCTGCCTTGAGGTTGTCCGGCATGCCGGGCACATAGTTGGCCTTCTTGGTCAGGCCATGCATGATGGCGGTCGTCGTGAGATGCTTGCCAAAGAGACCGCCTTGAAGATCCAGAAGAAACTGTTGGGTGTCGCGCAGTTCGGTCGCGTGCATACGAAAGAGCAGGTCTGCGTGATCGGACAGTCCGCGAAGAAGATAGACATCGATCGCCACCTTCTCTCGATGCTGCTCGACCACTCCCTTCAGGACAGTCAACTGAGCGATGCGCATTGCCTGATCCTGCTTCCCCCAATCCGCATCGAGACTAAAGGCGGCAAAGGTGCCGTAGACGCCCGGCTCGCTCAGAAGCTTGTCGCGATCGGCTGCCTTAACGTCCGGCACTATCGCCAGAACGACAAGCACCAACACCACAAAACGTATGAGAGTAGAGATAGATGGCCTCATCGCTTCCTCCTCTTACTTGATTTACGCGTCTCCGACCCGAAGACTCGCCGGAAAATCTTATCAAGATGGCGCAGATAATACTTCGGGTCGAAACAGGACTTAATCTCCGCTGCCGTGAGATGTTTCGCTACGAAGGGATCCTTGCCGACCAATGCTTGTAGTCTCCCGGCCCCTTTCCAGGAATCCATGGCATTGCGCTGGACGGCTTCGTACGATTCCTTGCGCTGCGCCCCCTTCTCGATAAGCAACAGCAGCAGCCGTTGCGAATAGACCAGCCCCCCGGTGAGATCGAGGTTGCGTTTCATATTGGCCGGATAGACCACCAGATGCTCGATGACGTCGGTGATCCGCGCCAGCATGTAGTCGATCAGGATCGTGCTGTCCGGCATGATGACGCGCTCGACGGACGAATGGCTGATGTCGCGCTCATGCCACAGCGCGACATTCTCCATCGCCGCGAGGCTATTGCTCCGCACGACACGCGCCAACCCGCAGAGATTCTCCGAGGCAATCGGGTTCCGCTTGTGCGGCATCGCCGAGGATCCTTTCTGCCCTTCCGAAAAATATTCCTCCGCTTCAAGCACCTCAGTCCGTTGCAGATGGCGAATCTCGGTCGCGAATTTTTCAATGCTGGCAGCCAACAGCGCCAATGCCGAGGCATAGGATGCATGGCGATCACGCTGCACGATTTGATTGGAGACAGGGTCCGGTGTGAGCCCCAGCTTGGCGCAAACGTACTCTTCCACTTCAGGCCCTTGATGCGCGAACGTGCCCATCGCACCGGAAAGCTTGCCGACCGCGATCTCCCGCCGAACATGCGTCAGCCGCTCCCGGTGCCGGCAGGCTTCTTCGTACCAAATGGCCAGCTTGAAGCCGAACGAAATCGGTTCGCCATGAATGCCGTGCGACCGGCCAACCATCACCGTGTGCTTGTACTTCATCGCCTGCCGTTTCAAGACGGCAATCAGTTCTTCAAGATCCTCGAGGATGAGATCAAGCGCCTCGGTCATCTGCACGGCCAAGGAGGTGTCCACGATATCCGACGAGGTCAACCCCATATGAAGGAACCGATGCTCAGGGCCGACCGATTCGACAAGCGATTCGAGAAAGGCGATGACGTCGTGTTTCGTCACCTTCTCGATCCTGGCGATGCGCTTCACATCGATCGTGGCTTTCTTTCCGATACGAGCCGCTGTGCCGCGTGGAACCTGCCCAGCTCGTTCGAACGCCGCGCAGGCAGTCAATTCGACCGCAAGCCAGATCTCATACTTGCGTTTCAATTCCCAGATGGCTTTCATCCTGGGACGGGTGTATCTATCGATCATGGTGATCCGAAGTGTTGAGTGCTGAGTGCTGAGTGCTGAGTGTAGATTGGCCAGTTCATACCCTTTACCCCTTTCCCCCTTTACCCCCAACAACCTTCACGCCTGCCGCTCCGGCACGCTTGGCTTCCAAGCCGGACTCCTTCGTCAAGACCTGATCCAGAATGCCGTTGACGAACTTCGAGGCCTCATCGTCGCCGAAACTTTTCGCCAGCTCAATGGCTTCGTTGACCGTCACCTTGGCAGGCACATCATCCATCCACAGCAGTTCATAGACACCGGCACGCAGGATATTGCGGTCCACAATCGGCATACGGCTGACTTTCCAATTGGTGGCGTACTTTCCGATGATGACATCCAGTTCTTTTTTCTTTTCCAACACCCCGGCTACGAGCCGTTCGGCAAAATCCTTCACCTCATCCGTAGCCTCGTTATCTGTCCAGAACCGATCCAGCCACAGACCCGGCCTGCCGTGGATATCATATTGAAACAGAATCTGGAGCGCGCGCTCCCTGGCATGGTGGCGTGATCCCATATTTAGGATTTGCGCTTTCGCGGTGCCCGTGTCTTATCTGACGTTTCACGTTTCACGTTTAACCTTTCACGCTTCACGCTCACCAGAGTTTCCTCACCTGCCCGCAATACACGCATGACCGTTGCCATTTCAATCGCGGACTTGGCCGCCTCCCCGCCACGATTGAACTTGGTCGGATCGGACCGTTCAATTGCCTGCGCGACCGTATGGGTCGTCAGCACGCCGAAGATGACCGGCACGTCGGCATCCAGCGATGCCTGCCCAATCCCGCGACTGGCCTCCGCGCTGATGTAATCGAAATGCGGCGTGTCGCCGCGAATGACCGCCCCGAGACAAATCACCGCATCGAACCGCTTCGTCTGCGCCATCGTCCGAGCCACCAAGGGAATCTCGAACGCCCCCGGCACCCGCACCGCTTCAATGTCGTCCGGCTTCACGCCCTGTTTGGTCAATCCCTCGACGCAGGAACTCAGCAACTTGCCCGTCACAAACTTGTTGAACCTCGCGACGACAATCCCAAACCGCAACCCCGTCGCATCCTGAGAGCCCTTACGCAGTTTCATCCCTTTGTTTCTTCTCCTCCAGCACATTCGCCACGAACTGGGGGACGGCCAGCTTGCCCTTCAACTGCGCGCAGCTTCTCACCCGCCCACCCTGAGCGCGCCAAGACGCGCCCCTTGACCCAGGCGACCACCGTTTCATCGTGGGGGCTCCGCGAGCAAAGAAGGGCGGGCTGGCCACATTCCCTTCAGGCTTTCCGCTTGCCCCCTCTCCCTACTTTCGCACACACAAAGGGTTGGTTGGGTTGGGCTCACTGCGCGCGTCCAACGAGGGCCTTCTGAGGCCGCGCGTTGCGCGAGCAAGAGACCAACCCAACCGGCCCTTCTCACACTTTCTTCAGAATGTGCCCCATCTTATTCTTTTTGGTGCGCAAGTACTTCACGTTCGCCGCACGAGGCTGAATCTCGATCGATACACGCTCCACCACTTTCAATCCATACCCCTCGATGCCGACGATCTTGCGCGGATTGTTCGTGATCAGCCTGATCTGGTGCAGGCCGAGATTGACGAGGATCTGCGCCCCTACCCCGTAATCGCGCAGGTCCGCCTTAAACCCCAGCTGCAAATTCGCCTCAACCGTATCGCTCCCCTGATCTTGCAACCCATAGGCCCTGATCTTGTTGAGTAAGCCGATGCCGCGCCCTTCTTGATTGAGGTAGAGCAAGACCCCGCGCCCGTCTTTCTGAATCACCTCCATCGCTTTATGGAGCTGATCTCGACAGTCGCACCGCAAGGAACCCAGGGCGTCAGCCGTCAAACAGCCTGAATGCACCCGCACCAGCGTGGGATCTCCCCCCTCGACGCGCCCTTTCACCAACGCAATGTGCGTGATACCGTCCAATTCGTTTTCGAAGGCCACCGCCTCGAAATCGCCGAACATCGTCGGCAGCCGCGCACTGGCCATCCGCCGCACAAAGGGCTCGCGCTGCATACGGTATTCGATAAGCGCCTTGATCGTCACCATCGTCAACTTGTGGGCTTTGGCAAACTTCGTCAACTCCGGCACGCGCGCCATGGTGCCATCCTCGTTCATGATTTCGCAGATCACCCCGGCGGGCGTGAGCCCGGCCAAACGCGCCAGATCGACAGACCCTTCTGTTTGCCCCGCACGTTTCAAGACGCCACCTTGCTGCGCCTTCAAGGGGAAAATATGGCCGGGCCGGGCCAGGTCGCCGGGCTTGGCCTTCGGATCGATCGCCACATGAATCGTCGTGGCCCGGTCCGCCGCAGAGATACCGGTTGTAATGTCTTTCCGCGCATCGATGGACACGGTGAAGGCCGTTCCGAAGGTGGCAGTATTCTCCACCGCCTGCTGTGGGAGATGGAGTTCTTCAACTCGTTGAGGCGTCAGGGCGAGACAGATCAACCCGCGGGCATGCCGGGCCATGAAGTTGACGGCATGGGGCGTCACATGCTGGGCGGCCATGACGAGATCGCCTTCATTCTCACGATCTTCGTCATCGACGAGGATGATGAACTTGCCGCTCTTGATATCCCGAATGGCGTCTTCGATGCTGTGAAAAGGAGTGGCCATAATTTCAATACTAATGGTGAATGGTCACTGGTTTATGTTCGACGAAAGATCAATTTATCATTTACCATCGACCATATAACATTGTTTTTTTGGGCCAGACTATTCCCGGAATACCGTTCAGTCGGAGGGCCCTGCCACTGAGACCGGCCGAGTCCGCATCGCGACGATCACCGTTCCCCAGGCGCAGACCCCGAATCCTGCGAAGAGCCAGAGACCCAAGTCATAGCTCCCGGTGAACCCCTTCATGGTTACAGCACCGATGGGCAGGAGAAATCCCCCGAAACCGCCGGCCGCACCCACAACACCCGATGCGAGGCCGATATCTTTCGGAAACCGTTCGGCGACCAGTTGGAACACCACACCGTTCCCGAACCCCATCGCACCGGTCGCAATCACCATCATAGCCACAGCCATAGAAAGCGAAGGACTCGTCACCGCGACGACCGAACCGACGATGACCGGCAACACATAATAGAGACTGCGGAGGCCGCCCTGCTGATCCGCAATGTAGCCCCCCGCAGGACGAATCAGACTGCCGAAGAGTCCACATAACGCTGCGACGGTCCCAGCCATGACCGCATCCAGCTGATAGAGGTCGTGCAATAGCAGCGGCAGCAGGCTGCAGAATCCGACAAAGCCACCGAATGTGACGGCATACAAGAAACAGAGCCAATAGGCGGATCGGCGGCGGATAAGTTCTGCCACATTATGCCACCACTCGACGCGATGGGGTGCCAGGCTCGCTTGTTCCCGCGGGACGAGAAGAGCAAAGAAGACCAGCGTGACGCCGACGATGCCGGCCATCAATGCACAGACGTGATGCCAATCCATCACGGCAGCCCAGCGCGGCGCGAGAAATAGGATCAGCACGGTGCCTACGTTCCCTGTTGCAGCCAGGCCCAACACGAACCCCTGCGCAACCGGCGGATAGGCTCGCCCGGCAATCGGCAACGACACGGCGAAACTCGCGCCGGCAACGCCAAGGAACAGCGCGAAAACCAACGCCTCGTGATACCCAGATACGCCCAGCCATCCCCATAGCAAGACGGCCAATTCCGCAAGAAGAATCGCCAGTGCGGTGGGCCGTGCGCCGATCCAGTCGGCGCTCCATCCCGCCAATATTCTGAGCCCTGCACCACCGAGCAGAGGCAGTGCCACCAGCCACGCCACTTGCTGATCGCTCAGCTGTAAGTCCTGTGCGAGCGCAATGCTCATGGCGCCGATCAGCAGCCAGACCATGAAGCTGACAGTCAAATGCACCCAGGCTCCGGCCAAGGACGGCCAATGCCCGCTCCGTAGTACAGTCAGAATCGCCATGCCACCCTTCCTGGTCTATGCATGAGAGACGCCATCATAGGGGACGTGGTTTCATCCGCGCAAGGGAGCGAAAAACAAGCTCGTCGTTCGGGCGTTTGGAGATTCGTGTTTCAGGTTTCTAGTCTCTAGTTTTCGAAGGCTACTTCAGGACCACTTGAAACAAGAAACTAGAAACTTGCAACTCTTCAACGAGATACGCTTCACGCGTTACGGCTCTCTTCTGCCTCCGAACTTTTTCAGCATCCAGGCCAGAGTCTCTTATGATATTGTCGACCCTTATGAGTCCGCGCAAGAAGGATCTCAACGAAGAACCGATCGAACCGGAGGTCTTGGACCTATCCGAGCAGGAGATCGCCGAGCTCAGTCCGCCTCCCGAAGCGTCTCACTCTCCAGCCCCGGAAGATCATCACCCCACTGGTACCACGGCTGTGGTGCCGGTCACTGCACTCCAGCAATATCTGGCCGAAGTCCGTCTCCATCCCTATCTCTCCAAAGAAGAAGAACTGCGCCTGTTCCATGAATATAAAGTCCAGGGCAACCGCGATGCCGCCGTGAAGCTCATCATGGCCAACTTGCGCGTATCCATCTCGATTGCCGCCGAATATCTCCATACCGGCGCCGACCATATGGATCTCATTCAAGAAGGCAACGTCGGATTGATGCATGCCATTAAAAAGTTCGACCCGTCGAAGAACGTGCGTTTTTACGCCTATGCCGCCTGGTGGTCGCGGGCCTATATCCTTCGTTATTTGCTGAACAACTACCGCCTCGTCAAAATTGGAACCACCCAAGATCAGCGGAAGCTGTTCTATAATCTCAAAAAAGAGAAGGCCAAACTTGAACGGGAAGGGTTCGCTCCAGACACGAAGCTGCTCGCCGACCGCTTGAACGTGCGGGAACGGGATGTCATCGAGATGGGGCAGCGGTTGGGCAACTGGGAACTCTCACTGGACCAGCCGATCGGCGAAGACCAGGAAGGCAGCCTGTTGGATGTGCTCCCCTCCCAGCAGATTCCAGCCGACGAGCAACTGGGACAAACCCAATTGCAAACACTCTTCCGTGCCAAGCTCGCCGAATTCGTCAAAACACTCGACGAGCGGGACGAAGACATCCTCCGGAACCGGATTCTTTCAGAAACACCTTTGACCCTGGACGACCTTGGCACGAAATACTCCATCACCAAAGAACGAACCAGGCAACTCGAAGCCCGCATCATCAAACGCTTACGCGACTACATCAAGAAAGACATCAAAGATTTCGACCACTTGAAGATCTAACGTCGCTTTCCCCTCTCGAAAATAAATCCTGGAATACCCAATTCTCAATAGAGTATGATCCCTTTGCCCCTGTGCTAGAGAGTGCGTGGAAGAATTTCGTTGTTGCCCCCCCTTGACTTGGTCAAACACGAGGCTATCTCCACTTCCGTGTCCAGGGATCAGGACTTCTGCTCGTTCGGGAGTACCACTGTTAGGCCATCGAGTTCGAACCTGTTCTACATCGTCACTATTCACTGGGTTAACTTCACGAGGAGGGTATCGTTATGAGCTCTGCAGCCAAAGAAAAGACAGAGAAGAAGGACTTAGCCAAGGGGTTTCAGCCTCTGGGTGACCGGGTATTCGTCACCTACACCGAGGAACTGGATCGTACCTCCGGCGGGATTTACGTGCCGGACAGCGCAAAAGAGAAGCCGCAACGGGGCATCGTTCAAGCCATCGGCAAGAAGGTTGAGCATGTGAAAGTCGGCGACCAGGTTCTGTTCGACAAGTATTCAGGCAGCAAGCTCCGGATCGAAGACGAGGAATGTTTGATCCTGAAGGAAGAAGACATCCTCGGCGTCTTCACCAGCTAATCATCACACCTACACACGACGACGACGATAATAATTAATAAGGGGGAACGACTATGGCAAAGCAACTTATGTACGGTGACGCAGCGCGCGCGTCCATCCTCAGAGGGGTGAACCAGCTCGCCGACGCCGTGAAGGCAACACTCGGTCCGAAAGGCCGCAACGCGATTCTCGACAAGAAGTTCGGCGCCCCGACGATCACCAAGGACGGCGTGACCGTCGCCAAGGAAGTCGAACTCAAGAACCCGTACGAGAACATGGGCGCCCAGCTCGTGCGCGAAGTCGCCAGCAAGACCAGCGACACGGCAGGCGACGGAACCACGACCGCAACGGTGCTCGCACAAGCCATCTATCGTGAGGGCGTGAAGAACATCACCGCCGGCGCGAACCCGATGGAAATCCAGCGCGGGATCAACAAGGCCGTCGAAGTCGTCATCAACGAACTCAAAAAGCTCAGTAAGCCCTGCCAGAACAAGACCGAGATCTCCCAAGTCGGGACCATTTCAGCCAACAACGATAAGACCATCGGCGACCTCATTGCGGAAGCGATGGAGAAGGTTGGCAAAGACGGCGTGATCACGGTCGAGGAAGCCAAGTCCATGACCACCTCGTTGGACGTGGTCGAAGGCATGCAATTCGACCGCGGCTACATCTCCCCCTACTTCGTGACCAACGCCGAGCGGATGGAAGCGGTCATGGAAGACCCGCTCATTCTCATTTCCGAGAAGAAGATCAGCAGCATGAAGGACTTGCTGCCGGTCCTCGAGCAGGTTGCCAAGATGGGCAAGCCCCTCGTGATCCTCGCGGAAGACGTGGAAGGCGAAGCCTTGGCGACTCTGGTGGTGAACAAGCTCCGCGGCACGCTCAACGTGACGGCCATCAAGGCCCCCGGATTCGGCGATCGCCGCAAGGCCATGCTGGAAGATATCTCGATCCTCACCGGCGGCCAGGTGATCTCGGAAGACATCGGCATCAAGCTGGAAAACGTGAAACTCACAGACCTCGGTCGAGCCAAGCGCGTCACGGTCGACAAGGACAACACCACGATCGTGGAAGGCTTTGGCGATCCGAAGAAGATCGAAGGCCGCGTGAAGCAGATCAAGGCACAGATCGACGAGACGACCTCCGACTACGATCGGGAGAAGCTCCAAGAGCGCCTCGCGAAGCTCGTCGGCGGTGTGGCCGTCATCAACGTCGGCGCCGCGACCGAAACCGAAATGAAGGAAAAGAAGGCGCGCGTCGAAGACGCACTGCACGCCACCAAGGCAGCTGTCGAAGAAGGGATCGTCCCTGGCGGCGGAACGGCCTATCTCCGATGCATCGGCGCGTTGGATTCGCTCAAGCTGGTGGCAGAGCAACAGGTCGGTGTGAATATCATCCGCCGTGCGCTCGAAGAGCCGATTCGTCAAATTGCGTTCAATGCTGGGATGGAAGGCTCGGTCATCGTTGAGAAAGTGCGTAATGACAAGAATGCCAGCGGCGGCTACAACGCCGCAACCGAGGAATATGTAGACATGATCAAGGCCGGCATCATCGACCCCACCAAAGTGTCGCGTTGCGCATTACAGAATGCGGCGAGCGTGGCGGGATTGATGCTCACGACCGAGGTGATGATCACTGAACTGCCGGAAGAGAAGAAAGAACAGGCCGGTGGTGGCGGTGGTGGACACAACCACGGCATGGAAGGCATGTACTAAAAAGCAACGCTAGGAAGCAATCAGCTTTCAGCAACGAAGGGCCCGGTGGTGATCCCACCGGGCCCTTTGTATTTCTTGCCTCCTCACTGCGCTACAATGCGCGTCAATTTGAATGAGCCGGGGAACAGTCCATGATCGTCGAAGTCGAATCAAACGAGAATTGTGAGACCGGTTTTTTCGGTCGATTTAAAGAAATCGGCCTCGCTCGACCAGTCCTACAAGTAAAGCTCTACGACCGAAACCCTGCAGGAGAATGGTGTTGGGTCACAGGCTGGAGCGACAATGCACAGACTCCTACCTGTCAGGCCTATGCGCAACTGGTGGAAGACTCAGGATCGGGACTGACTCACCTGGTCTATGGAGGGATTCACGGCTTACGGTTCAAGCCAATCAATATAGAGGGAGATTGGAGTCTCGAAAGTCCGCATCAGTGGGGAGAAGCGTATCTTTCCCTGGCCAGTGATTGCGACCTTCGGTATACCGAATAGTCCACAGTCAGGCTTGTGGCAGCGGCGTTTCGGCAACTATCGCTGACGGTTGCGATAGTGACTCTGATGGCGACAGGACAGCCTGCTTGTAGACCACCTGGTACCCTAGACCGATTCTGCGTAGCGACACCACCCCGGAGCGACTGAGCCGGTCAACGGCTGAGAAGACTCGCACCCAACTCATTCCTGGTATTGAAGACATCTCTTCAATCGTCAGCGGTCCGCTCTTTTTTAATGCTGCGATGATTTTTTCGTCCGTGAGGATTGATGGGCCAGGCGACTCGATAGTGGCATTCATGGCGGCCTCCATTCGGTGCGGTGAACAGCAGCCCTGCGTATGTTGACGGCAGGGTCGTTCTTAAAATGATCTTATTCCCGCACGTATAGGAGTCAAGAACTACGTGAATTCACGCAGCAGTACTTCAACGATCATAACGAGGCGGCGTAAAAGCTGAAGGCTGAAGTGTTCGGAAGCTCGAACTCCGACCTTCAGCCTTCAGCCTTCGGATCGCGCCTGCCACGCTTGTTGATGGCTCTCAACGTAGCCTTGAACAACTTGGAAGTCTTCGGCGTCTCGAAGAACGAGCGGAAGATGTCATGCACGAGGGTTCTATGTGCAGCATGGTCGGCTTGAAACTGCTTGAGGGCGACCGATCGACTCGCCCCTATGTAGCCCATGCGGATCGCGCAACGTTCGAGTTTATCCTGCCGATCCGGCAGCGCGTGTGTTTGCATATCGTGCACCATCTGCAATTTATGCTCGACGTCTCGGAGAAACTGATAGGCGCGGGCAAGGCCGCTCTGTTGTTTCGCTGAAAGGATGCCCACGTTGTGAAGTCGCGCTAAGGATCCGATAGTCCCTCGATCCAGGATTCCTGGCAATCGACGACCGACAAGCGCTTGGATCGTTTGGACAAAAAACTCGATCTCGCGGATGCCTCCTCCACCCAACTTCACGTTGCGCTGCTCATGCCCTCGCTCCACCATCTTCGCGTCAATTCGTTCCTTGACCGATCGGACCTCTTCTACGATCGCGAGCCCCTGTTCGACATCCGAGCGTTCCGATGGGGACGCCAGCACAAAGGGCCGTACCAACTTGACGAACGATCTCCCGACCCCCTGAGACCCGGCAATGGGCCAGGCCTTCAGCAAGGCCAACCGTTCCCACACTTGCCCCCTCGTCCGATAGTACTTATCATACTCATCGAGCGAACGAGTGAGCTGCCCCACCGAACCTTCTGCCCGCAAACGGAGATCTACACGATAGAGATACCCCTCATGGGTCTGTTCGGTCAGCGCCTTCGTCAGTTCCCGCGCGAGAATTTCAAAGTATTCTTCATTGGACAGCCCTCGCTGCGCAGAGCCCTTTGCCTTCACGCCTCTGGGCACAGCAGGCCTGGTTTCTCCCTCATGGGACTCACAGATATAGAGCACGTCTACATCGGAGCTGTAATTGAGCTCATGTCCTCCCAGCTTCCCCATCCCGATAACCGTGAAACCGGTCTCCACCCACCGCCCCTGACGATTCCGATGCATGGGAATGCCATACTGAGATCGTAGACTAGCATCCACAATATGATAGGCGGCATCGATGAGGACCGAGGCCAGGTCTGAGAGAGAAGCGGTCGTTTCCACCACATCAGCTAACCGGAGGAGATCGCGTACGCCAATGCGAAGCATCTCTCGGCGGCGGAATCGTCTGAGTGCGTCCAATTTGAGTTCCGTGGCATCGACCGTCTCCAGATTTTGCCGGACTGTACGCTCCATCCCAGCCTTGGTCGGCGCAGTAGACAACACCTTCTGTTGGGCCAGCCAGTACAGCAACAGCGGGTCGCGGACGAGGGTAGAGCCGAGCGAGTTACTGTTTCCAAATATCGCGCATACCAGGTCCACCATAAGGGGAGCGCCTCGCAGGTATTCCAACACAGCCGACCGGCTGACTCCGCTCGCGAGCCAGCGTTCCCATTGGTTCAAGGCTAGATCCGGATCAGCAGTCTTCCCAATGGCCTCAAGCAACGCGGGTAGAATGTCTGCCAACTGACGCCGCTGGTATGGATCGCCCGCCATCGACTGCAGGTTCGCATCGGCATCCTTAATACGCTGGAGTCCGTAGCCTTGAAGAATTGCTTCAACCTGGGCCGGTTCCAGCCCGGACGCTAAAAGAATCGGGGTCGGATCCGGACGAGTAGCCCTCTCGAGCGTAGGGGTGGCACAATAACGTGACAGCGGCTTCTTGGGACGCGTAGTCATAGGCGGGCATTATACTCATACCTTGGCGCTCGCACAATGAATCCCACTTCGGCTATACTCCGAGCCATGATGGTTGGGTCTGGACCACGCGAATCGATCATCAAAACCCTGGCCCCCCTCTGTCCAGACGTCGCGGATGAGGTACGCAGGGATTTCGTCTCACGGATGGACCCCGAGTACTTCGAACGATTCCAACCGGAAACCATCGCACACCATATTCAGCTTGCCAGCCGTCTCGCGCCAGACCACCCTTGCGAACTATCGGTCATCGACAAACAAGCAGGCCGATGGGAAATCAGTATTGTCGCCTACGATTACTTCTCGGAATTCGCCGCCATCTGCGGTGTGCTCTCGGCCTTCGGACTGAATATCGAAGAGGGACGGATCTATACATTTATGGGGGCCACGCCCTCTCCATCGCCTCGCAGGGAAGCCCTCTCAAGGGCTGACCGGCCTAATAAAAGCCGGCCCGGCCTGAGCCGCAAGAAAATCGTCGATGTTTTTCTGGTACACCCCCTAGACAGCACAGGCTTTCCCGCGCCACAACACAATGCCCTCCGGCAGACGGTCAGCGAGATTGTTCAACTGCTGGATGCCGGTCGGTTCGAAGAGGCACGCCAATATGTCAATCGCCGGCTCGTCGAACGATTGGATAAACAGCGAAGCGCCTTCACCGGCCTGCTCGATACGGTGCAGATTACTTTCGACAATAGCCAATCGCCGACAGACACGATCATGGACATCCAATCGGATGATACTCCGGCCTTCCTCTATGCGCTTGCGAATGCCCTTGCCATGCGCAACATATACATTACCAAGGCCCAGATCGAATGCGACGGAGCCAAGCTGCACGATCGTTTCTATGTCAGGAATCGCGAAGGTCAGAAACTACTCGACTCCGCCGATCAGCAGCAACTTCGCCTGACCGCCGTGCTCATCAAACAATTCACGCATGCCTTGACCTGGGCTTCCGACCCGGCCAAAGCTCTGGCATCGTTCGACCACTTCCTGGATCTCATCGTGAAAGACCAGGGTAAAACTGGAAAGAACCAGTCGCTCGACTTCGTCAGCAATAAAAAAAGCTTCCCCTTGCTCGCACGACTGCTCGGCGCCAGCGATTTTCTATGGGAAGATTTCCTTAGGCGCCAGCATGACAACCTCCTTCCTCTGCTCACGGATTACCAGGATGCGCCCCTGATCAAGCCGCAGGCGGCCCTCCGAAAAGAACTCGATCGCCTGGTCGGGCACGCCAAAACAGATCAAGCGCGAAAAGAAGCCTTAAACCGGTTCAAAGATCGTGAGATGTTCAGGATCGACATCAAACACATCGTCGAACCCTCCACCAATTTCCCTGACTTTTCGCTCGCGCTCACGGAACTGGCGGAAGTCATCATGGAACGGAGCGTCACAGATTGCCGCGCCAAGCTGGAGAAATCCTATGGGCGGCCACGGCTCGCCAACGGGAAACCCTGTTCCTTTGCCGTCCTGGGATTGGGAAAATTCGGAGGGCGCGAGCTTGGCTACGCCTCGGATATCGAAGTCCTGTTCGTCTACGATGGATCGGGCAAAACTAGCGGTAAGCAGGGAATTGAGAACAGCGAGTACTTCGAACGGCTGGCGCAGGAACTCCTGGGGTGGATCGAAGCCAAGCAAGAAGGCATCTTTCGCATCGATGTCCGGCTGCGGCCTCATGGAGGCAAGGGTGCGCTGGCCAATGAATTCGAGGAAGTCTGTCGCTACTACAGTTCGACCGGGCTTGCTGCGCCATTCGAACGGCAGGCCCTGATCAAGTTACGCCATATCGCCGGCGACTCCGCACTAGGCCATCGACTGGAAGCACACCGGGACTCCTTCGTCTACGGGGGTGCTGCCTGGGACATTCCCATGGCACTGGAGCTTCGGAGACAACAGCTCAAACAACTGGTCTCGCCTGGAAAAGTCAACGTGAAGTATAGCGCGGGGGGACTCATCGACATCGAATATGCGATGCAATACTTACAAGTGATGCATGGGCACGACCACCCGAGTCTGCGTACGCCGAATACCCTGCAGGCGCTCGCCGCGCTGACGCAAGAGGGGTTGGTCGAGCGAGCCGATGGAGCAGGCCTCCGGAAAGCCTACATCTTCACCCGAACATTAGTCGATGGATTACGCATGGTCCGGGGAAACACCAAAGATCTTGTCCTCCCCCCGTACGATTCAGAGGAGTTTGTCAGTCTTGCCCGCCGCGTCGGCTATACGAAAGACGA